>JAFTGL010000009.1 GCA_017457955.1 Ruminococcus sp.
AAGGGTCTCAGCACCGTCAACATCTATTACTGGTCCGATTCCGAACAGCCCGTTGAGTGGCCCGGCGTTCCGATGACTTACCTCGATACCAATGATTATGGCGAGGATCGTTATACCTTTACCATGCCTGACGGCATGACCAGCTACATCATCAACGACGGTACTCAGCAGACTGTTGATATTCCGTTCACCGGTTCCACCGGCGTTTACATGACCGATAAGGATTCTGAGGGTCATTATCTGGTAGATTTCTATGAGATCACCGATGAGCCGACCCCCACACCCGACCCGACCGATCCTACTCCGGATCCGACTGAGTCCGAACCTGTTGTAACTGACGGCAGTACGATCATCTTCTCCAACAACAAGGGCTTCAGCACTGTCAACATCTATTACTGGTCTGATTCCGAACAGCCTGTCGAGTGGCCCGGCGTTGCAATGACTTCCATCGGTCTGAACGACTATGGCGAAGAGAGATTTACTTTCGAGATGCCCGCAGGCATGACCAACTACATCATCAATGACGGTACTCAGCAGACTGTTGATATTCCGTTCACCGGTTCTACCGGCGTTTACATGACCGATAAGGACAGTGAGGGTCACTACATGGTAGATTTCTATGAGATTACCGATGATCCGACCCCCACACCCGATCCGACTGATCCTACTCCGGATCCGACGACTCCCGATACCACTACGGTTTCCTTCCTCTTGACTGATAACTTCGGTTGGGGTACGGCGTATGTTTACGCATGGGACGCTAACGGTACCGCCCTCTGCGGCGAGTGGCCCGGCTCTTCTCAGGCTGAGACGGTCACCAACGATTACGGTGAGACCCAGTTCCGCTGTTACGTTCCCGCAGGCGCAGTCGGTGTCATCCTGAACAACGGCAACGGCGCTCAGACAGAAGACATTACCGATTTCGGTACCTATGAAGGCTACTGGATGAATGGTGATAAGAATTCTCAGGGTCACTATCTCGTAACCGGTTGGAATTCTTGATCTGCATAGCGTGATTTAAAGTAATACGAGGGAGCAGACTTCGGTCTGCTCCCGTTTTACTGTTCACTTTTAGTTTTAGAAAATAGGTGAAACTTTATGCATATTCCATCTTCCGATACTGTTGATATCGAGGTGTTGACTTTTGCCGACGCAATGGTCAGTACCAACGACGATTATGATAAGGACAGTTGGATGTATGTTCCGGATTTTTATAGCGAATACCGTTACATCCTCGGCACAAGAGGGGAGAAGCCGCTGATTTGTATCGGTATCAATCCCTCGACTGCCGCTCCTAATGACCTCGACAATACATTGAAATCCGTAGAACGGATCGCTTTGCATAACGGATATGACAGCTTCATCATGTTCAATGTCTACGCCCAGCGCGCGACAAATCCTGATGATATGGAGCGTGAATGTAATACGCTGCTGCATGAGGAGAACATGAAAGCATTCGAATATATCCTCAGCTTGAGCGATCAGCCTTCTGTCTGGGCGGCATGGGGAAATATTATCGAAAAACGTCCTTATCTACCTCATTGTGTACGCTCGATGATCGAAATAGGCGCAAGACATCAGGCAAAATGGTTTTCAGCCGGAAAGATATCGAAAAAAGGTCACCCGCATCATCCGCTGTATCTTAAAAAGGATACACCGCTTGATCCCTTTGACGTCGAAAAATACATCGGAACATTATCATAACATGACAAAAGCCCGCTCGTTTGAGCGGGCTTTGCTGTATCAATGATACGTTTGATTGAGAAAAGAATATGCACTTCGTGCGTCAGAGGTTCTCCATATCCTCTTCGGTGACGAGCTTGATGCCGTTTTCAACCAGGATCTTTTCGGTCTGCTCATTGTTTTCTACACGCAGGACAACATATGCGAACTGCTTCGACACTGTGATGAAAGCGTACATGTACTCGATATTGATGTTGTTGTCCGCGAGGATCTTCACGACCTTGGCGAGAGAGCCGGGTTTATCCTCCAGCGCTACGCCGACGACCTCAGTGATGGAGACAAACGCGTTCGCTTCATCCAGTGCCTGTTTCGCCTTATCAACGTCGGTGACGATCAGACGGAAGATACCAAAATCGTTGGTATCAGCTACGCTCATCGCGCGGATATCGACGCCTGCCTTCGCGATAGCATCGGTCACGGTAACGAGCGTACCCTCACGGTTTTCTACAAAGATGGATAACTGTTTGATTGCCATAGTTTTCACTCCTCTTAGTTGTTTTCGTTATGTCATTGAATGGATTTATACGTTGATGCCGATTTTCTTGCGGTTATCGATGACTCTGACAGCCTTGCCTTCGCTGCGGGCGATGGATTTGGGAGCCACCAGACGGATGGTGGGGTTGATACCCAGCATTTCTTTCATCGCTGCCTGCAGCTGCTTCTCCTTCTTGGTGATGACCTTCGGTGTATCGGAGAAGTCCTCTGGCAGCATTTCAACAAGGATCTCAAAGGTATCGGTGTTGTTGACACGGTCGACAAGGATCTGATAGTTCGGCGCATAGCCCTTGTTCAGCAGAACAGCCTCGATCTGGCTCGGGAATACGTTGACGCCGCGAATGATCATCATGTCGTCGGAACGACCCATCGGCTTCTTCATTTTGATGAAGGTTCTTCCGCAGGAGCATTTCTCACGGGTAAGGATGGTGATGTCGCGTGTGCGGTAACGGAGCAGGGGGAAGGCTTCTTTGTCGAGAGAGGTGAATACCAGCTCGCCCTTAGAGCCTTCGGGGAGCACTTCGCCTGTTTCGGGGTCGATGATCTCCGCATAGAAGTGATCTTCGTTGATATGCATACCGGTCTGTTCTTCACATTCGAAGGAAACGCCGGGGCCGCTGGTCTCGGTCAGACCGTAGATGTCATATGCCTTGATACCCAGAGATTTTTCGATATCTCTGCGCATTTCCTCTGTCCACGGTTCCGCGCCGAAGATACCCGCCTTGAGCTTGTTGTCCTCGGGCTTGTAGCCCTGTTCTTTCAGACTTTCGCCGATATACGCGGCGTAGGAAGGAGTACAGCAGAGGATGGTGGCGTTAAGATCCATCATGAACTGGATCTGGCGGTTGGTGTTGCCGCTGGACATCGGCAGAGTCAGGGAGCCGACCTTGTGAGAGCCACCGTTGAGTCCGGGACCGCCGGTGAATAAGCCGTAGCCGTAGCAAACCTGAACAACATCCTCATTGCTGCCGCCTGCCGCGACGATCGCTCTGGCACAGCATTCTTCCCACATGTCGATGTCGTTCTGGGTATAAAATGCGACAACGCGCTTGCCTGTCGTGCCGGAGGTGGACTGGATACGGACGCAGTTTTTGAGGTCGGTCGCGAGCATGCCGTAGGGATAGGCTTCTCTTAAGTCATCCTTGGTGAGGAAGGGCAGCTTGCTGATGTCGGCAAGACATTGGATATCCTCGGGCTTGACGCCTTTTTCGTCCATCAGGTCACGGTAGTACTTGACGTTGTCATAGACGTACTTGACCTGCTTGATCAGCTTTTCTTCCTGCAGTTTCTTGATGTCATCGACCTGCATGGTTTCAGCTGCGGGTTGGTAGTAGTTCTTCTGCAATTTACTTCATCCTTTCGTGTTTTTTTCATATACGAGAACTGCTCTTTCAGCAGTTGTATCCCAAATCAAATGCCTTTTTGTTGATATCAACAAACTGCGGCTTGACGCATTTTTCGATGGCAGACAGCCATTTTTCCTTCGGCATATCAAAGTGTTTCGCCAGTCTGCCCATCAGAACAATGTTGCACGCCTTTGCGGAGCCCGCTTCGTTGGCAAGAGACAGAGCGTTGATATCGTCGACATGAATGCCTTTATCCTTCATCTCGGTGATGATGTCCTGGGGATAGGTCGCTGCGCCGATGATGACAGGCATGGGGTCGATCTGCTGGGTGTTGACGATGATAGTGCCGTCTTTTTTGAGATTCTGCACATAACGCGCCGCTTCGATTTTCTCAAACGATACGATGAAATCCGCTTCACCATCTTCGATGACAGGGGAGTAGACCTTGTCGCCGAAGCGGACGTAGGTGACGACGGAACCGCCTCTCTGGCTCATTCCGTGAACCTCGGATACTTTGACGTCGTAGCCTTCGTCGACCAGCAGTCTGCCGAGCAGCTTGCTTGCGAGCAGAGAACCCTGTCCGCCTACGCCGACGATCATGATATTCTTAGTCATTTGCGGGCACCTCGCTTTCAAACGCGTCAAAGGGACAGAGCTGAGCACATACGCCGCAGCCGACACACAGGGTGGTATCGATGGCGGCATGACCATCCTTGAATGAAATGGACGGACAGCCGAACTTCATGCATTTCTTGCAAGCACGACACTTTTCGGGATTGACCCATAAGGGCTTTTTCGGCTTGACATATTTGAGCAGAACGCAGGGACGGCGTGAAATGATGACGGAAGGCTCGTTCTTAGCGAGTTCTTCCTTGACTGCCTTTTCACATTCTTCCAGATTATAGGGATCGACAACACGGACGGAGTTGATCCCGATGCTGTGGCAGAGGTCTTCAAGATTGACCTTGCCCGCGGGATCGCCCTTGATGGAATAGCCCGTGGTAGGGTTTTGCTGATGACCCGTCATACCGGTGATGGAGTTATCGAGGATGATAACGGTGGAATTGCTCTGGTTGTAGGCGATATTGATGAGCCCCGTGACGCCTGAGTGCATGAAGGTGGAGTCACCGATCACGCAGACGGTCTTTCCTTCAGTCTCATCACCGCCGGCTTTGTTATAGCCGTGGATACCAGAGACGGAAGCGCCCATGCAGAGCGTCATATCCAGCGCGTTCAGGGGCGGCGCGGCGCCTAAGGTGTAACAGCCGATATCGCCGAGAACAGTGATCTTGTTCTTCGCGAGAACATAATACATGCCTCTGTGCGGACAGCCGGAGCACATCATCGGGGGACGGACAGGGATATCGGTGTCGAGGCTGAACACAGTCTTGTCTGCCATTTCAAACGCCTGCTCAATGCTTTTCTGGCTGAATTCGCCGAGGATGGAAAATTTGTCCTTGCCGATGACCTCTACGCCGATGTTTTTGCAGTGGGTCTCGATGATCGGGTCAAGCTCTTCGATGACGTAGACCTTGTCGACCTTTGCGGCAAATTCTTTTATCAGCTTGACAGGAAGAGGATTGATCATGCCGAGCTTCAGTACAGCTACGCTGTCGCCGAAGGCTTCTTTCACATACTGATAGGAGGTTGAAGATGTGATGATTCCAAAGTCGTATGAACCGTCGCCTTCCTCAACACGGTTGAGGGGAGAGGTCTCGGCGTATTCGGTCAGCTTCTTGGTGCGTTCTTCCACAAAAGGATGACGGCGGATCGCGTTGCCCGGGGTCATGATGTATTTCTGCGGATTCTTGGTGTATTCCTTAGTGATCTCGGTGCGTTCGCCTAATTCGACGATGCTCTGGGAGTGCGCGACGCGGGTACACATCTTGAGAAGCACAGGAGTGTCGAACTGCTCTCCGATCTCATACGCGAGCTTTGCGTAATCAAGCGCTTCCTGTGAGTCGGACGGCTCGAGCATGGGGATCTTTGCCGCGATCGCGTAGTGACGCGAATCCTGCTCATTCTGGGAGCTGTGCATGCCGGGATCGTCGGCAACACAGATCACGATACCCGCGTTGACGCCGGTGTAGGACATGGTAAACAGCGGGTCGGCGGCAACGTTCAGACCGACATGCTTCATACAGCAGGCGGAGCGCTTGCCGCGCAGAGCGGAGCCGAATGCCGCTTCCATCGCTACTTTTTCATTCGGCGCCCACTCGCAGTAGACGTTGTCATATTTGGAGAAGAATTCTGTGATCTCCGTACTGGGGGTTCCGGGATAGCTGGAGATGACCGCACAGCCTGCTTCATACAGACCGCGCGCCACCGCAGCGTTACCGATCAATAAATCTTTCATGTTGTGTCTCCTGATTCGTTATTATGCGTTTCTTAAATCGACAATGCGCTTTGCCTTGCCCTGGAATCTTTCGAGCGTCTTGGGAGCGACAAGTGTCACCTTCGTTCTAAGACCGAGGATAGACTGCAATTTCGCTTCAATGCGCTTTTTCAGACCGTCGAGCAACTGGTAGTTATCGAGCAGAGACTCGTTGATGACCTCGACCTTGATCTCGAGACTGTCGCGGTAGTTCTGGCGGGTGATATAGAGCATGTAGTGAGGCGCGATATCGGGGATGTTGATAAGGATGTTCTCAATTTGGGTGGGGAATACGTTGACGCCCTTGATGATCAGCATATCGTCGGTTCTGCCCATGGTCTTTGCCATGCGGGCATGGGTTCTGCCGCAGGAGCAGGGCTGATAGCTGAGCTTTGTGATATCCTTGGTGCGGTATCTGAGCACCGGCATACCCTTGCGGGTCAGGGTGGTGACGACCAGTTCGCCGACCTCGCCTTCGCCTAAGCGCTTGCCTGTATCGGTGTCGATGATCTCGGGCAGGAAGTGATCCTCGGCAAAGTGCATGCCGTCACGTGCTTCACAGTCGCCGCTGACGCCGGGACCGCCCAGCTCCGTCATACCATAGTTGTCGGAGACGCGGATGTTGAAGTTGCGCTCGATCTGCTCACGCATGGATACGGTACAAGGCTCGGAACCTAAGATACCGAGCTTTAAACTGTAATCGGAGAGGGGATAGCCCGCTTCCTTGATCGCTTCGGAGAGGTACAGCGCGTAGGAGGGAGTAGCGACAAGACCTGTCACGCCCCAGTCGCGCAGCATCATCAGCTGTTTTTCGGTGTTGCCCGAAGAAGCGGGAATGACGGTCGCGCCGATTTTCTCCATACCGTAGTGCAGACCCAGAGCGCCTGTGAACAGTCCGTAGCCGAAGCTGATCTGGATGATATCGTCGGGGGTGACGCCGCCCGCGCACGCGACACGCGCGACGCAGTCAGACCAGATATCGAGATCCTCTTTGGTGTAGACGCCTGTGGTGGGCTTGCCGGTCGTGCCGGAGGACGCGTGGATACGAACGATGTCTTTCATATCCGCCGCTACCAGACCGAAGGGATAGTTGTCTCTGAAATCATCCTTCGTGGTGAATGGGATGTACTCGATGTCGGAGAGCTGTTTGATCTTAGAGCCGTCCAGCACGCCGCATTCGGTCAGTCGCTGGTGATAGAGCGGTACGTTATCGTAGCAGTACTTGACGACCCATTTGAGACGTTCGAGCTGGAGCGCTTCGATTTCTTTTCTCGGTAAGGTTTCAATGTCCTTTTGAAAAATCATTTTCCTTATTCCTCTTTTCTATGTTGTTAAAGAATATACACTGTTATTATAGCGCAAAAGAAGTCCAAAGGCAATAGTTCTTCGGACTTCTTTGTGGTTGTTTGTCGAGTTTAATCCTCGTCGATGCTGTGCTTGGAGGATACGAGATGCGTTTTCTTGTAGCAGGAGAAGATTTTCTCTACGCGTTCTTTATCTTTAGAGGGCGCGATAGCCGCGATGATCGGCGTGATGATGATGCCCAGCAGCATTGCTGCCATACCCGCGTTGATCGGGGACTGGAAGTAGGTGAGGAGGGGACTTGAGAACTTCACGCCTGCCATGTTGCAGACAAAGGACGCGAGTGAAATGCCGACGCCTATGATGTAGTTGATCCATACGGCGATCTTCGGTACACGCTTCATGTACAGACCGTACATGAACGGTGCGAGGAACGCGCCTGCGAGAGCGCCCCAGCTTACGCCCATCATCTGGGAGATGAACATTACGGGTGAGCTTGCCTGGATGATCGCGATAGCCGCGGAGAGAGCAATGAAGAATACGATGAAAATACGCATGATCAGTACCTTCTTCTTCTCGTCAAGACTCTTTTTCTTGTAGAATACAGGATCAATAAAATCGATGGTCAGAACCGAGCTGGAGGTCAGCACCAAGCTGGAGAGCGTGCTCATGGATGCTGACAGAACCAGAATGACCACGATACCGATGAGGATGGGAGAGAGGTTTTCGAGCATGGTGGGTACGACGGAGTCAAAGCCGCCGACGGGCTTGCCGTCAGCGCCTGCCTCGCCGAAGAGTCTGCCGAAGCCGCCGAGGAAGTAGCAGCCGCCCGCGACGATGATCGCGAAGATGGTGGAGACGATGGTGCCGGTGCTGATGGATTTCTCAGATTTGATGGCGTAGAACTTCTGCACCATCTGGGGAAGTCCCCATGTACCGAGAGAGGTCAAGATGACAACGCCGATCAAACCGAAGATATCAGGGCCGAAGAAAGAGGTGAAAGCGCCCTGCATATCGGTGCCTTCCGCCTGGATCTTGGAGAGAAGGGTCATGGTGGAGCCTAAACCGCCGTTGACGCGGAGCACTGCCCAGATGACTGCCACGATACCAAAGATCATGATGATACCCTGAATGAAGTCGTTGATCGCGGTAGCCATGTAGCCGCCGATAACGACGTAAATACCTGTCAGGACTGCCATTGCGATAACGCAGTAGGCGTAGGGGATACCGAACGCCATTTCAAACAGTCTGGAAAGACCGTTGTACAGTGAAGCGGTGTAGGGGATCAGGAAGATGAAGATGATGACAGCCGCGGCGATTTTCAGCGCCTTGGAGTCATAACGTTTCATGAAAAAGTCGGGCATAGTCGCACTGTCAAGGTGCTGTGTCATGACGCGGGTACGACGTCCTAAGATATTCCATGCCAGCAGTGAACCAATGAAGGCGTTGCCCAGACCGATCCATGTGGAAGCCATACCGAACTTCCAGCCGAACTGACCTGCGTAGCCGACGAAGATAACCGCCGAGAAATAGGAGGTACCGAACGCGAACGCGGTCAGCCACGGGCCTACGGAACGGTTGCCCAGTACAAAGCCGTTAACATCTGTGCTCTGCTTTCTGCAGTAAACGCCTACGCCGATCATGATGGCGAAAAAGACGACTAAGAAAGCGATTTTGATAAACATATCCATTTTGTTTTCTCCTTTATCGGATAGTATAACCTTTATTCAATTTTCAGCAGTTTCTTCGCGTTGCCGCTGAAAATCATTTCCTTTTCAATGTCGGATAATCCTTCGAGCTTTTTGAAACGCTCGACATAATCCTTCTGACCGTTCCACGGGTTATCGGTGGCAAAGAGGATTTTATCAGCTCCGTGATTCTTGATGACCCTGATGATATCATCGTCCGACGCGGTGCTGAAATGTCCCAAATCGTGGAACGAACAGCTGATATCGATATAGCAGTTTTGTCCGACCAGATGCTTTTCCACGTCGCTGAGCAGTCTGTTGCCGCCGAGGTGAGCGAATACGAAGAACGGTTCGTCCCCGGGGACAAGCGCATTGACCTTGTCCAGCATGCTGATCCCTTTGTCTGGAGGACAGTGGATCGTGCTGTAGGCGGGGTCTTTGCCCGCGTGGGTTATCACGATCAGTCCTAACCGCTTACATTCGGCAACAATGCGGATATACCGTTTGTCATCAATGAAGGTCTCGGTGTAATCGGGGTGGATTTTTACTCCTTTAAAGCCGCTATCTTTCAGAAAACGGAGCTTTCCTTCTATTTCGTCATCGTCGGGATGAATACCGCCGAACGAGATCAGATTGTCGTATGTATCGTTGATCGTTTTCGCAAACTTTGTGATGCTGTCAAACTGTCCCTTGCGGGTGTTGACGGGGAGGATCACGCTTTTGTCGATCCCCGCTTCTGACATGCTGTCGAGCAGTCCTTTGACAGTACCGTCGGTGTAGGCGGTGACGTCAGCGACGTTTCCCAGCGCTTCCACCGTTCGCGCCGCAATCTTGTCGGGATAGACGTGTGTATGAAAATCTATAATCATGAAATACCTTCTTTTTGCTGTAGAAGAAATATAAATCGTTTTTAATAATTGTTTCTTGCGACAGCTCCATTATTTTAACACTTCAACGTTTTAAAGTCAAGAAGATTTGAGGAATTTCACTTTGTTTTCCTGCACAAATTTCAGCACCAATATATGTGCAAGATGTACAGCTGATAAGATGTTGATTTTTTTCGCGATTATGTTATGATAATAAGGTAATGATATATACTGTATACTTGTGAAGGAGTTGTATTTATGGCTGTTAATTCAAGAAAAGTAGCGATCGTCGGCTGTGGTTTTGTCGGTTCATCCACCGCTTTTGCTCTTATGCAGAGCGGCTTGTTCTCCGAGATCGTCATGCTCGACGCCGATAAAGCAAAGGCGGAGGGCGAAGCGCTCGATATCTCTCACGGCGTTCCGTTCTCTAAGCCCTGTGATATCTATGCCGGCGATTATGACGATATCTCTGACAGCGCGATCATCATTGTGACCGCGGGTGCTGCGCAGAAGCCCGGCGAGACCCGTCTCGATCTCATCAAAAAGAATGTCGGTATCTTCAAGTCGATCATCCCCGAGATCGCAAAGCGCAATTTCAAGGGTATTCTGCTGATCGTCGCGAATCCTGTTGATGTGTTGACTTATGCTGCGAAGCAGCTTTCGGGACTTCCCGACAACCGTGTTTTCGGTTCGGGTACGGTTCTCGATACTGCCCGCCTGCGCTATAACCTCAGCGAGCATTTGAGCGTCGATCCGCGTACCATTCACGCTTTTATCATCGGCGAGCACGGCGACAGCGAGTTTGCCGCATGGAGCAGCGCGAATGTCTCTGGCGTTGAGATCAGCCGTTTCTGTGAAATGCGCGGCTATTTCCACGACCATGACGCCGCTAAGGAGAATATCGCCGAAGAGGTCAAGAATGCCGCTTATGACATCATCAGCAAGAAGCACGCGACCTACTACGGTATCGCGATGTCCGCGAAGCGGATCTGTGAAGCGATCGTACGCGATGAAAAGAGTATTCTCCCTGTATCGTATATCCAGCACGGACGTTATGGCTTGAACGACGTCGCGTTGTCGATCCCCGTGATCGTCGGCAAAGACGGTATCGAGACCGAAATCCCGTTCTCTCTGAATGACGATGAGCTGAGCCGTCTGCGCGAGTCGGCAAAAACGCTGAAATCCGTGATCAAATCCTGTGATCTTGAACTGCCCGAGGAATAATTTGCTTGACTAATCAATTCCGGAGGAATAGAATATAATTGTAAAATGTCAAATGGAGGAATATTATGTCTGATTGCATATTCTGTAAAATAGCGGCGGGCGAGATCCCGTCGACGAAGGTTTATGAGGACGACCGCATCATCGCGATCAATGATCTCAACCCGATGGCTCCCGTGCATGTGCTCTTCATCCCGAAGGAGCATTACTGCTGTGCAAACGCGATCAATGAAGATAACTGTGATATCGTCGGTCATATTTTCAGCAAGATCCCTGTTGTCGCGAAGGAGCTGGGACTCGAAAACGGCTACCGTGTTGTCAACAACTGCGGCGAGGACGGCGGTCAGACTGTCATGCATATCCATTTCCATCTGCTGGGCGGAAAGAAGCTCAGCGTTGAGATGGCGTGAAATAAAAAAGTAATCTATTCAGTAAGGAAGGGTTTTAATTGGCTAAGACATACAAGATGACGATCGCCGGCTGTGAGCGTGAGCTGCCGCTGTGTGAGGTTGACGAACATTTAGATATCGCCGCGTTTATCATGTTCGGCGACGTAGAGATCACCGAGAAGGCTTCCGCGGAGCTTTTGAAGATCGCTCCCGAGCACGATATCGTGATCACTGCGGAAGCAAAGGGTATCCCGCTCTGCTACGAAATGGCGCGTCAGGGCTGCGGCAAGTACATCGTCGCGCGCAAGGGCGTAAAGGTTTATATGCCCGATCCCATCAGCGTGAACGTTAAGTCCATCACGACGCTCAGTCAGCAGACGCTGTATTTAGGCAGCGACGACGCCGAGCTGATGAAAGGCAAAAGAGTATTGATCGTCGACGATGTTATCTCCACCGGCGAAAGCCTGAGAGCGCTCGACGCGCTGGTGCAGAAGGCGGGCGGCAATATCGTCGGTCAGGTCGCTGTTCTCGCGGAGGGTGACGCCGCTGACCGTGACGATATCATCTTTTTGGAGAAGTTACCTGTATTTCCTAAATAATTGAGGTTTTGAGTATGAAGCGGTTACTGGCACAGATTGGTATTACATACTTTTCTGTGTTGGTTGCCGCTTTTTATTTGCCCTTTATCGCGGTTAAGATTTTGTTAGCAGTTTTCCTTGTGCTGACGGTTATTCTCTTTATCATCCGCAAAACACGCAGAACGATCTATGTACCGGCAATGGCGATTGCCGCGCTGATTGCCTGTATCTTTCATATCGGGTATACATATCTTGCGGTCATCCCTGTAGAAGATCGATTTACAGGAGAAGAGTATGAGGTAAAGGCTGTTCTGCTCGAGGAGCCTTACCGTTCATACGGTAAGAATTATTATCAGCTTCGGACTATGTCTGTTGATGAAGAAGATGTTAACTGTAAGCTCCTTTTGAAATTACCGCACCCGATCGACGCAGATATTGATGATGTCCTGACCTTCCGCTCCGAAATCAATATCATGGATAATAATTATTATCGGGCGAAGGGCTTTTATATCGTGTCTGACAGCTACGGAATAGAGGTGGATGTGCATGAGACTGAGAAACATTCGCTGTATTATCGCGCGGTACAGCTCAGACGGTGGATGCGTCAGGCTCTTGACAGGACCTTGCCCGAGGACTGCGCCGCGTTATGCAGGGCGGTTCTGATCGGCGATAAGTACGCGCTGGATCTGTCCGTCAGAGAAAACTTCCGCTATGCGGGTGCTTCTTATTTCATCGTAGTATCGGGCATGCATTTTGCGGTGCTGTATCTGTTGCTGGATAAATTGCTGAAACAGTTTCATGTGCGTATCCTCCGTTTGGTGATCCCGCTGATGTTTATCGGCGCATATATGGCGATCACAGGCTTTCAGCCATCTGTCATACGTTCGGGTATCATGATATCTTTCATTGTGTTGGGAAACTTTATACGTAGGCAGACTTACTCGCCGAATCATCTCGGTATCGCGGGAATCGTCATGCCTTGTTTTCTTTCTCCGTACGGTGCGGGTGATATCAGTCTGATCCTTTCATTCTATGCGACATTGTCTATCTTGCTATGGGCGACGCCGATCGCGAAAAAGCTTTGCTATACGGATGAATTCGGCAATATTCCTCAGTTCCATTTCGGCGTGTGGCTGCATAAAAGAATTGAAAAGATCAAAGAACGGAAGAATAACAAGAACGTTTCTAAGGAACCGTTTGACTTCCTGATGTTCCGACATAAACTGCGCAATACCTTTTGTTCTGTATTGGCGGTGAGTCTTGCGGCGAATATATTGGTCTTTCCGATATCGACAGTCATTTTCCGCGAGTTTTCCACGGTCACGCTGTTATCGGCTGTATTACTGTATTTTGAAATCTATCTGATTCTGATACTCTCACTTTTCGTTTGTATTCTCTACTGGCTCGGACCGCTGAAGTATGTCGCGATGGTTATTGCGCTTCCGCTTACTCTCTTGTGCCGATTGGTACTTTGGATCGTAGAAGCACTTGGTAATCTACCGTTCGCTCACATCAGAATAGGGAACACCTACTTTTATATTTGGCTTGCGGTAACGGTTGTGCTTGGCGCTGTCGTGATATTGTACCGCAATCAATACCGTTATCTGCGGCTGGCGGTATTCTGCTCCGCTGTCGTTCTGCTCGGCGGTATTCTGACTCACACGATTCTGGAATCGCAGGTGTTGGAATTGGAAGTGTATGCGTGTGGCAAAGGCCTTTGTGTCGGTCTGAACAACAGAGGCAATCTCCATATCCTTCGCCTTGACGCGAATTCCAAGTATCTCTATGGGATCATGGATGATTTATCCTGTCGATATAGCGGCGCTGAGACGGTTTTGTGCCTTGGTGATAAGGAATTGAAGAGATCTCAGCTGTACCGCGATGATGAATTTGCAATTTCCCGTACTTTGCTGTATGATAATGAAGAATATGAAACAGATGACAATATCATTGCTTTCGGATCAGACAGCGTTTTTGCTCTGGATGACAGCGTGACATTGAGCGTTATTACATCAGGCGATACCTTGATCCCATATGTCGACGCGGAGGATAAACAAGTTTTAATTATCCCTGACGGCTGTATGATCGAAGATATTCCACAAGAGCTGCGTCAGGCGGATGTTATCGTGATGACAAAAGCGATCTCAGGCACGGAACAGCTGCGCTGTGACAGCCTGATCATCAGCGATGATTATGATGACGCGCTGCTGACAGCGACCGTGATGCAAGGTTGTTATCGGGAAGTATATATTACCGGTGAGGAAAACGTTACCTATCGGTTGAGGTGAGTTATGTACACTGAAAGTGAATTGAAAAAGCATTTGAGCGGCGGGCATTTCAAGAATGTCTACCTGTGCTTCGGTGAAGAAACAATGCTCGTCAAGCGTTCCGCGGAGCTGATAGAGAAGAAAGTATCAGGCGGAGAGTTGAACGAGTTTAATTATCATGTCTTTGACAATGATTCGGATATTTCCGAGATTTCCATATGTGCGGATATGATCCCCTTTATGAGCGATCGCAACATCCTGCGTATCAATGATATGGATATTGACAAGCTGCGCAAGGATGATTTTGACGCGCTGATGAAGATATTAGGTCATCTGCCCGAGACGACTACGGTCATCTTTGCTATGCCGACGCTTGAGCTGACCTCGAAAACCGCCAAAGCGCAGATGAAGAAGCTGATTGCATTCGCGGATAAAGACGGGGTGTGTATGGAGCTGTCGCACCGCAGCGGCTTGGCGTTGGAGCGCGACATGTGCAAGTGGGCGAAAGCGGGCGGCTGTACCATGAGCGAGCTGACGGCTCATAAGCTGATCCAATATGTCGGTGAGGACCTGAACCACCTGAACGCTGAGATGAAAAAGCTGACAGCTTATGCAGACGGCGGTGAGATCACGCCCGAAATGATCGAGCTGTTGGTGTCAAAAACAGCCGAAGCGAGCGTATACGACCTTTTCGGATGGATCACAGCGGGCGACGTCAATAAGGCGTTAAACGCGATAGCGACTCTGTTTTATCAGCAGGTCAGCGGCGTGTACATCTGTACCGTCCTTTCCGGCGCCTATCTGGACGCGTACAGAGCACGCACAGGCGGCGAAGCGGGAAAACCCTCTAAGATCGTCGCCGAGGACTTCGGTTACAAAAACAGAGCGTGGGTACTGGACAGAGTTTCCCGCCAGATCAGGAATGTGACCACAATCGCGCTAAGACGCAGTATTGACGAACTGCTCAGTGTGCAGACGCGTATGGTGACGGAAGTCGTTGACGAGCGGATCGAGATCGAGCGGCTCGTCTGTCAGTTGGCGCTGATCGCGGAGGATCGTTCCGATGGCTGAGAAGATCAAGCTAAAAGAGACAATCATCGTCGAAGGTCGTTATGATAAGATCAAGCTCAGCGAGTGTATCGCAAGCCCGATCATCGAGACAGGCGGCTTTCGCGTGTTTAAGGACAAGGAAAAGCAGAAACTGATCCGATCGATCGCTGAAAGGCGCGGGATCCTTGTGATGACGGACGTCGATTCGGCAGGCTTTGTGATCCGCAATTTTCTGCGGGGGATCGTTCCCGAGGATCGGATTTATCATGCGTACATCCCGACAGTCGAAGGCAAGGAAAAGCGAAAGCCCGAAGCGTCCAAAGAGGGAATTCTCGGCGTTGAGGGGATCGATCAAGAAGCGCTGATCGACGCCATCCGCAAAAGCGGCGCGCATATCGAGGGGGACGATACGGTATCTGTCGGCGAAATCACAAAAGCGGATTTCTATGATTATGGCTTGACAGGCTCACAGAATTCCGCTCAGTATAGGGAAGAGGTGCTATTCTCTTTAGGTTTACCGAAGTACCTGACGACCAACGCGATGATCGCAGCTTTGAATTGTTTGTTTACGAAGGAAGAATTTGAAACATATCTGACTGAATTCAATAAGAATAAAAAATAAGGCTGTTCGTCGTGAACAGCCTTTCGTCATATATATGGATTATTCCGCGTCTTCCCAGTTGTGCCAGACGTTCTGGATATCGTCGTTATCCTCGAACATATCCAGCATCTTCTGCATCTGCACCTGTACGTCGGGATCGTCGATCTTGGTATAGGTGGAAGGAACCTGCTCGACCTCGGCGGAGGCGAACTCATAACCCTTTGCCTGCAGATCGTCGCGTACGCCGCTCAGATCTTCGGGCTCGGTGTAGATGGTGAAGATATCTTCATTCGCTTCAAAGTCAGCGGCGCCTGCCTCAAGAGCGTCCTCCATCACGGTGTCCTCATCCTTTTCGAGATCCTCGCGGTCAATGATCAGAACGCCCTTTTTCTCGAACATGAAGCCGACACAGCCGGGGGTGCCCATGTTGCCGCCGAACTTGTCAAAGTAATGTCTGACTTCGCCTGCGGTACGGTTGCGGTTGTCGGTCAGCGCTTCTACAATAACGGCTACGCCGCAGGGACCGTAACCTTCATAGGTGACAGCCTCATAGTCGGCAGTCTCGCCGCCCTGCGCTTTTTTGATGATACGGTCGATGTTGTCGTTGGGAACGTTAGCCGCCTTTGCCTTCGCGATACAGTCGCGGAGTTTTGAGTTAACGTTGGGGTCTGCGCTGCCGCCGTCGCGGATCGCTACCATCAGCTCTCTGCCGATCTTGGTAAATACCTTCGCGCGGGCTGCGTCGTTTTTACCCTTTTTCTGTTTAATGGTACTCCATTTATTATGTCCTGACATGGTTTATCATTCCTTTTTTTGATATTTAACTTATATAATATAGCACATTTCCGATATATTGCAAATATTAGTTACAATTTTGTAATAACCCTATTGAGCTTTTTACTCACAAGTGGTAAGATAAACAGAAGAAAAGGGGGATGTTTATGGTAATGTCAATGACCGGCTTCGGCAGAGCCGAGATTTCGGTCGGTAACCGCGACATCATTGTGGAGATCAAAAGCGTGAATCACCGCTATTTTGAGTTTTCCTGCCGTACAAGCAGGGGCTATAGCTTTTTGGAAGATAAGCTCAAGAAGTATGTGAACGAGCGCGTCAGCCGCGGCAAGGTGGATATGTACGTATCCGTTACCGAAAACAACGATGATTCTGTCGATGTAGAGCTGAATAAACCGCTGGCGTCCGGCTATATCGACGCGATGCGTACACTTGCCAATGAATATAAGATCCGCGAGGATATCTCCGTATCTGTTCTGGCAAGATTCAATGATGTTTTCCAGATCACCAGACCGCCCGCGGATGAGGACGCGGTGTTCGCGGACGTGAAAGTCGCCGTCGATGCGGCGCTGGAGCGTTTTCTCTCTATGCGTCAGGCTGAGGGCGAAAAGCTCAAAGCCGATATCCTCAACCGTGCCGAGACTATCATCGGTATTGTCGGTGAGATCGAGGAGCGTTCTCCGCAGACCGTACAGGAGTATCGCGAGAGATTATACGCAAAGCTCAAGGATGTTTTGCAGAGTAACGATATCGATGACCAGCGTATATTGACCGAGGCGGCGATCTTCGCCGATAAAGTCGCTGTGGATGAAGAGACAGTTCGTCTGCGCTCCCACTTTGACCAGATGAAAAAGTTTTTGGATTCCGGCGAGCCTGTCGGCAGAAAGCTCGATTTCATCGTACAGGAAATGAACCGCGAAGCGAATACCATCGGCTCCAAGGTCAACGATTCCGCCCTCGCGCATAAGGTCGTGGATATCAAGGGCGAGATCGAGAAGATCCGCGAGCAGGTTCAGAACATTGAATAAAGGTGAGGGATATGCGTTTTATTAATATCGGCTTTGGCAATATCGTGAACGTGAGCAAGATCGTGTCCGTTGTCAGTCCCGAGTCCGCGCCTATCAAGCGAATCGTTCAGATGAGCAAGGCGGCTTCTACACTGATCGACGCGACCTTCGGAAGAAAGTGCAAGGCGGTCATCATCACCGACAGCGAATACATCGTGCTTTCCGCCTTGACGACGGAGACCATCGCCGCGAGAATGGAGGAAGCAGATGAAAAATAAAGGCTTGCTGATCGTCTATACCGGCGCTTCGGGCGTCGGCAAAGGAACGATCATGAAAGAACTGCTTAGGAAGAACCCGAATCTGAGACTGTCCGTTTCTGCCACTACCCGCACCCCGCGTGAGGGAGAGGTCGACGGCAGGGAATACTACTTTGTCAGCCATGAGAAGTTTGATAGTATGATCGCTGAGGACGGCTTTCTGGAGTACGCCGAGTACGTCGGCAACAAGTACGGTACGCCGAAAGAAGCGGTGTTTCGTATGCTCGACGAGGGTCTCGATGTGATCCTTGAGATCGAGGTAAAGGGCTTTTTACAGATCAAGAAAGCCTGTCCCGAGTGTGTGACCATCTTTATCGCCCCGCCGTCGTTCGAAGAATTACAGCTTCGGCTGCGCGGTCGCGGCACCGAGGATGAAGAAGTTATTGCCGAAAGGCTGAAAACCGCTGAGCGGGAGCTTCAGCACCAGCATTTATTTGATTATGTTGTTATCAATGATGATGTCGACAGAGCCGCAGACGAGGTACTGTCCATCATTGCAAATAGAAAGAAAGAAGGAGCAGAACTATGAAAAGAGCATCTTTAGACGATATGTTATCCGGTAAGGAGAGCCGCTACGCTCTCGTCGTCGGCGTTGCCAAGCGCGCCAGAGAGATCGCGGATGATTTCAAGGAAGAGGGTATCATCACCGATGATAAGCCCGTACTTCTCGCAATCGAAGATTTCAAGAACCATAAATATAATATCCTCGAAGAGGACGACGAGGACTGATGACCTTTAAGGTTGCTTATGTCGCGGTAGAAAACGCGATATATCACTTTGATCATCTTTTCAGTTATCGTATTCCCGATGGAATGAACGTACAGCCCGGCTGTCGTGTTGCCGTACCGTTCGGCAGAGGAAACGCGAAGCGTCAGGGGATCGTGCTCGGAGTCGGTACGGAAGATACGGATGATCTGAAATCCGTTTCCGAGCTGCTCGATAGCGAACCGGTCCTGAATGATGAAATGCTGAAGCTGTGCGGCTTTATCAAAAGCCATTGCTTCTGCACCTACTATGACGCGGTGAAAGCAATGCTGCCGGCGGGGATTAACTACCGTTTGTCGGTAGAATACTCAGTCAAAGAACCTCTCGGAAACCGCTTCTATGATTTGTCGGACGAATGGCGCAGGATTGTCACTATTATTCGTTCAAAGAATAATAAGTTTGAGAAGTATGCTTTGTTGAAAGAGCTGGGTTATACGGATGCATCGGTTCTCGTCCAGATGGAAGAGGACGGTATTCTGGCAAAGAACGACGCTGCTCTGCGCAAGATCGGTGATAAGACGATCAAAATGATCCGTCTTTCCGAAAAATGCGAAACACTTGCACAAGGAATGAAGCTCTCTCAAAAGCAGGAGAGTGTTATTGATCTGCTGAACACGGTCGGTTCTGCTTCGGTGAAAGAAGTTTGCTATTATACAGGCGTTACGACGTCGGTGCCCGATACGCTGGTGCGCAAGGGGCTCGCGGAGTACTTTGACGATGAGGTCTTTCGTGTCCCCAAATCTGTTGTGTCGGATAAACGGGATATCACGCTGACCGATGAACAGCAGACGGCATATGATGAGCTTTGCGCTTTATATGAAAATGATCACGCGGAAGTATCTTTACTGTACGGCATCACGGGTTCGGGAAAAACCTCTGTATTTTTCAAGCTGATCGAACGGGCTGTTGCGGACGATAAGGACGTTATCGTGATGGTGCCCGAGATCGCCCTGACCCCGCAGATGATCGCCATGTTCCGCGCTCACTTCGGCGATAAGGTCGCGGTATTCCACAGCGCACTGTCGCTTGGGGAGCGGCTTGACGAGTATAAGCGCGTCAGCCGCGGCATCGCGAAGATCGCTGTCGGAACACGTTCGGCGATATTCGCGCCGTTTCAAAATCTCGGTTTGATCATCATGGACGAGGAGCAGGAGCATACCTATAAATCAGAGTCAAAACCCCGCTTCAATGCGAAAGAGCTGGCAAAGTTTCGCTGTTCTTATCACAAGGCGCTGCTGCTGTTTTCCTCGGCTACCCCCAGTGTAGAGACGTTTTATTACGCGAGCAACGGAAGGTATCATAAGCATGTGCTGACCAAGCGATACGGCACTGCGACCCTGCCCGACGTTGTGATCGCGGATATGAACGAAGAACTGGAAGTCGGCAATACATCTTCTTTTTCTAATATTCTCTTACAGAATATTGAGGAAAATTTAGATAATGCCAAGCAAAGCATCCTGCTCTTGAACCGCCGCGGGTATAATTCTTATGTCACCTGCAATTCCTGCCGCGAGCCGCTGACTTGCCCGAACTGCTCAATTTCGCTGACCTATCATAACGCCAACAACCGCCTGATGTGCCACTACTGCGGCTATTCCGTGCCCTACAGGACGGAGTGCCCGACCTGCCACAGCCACAGCCTGAGACTCAGCGGTACGGGTACTCAGCGCGCAGAAGTAGAGATCGCGGAGATTTTTCCTCACGCGCGTATCCTGCGCATGGATACCGATACGACGATGACGCGTTCTTCTCATGAAAAGAAGTTGACCGCATTCGCTAACGGTGAGTATGATATCCTTGTCGGTACACAGATGGTCGCAAAGGGACTCGATTTCCCGAACGTTACGCTGGTAGGCGTACTGAATGCCGATCACATGCTGTATCTCGACGACTATCGCAGTTATGAGAATACTTTTTCTTTGCTGACGCAGGTAGTCGGACGCTCCGGCAGAGGCAAAGACAAGGGCAGAGCGATCATCCAGACTTTTACACCTGAGAATCCGATCATCTCTTTGGCAGCGCGTCAGGACTATGACGCGTTTTATCAGGCAGAGATCGGTATTCGCAAGGCGATGCTTTACCCGCCGTTTGCAAGTATTTGTCTGGTCGGATTTGTCGGCGAGAACGCCAAACTGACCGAAAAAGCCGCTTTTGCCTTTACAGCTTTGATGACAGAAATGCTCAAGGATGAGTACACCGATATTCCGCTCAGGGTCTTAGGACCGTCGCAGGCGGCGGTGTTCAAGGTCAGCAATAAGTATCGATATAAACTGATTTTAAAATGCCGTAACGATAACCGATTCCGTGAAATGCTCGGGCGCATGCTTGTAACATTCTCCGGTGTGCGGGAGTACAGCGGCGTTACCGTATACGCGGACATGGATCCGCTGAACTTATAATTACTATCACAGGAGTGATAACATGGCTTTACGCAATATCGTAAAAGAGGGCGACCCGATCCTGACCAAGAAATGCCGCCCCGTAGAAAAATTTGATAAAAAGCTCTGGGATCTGCTGGACGATATGGTAGAGACCCTTGCCGATTCCGGCGGCGTCGGCTTAGCCGCTCCGCAGGTCGGTATCATGCGCCGTATCTGCGTCATCGACGTCGGCGACGGTGCGATAGAGTTCATCAATCCGATCATCCTTGAATCTGAGGGTGAGCAGGAGGTGCAGGAAGGCTGTCTGAGCTGTCCCGGTGAGTTCGGCATCATCCGCCGTCCTGCTCACGTCAAGGCGCAGTTCCAGGACAGAGAGGGCAATGTTTGCGAGATCGAAGGGGATGACCTCTTTGCTCAGGCAATGTGTCACGAGTTCGATCACCTTGACGGCATCCTTTTCAAGACGAAGGTCGAACGCATGCTGACCGAAGAAGAGCTCAGAGAAATGAGAGAAGAAGAATGAAGATCGTTTTCATGGGTACGCCCGATTTCTCCGTCCCGTGTCTCAACAGTCTGATTGAAGCGGGGCATGAGATACAGGCGGTTTTTACCCAGCCGGATAAGCCCCGCGGCAGAAAGCAGGAATTGACTCCGCCCGAGGTGAAGGTCTGCGCTCTGGAACACGGCTTAACGGTATATCAGCCGAAAATCCTGCGCGACGGCGAAGCAATGAAGATCATTTCCGAATTGAATCCTGATTGTATCGTCGTCGTTGCCTACGGAAAAATTTTGCCGAAGGAGATCCTTGATTACCCGAAATACGGCTGTATCAATATCCATGCGTCTCTCTTGCCGAAATACCGCGGTTCTGCGCCGATCCAGTGGTCGGTCATCAACGGTGAAAAGGAAACAGGCGTGACGATCATGCAGATGGACGAGGGTATCGACACCGGAGATATGCTGTATCAGAAGACCGTCCCGATCGGTATCGACGATACTGCCGAGAGCATGTTTGACAAGCTGTCGATCTTAGGCGGCGAAATGATTGTCGAAGCGCTTGATAAGCTCGAAAAAGGCGAATTGACCGCAGTAAAGCAGGATGATTCATTGTCCACCCACGCTCCGATGCTCGATAAGAAGATTTCTGAGATCGACTGGCATAAATCCGCCGCGGAGGTGCATAATCTTGTCAGAGGACTGTACAGCTGGCCGATCGCGCAGACGTCCCTGCACGGCAAAAAGCTCAAGATCTATCGCACAAGTCCCGCAAAAGGTCACGGCGAAGCGGGAGCGGTCATCGGAACCGATCCGCTGACGATCGCCTGCGGTGATGGCGCTGTGGAGATCCGTGAATTACAGCTGGAAGGCAAAAAGCGTATGGACGCGAAAACCTTTCTGATCGGTCATCCTCTCAAAATCAACGAAAAACTTGGTGAATCATAAATGAATATGCATGGTTTAGGATTGATGTATTACGACTGGACCTATATTTTGTTCATGCTGCCCTGTCTGATCCTGTCACTGGTTTGCAGCGCGAAGGTCAGGTCGAACTTCAGTAAATATTCAAAAGTATATAATTCCCGCCGCATGACCGGAGCACAGGCTGCTCAGCAGGTCTTGACGGCACATGGGGTCACAGGTGTTCGGATCGAGCCGGTCAGCGGCAATCTGACTGACCATTTTGACCCGCGTACTAACGTGATCCGTTTGTCTGAGTCCGTTTATAACGCACAGACAGTGGCGGCTGTCGGCGTTGCCTGTCATGAAGCGGGTCATGCCGTTCAGCATGCCGAGGGGTATACGCCCAATAAGATCCGTTCCGCTATCCTGCCTGTCGCGAATATCGGCTCGCGGCTCAGCTGGATCATTCTGGTGATCGGCATGCTGCTGCCGGTACAGTTCAACTTTGTCATCACCATCGGTATCGTGCTGTTCTCAGCGTCGGTACTGTTTACTTTGGTGACGCTCCCTGTAGAGTTCAACGCCTCTTCAAGAGCTTTGAAAACGATACAGTCGACGGGCATGCTCAATCCCGATGAATACACGGGTGCGAAAAAGGTGCTTTCCGCCGCAGCGATGACCTATGTTGCCGCTGCCGCGACATCTATTATGCAGCTTTTAAGATTGCTGCTGATATTCAACCGCAGAAGATAAATCAACAATATAAAGGAAGATTAGATGGCTAATGTCAGAAACATCGCTTATAAGGTGCTGTACCGCGTGCTCCATGAGGACGCGTATTCCGCTATAGCCATCAACAATGCCGTTAAGGAAAACGGTCTTTCGGGCGTTGACGTTTCCTTTTTATCCGCTCTGGTATACGGCGTGCTGGAACACAAGCTGACGCTGGAGTATATCATCCGCCAATATTCCAATATTCGTATCAAAAAGATAGAGAAAAAGACGCTGATCGTGCTGTATCTTGGCGTATATCAGCTGATCTATATGGATAAGGTCCCCGACAGTGCGGCTGTCAATGAGAGCGTCAATCTGTGCAAAAAGCTCAAGCTCTATCACAGCTCGGGCTTTGTCAATGCTGTTCTGCGGAACATGGTTCGTGCGGATAAAGAGTATAAGCTGCCTGATGAAGATGACGCTTTGCGGTATTTAAGCGTTAAGTATTCCTGCCCTGAGGAAATTGTCAAGGAGTTTCTCTCTACATATGGCAGAGACCATACAGAAATGATTCTCAACGGGATTCTCGGCAGACCGCCGATCACCGTGCGGATCAATACTTTGAAAGCCGATAAAGAATCCTTGAAGCGGGATTTGAGAGAACAGGGTATCGAATGTGAGGATATTCCGTATCTTAAAAACTCTCTGAAGCTCAGCCATACAGGTTCTTTGGATAGAATTCCGCAATTTAAGGCAGGGCATTTCTTTGTGGAGGACGCCGCGTCCCAGCTTTGTGCCGAAATGCTCGGCGCTGAGCCGGATGAGCGTATCGCCGACGTCTGTGCCGCTCCGGGCGGTAAATCCTTCTATTCCGCGATCTGTATGCAGAACAGGGGAGAGGTTTTCTCCTATGATATCCATGCACATAAGCTAAAGCTGATCAACGACAGTGCGAAGCGGTTGGGCATTACGAATATACATACCGCTCTGCGTGATGCTTCAAAAGATGAAGCTCTGCCGAAATGTGACCGCATTTTGTGTGATGTGCCGTGCTCAGGATGGGGGATTCTTCGTCGAAAACCCGAAATTCGTTACAAAACAGACACAAATATTGACATCTTGCCAAACTTGCAATACAGTATATTGTGTATGAGTGCGAAGCAATTGCCAACCGACGGTGTTCTGGTTTATTCGACATGTACGCTGCGAAAGGCGGAGAATCATGATATTATTTCAAGATTCCTGTCGGAGCACCCCGCTTTTGTTGGCGAAACACTTTCTTTGCCCGACGGTATCAGCCGTGTGATCGACGAGGACGACTGTATGCTGACGCTCTTGCCGGGGGGTTATGATACGGATGGATTTTTCATCGCAAAGCTCAGGAGGAAAGATTCATGACGGATATCAAATCAATGAACCTCGGCGAGCTTACCGCATATCTGACTGAAAACGGGTTTGAAAAATTCCGTGCGAAACAGGTGCTCAGCTGGATCAAGCAGGACGTTGCTGATTTTGACGGAATGACCAATCTGCCGCAAAAGCTCAGAGAATTCCTAAAAGCGGACGCCTATCTTGCCTGTGCCGATATCGTTCGGGTCCAGCGCTCCAAGATCGACGATACGGTCAAGTATCTCTTTCGGTTATATGATGGCGAGTATGTTGAAGGCGTACTCATGCAGTATCATCATGGCAGGACGATGTGTATTTCATCTCAGGTCGGCTGTAAAATGGGCTGTACCTTCTGCGCGACAGGCAAAAGCGGCTTTTCCCGCTCACTGACCGCCTCGGAAATGATCGCTCAGATCCGCTCCGCGGAACTTGACTGCGGTGAGAGAATCTCCAATGTCGTATTGATGGGGATGGGCGAACCGTTCGATAATTACGATAATGTGATCCGTTTTTTGAAGTTGGTAAGCTCTGAGGACTCTCTCCATATAGGTATGCGGCATATCACCGTTTCTACCTGCGGGATCGTTCCGCGGATAAAGGATTTCGCTGATTTAGAGCTGCAATGCGGATTATCCGTATCGCTTCACGCGCCGAATGACGAAGCCCGCTCACGGACAATGCCTGTCAACAGGCGTTATCCGATCAGAGAAGTGATGGACGCTTCCCGCTACTATGTCAAGAAAACCAACAGGCGTATCACTTTTGAATACGCTCTGATCGATGGAGAAAACGATTCCGACGCTGTCGCGAGGGAGCTTGCGCAGCTTTTAAAAGGATTTCTCTGTCATGTGAACCTGATTCCGGTGAACAATGTCACCGGAGCGGGTTATCGAAAAAGCTCGATCCAAAGGCAGCAAGCCTTTGTGAATATATTGTCCGCGGCAGGGATCAACGCTACTGTGCGCCGTACCTTAGGTTCAGATATTGACGCTTCCTGCGGACAGCTAAAAAGAAATTTTATGAAAGGGGATGTTTGATATGGAAGTTTATACAAAGACAGATATCGGCTTGGTTCGTAAAGAGAATCAGGACAGCTCCGCGTATTCCATCATCTCCTCAGACTGCGTATGGGCAGTAATCTGTGACGGTATGGGAGGAGCTAACGGTGGTAAAACCGCTTCTTCCGCCGCGGTGAATTACATCAGTGAGTTTATCTCCCGTGAATATAAGGAAGAGATGGACGAAGAGATGTTGTCAGATATGCTGATAGCATCCGTTGACGGCGCGAACCTGACCGTCTATAAGCTCGCTATGGAGGATCCCGACCTTGCCGGTATGGGCACGACCTGTGATCTTGTCTTTATCCGTGACGGTGTCGCGCATGTTGTCCATGTCGGCGACAGCCGCACTTACTCCATCAGGGACGGAAAGATTCTGCAGATCACCGAGGATCATTCTCTGGTTCAGGAAATGGTGCGCCGCGGCGAGTTGACGCCCGATCAAGCGATGAAACATCCTAATAAGAACCTGATCACCAGAGCGCTCGGCGTGACCCACGAGGTACATATCGACTACATCGAAGCGGAGTTCAACGAGGGCGACGTCATCCTGATCTGCTCCGACGGTCTTTCGAACTTTGTCAGCAAGGCTGACATGGTGCGTACCGCTCAGGAGAGTAAGGGCGAGCTGATGATCGATACTTTGGTTGAGATAGCAAAACGCCACGGCGGTCATGATAATATCACCGTGACGGTTATCTATTAAGGAGTGTGAGTGTGATGGATAAATATACCGGAAAAAAACTGGACGGCAGATATGAGATCCGCGAGTTGATCGGCGTCGGCGGTATGGCAAATGTTTATCACTGCTACGATACGATCGACGCGCGCGAAGTCGCGATAAAGATATTAAAGGACGAGTTTCTGGATAACGAGGATTTCATCCGCCGCTTCAAGAATGAGAGCAAGGCGATCGCTGTATTGAATCACCCGAACATCGTCCGCGTCTATGACGTCAGCTTCGGCGATATGATCCAGTATATCGTTATGGAATATATCGACGGCATTACGCTGAAAGAGTATATTGATATGCAGGGGGTGCTCGATTGGAAAGAGACCGTCCACCTCACCACCCAGATCCTGAAAGCGTTACAGCACGCGCACGAGAACGGCATCGTTCACAGGGATATCAAGCCGCATAATATCATGCTGCTGCAGGACGGTACGATCAAGGTCACCGACTTCGGCATCGCGCGTTTTTCTTCCAACGCTACCCGCACTATGACCGAACAGGCGATCGGCTCTGTGCATTACATCGCTCCCGAGCAGGCGAGAGGTGAAAAGACCGACGGCAAGACCGATATCTATTCTGTCGGCGTCATGATGTATGAAATGCTCACCGGTACGCTGCCTTTCGACGGCGACTCCGCTGTTTCTGTCGCGCTGATGCAATTGCAGGCGAAGGCAAAGCGTCCCAGAGAGATCAACCCCGATATCCCCGAGGGTCTTGAGGAGATCACCGTCAAGGCGATGCAGAAGAATCCCGACGACCGTTATCTTTCCGCTGTCGAGATGCTCAGCGATATCGAGCGCTTCCGTCTGAACCCGAGTATTCTGTTCCATTATCATTATTCGGATACGAAAACTCCTGATCCCGAGGAAAGCGTGAAAAAGAAGAAGGTCAAGCCGGAATATGAAGATCCGGACGACGGGGACGAAGACGCGATCTATGAAGAAGACATCCCCGTGCGCAGCCCTGTTCTCTCCGCTATCAAGGGTATCATCCTTGCGGCGGTCATCGCGTTAGTCGTTTTCGGCGGTATCGCGGCATATCAAGGCTATGTTTCCGCCCAGCCGAAAGAAGTGGAAGTCCCCAATTTTGTCGGCATGACGCTCAGTGAAGCGAACGCGCAAAACAACGGTAAGTTCAACTTTACCTATGTCAGCCGCTACAGCGACGATATTCCCGTTGACTCGATCATCGAACAGAATCCTGCCGGCGGCTCTAAGAAGATGAAAGAAGGCTCGACGATCGAGCTGATCGTCAACTCTGCCGATACCTCTGTTACCGTTCCGTATCTGACAGGTTCTCTCGGTAATGAGGAGATCATCCAGAGAATCGAGTCCGCCAACCTTGTACCCAAGGTTCTTTATGTTGAAAGCGATCAGACTGCTCAGAAGGTCGACGCGATCTATCCTCCGACCGGTACTACAGTGAAAATCGGCTCTACGGTTTATGTCTTTGTCTCAAAGGGCATTACCAAGGAAAAGATCAAGATTCCGTCGATCAAGGGTTATACTGCTGAGGAAGCGGTATCCATGCTCAAGGAAGCCGGTTTTACCTCTTATGCTGTTGAGTATGATGAGAACATCGAAGCCGGCAAGGATGAGGTAGTACGCCAGAATCCGCTGCAGGGCAGTGAGATCCCCTCCGATTACAAGATCACTGTTGTATGCTCCAAGGGCGCCAAGACGGAAAAGACCGTCAATCTTGAAGTCGACTTACCTGCAGACGTCACTTCCGACGTCAAGCTGACGGTTCTGGTTGATGGAGCGATCGACACCGACAGCAGCAAAACGGTAATCCCTGCGTACAGCCCGTACTATACTGTAACAGTAAAAGTCAAGGATGACGCGAATATCGTTATTCTGCTCAATGATGAAAAGTATCGTGAGTACAAGGTCAACTACGACGATAACAGCGTCGATCTTGTGAACTCTTATACATTCACCGATACCTCTACCGAGGCTCCCGAAACGGAAGCGCCGCAGGATACCGATCCTCCGGTTGAAACAGAAGAAGTTGCAGCGGAAGAATGACAGGAATGACTCAGAAAAAAGGAATTATTATAAAAATCACAGGCGGTTTCTATTATGTGGAAGCCGCCGATAGTGTATATGAATGTAAGGCGCGCGGCGTTTTTCGCAAACGCGGCACCTCTCCGCTTGTCGGCGATACGGTAGATATCACGGTTCCCGATGACGGATATTGTTCGATCGACAAGATCCATGATCGGCGCAATTCGCTTGTCCGTCCCGCACTGGCGAATCTGGATAATCTGATGATCGTCAGTTCTGTCAAAGAGCCCGACGTTAATCTGTACCTGATCGATAAAATGACGGCAGCGGCTGTAAATAAGGATATCACGCCGATCGTTGTATTCTCTAAGAGTGATCTGGCTCCTGTCGACGAGTTGGTTGAGATCTACCGCAAGGTCAATATTCCCGCATACGCCTTCTCGTCGGTCGATATGAGCGGTCTGGATGAGATCAAAGCGGAGTTGAAGGATAAAGTGACCGCCTTTTGCGGTAACTCGGGAGTGGGGAAGAGCACGCTGCTCAACACCCTGTTCCCCGAGCTTCAATTGCAAACAGGAGAGATCAGCGATAAGCTCGGCAGAGGCCGCCATACGACCCGTACCGTGGAGCTGTTTAAAAAGCACGGCGGTTATATCGCAGATACTCCCGGTTTCTCAACGGTTGATATCGAACGCTTTGAGCTGATCCGCAAGGACGACTTGAAATTTGCATTCCCTGAGTTTGACGAATACTTTGGAACGTGCAAATTCAATTCCTGCAACCACCTTTGCGAGCAGGGATGCAGGGTTCTTGAAGCGGTAACAAACGGCGTTATTCCAAAATCCCGTCATGAAAGTTATGTACGTATGTATAATGAAGTCAAGGATATCAAGGACTGGCAATTGAACAGCTGAAAGCATTATATTATAAAAAACGAGAGACACCTCGCGGTATCTCTCGTTTTTCATTTGATGGTGGAGACGGACGGGAGTTTCATTGGCCGGTAATGTATCGTTTCGTCTTCGGAGCATAGTCATATACTTGATGTTTCTTCTGCGCTCTTCCTAAAAACGCCATACTATGGCGTTTTTACCTGCGGTTCTTCGCGCGGCTCGAACCTTGGCACGGTCATCTTCGATCCCGCCCCTCTCCACTTTGCATGTAACGAAAAACGAGAGACACCTTGCGGCATCTCTCGTTTTTTATTTGATGGTGGAGACGGACGGGATCGAACCGTTGACCTCTTGAATGCCATTCAAGCGCTCTCCCAGCTGAGCTACGCCCCCAGAGCAGTATTATATTAACACATCTTTATTCATATTGCAAGTGAATTTTAAAAAATTATTGCCGATTCAGCTTTCAATTTACAAAACTGTAATCTCATATTTCTTTTATAGTCTTGATATTGTCTTTTCAGTTGTGCTATAATAATCATTAAATTGAGTAAGTATGGCTTATAAGGTTAATTTTGCATATTAGAAAATTATGACGGTAAGGGATTTGCCCTTATCGAATGGGGGAATTATTATGCCTTTATGCATGGGTTGTTTGAATGAGATACCGGCTGCCGATTCTGTGTGCAATGTTTGCGGTTTTGATAATTCAGTAAAGCAAACAGCGCCCTTTCTGCCCTTTGGTACGGTACTGAATAATAAATATGTAGTCGCGAAGAATCTTGAAACCAACGGTGAAAGCACCCGTTATCTCGGATATGATAAAACGAACGGCAATGTGCTTTCTATCCGTGAGTTTCTTCCGATGGGACTATTTGACCGCGGTGAGGATGAAACAAAGCTGTTTGTCACCCCTCAGGATAAGGAATATTTCAGTCAGGCGCTTGAGGATTTTATCAGCTATTATGAAACGCTGAATACGCTTACCGATAAAGCGGCTATGATCAATATTCTTGATATTTTTACCGAGAATAATACCGCGTATGTGATCGAAGAAAATGATGATTTGATTTCGTTTACCGAGTATGTTGACCACAACGGCGGCCATCTTGAGTGGGACGCCGCCCGTCCGCTGTTCATGCCGATCATCACCTTGATTGAGAATATACATAAAGCGGGAATCGGACATTACGCGGTTTCACCGTCCAATCTGTATGTTACTTCAGCAGGAAAGCTGAAGCTCGGCGGCTTCTCGACTGAGAACGAGCGTAAGCGCGGCACCATGCTGAAATCTCAGCTTTACGGCGGCTGTGCCGCTCCCGAGCAGTATTTGGACAACGCTCCGCTGGATGTTGCGACAGATATCTACGGACTGACGGCTACTTTATTCTATGCATTAACGGGAAATCTACCCGCTAACGCGAAGGAGAGAGAAAAAGACGCCCGTCTGCTGATCAGCACCAACACGGTCAAGAGATTGCCGCCTCATGTGGTAACGGCGCTTGCGAACGGCTTGCAGATGAAGAGTGAAGCCCGCATTTCTGATTTTGATGAACTCAGAGCACAGCTTTCCGTCGCTTCTACCGTGCAGGCGATCCAGGATGAGATCTCCCGCACCGCAAGCATGACCCCGATCAAAAAGGAGATCGAGGGTTCTACCTCTAAGGTGAATCCCACGATCGTCGGCCTTGTCGCGACGCTGGTCTCGCTCCTGATTTTCGCGGCGATCGGATTATTCTGGCTGCCGACTAATCCGCTGATGGGCTTGTTCACCAATGGTTCCACCGTTCCCGCTACGCTTGCAGCACCGACAGAGGACTGGACCGGTCCTGTGATGGCAGACTACAGCGGCAAAACGCTGGACGAAGTGAAATCCTCGTTCCAGGGCACCGTAAAGGTTTCTGCGGACGGCGATTACAGTGATACTGTTCCCAAGGGTCAGGTCATTTCTCAGGAACCTGCGGCAGGTACGGCTATCGCTGAAGCGGAGCCGATGCTGTATGTTGTTATCAGCAAAGGACCTCAGATGGTAGCGCTCCCCGATATTGCCGGAAAATCATATACTGCCGCCGCGGAAGAGCTGACAAATCTCGGGTTTATCGCGATCCAGCAAGTCGAATACAGTGATTCTGTTTCCGAGGGCAAGGTCATCGAGTATATTGACCACAAGGCTGCGGATAAAATCGAATCCGGCTCTGAGGTCACCATCAAGGTATCGTTAGGTAAGCAGAAAACCAGTTCTTCATCTCATTAATTGCAACAGCAAAACAGGTGGGTAAATGCTACCCACCTGTTGTTTTATAGACGCTTATACTTTCAGTTTTAATATACTGTTTTCCGCCTGCTGAATGACGTTGAAGATCTCACCCGCAGTTTCGGGATATTCTTCCGCAAGATGATCCGGCGACGTTTCAAGATTACGGAACGCTTCGAGATACGCGGTGCTGTCCCTGTCTGTCATACTGCCGATATCGGTGTAGTATTTGTCCATAACGGCATAGGCGTAACCGCTGTACAGCTCCTTCGGTACGGTGAACAGCTCTGTCGGATTATCCTCATTTGCGGAGTACAATCTCCTGAAAACGCGGTAGAGCATGATCATGAAGTAGTTGTTGATGGTTCTGTCCAGTTTGCGGTTCTTCGCAGTCGCGGCAAAGTCATAGATGACGTTCATCATACTGGCGATCAGCCTGCGGTTGACGACCTGTGCGGCGCTTTGTTGGCGAGATGTTTTTTCTATCGTCGGCTCATGGACGTCGTAGTCGCGGTCGGCAGTTCTGCCGAGCAGATAATCACAGCTGACGTTATAGTAATCCGCGGCTTTGAGGACAAAATCCAAGCCGCATTCACGGATACCTTTCTCATAATGGGACAAAAGCGCCTGGGAGATACCGAGCTCAGCGGCAGCCTGCTTCTGGCTTAGCTTCTTTTCTTTTCGCAAAAATGTCATATTGCGGGCAAAGTCTTTATTCATCAAATCACCTCGTTATACTGATAGTATAATATAGTTTTTACCATTTGTAAAGTACGGAGGTCATTATGAAATCTTATTATATTCATCTGATCCGCCACGGCGCGATCAGTCCTACGCTGAACGGCAGATATATCGGTGCGACCGACGTCCCGCTGTCTGACGAAGGAAAGTTAAACATTCGCAGGCTGAGTGCAACGCTGGATTATCCATACGCGAAGGTGGTGTTTACATCTCCCTTGAAGCGATGCACTCAGACGGCGAAGATCATTTATCCCGATATCGAAGCGCTGGCGATCGAACAGCTTGCGGAGTGTAACTTTGGCGAATGGGAGAATAAAACTGCCGATGAACTGAAAGGTAACAATGTTTTTGCCAAATGGCTTGCGGGAGATAATGATGTAAAGCCGCCGAGAGGGGAGAGCCCCGCTGATTTTACCCGCAGAATATGTTTGATGTTTGAAAGCATTGTTGACGGTCTGATCAAGACTGGCACGACCGACGCCGCTATCATCACTCACGGCGGCGTGATGAATACGCTCCTTGCGGTATACGGGCTTCCGCAGGCAAAACCGTTCGACTGGGCTTGCGACAGCGGCTATGGCTATTCTATGCGCATCACGCCGATGTTGTGGATGAGGGACAAGGTCGCCGAGGTCTACGACCGTATCCCGAAAGAACGCGAGGTTGACGACGAATAACATCTGTTATGAAATTTTAACAATAGAAAATTTCATAAATCCGTAATTTCTGACAGATTATTATTGTATTTTGCAGGATGTTGTGCTAAAATGAATGAGATTACGGAGTGTGATACTTATGTTATCAAATTTACTTGTCCGCATTGACCTGTCCCGCAAGGATTTTTCCAAAGGACAGCGCAAGATCGCGGATTATATAGAAGAACATTATGACTCAGCCGCGTTTATGACAGCTGCAAAGCTCGGCGAGGTTGTCGGCGTTTCGGAGAGTACGGTGGTGCGTTTTGCGACGCAGATCGGCTACGATGGTTTTCCGTATCTGCAGAAGGCAATGCAGGAGATGATCCGCGATAAGCTGAATTCTATCCAGCGCATCGAAGTGACTACAGGCAGGATCGGCGACTCGGATGTTGTCGAGAGCGTTCTGAATCAGGATATCGACAAAATCAGACGTACGATCGACGAGGTGTCCCGCGAAGATTTCAAAAAGTCAGTCAACGCGATCATCAACGCGCGGAACATCTATGTATTTGGCGTGAAATCCGCTTCTTATATCGCGAACTTTTTAGCGTACTATTTGGATTTGATCTTCGGTAATGTGCATTTTCTCAATTCCACATCCAAGACGACTACTTATGAAAAGCTGTTCCGCGTCACGGATCGGGATGTAATGATCGGTATCAGTTTTCCGCGTTACTCGTCGATGGCAGTCGACGCCATGAGCTTTGCCCATGACAGAGGCGCCGAGGTCATCGCAATCACCGACAGCATGGTCGCGCCTGTTGTTAAAGACGCTGATGAGGTATTGTTGGCGCGTTCGGATATCGCTTCGGTCGTCGATACACTGGTAGCGCCGCTTAGCCTGATCAATGCACTGCTGGTGGCGATCGTGATTGAGCGTAAGGAAGAGATCAAAAATACTTTCTCTAATCTGGAAAAGGTCTGGCAGGAACAGAATGTTTATGCCGTCAACAGATTAGAAGATATCAATAAGGATAAAGAAAATGGCTGAGACTAAGGTGATCGTCATCGGAGCGGGTCCCGCGGGAATGATGGCAGCCGGAGCCGCCGCAGAGAACGGTGCGCAGGTTGCGATCCTTGAAAAGAATCAGCGCGTCGGGCGCAAGCTTGCCATTACCGGTAAAGGTCGGTGCAATATCACGAATTATTGTGATACAGACGATTTTATCGCACACCTCACCGCGAATCCACGCTTTTTATACAGCGCTGTCAACCGCTTCACCTGCTATGATACGGTGGCGTTTTTTGAAGACCGCGGTCTCAGAACAAAGGTGGAACGCGGCAACCGCGTGTTTCCCGAGTCGGATAAAGCCGCTGATGTTGTCGATACTTTATACGATTATTTGACCGATTTAGGCGTAGAGATCTATCATAAGGAAGTCAAAGGGCTTCTCATTGAGGACGGCGTCGTCAAAGGCGTTCGACTTTCTGATCGTGAGATGTATGCCGACGCTGTGATTATCGCATGCGGGGGTATGTCGTACAAGGCGACAGGTTCGACCGGCGACGGTTATACGTTCGCGAAAGCCGCAGGACATAACATTACGCCGCTTTTACCTTCATTGGTTCCATTGACTGCCGATGATAAAGACATCCCCGATTTGCAGGGATTGTCTTTAAAAAATGTGCGTCTTACGGTGACGGATACCGTGACCGATAAAACGGTTTATTGTGAGACTGGGGAAATGCTGTTTACGCATTTCGGTATCTCGGGACCTTTAGTTCTATCCGCCAGCGCCCATATGCGCGCGATGTCTCCGGGGCGTTATACAGCAAATATTGATTTAAAGACTGCGCTGGATTTTGATACGCTGGACAAGCGTGTCCTGCGCGATTTTGCGGAGTTTACCAATAAGGATCTGATCAACGCGCTCGGAAAACTGCTCCCCAAAAAGCTGATCCCCGTCGTCATTGATCGCTCGGGTATCGATCCGCATACAAAATGTAATGTACTGACCGCTGAACAGCGACATGCTCTTGTAAACTGCATAAAGCAGTTTACGGTGCGTATCCGTTCATTCCGTCCGATCAACGAGGCGATCGTCACCCACGGCGGTGTGGACGTCAAGGACGTCGATCCCCGCACGATGGAAAGCAAGCTGGTGAAAGGCCTGTATTTTGCGGGTGAGGTGCTCGACGTGGACGCTTATACAGGCGGATTTAATTTGCAGATCGCCTATTCTACCGGCAGACTGGCGGGAGAATCCGCGGCAGCTGCTCAGAATAACCAATGAATAAGGAGTATTGATATGTCTATCGCTATTGCTATCGACGGTCCCGCGGGCGCGGGCAAATCAACCATCGCACGTTTAGCCGCGAAGGAACTCGGATATATATATGTAGACACAGGCGCTTTATACCGCGCGATCGGTCTTGCCGCTTCACGACGCGGCTATACTGCTGAGAATAAGACAGAGATCATCGCCTTACTGGATTCTATCAAGGTAGAATTGGCGTTCAATGACCGCCAGGAACAGATCGTTCTTCTGGACGGTGAGGACGTCAGCGGTTTTATCCGCACGCCTGAGATCTCGATGATGGCTTCCGCAGTATCCGCGATCCCCGAGGTCAGAGCGTTTCTGCTCGATTTACAGCGGAATATGGCGCATACCAATAACGTCATCATGGACGGCAGAGATATCGGCACGGTCGTTCTGCCCGACGCGAAGATCAAAATATTCCTCTCCGCTTCACCCGAGTGCAGAGCACGACGCCGTTATGACGAGCTGATTGAAAAAGGAATGGACGTCAAATACGAGGATATTTTAAATGATGTCATCGCGCGCGATTATGCAGATTCACACCGCGAGATCGCGCCTTTGAAACCTGCCGATGAAGCCATCATCGTCGATACCTCGGGCGAGGATCTGGAGACATCTGTCAATAAACTGATGACAATTATGAGGGAAAATATATGAAACGCAATCATTTTTACTTTTTTATCAGAGGGTTTTTCAAACCGTTTTTCTTCCTGAAATTTCGCATGAAATATATCGGCAGAGATAATGTGCCCGCAGACGGTGCGTATATCCTCGCGTCTAACCATCGCCGCGCTGTTGATCCCATCCTCATGGGAATGGGTCTAAAGCGTCAGGTATTATTTATGGCAAAGGAAGAACTGTTCCAAAATTGGTTTACCAAATGGTTTTTGAGCAAGCTCGGCGCATTCCCGATCAGCCGCGGCAAGGCGGATACCGGTTCTATCCGTCATTTTGAAGAAGCGCTCAAGGATGGCAATCTGATGGGCATTTTCATCGAGGGCACCAGAGCGAAGGATGATAACTTCCTCCCGCCGAAGAACGGCGTCAGCCTGATCGCGTGGGATACCAAAACGCCTGTCATTCCCGTGTGTCATACAAAAATCAACGGCCGTATCGTTATGCACTACGGTAAACCGCTGTCGCTGGATGATATGGGCTTTGTCAAAGGCGGCGCGAGAGAATTCCGCAATGCCAGCCGTATCATCATGGATCATATCAAGGCGATCCGTGAGGAAGATTTAGCGGCAGCCGAGGCGAAAAAGAATGGCTGAGATCACCGTCGCTGAATCCGCGGGCTTTTGCTTCGGTGTCAATCGAGCGGTAAAGATCGCTTTTGATGTTGCGGAGAGTAAACGCGGCGGCTGTACCTTGGGCCCGATCATCCATAATAAAGAATTGGTCTCGGAGCTAAGCGATAAAGGGGTAGTTGCAGTTGATTCTGTGAGTGAGATCAACGGACGACAGCCTGTCATCATCCGCTCGCACGGCGTCAAGCGTTCTGTATATGAAGAGCTTGATAAACTTCATTTGGAGTATATTGACGCGACCTGTCCGTTTGTGTCGAAGATTCACCGCATTGTCCGTGAGATGAGCGGTCAGGGATATACGATTCTGCTTGCGGGTGATATGAACCATCCCGAGGTACAGGGGATCTTATCCAATTGCGTCAGCGAGTATTATACTTTTCAGAATGAACAGGAATTAGAAAAGATCATTAAAATAATTCCAACAGAGAAAAATAATGGCATTTGTGTGGTTGCACAGACAACTTTTAATGAAAAAATATGGAAAAAATGTTTAAAAATTTTGAAAAAACTATATACAAATGCTAAAATTTTTGATACAATATGTAATGCTACGTCTAAGAGACAGGCTGAGGCGCATACTTTGTCACAGCAAAGCGACTGCATGATCGTGATCGGTGACCGCTCCAGTTCGAACACAAATAAGCTCTATTCTATTTGTAAAAGCAACTGTGATCGCACCTATCTGATCGAGACAGCCGCGGAGCTCCAAGAAGGAATGTATGCCGACGCAAAGTCGATTGGCGTAACAGCCGGCGCTTCTACACCGGAAAGGATTATAAAGGAGGTACTGGATACAATGAGTGAAAACACTACATCCAGCGTAAACGAAACTGAGAACTTTGAGGAGATGTTAGAAGAATCTCTGAAGAGTTTAAACACTAATGAAAGGGTTATGGGTACTGTCGCGAGCATCACTCCGAACGAAGTGTATGTTGAAGTAGACGGCAGAAAGCAGACTGGCTTTATCCCATTTGACGAGTTATCATCCACTCCGATTCAGAGCGCCGATGAAGTTGTCAAGGTCGGCGATCGTGTAGAACTGCTGATTATGAAAACCAATGACGTCGAGGGTACCATCATGCTCTCGAAGCGCAGAGTTGACGCCCAGAAGGGTTTTGAGGAACTGCAGAAGGCTTATGACGAGAAGCAGATCCTCACCGGCGTTGTTACCGAGGTTGTTTCCGGCGGCGTTATCGTTGTCGCGAACGACATCCGCGTATTCATCCCCGCTTCACAGGCTTCTATGGAGCGCGACGCGAACCTCGAGGATCTGAAGGGTCAGGAAGTACAGTTCCGTCTTATCGAGCTGTCCCAGCGCGGCAGAAGAAGAAAGATCATCGGCTCCATCAAGAGCGTTCTCCGTGACGAATTTGCCGCTAAGCGCGCTGAGTTCTGGGAGAACTGTGAGGTCGGCAAGGTCTATACCGGCGTTGTCCGCACCCTGACTTCTTACGGCGCGTTTGTTGATCTCGGCGGCGTATCGGGCATGATCCACATTTCCGAGCTGTCCTGGCTCAGGATCAAGCATCCGAGCGAGGTCGTCAACGTAGGCGATACCGTAGAGGTTTATATCAAGGATATCAACGCTGAGACCAAGAAGATCTCTCTGGGCTACAAGAAGACCGAGGACAATCCCTGGGTCATCCTCGAGAAGGATTATCCTGTCGGCACTGTTGTCAAGGCTAAGATCGTCGGTCTGACCGCGTTCGGCGCTTTTGCTAACATCATCCCCGGCATCGACGGTTTGATCCATATTTCTCAGATCTCCAACAAGCGTATCGAGAAGCCCGCTGACGAGCTCTCTGTCGGCGATGAGGTCGAGGCGAAGATCACCGGTATCGACTTTGAGAAGAAGCGCGTCAGCCTGTCTATTCGCGCTCTGCTTCCCGAGGCTCAGCCTGTGGCAGAAGCTCCTGTTGCTGAGGAAGAGGACGAGGTAGTCGCGGTCGTTGAGCCCGACGCTGAGCCTGTTATCCGTGATCTTGAGGATGAGACTCCTGCTGTCGAGGAAGCTGCTCCTGCTGAGGACGCTGAATAATCCATACATCTGTCAAGGGCATCCCTGCGATGCCCTTTTTCTTTTATTTATCTGTATTAGAATATTATTTGCATGATATTTTGGTATGATAATGGTAATCTGATAATAGGGACTTGATAATATGTTTGAACAGATCACAAAAGATACTAACGCAGTATTTACACAGCTGATCGAGACCGCTAAGCTGCATGAAGGTTCGATTGTCGTCCTCGGCTGTTCTACCAGTGAGGTCGGCGGCGATCGGATCGGTACGCACTCCAGTATGGATGTCGCGGCGGCAATCTACGACGGCTTTTTTGATATGCTGAAAGAAAAGGGGATTTTTCTCGCGGCACAGTGCTGTGAGCACCTCAATCGCGCTTTGGCCATTGAACGTGAGCTTGCTGAGAAGTATAATATCCCGATCGTCAATGCGATCCCTCAGCCCAAAGCGGGCGGCAGCAACGCGACTACCGCATACTCTCGCTTTGACGATCCCGTTCTTGTGGAGCATATCAAAGCCGACGCCGGCGTTGATATCGGCGGTACGCTGATCGGTATGCATTTGAAAGAGACTGCCGTTCCGTTAAGACTCCCTCAGAAGAAGATCGGCGAGGCGTTTGTCGCGTCCGCCAGAACCAGAGCAAAGTTTATCGGCGGCGCACGTGCTGTTTATGATGAAGAATTACTGTGAGGTCTCGATTGCTATGATGACTGCAAAAGATGAATTCATTAAAATCTATACAGAGAATATCTCCCGTAAAGGTTCCGCAGAACTGCTCGAGTGGATAAAAAAGACCGATTTCTTCACCGCTCCCGCAAGCACAAAATATCACTGTGCCTGTGAAAACGGCTTGGTGATGCACTCTGTCAGTGTATTCAACACCTTGGTGGAAAAGCACTTTGATGAAGAGTCTGACAGTATGGAGAGCTTTGCGATCTGCGCGCTGCTGCACGATCTGTGTAAAGCGCAGTTCTACAAAACTTCTACACGTAATGTCAAGAACGACGAAACGGGTCAGTGGGAAAAAGTTCCGTATTATTCCATCGAGGACAGCTTTCCTTACGGTCACGGTGAAAAGAGCGTTTTCTTAATTGAACGCTTCATGCGCCTGAAGTTGGAAGAAGCGATGGCGATCCGCTGGCATATGGGCGGCTTTGATGATAATAACGGCATGTATATCAGCAAGGCATATGACCGCTATCCGCTTGCGGTCAAGCTGCATCTTGCCGATTTAGAAAGCACCTATCTCAGAGAAAAAGGAACATCTGCCGTAAGAAGGTAACGTATGAATATTGAAGAAGCAAAATTAAAGGTACAAGAGCTGACAAAGGAGCTCAATTACCATAACGACAGGTATTACAATCACGACGATCCCCTTATTTCAGACTATGAGTATGACGCGATGCTGCGTGATCTGGAAAACCTGGAAGCGGAGTTTCCCGATTTGATCACTGCCGATTCGCCGACGCAGAAGGTCGGCGGCAGTAAGGGCGAGAAATTCTCTCCTGTTGTGCACAGCGTTCCTATGGAAAGCCTGCATGACTCCTTTTCCGCCGATGAGATCCGTGATTTCGACCGCAAGGTGCGGGAAGTTATCGACAAGCCTGTCTACGTAGTCGAGCCAAAATTTGACGGTCTGTCAGTTTCCTGCGAGTACCGCAACGGCGTCTTTGTACGCGGCTCGACCCGCGGAGACGGAGCGACAGGCGAGGACGTTACCGATAATCTGATGACGATCAAAAGCCTGCCGAAGCGCCTGAAAAACGCGCCTTCCTTTCTGGAAGTCAGAGGTGAGGTCTATATGTCAGTCGCGACCTTTGAAAGGATCGTCGCGGAACAGGAGAATAACGGTGAAAAGCCGTTTAAAAACCCCCGTAACGCCGCAGCTGGTTCACTCAGACAGAAGGATGCGAAGATCACTGCAAAGCGTGATCTGGACATCTTTGTATTTAATATTCAACAGGTTGATGGGTTTGAAATCACGACCCATGTTCAGTCATTGAATTATCTGACGGAGTTGGGTTTTCCGACGGCGTTTTACCGCAGTTATGACAACGTTGATGATGTGCTCAAAGAGATAGATTATATCGACGAGCACAGGGGAGACCTGCCCTGTGATATCGACGGCGCCGTCGTTAAGGTGAACAGCCTTGCGGACCGTGAGATCTTGGGCAGTACCGCTAAATTTCCACGTTGGGCGGAAGCGTATAAGTACCCGCCCGAGGAAAAAGAGACTGAGCTGTTGGACATTGAGATCAATGTCGGAAGAACCGGAGCTTTGACCCCTGTGGGTATTTTCAAGCCTGTATTATTAGCGGGCACGACCGTATCCCGCGCCACCCTTCACAATGAGGATTTCATCCGCGACAAGGGTATCAATATCGGCGATACGGTATTGATCCGCAAGGCGGGTGAGATCATCCCCGAGGTGCTGTCTCTTGTCCGTCACGGCGCGTCAGCAGAACCTTATACTTTCCCCGAATACTGTCCTTCCTGCGGCAGTAAGGTAGTGCGTGAAGAGGGTGAGGCGGCTCTCAGGTGTACCAACACCGATTGCCCCGCGCAGTTGTTGCGTCACCTGATCCATTTTGTTTCCCGCGACGCAATGGATATCGACGGCTTAGGTCCCGCATTACTGGAACAATTACTGAACGCGGGGCTGATCAAAACTTTCACCGACTTATATCAATTAAAAGCCGAGGAAATCGCTAATCTGGAGCGCATGGGCGAAAAGTCTGCCGATAATCTGATCCGTTCTATAGAAAAATCCAAGGATGCGGAGATATATCGTTTGGTTTACGCCCTCGGTATCCGTCATATCGGCGAGAAAGCCGCAAAACTCTTATGTGAACATTTCCTCAGTATCGACAAGCTGTTTGAAGCAAGCGAGGAAGAAATCGCCGCGATCGACGGCTTCGGCGCGATCATGGCTCAGTCGGTTTACGATTACTTCCATCTTGAAGGGACAAAGCACCTGATAGAAGAGCTCAAAGAGCTCGGTGTAAAGATGACACCTTTACAGCCAAAGGTGAAGGAAGGCAGTTTTATCGGGAAAACCTTTGTGTTAACAGGAACTTTACCGACCATGAGCAGAAAAGAAGCTTCGCTTCTGATCGAGCAAAACGGCGGCAAAACCTCTTCATCCGTTTCCAAAAAGACGGATTATGTCTTGGCGGGTGAGGACGCAGGTTCAAAGCTGACAAAGGCGCAGAGCCTCGGCATTACCATTATCTCAGAAGCTGAATTTCTTGAAATGATACAATAAAATAATATGCTTGAATCCCTGTCCGATTGGACAGGGATTTTTCTGTGTGGACAGGTTCTATCCTCGGACTGGCTATCATATGCTTAACTAAACAAAAAATATCGGACGGTGAAAGAGATGGAAAAACAAAGTTTGGATATCATTCTGGAATATCTTCCCGAGCAGTGCGCGATTCCTTTGCGAAATGCCCGCAGTGCGTTTGAGAGCAAGGTGACGGAAATCGTTTTGCGTGCGGATCGCCCCCTCTGTATTTACCAAGGTAAGAAGTTATTCTATATCACAGAAAACGGCTTTCTGACGAACACGGTTCAGGCAGACGGATTGGTGACGATTAGCGCGAAGGATATTGAAACTACCGTGCTGCGCTTATGTGATTATTCCATATATGCTTTTCAAAACGAAATCAATAGCGGATTCATTACGATCAGCGGCGGTGTAAGAGTCGGTATCAGCGGAAAAGCGGTGATGAATGGCAACGCCTTGACCAACGTAAGGGATATAAGTACATTGAACTTCCGTATCGCGAGAGATATAAAAGGTTGTTCAATTCCTCTGTTAGATAAGATTGATCCCCGCGGCGGAATACTGATATGCGGTGCGCCCGGAAGCGGCAAAACGACTATGATTCGGGATATCGCGCGTCAGCTTTCCTACCGTTATCGCGTCAGTCTGCTGGATGAAAGGGGGGAGGTTAGCGCATACAGCCACACTAAAACGGGTTTCTCAGTCGGTTTATGCGATGTATATGCAGGTTATCCGAAAGGGATTGCGGCGAATTGCGCGATCCGCAGTATGTCGCCGCAGATCATCGTCTGCGATGAAATGGGCGACAGGAGCGATATTGATCTGCTCATGTACTCTATGCGCTGCGGCGTTTCGTTTATCTCGACGTTACACGCGAACAGCATGAACGATTTGCGGCACAGACAAATTGCTTCGGAAATGATCAATACAGGAGCGTTTCGTTATATTGTTTTCTTAAGCAGTGAAACGACAGGTAAGATCGAAAAAATCTACGAGATGCGTGACAGCGATGCTTAAGCTGTTCCTTTGTTTATTGATCCTTTTCAGTGGTGCGCTGCTTGGAATCCATCTGTCTCAGAGGTTAAACAGGCGACGAGAGGTATTGACGGCTTTTGAAGGCTTGTTTCACAGAGCGGCGATTCAGATAGAGTACAATGCAGGTGATTTATGCGAGATATTCTCCGACAATTTTGCAGGCTTTCCGTTTGACCGAAACAATGTGTTCAGTATTCAGTGGTCATGCTTTATCAACAGCTTTTCCTATGTATTAACTAAGGATGAAATAACTTTATTACTCGGTTTTACCGACGGTCTGGGGACATCTGATTGTGAATCGCAGATCAAGCATATCAAATTATATACACATCTCTTACAGGAACAGATCATCAAAGCGCGTGAAGATATTAAGGTGAAGTCAAAGATGTATCGGATCGTTCCGCTATCCGCGGGGATCGCACTTGCATTATTGATGATATAAGGATGAAAAATATGGACGTAGATATGATATTTAAGATCGCGGCTATCGGGATCATTGTCGCGATCCTGAATCAGCTGCTGGTAAGAAGCGGCAGAGAGGAACAGGCGCTTTTGACAACGATAGCGGGTCTGATCGTTGCGCTCATGATGATCATTACACAGATCAGCGAGCTTTTCACAACTGTCAAAAGCACCTTCGGTTTGTAGAAATGAGTATCTTCACGATATGTTCGGCGGCGATCATTACCGCCGTAATGGCGCTGATGCTCCGTCGCTACAGCCCTCACAGTGCGATGTTGTTGTCGATTGCGGCAGGTTCGTTGATTATCCTCAGTCTGCTCAGGGATATGTCATCCGCATTGAGCGGCGTTCAGTCAGTTCTTTCCGCGGGCGGGGTCGATACAGGCGACGTTGCGATTTTATTGAAGGTCATGGGTATTTGCTTCATCACGGAGTTTACCTGTGACTGCGTGACAGAAGCAGGGTTGATATCGTTGAGCACCAATATTTCCTTTGCGGGCAAAATACTGGTACTGCTGACAGCTTTGCCTCTCTTTCAGAATATCCTCGATGTGATCACAGAGCTGGGCAGTTGATATGAAGAGAATCGTTTTGACCATCTTTCTGCTATTATTGGTAATGTTTTGCAGTCATACCGAAGTCAGCGCCGCTCAGACACAACTCTTTGAAGATGAGATCAAGCAGATCGAGAATAGCATCGGTGATGACGTTTCAGAGGAAATGGACACGCTGGGGACGAACAGTGTACAGAGCGTTATCACTAACGGGGTGGATTCGGGCAAAATATGGCAGTACCTGATAGAACAGTTGGCGGAATACAGCTCGGGACCTGTGGCGGGATTGGCTGTATTGACGGCAGTTTTACTGTTGGTATCAGTCGCGGAATCATATACCTGTTCTCTTCGGTATACGGATACTAAGGATATCATGGGCGTCGCGGTATCGCTGTTCATTGTTTCTGTTTTCCTCGAGCCTGTTTCTCAATTGATCGCTTCTTCTGCTACGGTCATCAGCGGAGCATCAACGATTATGACGGCGTATTTGCCGATCATGGCAGGGATATTGATGTTCTCGGGTCATGCTGTTTTGTCGGGCGGGTACTATGCCGCAGTGGTAACAGCCGCGCAATTAATCGCCAAATTAGCATCAGGTATTCTTTCACCGCTGTTAAATCTTTTTCTTTCTTTATCGATCAGTGCAGGAATCAGCACAAGAGTACAGCTGAGCGGATTGATCGAGATGATCGGAAAGGCTTTTAAGTATTTGATCACTTTTTCAACGACTATCTTTATTGCCATTCTCGGATTGAACAGCGCCTTGAGCGGTTCGGCGGATCACGTTGCTGATAAGGCTGCAAAGTTTGGCTTGAGTTCTTTTATCCCGCTGATCGGATCGTCTGTTTCAGAAGCATACAGCGCTTTAAGGGGAAGTGTTAACATATTACGTTCCGGTATGGGTGTTTTTGTGATTGTGGCGCTTCTCATTACTTTCGCGCCTGTCATGATTCGTACATTACTTTGGTCCGCGGCAGTAGGAGTTGCTAAAATGATTGGTGAGTCGCTTTGTGTTTCATCTTCTTCTGCGATACTGAACGCTTTATCTCAGTTTCTGTCTTTATTTCGTGCCATGATGATAGCTGTATCGGTGTTGTTTATCATATCGACCTCGGTGATGATATCGGTAGGGGGACAGCTGTGAAAGGATTACAGAGTATTGGTATCACTATATGCTTCACCTGCGCGGCGGTCAGCATACTTTCTGTGCTGATACCGCAGAAGCGTACCGGAAAAATCATGACTTTTGTGATCGGCGTCTTTTTTCTCGGCACAGTCGTATCAGCGGTTATCACGCAAATCGGTGAAATCGATCTGAGCATTCCCGATACGCAGAATATTCAGATACCGACGTACAGCGAGGATGATTACAATAATACGATTGCTCAGATGACTGCGGACAATGTTACCGCTTCACTGAATGATCTTTTGATGAACGAGGGAATACAGGCGGATGATATCAAGCTGACATTAAAAATATCCGATGAAGGCAGAATATCTGTTGTACGTGCTGTCATATATATTAACGAAGTCTACCGAAGCAGAGAAGCGGATATCGAAAGCATCATATACAGGAACGTTTCAAAGGAGCCTGAAATCTATGTTACAGGGGAAGAAGCTCAGTGAATGGCTGAGCGATAAAAGAGTATTGAGAGCGGCGGTCATCATCGGACTGAGCGCCGTATTTCTGATAGGATTGCTGTCGGTCGTTGATATTAAAAGCAATGATAATGATAGCGATTCACAGGAGTATGCCGAAAGGACAGAGAACAGACTGCTCGAGATCGTTTCACAGATCAGCGGGGTAGGGGACGCAAAGATATTTCTCACGATGGATAACGGCGGTGAGAACGTTTATCTGAAAAATACGGATACCAAAACCGTCAGTATCGAACCAAAGGTTCGCGGCGTTGTCATCGTGTGCGAAGGCGGTGATGATCCCGTTGTCGTATCACATGTTTTAGAGGCGGTAACGAAAGCGCTGAGCATCAGTTCCGATAAAGTTTGTATTACAAAATAATTGATCATAATGGAGGAATTTTATGAAGATGAAAAAACAACATGTCCTGGTAGCGGCATTGGTGCTGGCTCTCGGCGCCGCGGTTTATTTGAATTGGCAGTTTTCCGGTACGCCGCTGATATCATCGGCTTCAAAAGAGCTGGGAGCAGCTACCTATGTCAATAACGAGGCGAAGGCAACAGTCGATGAAGTCAAGACAACTTCAGAATCGGAGATGACGCCCGAGTCAAAGCTTGCACAGGCGCGTACCGACAGAACACAGGCACAGGATAAAGCGCTTGGTGAAGCTGAGAATATCCTCTCGCTTTCCGACAGCTCCGACGACGCGAAGACAGCTGCGGTCGCCTCGGCAAATCAGATCGAACAGCGAATCCTTGCACAAAGCAACGTAGAAGGCATTTTAACAGCAAAGGGTTATCCCAGCGCGGTATGCTATATCTCAGATTCGGGCTGTACTGTTACACTGCTGTCAACGGAAATGACGGAAGAAGCTCCTATTATCATCAAAGAAACCGTCATGTCACAGGCAGAGATCGAGTTTAATAATATCGTTATCGTAGACATATAAAAAAGAAACGGACGGGTCAACCGTCCGTTTTCATACTTTAGTGGTTATGATTTACTTTCCTGTTCGTGATCGTTTTCAGATGTAATGCCGTGGATCTTATCGTAGCTTTCCGCGTCAATGATGATCAGTGCGGAACGGGGCGGGATCGCTTTGTTGGGATCGAATTTGCAGATCGCTTCATCCGACGCTTTTTCGTCATTTGCAACGACATACCATCCCATCGGCATATCGTATTGTGATTTGAACTGCGGCTCGCAAGGCTGTTCCGAGTTGTTGACGATAACGCTGATCATGCGCCATTCTCCCTCAGTGTCGTTCTTCATCGTCAGGGAAATGCTCTGACCGTTGTAGACGATATAGCCGTCGTTGACCGCTTTCGTTGTATTGTCGCGGAGAGGGGAGAACGCCTTACGGATTTTGATTAATCCCTTATAATAATCGACCAGCTCTTTGTAGCGGATCGTGCGCGTCCAGTTGATAGAGTTGATGGAATCGGGCGATTTGTAGGAATTGTGGTCACCGTACTTCGTACGGGCAAATTCTTCGCCTGCCATCCAGAAGGGGATACCCAGTGACGCCAGTATCAGTACCGCGGCAAGTTTGTTCTGGGTAATATACAGCTTTTCTACCGTATCATAATCGCTGCACCAGTTGGATTTCAGGATCTTATCCCAGAGACTGAGATTGTCATGAGCAGAGGCGTAGGTGATACACTGTGAAGGTTCATTTGCCCAGTTGCCGAAGGTAACGGACGAAGCGCCCATCATACCCGCAATTACGTTGTAAGCGCTGTGAGAAGAACCCTGGATAAAGCCCTTGCTGTCATCGTCGGAACCGCCCTTGATGCCGTGGCGCATATCGTCGTTGAACATGCCGATACGGTTCGAGAGCTTCTTGGCATTTGATTTATTGCTGCAATCCTCGCCGGAGATACCGTTTTCGCCGTCGTTAGCTGTCCACGGCTCACCGTACATCAGGATACGCTTATCGATCGTGTCGAGATCTTCACGGATTAGATTCATCGTCTCAATATCATGACAAGCCATCAAGTCAAAACGGAAGCCGTCGATATGGTATTCTTCCGCCCAGTAATGCAGGGAGTCGATCATAAACTTTCTGAACATGGTTTTGTCGCTCGCGGTGACATTGCCGCAGCCGGAAGAATTGAGGAACTTGCCGTCCTGCATGCGGAAGTAGTAGCCGGGAACGGTCCTTTCAAAGGGAGAGCCGACGGCGGAATATACATGGTTGTAAACAACGTCCATGATGACGCCGATACCTTCGTCATGAAGCGCCTTGACCATTTCCTTGAATTCTCTGATACGAACTTCACCGTGATAAGGATCGGTGGCGTAAGAGCCCTCGGGAACATTGTAGTTTACCGGATCGTAACCCCAGTTGTAATCGACGCCGGTGATCTCATTGACTGAACCGAAATCAAAGGCGGGATTGAGCTGAACATGGGTGATGCCGAGCTGTTTTAAATAGCTGACGCAGGTAGGGAAGGTGGTGAAGGGGATCACGGTATTCTTTTCCGTAAAAGCAAGGAATTTACCGCGATGTTCTTTACTGATTCCCGAAGTGTCCGAAGAAGAGAAATCACGGACATGCACTTCCCAAACGATTGCGTCGTTCGGCTTTTCAACAAGGATATGTTTGTCGTTTTCCCAGCCCTCGGGATTGGTCTGAGAAAGATCGACGACTTCGGAGCGCTGAGAGTTGACGCCGACTGCTTTTGAATAAACGTCCTGCGTCTCGTGCGTTCCCTTCGCTGTTTTGATTACATAGGTATAATAAGTTTTGTTCAGGTCGCCGTCGATGGTTGCGGACCATACGCCGGTGGAGGCGTCAAAGAGCATTTGCTTGATGCCCAGCACCTGAGCGCCTTCTTCATAAAAAGAGCCGGTGGAATACAGCTTTAAAAGCACTTGTTCCGCGGTTGGTGCCCAAACCTTAAAGGTGGTATTCTCCGGTGTGTAAGTATAGCCTAAATCGTTGCCGTCATAGGTGTTGTGGATTTCTGGTTTGTTGGAATAAAATGCGGCAATACTCATCGTTAAAACCTCACTTTAATCATCGTATTCAACTGAGGTATTTATAACCTCAGTATCGCTAGTATTTTAACATTATTTTTCATTATTTTCAATAATAAAATAATGGTTTGAAGCCCCTTAGGATAAATTCCGTACTATTATATAAAATTTGTATCGAAATAATGTTGATTATGTCAAAATTGATATTCAACCTTTTTGTCCTATAGAATGTTTTATAGTATAGTTTATGAACTGCCTTTCTGCTTGTTCCGTTATTTACAAAGGCGCTTAAGTGTGTTATAATAACAAAGAATATGAGTAATTTGATAAGTGAGGGATGTTCATGTGTGAAGAAATCAAAAGCACCAATGAGAACCGTAATCATATTTCGCGTTATAAAATGCGTGAACAGGCTTTTTTTCTGTGTTTTGAATCGCTGTTCTCTGATTCGGATATCGACGAGCTTGCCGACAACGCAGGCGACGCGAGGGATGAGTTTTTGAGCGATTATGCGATCAGCTGCGCGAAAGGCGTAATGGAGCTTCGGGATACGATCGATGAAAAGATCTCTTCCAACCTGAAATCCGGATGGAAGATCACCCGAATTTCCAAGGTATCATTGGCAATCATGCGGTTAGCGGTCTATGAGATGCTTTACCTTGATGATATTCCCGTATCCGTATCCATCAATGAAGCGGTGGAACTGTCGAAAAAATACACGGTACAGGATGATACGTCGTTCATCAACGGCGTACTCGGCGCAATTGCGAAAGAGCTATGAGCTATTATCTCGGTATCGATACCAGTAATTATACGACTTCTGTGTGTCTGTATGACAGTGAAAGCGGTCGGGTCATCTCAAAAAGAAAGTTACTCCCCGTAAAAGACGGCGAGCTTGGACTGCGTCAGAGCGACGCGGTGTTTCATCATGTACAGCAGCTTTCTCAGATGTTTCATGACGCCTTTGACGGCTTTTCGGACAGGATAAAAGCGATCGGCGTATCCTATGCGCCGCGCACCGAAGAGGGGTCTTACATGCCGTGCTTTACGGTCGGGTTAATGGCGGCGGATGTGTTGTCATCGGTTTTGAAAGTTCCAGTCTATCGGTTTTCCCACCAGCAAGGGCATATCGCGGCAGCGCTCTACAGCGTTGACAGACTGGATTTACTGGAGAAACAGCATATCGCGTTCCATGTCAGCGGCGGTACGACGGAAGCGCTGTTAGTTAACAGCGACGCCGGTTTTGTGACGACTCGGATCGTAGCGAAAACCCTAGATTTGAACGCAGGTCAGCTGATCGACCGTATCGGCGTAATGCTTGGACTTCATTTTCCGTGCGGAAAAGAATTGGAACAACTCGCCTTGCAATGCGGCGATAAAATCCGCGCGAAAGCTACGCTGAAAGATCTGGACTGCTGTCTTAGCGGCGGTCAGAATATCGCTGAGAAGTATATGAAAGAAGGCAAAAGCCCTGCTTATATCGCACGTTTTGCGATGGAATTTATTTCTGCGGCGATCTGCGGAATGAGCGAGCGTATCAGGGACAAATACGGTGATTTACCGTTTGTGTACGCAGGCGGGGTCATGTCCGATTCCATCATCCGTGATGAACTCCAAGCTCTGCATGACTGTGTTTTCGCTTTGCCGGAGTTTTCCTCCGATAACGCCGCGGGTACGGCGGTACTCGCTTTTGTAAAGGATAATTCATGATTCAAACACCTAAGGTTTTTTCTGTTTCACAGCTCAACGCCCATATCAGTAATCTGATCGCTTCCGATCAGCAATTGCAGATGATTTTTATTGAGGGAGAGCTGTCGAACGTCAATATAAACGCGAAAAGCAATCATATGTATTTTTCGCTCAAGGACCAGAACAGCGTGATCCGTGCTGTGATGTTCAGCTGGAGCTTAAAGACTCTGCGCTTTGTGCCTGAGAACGGCATGAAGGTGATTATGCGCGCTCAGGTAACCGTCTACGAGCCGAGCGGTCAGTATCAGCTGCGTGTAGAAGATATGCAGCCCGAGGGCGTAGGCGTACTCGCTATGCAGTTTGAACAGCTGAAAAAGAAACTCGGAGCAGAGGGTTTGTTTGCTGGGGAACATAAGAAGCCGATCCCTGCTATGCCGAAAACGATCGGTATCATCACGTCGCCTACAGGCGCGGTATTGCGCGATATCAAAAATGTTATCGGCAGACGCTTTCCATGCGTTGATCTCGTTTTAGCGCCTGTTATGGTACAGGGAGACGATGCCGCTCCTCAGATGATCCGGGCTTTGAAGATGTTTTCTGATCATCAGGCAGCCGACGTTATCATCATCGGCAGAGGCGGCGGTTCGATGGAGGATCTGTGGGCATTCAACGATGAAGGTCTCGCGAGAGCTATTTACGCCTGCGACATTCCTGTCATTTCCGCTGTCGGTCATGAAACCGACACGACCTTATGCGATTTTGTCAGCGATCTAAGAGCGCCGACGCCGTCGGCAGCCGCGGAGCTCGCCGTACCGAATCGCGCTGATTTACTTGATAATGTACACACCTTATATCGTAAAGGGCTGACTGTTCTGAATACGCAGCTTTCCATGTCTGCAAATGATACTGAAAAAATAGCCTCTCTTGTTGCGGCACACTCTCCGCTCGATGAGCTTGAAAAGGACATTGAACTGGTCGATTCCTATGCGGTTCGCGCCGAAAAATCGGCTAATAGCTCTTATGTACAGTGCGAATCGTCCGCGAAAGAATTGTTTGCACGCGTTGAAACGCTGAATCCCGTCGCGGTTTTGAACCGTGGTTTTGCGTATATCACAAAGGATGATCATAACATCAGCTCCGTAAAAGACGTCAGGAAGGATGACCTGCTTGACATCAGGCTGAAAGACGGAACGATTACAGCCCAAGTGAAATAACATATATACTTACAGAGGAATAACACATGTCATTTACACACCTGCATGTACATACCGAATACAGCTTATTGGACGGCGCCTGCCGCATCCCCCGCCTTGTCAGCAGGGCGAAGGAGTTGGGACAGAGCGCGCTTGCGATAACGGATCACGGCGTCATGTACGGTGTGATTGATTTTTATAGGGAATGTAAAAAACAGGGAATTAAACCGATCATCGGCTGTGAGGTATATGTCGCGCCTCGTTCCCGTTTTGATAAAACCTTTGAGCTCGACAGAGAATACTATCACCTGATCCTGCTATGCGAAAATGAAATCGGTTACCGCAATCTGATGAAGATGGTTTCGTTGGCGTTTACCGACGGCTTTTACAACAAGCCCCGTATCGACTATGAGCTGATGGAGCGCTATCACGAAGGCTTGATCTGCCTTTCCGCCTGTATGTCAGGCGAAGTGCCGAAACGGATATTGTCGGATGATGATAACGGCGCTTTAGAGAAAGCCTTGTACTACCAGAGCGTATTCGGCAAGGATAATTACTTTATCGAGCTGCAGGATCACGGGATCAAAGAACAGCAAATGCTGAATCAAAAGCTGATACAGATCGCCCGCAAAATCGGAGCGGGTTTGGTAGTGACCAATGACTGCCATTATATCCGCAAAGAGGACAGCAAGCTGCATGATATCCTGCTTTGTATCCAGACAAACAGCACAATCAATAATAAGAAAATGGGCTTCGAGACCGAAGAATTCTACTTGAAGAGTGAAGCTGAAATGCGCGCTCTGTTCAGCGGTCTGGACGAAGCCTTTGAGAATACGGTTAAAATAGCCGATCGCTGTCATGTGGAGATCGAATTCGGCAACCGCAAGCTGCCTGATTTCAAAACGCCGAACAACGAGGATCATTACGAGTATTTTCGTCGGAAATGCTATGAAGGGCTTTATCGTCGATACGGAGATCATCCCGATGCTTCTTTGACTGAACGGCTGGATTATGAGCTGTCTGTCATCCGTAAGATGGGCTTTGTCGACTACTTCTTAATTGTAAACGACTTTGTGCAGTACGCTAAAAGCCATGATATCCCCGTCGGACCAGGTCGAGGATCGGGAGCGGGATCGCTGTGCGCGTACTGCATCGGTATCACAGGTATCGACCCGATCAAATATGATCTGCTGTTTGAGCGTTTCTTGAATCCTGAACGCGTCAGCATGCCCGATTTTGATATCGACTTTTGCAAAGACAGACGCGGCGAGGTCATCGACTATGTGATCCGCAAGTACGGCGCCGACCATGTCGCCCAGATCGTTGCTTTCGGCACCATGCAGGCGAGAGGCGCGGTGCGCGACGTCGGGAGAGTCTTGGATATTCCGTATGCCACCGTCGATAAGATTGCTAAAATGATCCCCTTTAGTCTGGAGATGACGGTAGACAAGGCGCTTACCATGTCCTCTGAACTGCGCCAAAGCTATCATCAGGATACAACCGTCAAGCAAATCATCGATATCGCGCGCGATCTGGAAGGCGTTCCGCGCCATATCACGATTCATGCGGCAGGTGTTGTCATCACCGACAGACCTGTCAGCGACTATGTTCCGCTTGCAAAATCCGACGACGCTGTTGTGACACAGTTTACTATGACGACTCTCGAAGAGTTGGGCTTGCTTAAAATGGATTTCCTCGGATTGCGTAATCTGACGGTGATCCATGACGCCGAGACGATGATCCGCAGGCGGGAGCCTGATTTCAGTATCGATAACATCAGCTATACGGATAAAGCGGTGTACGATATGATTTCAACAGGTAATACCGACGGCGTATTCCAATTTGAAAGCGGCGGTATGAAAAACGTATTGGTTCAGCTGAAGCCCGAACGCTTTGAAGATTTGATCGCGGTCATTTCCTTGTATCGCCCGGGTCCGATGGATTCGATCCCGACCTATATCCGCAACCGCCATAATCCGAAGCTGATCACCTATAAGCATCCGCTCCTGGAGCCGATTTTAAATGTGACCAACGGCTGTATCATATACCAGGAACAGGTCATGCAGATTTTCCGTTCACTTGCGGGTTATTCGCTCGGCAGAGCGGATATCGTCCGCCGCGCGATGAGCAAGAAAAAGCATGACGTCATGGAGCGGGAAAAGCAAATTTTCATCCACGGTCTGATGAATGAAAATGGGGAAGTAGAGGTCGAAGGCTGTCTCAGACGCGGGATCGACGAAAATACCGCTTTATCCATCTTTGCCGAGATGGAGAGCTTCGCTTCCTATGCGTTCAATAAAAGCCACGCGGCGGCATATGCGGCGGTCTCCTATCAAACCGCCTATCTGAAATGCCGCTATAAGCGCGAGTATATGGCGGCTTTGCTTTCTTCGGTCATTGAAAGTCAGAATAAAACCGCGATCTACATCGGAGAATGTCACCGATCAGGGATAGCGGTACTGCCGCCGAGCGTCAATGAAAGCGACAGCAAATATACCGTTTCAGGCGGGAATATCCGTTTCGGTTTGTCGGCGGTCAAAAACCTCGGCTTAGCCTTTATCAGTTCGATCATTAATGAACGCAGGATGAAACCGTTTGCCTCCTACTATGATTTTTGCCGCCGCATGAACGGAAAAGGACTCAACGCACGCTCGCTCGAGAGCCTGATCAAATGCGGCGCTCTTGATAATCTCGGCTGTAACCGCCGCCAAATGCTCGCTGTTTCAAAAACCATTCTCGATGATCTCGAATACGACCGCCGCCGCGGAGGCGGAGCAGGTCAGATCTCACTGTTTGATATGAGCGGAGACAACAGGGGGGACGAGATCGCCATTCCCGACTTGGAAGAGTTCCCGCTGATTGAGCTTTTGAATATGGAAAAAGAGATGGCAGGATTATATCTCAGCGGGCATCCGATCGACGAATACGCCGATTATGCTAACGCCGTGAACGCCGACCGTATCAGCGATATTCTGAATTCTGACGACAACAGATATCATGACCGCTCAAAGGTCAAACTGGTCGCGACTGTCAACTCTAATAAAACGCAGACGACAAAGACCAACAGGATGATGGCGTTTGCCGAGGTGGAGGACCGTTACGGTTCTTGCGAAATCATCATCTTTCCCAATGTTTTGGAGGAATCCAGACAATCTCTGTACGCGGGAGCGGTGGTTGAGATCAACGGTACGCTGAGCAGTAAAGAAGATGAAGAACCCCATGTTTTAGCGGACAAGATCATTGCTTTACCTCCTGCGAAGGAGTTGAAGATGAACCTTCGTCATTCTCAGCCTTCACAACCAGCAAAACCGCCGCAGGAACAGCGCCTGTATTTAAAGGTTCCGTCGCTTGAGTGCCGTGAATATTTTAAAGCGAAGAACATCTTAGAGATCTTTGGCGGAAATACGCGCGTTATCTTTTATCTCAGCGAGACCAAGTCGCAGGTGCTTGCCCCGCGTAGTTTGTGGACGAGCATCAATCCGACCATGCTCTCGGAGCTTCGATATCAACTTGGGGAAGATAACGTGAAGCTGAAATAAGATTTGCGCAAATTATTTGATGAATTTTGTATAATTACTTGATTATAAGGCGGCGTTTGATTATAATATATGTTGTAATATTTTATTCTTTACATATGTCAGGAGGATGAATCATGGCTAAATCATTAGCAGTATTAACAAGCGGCGGCGACGCTCCGGGTATGAACGCAGCTGTCAGAGCGGTAGTCAGAGCCGGTATCTACAACGGTTTTAAGGTTTACGGTGTTTATAAAGGCTATAACGGTCTTTTGAACGGCGACGTAAAAGAGATGAATCTTCGTTCAGTTTCCGATATCCTCAGCCGCGGCGGTACGATCCTGTACACTGCCCGCAGCAAAAAATTCATGCAGCTCGAATATCAGCAGCAGGCAGCTGAATTCTGCCGTTCTCTCGATATCGAGGGTTTGGTCGTTATCGGCGGCGACGGTTCTTTCCGCGGCGCGAGAGCGCTTTCCAATCAGGGAATCCCCTGTGTAGCGCTTCCCGGTACGATCGATAACGATATCGCGTGCTCCGATTATACCATCGGCTTCGATACCGCGATGAACACCGCGGTCGAAATGATCGATAAGATCCGCGATACCGCTCAGAGTCATGACCGCTGTTCTGTTGTTGAGGTTATGGGCCGTCATTGCGGCGATATCGCGCTGGAGACAGGTATTGCCGTCGGTGCAACCGCCATCGTTGTTCCCGAGGTGGAATTCGATCTTGAAAGAGACGTTATCTCCCGTATTTATGAGCAGAAGGATACCGGTAAAAAGCACTTTATCGTTATCGTTGCCGAAGGCGTTGGCGGCTCTCAGGAGATCTCTCACTATATCCAGCACCGCACCGGTATCGAGACCCGCGCTACCATCCTCGGTCACGTACAGCGCGGCGGTTCTCCCACTCTGCGCGACAGACTGATGGCTACCACCATGGGCGTTGCGGCAGTTGAACTGTTGACTAAGGGTATCGGCAACCGCGTTATCGCATCTCAGGACGGCAAAATCGTCGATTTCGACATCACCGAAGCGCTTGAAATGCCTCGCGAATTCAACAAGGATCTGTACGACGTCGCGATGAAGGTTTCCATCTGATGAGATAATCCCTTTGATTTGGATGAAGGATAAATGGGTATTCAATATTTCTATAATTTTTGTATCGCCGATATCGATGATACCGATTTAAACAGCGATATTCTCTCTGCTGTGCGAAAAAGCTATTTTGCGGAGTTTTCGAGAATTCGCGATAAGATCACCTATGACAGCGAGGGTCAATCCGTTCTGTACGATTATTGCATCGAAAAGGATAAGCCGCTCCGCTGGACGGTGAAGAGTATATCAGGTGCATTGATGCAGGAGGTTATTCCCGCGGAAGACGGGAGGTATTATCTCTGCTTTTATCGTGATGATAAACTTTTCAAACGCTTATTGTTCAGTAAACTGCACACTTTGCTGAAAGCGGAATATATGGATGATAACGGAGCTGTGTGCCGTTCTATTGAACCGCGCAAGGTACAAGGCGGCTTATGCCTGCTGTATACCGATTCCGGTCTGTCTGATCCTGTGGTGTTATCAGCCATGCCCGAAGTCTTTGACGAAAGGATCATTCGGCGGCTGAATGATGAGTATACCGATTACTCAGCTGTCGCGTCGACAAATGACGGTATCATCTGGTTTCTGTCTGATGAACAGACCGCTCATTTTCGTTCGTTTGTCGAGCAGGCTCAGGATGAAATCGACAATGCCGCAGAGGAAACCTTTGTCGGGGAAGAGACACCGCTGTATGACAGGATCAATCCGAAGGACTTCAATACCAAGCGCAATTTGTCTGAAACTCTTGATATCACAACGGCAAAAGCCTTCGGCGAAGATGTTGTTGAAGAACAGCCTGCCGTATCGGATCAAACCGCGGAGTCGGCTGATGATATAGAAATTGCCGATCATGCGGATGATGATACCTCCGGTATCAAGCCAGATAAGCTGATTATGGCTGACGGTGCAATGTACAGCTACTTCGGCGAACTTGATGAGAACGATAACCGTTCCGGCTACGGCAGAACTATGACCGATTTGGGACGTACCGCGTACGAAGGCATGTACCGCAGTGACAAACGTTCCGGCAAAGGCGCGTATTTCTATAAGGACGGTACGCTGTGCTACAGCGGCGACTGGTCCGAGAATGTACGGCACGGCGTCGGCGTCGGCGTCAGCGCGCGTGACGGCTCCATGCATATCGGCAAATGGATCAATAATAAACCAGAAGGCAACGGCGTCCGCATGACTGCCGAAGGTGAAATCAAATTCGTCTGCAAGGAGCTATCCGACGGCGGTACTGTTTTGATGCATTATACGGATGACGACGGCGTCATTGTTTCAAAATATGATAAAGACGGCAATAAGCTGTCAGAGAAAACAATCGTATTGAATGATATTTGATGAAGAAAGCGCAGAAGTATTTGACTTCTGCGCTTTTTGCATAATTCTATTCTTTTGGTATAAACTATAAGCGTCGCTGTATGTGGCGATAATTTTGTATAAAAGAATAGGAGAATAATAATGAAAAGATTCTTTGCGCTGATTTGTGCGATTTTGATCGTCAGCGTCAGTCTTTGCGCTTGCGCACAGGACGCAGTCGATAAGGTGAAGCAAACAGCTTCCGAAGCGATGTCCGACATGAACGGCAACACGACAGAATACAGCAACGATAATAAGGGGCTGCTTGACGACAATCGTGAAACGGTATCCTCCGCTGATCCTACCGCCGATAATACGGACGGCATCTTTACCGACGAAGGCAATATGTCAACAGAGTGGGACGAAATGGTAGAAGATGGTGAAGTCAATGACGGCGACGGTAATATCGGTGAGCGCGAAAACGATGACGGCGATGCCAACATTGACGAAAACGCTGTTGATTAACATACTCTAAAGCGGGTGTTTACCTGCTTTACATAGAAAGAGCCTCCCTTATGGAAGGCTTCTTTCAGTTTACATGACTTTTTCCAATTCCTGCTTCAATTTCCCAATGATCTTCTTCTCCAGACGGGAGATATATGACTGGGAAATACCGAGCAGATCCGCGACCTCCTTTTGTGTATGTTCTTTGTTGCCGTTCAATCCAAAGCGAAGTTCCATGATCATTGCCTCGCGTGTGTTTAGCTGATTGACCGCTTCAAGAAGCTGATTGATTTCTACCTCCTGCTCGATATCGGCGCTGACCGTATCGCTGTCCGACCCGAGAATGTCGCTTAGTAATAGCTCGTTGCCGTCCCAGTCGGTTGACAGCGGTTCTTCGATCGATATTTCGTATTTGTTCTGAGACGCCTTTCGCAGAAACATTAGAATCTCGTTCTCAATACAGCGGGACGCATATGTCGCGAGCTTGATATTGCGGTCAGGTGAAAAGGTGTTGACCGCTTTGATGAGTCCGATGGTTCCGATCGAGATCAGATCTTCTATATTGACGTTGCTGTTCTCAAATTTCTTCGCGATATATACGACAAGTCTCAGGTTGTGCACGATCAAAGGCTCCCGCGCTTTTTCGTCCCCGTCTTTGATCTGCTGTAAAATGACAGCTTCCTCCGCTTTTGTCAGGGGTGGGGGAAGGGCGCCTGATGAATTGATATAATAAACGCTGTTGGATAAAAACAGGAATCTGATTTTGAATAATATATTTCTCAATAACTGCATGGTATCACCTGATTATTTCTGAATTGATTATCGCTTTATAATTTGGATTTTTGATGCTTGATGAAGCGATATAAATGGATTTTACTATTCTTTTTTTATCTATTGTTACGCTGTCCGCTTTTACGGCATAAAGAAATGAATTACCGTTAACGGTCGAATAGGGTATGATCCTTAACGGTCCTTCATGATCGGCAACGTAAATCGTGCTGTCGACAATAATGACAGGGGCGGAAGAAAACGGTTCTTTCAGATTGCATCCCGTATCGATTTTCGCGATACATGTATAATCTTTCTCTTTTACCGTAAATTTCAGCATGACAACCGTATTTTTGATTCGTTCTGCAAAAAGGCGTTGAAGCAACAGAATACATATGTATATCACTGACGTCAGAAGGATCAGCAGTATCGGATTGATCTGCATATACGGCACATCATTTACGATCAGCATGTTCGGCGGTTTGAATATCTGATAAAACAGAATAATAAATCCGCAGTATAGAATGGAAACGACTGTAGTGAAAATCAGCGCTTTGAAGTATTCCGACTTGCTGTGCCAGCCGAATGTGATGAAAGTAATAACAGCCGAAGCGATAACTCTAAGTAAAAATAATATGAAATATTGATGGATGACCGCAAAAACAACCAGAGAAAACAGCGATCCCGTCAATGCTCCCGCAAGGATTCTGTATAGCCGGCAATCCCGCTTCAACAGCTTTTCCGACGTCATTAACACAGCGTAATTGATGATGGTATTCACAAAGAGAAGGATGTCAACATATACGACCACGTCACTCCTCCTTATCTGCGTTATTATTATGACATACCGCTGTTGCGTTTACTGTCAAAGGGACTATGTTTCTTCATGTAAGAATCTGCGGTATCGGGCGCTTTTAAACGGTAGGAATATGCTTTATGTATAAATGATTCTAAGTAAGAATAAAAATGTTGAATGACCGATGATTTAGGTTATTACATTATGCAAATTTTGTACAGAAGTCGATAAAAAACATTTGACTTAACAGAGTGTAGAGGTTATTATAATAAAGATAACACTATATGGTGGTGAAATTATGGCTATATCCACAATAGATAGGGTCAGGGAAGCTGAGATCAAAGCAAATCAAAAGCAGGCTGAGGCTGAACTGAGAGCACAGCAGATTATCTCCGAAGCGGAGAAATCTGCAAATAAGCTCATAAAAGAAGCAAAGCAGAAGGCAGAGTCGTTTGACCGCAAAGCAGTTGACGAAGCAAAATCGCGCGCTGATGAGATCGTCCAGTCCCGCAAAGCGAAAGCGGAACAGGAAGCGGCTGCTCTGACGGAAAAGACGATGAAGCTCAAACAAAATGTTATCAATAAGCTGATACAGGAAACATTAGTATAAATACTATTTATTATTTGCAGTAAGGAGGAGCATCATGGCTATGCTCAAAATGCAGCGGATATACATATATGCGCTGCTCAAATACTGCAAGGATATTCTGGAGACTCTCCAGCGGCGGGGCGTCATCGAGATCGAGGACATGAATCTTGAGGACAGCGTCTTTTATAAAGATGACACCTCCGCTTTTCAGGCTCAGTACCAACGTCTGGCGTCGACCGCGAGTGAAGCAAACGGGATACTCTCCCGCTATGTTCCGCAGAAAAAGGGGCTTCTCAGTTCCTTTAAGGGGCGCAAGCAGATCACCCGCGAAAAGTACGACGAGCTGGTAGATGAAACACAGGATATCCTTCGGATCGCCTACGATATCATATCGTGCCAAAAGAATATCGATACCAATGAAGCGGAAAAAATCAAGTATCAGACGCAGCTGGATATCATCCAGCCCTGGCTGAGTCTGGATGTACCGATGAATTTCACCGGTACCGCAACGACCAAAGCCTTTATCGGGAAGTTCAGCGGACCAAAAACCTCCACCGAGATCGTCACGGAGCTGGCACAGATCATTCCCGATATAGAGGGGATAGAGGTTGAAATCATCCATTCCGACCAGAACCAGACCTGCGTCTTTATCCTCACTTCGAAGAAGGACGCGGATGCTGTATCCGACGCGCTCAGGCGGATCGGATTTGAATATCCGTCTTACGTTTCCCCCGTCATCCCGAAGCAAAGGGAAAAGGAGATCAATAAGCACCTGAGCAACCGCGACGGCAGGATTCTCGAGAACGAGAAGAACATCAAAGCGTATGCAAAATACGCCGAGAAGCTCAAGTTCCTCGAGGATTACTACATCATGAAGGCGGAGCGGTACGCGGTCTATGATGATATCGCGACCTCCCGCAATACCTTTGTCCTGTCAGGATATATCCCCGAACCTGATGCTGACACTTTGAAGAAGTATCTGGAAGAAAACTACGACGCGGAAGTGGAGATAGAGGACGCCGTTAATGACGACGCGCCCGTCAAGCTGAAAAACAGTAAATTCACCGAACCGGTCGAATCCGTTCTCGCGACCTACAGCTATCCCGATAAGCATGAAGCCGATCCGACGTCTATCATGGCGATCTTCTATTACATCTTCTTCGGCTTAATGTTCTCGGACGCGGGCTACGGAATCGTCATGGCGCTTGCCTGCGGGATCTGTCTTTTGAAATTCAAGGGTATGGAAGCGGGACTCAGGCGCAGTATGAAGATGTTCTTCTGGTGCGGCGTGACGACGACCTTCTGGGGGCTCTTGTTCGGATCATTTTTCGGCGACGCGGTGTCGGTGATCTCCAACACCTTTTTCCATACGCCTCCGCCCGATATCCCCGGGCTGGTCGTTCCGATATGGTTCAATCCCGTTGATGAACCCATGCGCATGCTGATGTTCTCATTCCTGTTGGGTATCATCCATCTGTTTACGGGATTGGCAATACAAGCCTATAATGATATCAAAAATAAGGAATACCTTGCGATTATCTATGATGTTATCAGCTGGTATCTGCTGGTCGGCGGCTTGATCTTAGCACTGTTGACAATGGATATGATGCAGAATATCGCAGGTTTTACGCTCCCGCCCATATGGGAAAAAGCAGGACTCATCATGGCTGCTGTCGGCGCGGTGATTATCCTGATCTTCTCCGGCAGAGAAAGCAGGAACCCGATCATCCGTCTTGCGAAGGGCGCTTACGGCTTATACGGCACGACAAGCTACCTCAGCGATATTCTCTCTTACAGCCGTCTGCTGGCGCTGGGACTCGCGACAGGCGTTATCGCGACGGTATTCAATAAGATAGGCAGTATGATGGGCGACAGCGTTGTCGGTATCATTATGTTTATCGTCATCTTTATCATCGGACACGGCGTCAACATCGGTATCAACGCCCTCGGCGCTTACGTCCATACAAACAGACTGCAGTTTGTAGAATTCTTCGGAAAATTCTATACAGGCGGCGGCAAAGCATTCAAACCATTCAAAATCAATACCAAGCACTATACAGTCAAGGAGGAAAACTAATATGTCAGAAATACTCAACAACTCAGGATTATTCTTAGCGCTTCTCGGCGCGGCTTTCGCAACCTTTATGGCGGGTATCGGATCCGCTATCGGCGTCGGTAAAGCAGGTGTTGCCGCGGCAGGTGTTCTGTCCGAACAGCCCGATCTTTTCGGTAAGGTCCTTATTTTCCAGCTTCTGCCTGCGACTCAGGGTATCTACGGTCTGTTAGTAGGCTTCCTGATCCTCTCTAACGTCGGTCTGCTCGGCGGCGTTGAGGAGGTCTCTCTTCTGAAGGGCTCTCTGTATTTTGCCGCTTCTCTGCCGATCGCTTTTGCGGGCTTCTATTCCGCGATCCACCAGAGCAAGTGTTCTGTCGCGGGTATCGGCACTGTCGTTAAAAAGCCTGACCAGATGGGTAAAGCGCTGATCCTGCCCGCGATGGTCGAGACCTACGCGATCCTTGCTCTGCTGATCTCTATCCTCGCTGTCAACGGTATCAACGGTATTCAGGTTTAATCGGAGAACAGATATGTCCGGTATTGATAAGATCATACAACAAATAGAAGCCGATACCGACAAGGTGTGCGGCTCTGTCATCGGTGAAGCACAGCAGAAAGCGGAAAAGATCATCACCGCGGCAAAGAATGAAGCTGAGCAGATCGTTTCCGAAGGCAAGGATAAGACCGCCGCGCGTGTTGTCGATATCAAAAAGCGCGGTGAATCCGCCGCTGACCTCGAAGAAAAGCGCGTTATGCTCAAAGCAAAGCGCGATATCATCACCTATATGCTGAACGAGGGCTTGTCGGTCGCGAAAAACCTGCCTGACGCTGATTATTTTGCGCTGATCACTAAAATGGTAGAGAAGTATTCTCAGCCCGAGGATGGCGTGATCTGCTTCGGCGAAAAAGATATGAAGCGTTTGCCCGCGGATTTTCTTGCGGAACTCAATCGCGTTTCCCGCGGAAAAATCACTCTCTCTGAGAATCCGGCGTTAATCGACGCAGGCTTTATTCTGCAGTATGGCGGCATTGAGCAGAATTGCTCCTTTGACGCTATCTTCGCGGGTGAAGCGGAGACTCTCTCCGACAAAGCCGGACGGCTGTTGTTCTGATAAGGAGGGGTATTATGCAGCAGAATGATTATACGTATGCTGTAGCTCGTATCAGATTCAAAGAAACAAAGCTCCTTTCCGACGCTGACCTTGACGCGCTCTTGAGTGCTAAGGATACAGACGCTGTAATGCGTTTGTTGCACGATAAAGGTTGGGGAGACGGAACTTCACACACTTCCGATGAATTGTTCTCTATGGAAGAGGAAAAGCTCTGGAGCTTTGTATCCGAGTGTATCGACGATTTGTCTGTCTTGGATTTTCTGCGTGTACCGAATGATTATCACAACCTCAAGGTAGCGATAAAGTGTATCACACGCGATATCGAACCGAATGGACTGTTCCTGAGTGATTCGGTATCGGATGCCGAAGCTGTCTATGAAGCGATAAAGAACCGTGATTACAACGCTCTGCCGGAGTATTTACGGGATGCAGCCAAAGAAGCGATGACCACGCTTTTACAGACCTCTGATGGTCAACTCTGCGATATCATCGTCGATAAGGCGTGCATGGAGCATGTATACCGCCTCGGCAAAGAAAGCGAGAATGATATCATCCGTCTGTATTGCGAGCTTTTTGTGGCGTCGGCGGATATCAAGATAGCGGTTCGCTGTGCAAAGACAAAGAAAAAGATCGGCTTTATCCGTAGAGCAATGGCGTCCTGCGATAGTTTGGATATCGACAAGCTGTCCTCGGCTGCTGCCGAAGGCTATGACGCAATTCTCAGCTATCTTGCTTCGACCGATTACCGCTCGGCGATCGACGCGATCAACACCTCGATGTCCGCATTTGAAAAATGGTGCGACGATGATATGACCGCTGTTTTGAAGCCCCAGAAGTGGGAGCCCTTCGGTATCGGTCCGATCGTCGCGTATATTATCGCGCGTCAGAACGAGATCAAAGCGGTTAGGATGATCCTCGCCGGCAAGGTGAGCGATATTTCCGAGAATACGATAAAAGAAAGACTGAGGAGCATGTATGTCTAAGAGAATAGCCGTTTTCGGCGATAAAGAGAGCATCTACGGCTTTGCTGCCCTCGGGCTTGATACCTATTATTATGACAGCGCTCAGGATAATGCCGCTGTTTTCAAAAAGCTGTGCCAAAGCCAGAGCTACAGTATCATTTATATTACCGAAGCCGCCGCTGTCGTTCTCGAAAAGGAAATCGAGAAATACCGCAGCGAGCCTTCTCCTGCCATCATCCTGATACCGGGTGTGTCGGGCAATACCGGTGAAGGACTTTCGGCAGTACGGCTGTCAGTTGAAAAGGCTGTCGGCAGTGATATATTTAACGATTAACACAGATTTTTCCCGAAAAGGAATGATAGATTATGAGTACAGGTGTAATTAAAAAGGTAGCCGGACCTCTGGTCATCGCCGAGGGCATGCGCGACTGCAACATGTTTGACGTTGTGCATGTGTCGAATATGAACCTGATCGGCGAGGTTATCGAAATGCACGGCGACCGTGCGTCTATTCAGGTTTATGAGGAGACTTCCGGCTTAGGACCCGGCGAGCCCGTGGTGTCAACCGGAAATCAGCTTTCCGTAGAACTGGGTCCCGGTTTGATCGAGAGTATCTACGATGGTATCCAGCGTCCGCTTGACGATATCATGAAGGTCAGCGGCAATAACCTCAGCCGCGGTATTTCCGTACCCGCCCTGAAGCGCGATAAGGTATGGCAGTTCAAGGCGACTGCCGCAGTCGGCGACAAGGTCGAGGGCGGTGACGTGATCGGTACCGTTCAGGAGACCGAGATCGTATTGCATAAGATCATGGTGCCCGCGGGTATCTCCGGCACCGTCAAGGATATCAAAAGCGGAGAGTATAAGGTGACCGATACCGTCGCTGTTGTTGAGGATGAGAAAGGGGAGAAGCATGAGCTGACCCTTATGCAGAAGTGGCCTGTCCGTATCGGCAGACCCTACAAGCAGAAGCTGTCTCCCGATATGCCTCTGATCACCGGTCAGCGCGTCATCGACACACTTTTCCCGATCGCTAAAGGCGGCGTCGCATCTGTTCCCGGACCTTTCGGCTCGGGCAAGACAGTCGTTCAGCACCAGCTTGCAAAGTGGGCTGAGGCGGATATCGTCGTCTACATCGGCTGCGGCGAACGCGGCAACGAAATGACCGACGTACTCAACGAGTTCCCCGAGCTGCTCGACCCGAAAACAGGTCACAGCCTGATGGAACGCACCGTTCTGATCGCCAACACCTCTGATATGCCCGTTGCGGCGCGTGAGGCTTCTATCTATACAGGTATCACGATCGCGGAATACTTCCGCGATATGGGTTACTCCGTCGCGCTGATGGCGGATTCCACCTCCCGCTGGGCGGAAGCGCTCCGTGAGATGTCGGGACGTCTCGAGGAAATGCCCGGTGAAGAGGGCTATCCCGCATATCTGGGTTCCCGACTCGCTCAGTTTTATGAGCGCGCAGGGCGTGTCATCACCCTCGGCTCCGAAAAGCAGGAAGGTTCTCTGTCTGTTATCGGCGCGGTATCGCCTCCCGGCGGTGATATTTCCGAGCCTGTTTCTCAGGCAACCCTGCGTATCGTCAAGGTATTCTGGGGACTGGACGCGGGGCTTGCATATAAGCGCCATTTCCCCGCAGTCAACTGGCTGACCTCTTATTCACTGTATGTGGATACGATGGCGAACTGGTACAAAGAAAACGTCGCTCCCGACTGGATGGATCTGCGCGCAAGAGTCATGTCCCTGTTACAGGAAGAGAGTGAGTTAGAGGAGATCGTCAAGCTCGTCGGTATGGACGCCCTGTCCGATATCGACCGTATCAAGCTCGAAGCTGCCCGCTCGATCCGTGAGGACTTTTTACACCAGAACGCGTTCCACGAGACTGATACCTATACGACGCTGAAAAAGCAGTATCACATGATGCAGCTTGTCATGGCGTTCTATGACAAGAGCGTTGCCGCTCTCGATAAGGGCGCTCAGCTGAACGCGCTGATTAACATGCCGATCAGAGAACGCATCGGCAGATTCAAATATGTCGCCGAGAATGATATTGAGCAGAATTACAACGATATCATCTATAATCTTGACGTCGATATCGACAACATCATCAAGAAGGGAGATGACTGATTATGCCGAAGGAATACCGTACTATCCAGGAGGTCGCAGGTCCTCTGATGCTTGTCAAAGGCGTCAGCGGCGTCAACTACAACGACCTCGGCGAGATCGAACTGACCTCGGGCGAAGTGCGCCGCTGTAAGGTCCTCGAGATCAACGGTGAAGACGCGCTGGTACAGCTGTTTGATTCTGCGGCAGGCATCAATCTCTTCAATTCCAAGGTTCGCTTTTTAGGTAAGTCTATGGAGTTGGGTGTTTCCACCGACATGCTCTCCCGCGTATTCGACGGCATGGGCAAGCCGATCGACGGCGGTCCCGATATCCTGCCCGTCAAGCGCATGGATATCAACGGCTTGCCGATGAACCCCTATGCCCGCAATTATCCGCAGGAGTTCATTCAGACGGGCGTTTCGGCGATCGACGGTCTGAATACCCTCGTTCGTGGTCAGAAGCTCCCGATCTTCTCCGCGTCAGGTTTGCCGCATGCACAGCTCGCAGCGCAGATTGCGCGTCAGGCGAGAGTCCGCGGTACCGACGAACAGTTCGCGGTCGTATTCGCCGCTATGGGTATCACTTTTGAAGAATCCAACTACTTTATCGAGAGCTTCAAGGAAACAGGCGCGATCGACCGTACCGTCATGTTCGTCAATCTGGCGAACGACCCTGCGATCGAACGTATTTCCACGCCCCGTATGGCGCTGACCGCAGCCGAATATCTGGCGTTTGAAGCGGATATGCACGTACTGGTCATCATGACCGATATCACCAACTACGCCGACGCTCTGCGCGAGGTATCAGCCGCGCGTAAGGAAGTCCCCGGCAGACGCGGCTATCCCGGCTACATGTACACCGACCTTGCTACTCTGTATGAGAGAGCAGGTCGTCAGAAGGGAAAGAAGGGTTCCATCACCCTGATCCCGATTTTGACCATGCCCGAGGACGATAAGACCCATCCGATCCCCGACCTGACCGGTTACATCACCGAGGGACAGATCATCCTGTCCCGTGAGCTGTACCGCAAGAATATCGCGCCGCCGATCGACGTCCTGCCGTCCTTGTCCCGACTTAAGGATAAGGGTATCGGCGAGGGCAAGACCCGCTCAGATCACTCTAATACCATGAACCAGCTGTTCTCCGCGTATGCACGCGGTAAGGACGCTAAAGAACTGATGGTCATTCTCGGTGAATCCGCCCTGACAGATATCGATAAGCTGTACGCGACCTTCGCCGACCGTTTTGAGAAAGAGTATGTATCTCAGGGTTATGATAAAAACCGCTCTATTGAGGAAACACTTGACCTCGGCTGGGAGCTGTTACGTATCCTCCCGCGTTCCGAGCTGAAACGTATCGACGATAAGTACCTCGATCTGTACTACGATAAGAAATAATAAGGAATGATTCTATGGCTGTAAAGCAGGTCAATCCGACCCGTATGGAGCTGAGCAGGCTCAAGAAAAAACTGAATACAGCTACCCGCGGTCATAAGCTTTTGAAGGATAAGCGCGACGAGCTGATGCGCCGTTTCCTTGAAATGGTGCGTGAAAACCGCGCGCTCCGCATGAAGGTAGAGGAACAGATCAAAGCTGCCAACGCGAATTTCGTTCTGGCAAAGTCCTCCATGAGCGATGAAACGCTGAAAGCGGCGCTCCTTGCACCGAAGCAGGAAGTGTATGTATCAACCTCGTACCGCAACGTCATGAGCGTCGATATCCCTGTTTTCGACATTGAAACACGTACGCCTGACCCGAACGACATCTACTCCTACGGCTTTGCGTTCACCTCCGCCGACCTCGACGACGCGGTCAAGTCCCTTGCGGATATCCTGCCCGATCTGATCAAGCTCGCGGAGATCGAAAAAAGCTGTCAGCTCATGGCGGATGAGATCGAAAAGACCCGCCGCCGCGTCAATGCGCTTGAGCACGTTATGATCCCCGAGACACAGGAGCAGATCCGCTATATCACCCGCAAGCTGGATGAGAACGAGCGTTCCACCCAGACCCGTCTGATGAAAGTCAAGGACATGATGCTCCAGCAGGCGCACGGTTATTGACACGCGTGTCTTTATTCCGTCTTTTGCAAGGTTAGATTTTACCGACTTTCATTAACGGCGGTTGGAAGCGATAGATATTTGATTTTGAAGAATTAGCTTGTATTATAACGGTCAAGCCCCCGACAAATCTGTCGGGGGCTTCGCTGTGGAGAGATTATTCAAATATCTGATAGGTTTTCTCTGTTCCATCCTCTTTTTTGACAGTCAGCTCCATGTTGACGAGCTTCCCGTCCGGTACCGAAAGGGTATATGTGATACCGTCTATTCTCGGGATCATCGTATAATGTTTGAAGCCGTCTTGTACTGTGTCGAACATAAACAGCTCTTCATCATCCGCAGGATCAGATCCGTTGTATGTTGTGATATTCCCGCTTGTCATGTCTAATACGCCGCATATGTCGGAACCGTTTACAGGGTCCGAATCATCATACATAAAAACTTTGCTCCCGTCTGCAGAAGCTTTGGCATACAGGCTTTGATATCCCAGATCTTGCAAATATGCGAGTGAAAGCCTTCCCTTGTTTTCTTCATTCTCGATATCGTAAAAAATGATCCCGCATTCCTTTCCACTGATATAGACCATTCTGCCGTTTGTGAATATGATTTCTGGGTTGATACCGGGATCGACGTCGATCGTTACATCGGAGATATCATCATTCGGTTTTTCAGTAACACTTCTGAAAACAAAATAATCCAAGTCACCGAAACTTTCTTTGAACCACTTCACCTTTTCGTCGGTCATATCGTAGATACATACCTCGATCTTGTTCTGATTATCCAGCAGTGAGAGTTCGACGATGCTGTCGCTGTACCCTTTACCATCGGCTTTGTATTTTGCCAAGTCTCGGTTGATGCGATCGATCTCGCTTTCTAAATGTTCGAGACTGTACTCGCATTTCTGAAACCGGATATCACTGCCGATAGGCGTATAATCAACCTCTTGACTGATATCCGTCAACAGAATCACCTGTACCGCTCCGTCGATATAAGTTCCGCCATAGTATTCGTCTCTGACATTCGCCCATGTCCAATTATCCTGATTGGTAGGATTCATCGGAAATTTATCGACATTCGCCTTAAAGAATTTCTCGACCGCTTCATACGGTTCCATCGTTCCGAGTGCCTCGATATCCGTTAGGGCGACGACTCCGTCATCGACCGAGATCATACATCTGTAGTATACGTCGTCTCCATCTGTATTCGGATCGACAGAGGTAAACAGGTTATATCCCTCTATATACAGCCTATCTCCGTCTTTTTTCAGAGTGGGTTCATGAGTGGACTCATGATTCAAGACGGTGGACGGGTATTTTTGCTCAAGGGTGTCTGCATCATACGCACGTAGCTCGGTCGCAGCGACCCCGGAGCTCGAACCAAAGGAGAGCGTGACGAGTTCCTCTTTGCCGTCGCCATCGATATCGCCGTATTCAAATTCGTAAGCATTATCGGGCAGAAGTTTTTCTTTGTTGATCGGATTTGTCAAAAAGCATACTGCCACCGCAATACTCAGCACCACAGCGATAATGATGATCCAGAAAGCGGGCTTTTTATAGCTGAGCACATTTTTGATACGCGTCTTTACATTTGTCTCACCAAAGGCAAGGGGACAGGCAGAGATCAGTTTTTGTGAAGCGGCGGAATTGATCAGCGCGATCGCATAAGGCTTCTTGTACTCGCTGCCTAATTCCTTGATGACTTTTTCATCACATGCGGATTCGATATCCCTGCAAAGCAGGATATATGCTGCCCATAGTAACGGATTGAACCAGTAGACGGATAACAGTAAAAAACCAAGCGGTTTCCATAGATGATCTTTTCGTTTGATATGCGCCTTTTCATGTGCCAGAACAAAGGGCTTGTCGTGTTCACTGATATTTGACGGCAGAAATATCCTCGGACGGAATATCCCGAGGATGAAAGGGGAGGGGATATGGTCGCAGATGTAAACGCCCTTTTCGATCATCACACGCTCTCTTGTCACCCGATAGAGCTTGATATAGCTGAAAAGTGCGTAGATCAGCATGACCGCAACACCTGCCACCCAGATGATTGCCGCGATTCTCGGCAGTATGTTCCATATTAGATCGGTTTTTTCTTTAATAACAGTATTATCGGTAGTGTTGAGAAAGGTTTGCGGATACTCCCAAACCGCGCTTGTGATTCTTTCTGTCGCATAATTCCCGACTGTACGTGCGGCGATCTCCGTATTAGGTACAAGACTGAATATACTCTCAATGCGGAACGGGAATATCAGCCTTACCGCCACAAGCGTCCATAACGCACAGATCAGTGATCGAGGTGCTTTCCTCAGCAACAGTCGCAGGATGATGATCGCGAGAACAAGAAAACACGCTTGAATATTGAACTGCACGATCGTTTTGAAAACATCGTACATAACTTACTCCTTATATGAATCAACCAGCCGTCTGAGCTCCGATATCTCCTCGGGACTCAGACTTTTGTTTTTGGTGAATGCCGCAATGAAAGCGGGAAGTGAGCCGTCAAAGTTATCTTCGACAAAACGTTCGCTCTGTTTCGAATAAAACTCATCCCGTGATATCAGCGAAGTCACCGTGCCTTTCTCGTTTTGAAACAGCCCTTTGTTGCACAGCCTTTTCAGAACCGTGAATGAGGTCGTCTTTTTCCATCCAAGCTCCTGTTCAGCACGTTTTGCAAGATCTGAAGAGGAAAGAGGCTCATTGTGCCAGATGATATCGGCGAATTTTGATTCGACTGCACCTAAAGTGAAATCATTCATGTTATCAACTCCTAAAAACATTCTACACCGTGTAGTATAGTTAGATTCTACATCATGTAGAATGATTTGTCAAGAGGAAAATTCATAACTTGTTCAAAAGATTTCCCCAGAAATATTCATATTTGTCCTGTATCATTCATAGTATGTTATCGATAAGATAACATGGGGGTATGAAAATGCCTTGTCGGTTCCAGGAACTGAGAAAGAAAGAAGTGATCAACGCCAATAACGGCTGCAGGATCGGGTATGTAGACGATTTGGAGGTCGATACCAAATGCGCCCGGGTCGTAGCGCTCATCGTTTACGGCAGACCGCGTCTTTTCGGGCTGTTTGGTAAGTCTGACGACTGCTATATCCCATGGGATAAGATACGTTTAATTGGTGAAGATGCGATACTTGTCGATAATTCTGTGCAAAAAATGACAAACAAAGCAAAAAAGAGGCATAAATTTGTAACGTTTTGTCATCAATAATTTTTGTGCACCTTAGCAAATTGCACTACTTAATATTGTGGGTATTGTACAGTTTTTATAAAAAAATATTCTTATTTCGAACAATAAGCCGTTTATCATTCTTTGAAAGAATATTTGTGTAAAAGTTACAAACTTGCAATTCTTAAGGATTTGTGGTTAAATATAACACGAAATGAAGCAAGCCGCACACGGCTGCGCGTCATTTTACATCGGATCACCGATAGACTACTATTAAAAGGAGGCAGAATTATGAGTACAACTACACCCCACTTGTTTCGCAGAACAGTGTCGATCGGTCTTTGCTTTGCTTTGCTTTTGACCGCGTTTGCTCTGGTTCTCGCGCCCGGTGTAGGAGCTGCAAGTGATACCTCTAAAACAGAAACCAAGATTGAAACTAACGATAATATAGTATCGGCTGAGGATGACCTTCTCACTCAGAGAGCCATCACGATCGATGAAGCGAAGAAAGAGGCTCAGGAGGTAGTAAGCGAACAGCTTGCTATCCAGGAAGCGAAAGCCGCGACCGAGGCGGCTACCGAGGCTGTTTCTACACAGACTCCGGCAGCGACCTCTGAGAATACCGCGGAGTCTTACAGCGATTCATCCGATTACTCAGACGATAGCAGCTCTTCATCAGACGACGAATACTATGATTACAGCGACAGCAACACTGTTTCTGCATCCGGTTCCGGTGACTACCTGTTAGACATCGACAATCCTGATTACAGCTACACCGCTTACAGCGTATCTCTCAACGATGAGGACAGAGATATGACCGAACGCATCCTGATGGGTGAAGCAGGCGGCGAGGGTTACATCGGTATGGCTCTGGTTGCTCAGTGTATCAGAGATACCTATGTCAACGGCAGCTACAGCAGTATCGCCGAACTCTTACAGCGCAACGGCTACTATGGCTCCACTTCCATCGCTCCGTCTGAGACTGCTAAGGAAGTTGTCAACTACATCTTCGATCAGGGCGGTTCCGCTGTACAGCACAACATCCGCATTTTCTATGCAACCAACATGTGCAGCAGCGCTTGGCACGAGTCACAGGATTTCGTAGTCCAGTACAATTACGTAAGATTCTTCAACTATTGATTGAAACAGACGTAAATTGACAAAAATAATTGAAGAAATCAAGTGTTTTTCTTTGATAAATGCTTGATTTCTTTTTTTATTTGTGATAAAATATTTAGGCATTACGCACGCCGAAGGCTTGACAGTTGGGTGTCGCGGGTACTTTCCCGCAGATTTTCCTGTCAAAATACAAGGCCTCGGCGGAGGTTAAGTAAACATACTGCGTTTACTTAATATAACCTAAGGAGGAAAAATCATGGCAGTAGTTTCTATGAAACAGCTTCTGGAGGCAGGCGTACACTTCGGCCACCAGACAAGAAGATGGAACCCTAAGATGGCTCCCTACATCTTCACTGAGCGCAACGGTATCTACATCATCGATCTGCAGAAGACCGTTGTCAAGCTCGAGGAAGCGTACAACTTTGTAAGAGAGATTTCCATGGAAGGCAAGAGCGTACTTTTCGTAGGTACCAAGAAGCAGGCTATGGAGTCCGTCAAGGATGAGGCGACCCGTGCCGGCGCTTACTATGTAAACGCAAGATGGCTGGGCGGAATGCTCACCAACTTCACCACGATCCGCAGAAGAATCGCGCGCTTAAAGCAGCTCCGCACCATGGAGTCCGACGGCACATTCGATCTGCTGCCCAAGAAGGAAGTTATCAAGCTGAACCTCGAGATCGAGAAGCTCGAGAAGTTCCTCGGCGGTATCAAGGATATGACCGAGATGCCCGGCGCACTCTTTATCGTTGACCCGAGAAAAGAGAAGATCGCTGTTGCTGAAGCGAAGAAACTCGGTATCCCGATCGTAGCGATCGTTGATACCAACTGTGATCCCGACGATGTTGACTATGTCATCCCCGGCAACGACGACGCGATCCGTGCCGTTAAGCTGATCTCCGGCGCTATGGCTAACGCGATCATCGAGGGTAAGGAAGGTCAGATGGGCGCCGCTGCTGTTGAGGCAGAGGAAGCCGAAGCTGCCGATATCGTAGAGGAATAATCATTTATTAATATAATCTTTGAAAGGAATGGTATATATGGCATTTACAGCTCAGGATGTAAAGGCTCTTCGTGAGAAGACCGGCTGCGGTATGATGGACTGCAAGAAGGCTCTTACCGAAGCGAACGGCGACATGGAAGCCGCTATTGACGTATTAAGAAAGCAGGGTCTGGCAAAGCAGGCGAAGAAGGCTGACCGTATCGCGGCAGAGGGTATCGCTCTGGCTATCACCAACGATAATAACACCGCAGGCGTTGTGATCGAGGTCAATGCTGAGACCGACTTCGTTGCGAAGAACGCTGATTTCCAGGCGTTTGTCAACACTTGCGCTCAGACCGTTATGGCTGAGAGCCCCGCTGATGTTGAGGCGCTCCTCGCTACCAAGGCTGTCGGTTCCGAAATGACCGTTGCCGAGCTGCTGCAGGAGAAGGTTCTGACCATCGGTGAGAACATCCAGATCAGACGTTTTGAGAGAATCGACGGCGCTTGCGTTGCTTATGTACACGCGGGCGGCAAGATCGGCGTTATCGTTAACTTCGATACCGATATCGATACCACGAATCCCGAGTTCGTTGCATACGGCAAGGACATCGCGATGCAGATCGCGGCTCTGAACACTCCTTATCTCAACGAGGCTGAGGTTCCCGCTGAGGTTATCGAGCACGAGAAGAGCATCATGGTCGAGCAGATGAAGAACGATCCCAAGATGGCTAACAAGCCCGAGCAGGTTCTCGAGAAGATCGTTTCCGGTAAGCTGGGCAAGTACTACAAGGAAAACTGCCTTGTAGATCAGGAGTTCGTTAAGGACAGCTCCATGACCGTTGGTAAGTACACCGAGACTACCGCGAAGAAGCTCGGCGGTTCCATCGCTATCAAGAAGTTCATCCGCTTTGAAAAGGGCGAAGGCATCGAGAAGCGTCAGGACGACTTTGCCGCTGAAGTTGCCAGCATGGTAAAATAATTCATAAAACCGCGAAGCGGGGGCAGGAGACTGCTCCCGTTTTTTTATATAGACTATAATTCTGATACGGAATTATAAAATCATATACAGCTGATAGATGTGTCATGTTAATAATCTGTTAAAATCTTTTGTGTATTATCATAGAAATTGATTGCGAAAGTTTGTTGCATACTCCGAATATCTTTTGTCCCGATTGACTTTACAAAAATGCCGTATTGTAGTAAAATATATATAATTATAAATGTAATATGGAGTGATATGCGTGAAACCCAAATACAAGAGAATTTTGTTAAAACTGTCCGGAGAATCGCTTGCAGGTGCTGCTAAGCACGGCATTGATTTCGATACCGTATTATCCTATTGCGAGCCGATCAAAAAGCTCGTTGAGGATGGCGTTCAGGTCGGTATCGTTGTCGGCGGCGGTAATTTCTGGCGCGGCAGAAGCAGCGGAGACATGGATCGTACCCGTGCTGATCACATGGGAATGTTAGCGACAACGATCAACGCGTTAGGCGTTGCAGACGCGCTGGAGCAGATCGGTGTTGACGTCCGTGTTCAGACCGCGATTTCTATGCGTGAGGTTGCCGAGCCTTATATTCGCAACCGCGCGATCCGTCATCTTGAGAAGGGGAGAGTCGTTATCTTCGGCTGCGGCACCGGTAACCCCTTCTTCTCCACCGATACAGCTGCCGCACTGAGAGCCGCAGAGATCGAAGCGGAAATCATTTTGAAAGCGACTTTGGTCGACGGCGTCTATGACAAAGATCCGAACACCTATACAGACGCTGTAAAATACGACCAGCTTTCCTTCCAGGAGGTTCTGGAAAAAGATCTCAAAGTGATCGATTCTACTGCAGCCGCGATCTGCAAGGACAACAATATCGGCTTGCTGGTATTCAGTATTCTCGATCCCGACAATATTTACGACGCTGTCTGTGACAGCAAGGTCGGTACATTAGTAACCAATTAAATTCAAATATACTAAGGAGGATTACTATGAAAGAAGTATTAAAGAAAAACGACGAGCGCATGCAGCGCCGTATTAACCATCTGATTGATGAGTATAAAACCATCAGAGCCGGCAGAGCTAATCCTGCCGTTCTGGATAAGGTCACCGTTGATTATTACGGCGTACCGACTCCGGTAAACCAGCTTTCTTCTATCTCTGTGACCGAGGCAAGAACACTGGTGATCCAACCTTATGACGCTTCGTCTCTCAGATCGATCGAAAAAGCGATCCAGATGTCTGACGTCGGTATCAATCCTCAGAACGACGGAAAAATTCTCCGTCTGATTTTCCCGCCCCTCACCGAGGATAAGCGTAAGGAAATCGCTAAGGACATCGCGCATATCGCAGAGGACAGTAAGGTACAGGTCCGCAACGTTCGCCGTGATACCCTCGAAAAGCTCAAGGCGATGAAGAAAAGCGGCGAGCTGACCGAGGATGACCTTAAGGAAGGCGAGAAAAAGGTTCAGAAAGCAACCGATAAGTTCATTAAGGAAATCGAAGAGATCACCGAAAAGAAAAAGAAAGAAATCATGGAGATCTAATGGGGTGCACACCCTTGTTCCGCCTTTTTCGAATCGATTATTGCACGCGATAAAGGCGGGGATTTAGGAGAATCAACATGCCATTATTTAAGAAGAAACAACAACAGGAGCTTTCGCTGTCAGATATCGTTTTACCGGAGCATATCGGAATCATCATGGACGGCAACGGAAGATGGGCAAAAAAGCGCGGACTTCCGCGCTCTGCCGGTCATACTGCCGGCGCTCAGACCTTTCGCAAAATCGCCCGCTATTGCAGCGATATCGGTATCAAATATCTGACAGTCTATGCTTTTTCAACCGAGAACTGGCGCCGACCGAAGGAAGAGATCGACGCGCTGATGCGCTTATTCAAGGATTATCTGCAGGAAGCGATCCGCGATTTTAAGGACGACAGCATTGTCCTTCGCTTTATCGGCGACCGCTCTGCATTTTCACCTGAGCTGTTGAGCTTAATGAACGAGAACGAGGAAGAGTCCTGCGATCGTGACGGTATGGTGCTGAATATCGCGATGAACTACGGCGGCAGAGCCGAGCTGGTGACCGCGATACAAAGCATCGCACAACAGGCTGCTGACGGTGTATTAAAGCCGGAAGAGATCAGCGAAGCGCTTGTTTCGGATAATCTGTATACAAAAGGTCAGCCCGATCCCGATTTGATCATTCGCCCCAGCGGTGAGAACCGCACTTCCAATTTTTTACTTTGGCAAAGCGCATACGCTGAGTATGTGATCATGGATGTTCTGTGGCCTGATTTTACCGAGCGGGACTTGGATAAGGCATTGATTGAATTTGCGAAGCGCAACAGACGCTTCGGCGGTGTATAAACACCGATTGATTGAGGAGGATGGAGATGAAAACGCGATTGATAACCGCGGGCGTTGCCACGGCGTTAGCGATAGGTATTATTGTATTAGGATCTTTCTATAACATCATTATTACCATAGCGCTATCCCTTGTCAGCGTCATACTGTGTGGTGAATATTTATCTGCAAGAAAGATCAATAAAGATTTCAAGCTCTTTATTTTCTGCTTGATATTTTCTTTGTTGATACCGGCGTTATCCTATACAGAGGTACGATATATTCCGTTATTCTTATTTGTTTTTGGTATTTGTGTTTTATCCGTTATATTTCATAAATCCATTCAAACGGAAGATATGATGTTTGCTCTTGTCGGAGTCACTATCATTTCTGTATCCCTGTCCGCCTTGAATATTCTTGTGTGGTCTGATTCAAAACATACTGCTTTTTGGCTTGTGTTCTGTTTAGGTGTTCCGTGGATCGCGGATTCAGCCGCGTATTTTGCGGGGAGCTATTTCGGCAAGCATAAACTGTGTCCCAATATCAGCCCAAACAAGACAGTTGAGGGCGCTGTCGCGGGAATTGTCGCCGGTACGCTGGTTCCTCTGTTGATCGGTGTGATCTTCCGGTTGGTTTACGGAGAGGTAACCATTTATTACGGTGTGCTGGTGATGATCGGTTTTGTCAACTCCGTTGTTTCCATCTTCGGCGATCTGACCTTCTCTATTATCAAGAGAAGCTGTCACATCAAGGATTTTGGATCGATCATGCCGGGGCACGGCGGTTTGCTTGACAGATTTGATTCCGTTATTTTCTGCATCCCCGTTGTATACATTTTTTCGCAGTTTTTCTATCTTTGCTTATAAGTTGAGCTCTTTCGCTCATATAGTATTTTATGATACATTCTATTTCTATCTTAGGTTCTACGGGCTCTATCGGCACCCAGACGCTGGAAGTTGCCCGTAAGCTGAACCTGACCGTTACCGCTCTTTCCGCGTATAGCAGTATTGATCTGCTGGAAGAGCAAATCAGAGAATTTCACCCTGCTGCAGCAGTCGTTTTTGACGCTGATAAGGCGGAAGATTTAAAAATCAAAATAGCCGATACCGATACAAAAGTCCTCTCCGGAATGGATGGTTTGCTTGAAATCTGCCATGATAACTCCGATCTGGTCGTGAATTCGGTAGTCGGCATGGTAGGACTCGCTCCGACCTTGGAAGCAATCAGCACGAAGAAAAACATCGCTTTCGCTAATAAAGAGACGTTAGTCGCGGGCGGCGAGTTGGTCATGAACGCAGTACGCAAAAACGGCGTACAGTTACTGCCTGTTGACAGCGAGCACAGCGCGATCTTCCAGTGCCTGCAGGCAGCCCCGCCTGATAAAAAGCTGAAAAAGATTCTGCTGACCGCGTCCGGAGGACCTTTCTTCGGAAAGACTGTTGATGAGCTGAAAACGGTTACCGTTGAACAGGCATTGAATCATCCTAACTGGGACATGGGAGCAAAAATTACCATCGACTCTGCTACGATGATGAATAAAGGTCTGGAGATCATTGAAGCCGCATGGCTCTTTGACACCGATCCCGATGACATTGAAGTGGTCGTTCACCGTGAAAGCATTATCCACTCTATGGTGGAGTTCACCGATCATTCCATACTGGCTCAGTTGGGCGTTCCCGATATGCGTATCCCGATCCAGTACGCGATCACGTACCCCGAGCGTGTACCCTCGCTGGTTCCTGAAATCGACTGGAAAACGATGTCTAAAATGACGTTTTACAGTGCGGATGACGTGACCTTTAAATGCCTTGCGGCATGTAAACATGCGATGAAAAAGGGCGGTTTGTATCCCGCTGTTGCCAACGGCGCAAACGAGGTCGCGAACCAATTATTCAGACAGTATAAGCTGTCATTCCTTGATATCGGCGAACTCGTATCCGCCGCTGTCGATGAATTAAAAGTCGGTACAGCCGCTTGCCTTGATGATGTGTTAGAAGCAGATCGTATGGCAAGAGAGTTTGTATATCAAAACTATAAACAATAAATTATAAGTTTTTGGAGATGATTTTATCACCGTTTTAACCACGATAGCGCTGATTTTGATTGCGGTAGCGCTGTTTGAACTGATTATCTTTTTTCATGAGGGCGGACATTTTATTACCGCTAAAAAGAGCGGTATCAAAGTAAATGAATTTGCTTTGGGCATGGGACCGAAGCTGTTCGGATTCACGAAAGGTGAAACAACCTATTCCTTCCGTCTTTTCCCGATCGGCGGCTACTGCGCCATGGAAGGCGAGGACGAGGACAGTGAAAATCCCCGCGCGTTCAACAACGCGAAGATCTGGAAACGGATGATCGTCATTATCGCGGGTGCGGTGATGAACATTCTGTTCGGTCTGGTTCTCATGATGATCACTCTGCTGCCGCAGGAACAGTTCGCTTCAACCACCGTAGCCGAGTTTTCACCGAGCTCCTTTACGGCGGTGACAGGTTTACAGGCGGGCGATAAGATCGTCAAAATCAATGATTACGCGGTGAATACGTCGACCGACTTTTCCTTCGCGTTGTACACGCTCCCCGTCAGCGAGGTCGACGGCAGTGAGCTTTCTATTTACAAGGAAGATTGCGCGTTTGACTTGTATGTACGCGCGACTGAGCTGGTAGATGAGGATACCACCGAAGAACAAAATTCTGCATTGGTGAAAAGTCTGCAAACCGCTCAGACTGAAATTGCAAAGGCGGATTCCAAGGATTCTGCGTATAAAGTGTTCAGCGAATACTATAATTCGCTTGCCGATATTCTCGGCAAAGAGCATGCAGAAGAGATTCCTGAGATCGAAGAACGAGAGACACGTCAGCGCTATCGTACCGATATGACGGTTATCCGCGACGGTGAAAAAGTCGACCTGCAAAACGTCGATCTGCTCACTCTGAAAAAGAGCGCCGACGATGATACGCCTCAGCTTCAGATCGACTTCTTTATCGAACCGATCGAAAAGAATATAGGCACATTATTACAGCAAACCTTTGCCTCTACCGTATCTGTTGTACGGATGGTATGGGGCAGTCTGATCGGACTGATCAAGGGTCAGTTCAGCCTGAACGATATGTCCGGTCCTGTCGGTATCGCGTCTGCTATCACTGAGGTCGCGGGCGAAAGCCTGAGAACCTCCGGCTTCGGCAGCGCAGTCAATTCGATCGTTTATATTATGATGGTCATTACCATCAATTTAGGCGTAGTGAATATGCTTCCGTTTCCGGCGCTTGACGGCGGTCGTTTCCTGATGCTGTTGATCGAGTGGATCTTCCGCAAGCCCGTTCCGCGCAGAGTGGAATCCGTCATCAATACCATTGGTTTAGTTTTGCTGTTGGGCTTATCCGCAGTTATTGCGGTGAAAGATGTTTGGAAGCTGTTCAGCGGAGGTTAACATGGCAAGCAAAAAATATGTTACCGCATTAAACACGAAAATAGGCGGCGGTGCAAAGGTGAGCGTACAGTCTATGCTCAATAAACCCGCCGAAGATATAGAAGGCTCCGTACAGCAGGCTAAAGAATTAGAAGCGGCAGGCTGTGAGATTATCCGTGCGGCTGTGCCGAATATGGAAGCCGTCAAGCTGATCGCGGCATTAAAGGAAGCGGTCAGCGTTCCGATCGTCGCGGACATTCATTTTAATTATAAACTGGCGTTAGAGTCGATCGCCGCGGGAGTGGATAAGATCCGCATCAATCCCGGCAATATCGGCGATGACAGCCGTGTCAAAGCGGTTGCCGACGCCTGCAAAACGAAGAATATCCCTATCCGTATCGGCGTCAATTCCGGTTCTTTGGAGAAACACATTCTCGCGAAATACGGTCATCCGACCGCCGAAGCGCTCTGTGACAGCGCACTGTATCACGCTTCATTACTGGAAAAGTTTGATTTTACCGACATTGTCCTTTCGATGAAATCTTCCGACGTCAGGACAATGGTACAGGCATATCGTCTTGCAAACGAGCGGTGTGATTATCCTCTGCACCTCGGCGTCACCGAAGCCGGCACACGCCGTATGGGCATTATCAAATCCGCTGTCGGTATCGGTTCGCTTCTGGTTGACGGAATCGGCGATACGATCCGCGTGTCCTTAACAGACGATCCTGTTGAGGAAGTTTATGCCGCGAAGGATATCTTGAAATCGCTCGGCATGGGGGACAAGGGCGTTAAATTCGTTTCATGTCCTACCTGCGGTCGCACAAAAATCGACTTGATCTCGCTTGCGAATGAAGCGGAGCAGAGACTTCGTAACTGTCAGAAAGAGATCACAGTCGCTGTGATGGGCTGTATCGTCAACGGTCCAGGTGAGGCGAAAGAAGCCGATATCGGTATCGCGGGCGGCGACGGCGAAGGGCTGATATTCAAGAAGGGCGAGATCATCGCGAAGGTACCCGAAGAACAGCTGATCGACAGACTGATAGAGGAAATTGAACATTTGTAAAAGAATAAGGGATGGCAGCATCTCATAAAGATATTTTGGAAAGGTGTATGAATGGTAAAGTTAGGTGAGGTTTTTTTACCGTATGACGTCACGCTTCAAGGCTCTGTCGCTGACGCCGCGGTAAAACAAATCCGTATCAACAAAGAAAGACGAATACTGAACATAGACGTTAATTCTGATTATTTATTGACCAGAGCCGCATTGTTTGAAGCGCAGCAGTTGATCAAACAAGCCGAGATCGGCGTAGATAAAGTGATCATCCATCCGCATTATCCTCCCGCATCCTTTGATGTAGGATACTTTGATGAACTGGTTTCCGCGTTAAAAGCTGAAACTCCCAGCCTGAACGGCACACTGAATGACGCTGTAATGGAACGTGAGGGAGAGGATCGGCTGAACGTCGTGCTGGCGCACGGCGGTAAGGCGCTCTTACAGGCAAAAGAATTTGACATCCTGCTCAGCGATATCATTTACCGTGAATTCGGACTTCGTTTTAAAATCACTTATTCCGGTGTGACTGAGCTGAATGTTGATGATAAACAGTTTACCGAAAGCATTGATAACGCTCAGAAAAAGATCGACCGCAAAAAGCTCGACGAGCTGACACAGCTGTACGCAGGTGAGGAAAGATCGAATACCGAATCCGAAAATCGCAGAGATATCGGACAAATCGAAGTCCGCAAGGGTGATTATCTTTATCCGCGGATCAATTTATCCACCGTAAAGCCTCTCTACGGCAGAGTTACCAAGAACAACAAGCTCATGCCGATCGAGAAGATCGCGTATGATACCGGCAGAGCATCCGTGTGGGGCGACGTTTTCTCGATGGAAGTCAAGACGACCCGCTCCGGCGACAAAAATATCATCAATTATGATATCACCGATTATACCGGTTCGATCACCGTTAAGATTTTTGATTCTATCCAGAATTGTAAAGTTCTGGAAAACATCAAAAAAGGCTCGACGATCATCGTTTCCGGTGACGCGGAGTTTGACAAATTCGCGGGTGATACCGTTATCAACGCGCGATCTATCTCTACCGTAAAAAAGGTCGAAGTGGTCGATAACGCGCCGAAAAAGCGTGTCGAGCTCCATTTACATACCAACATGAGTCAGATGGACGCCGTTACCGAAGCGGGCAAACTGGTACGCCGTGCCGCTGACTTCGGTCATAAAGCGATCGCCATCACTGATCACGGCGTCGCGCAGGCTTTCCCCGACGCCATGAATGCGGCAGAATCTCTCGAACGCGACGGTAAGGAAATCAAGGTCATCTACGGTACAGAGGCGTATTTTATCGACGATCTCTGTACGCCCGTAGACGGAAACGCCAACGAGCCCCTGAGCGGCACTTATGTCTGTTTTGACCTGGAGACAACCGGTCTCTATGCTACCAACGATAAGATCACTGAAATCGGTGCGGTAAAGATCGAGGACGGCAATATCGTGGATACATTTTCCACCTTTGCCGATCCCGAACGTCCCATTCCCGCTAAGGTCGTACAGCTGACGGGTATCACCGACAGCATGGTCAAAGGCGCTCCGTCTCAGGAACAAGCGGTACGCAGTTTTCTCGACTTCTGCGGCGACGCGGTACTTGTCGCGCATAACGCTCCCTTCGATACAGGCTTTATCCGAAAAGCCTGTCAGGATTTCGGTATCGAGTACAATTATACATCCGTCGATACCGTCGCGATCGCGCGTAATATCCTGCCGGACATCAACAATGTCAAGTTGGATACTTTGGCAAAGCATTTTCGTTTAGGCAAGTTCAACCACCACCGTGCGGTTGACGATGCCGAAATGCTGACCAATATTTTCCTCAATCTGGTTCGTTTGCTCGAAAAACAGCATGACGTTCATGATTTGGATGATATGAGGAAAAAAATCGTCGGCGGCGATTTCAAAAAACTGCCGACATATCATCAGATAATTCTTGTTAAGAATAAAACAGGTCTCAAGAACCTGTATAAATTGATCTCTTATTCACATCTGAACTACTTCCACCGCCGTCCGAGAATACCGAAATCGGAATTGATGAAGCACCGTGAAGGACTAATCATCGGTTCGGCGTGCGAGGCAGGTGAGCTCTACAGGGCGATCATCCATAATGCAAGCCGTGAAGAAATTGAGCGGATCGCGTCCTTCTATGACTACCTCGAGATCCAGCCTACAGGCAACAACCGCTTTTTACTGCGCGACGGCGCATTCCGTGATGAAGCACATTTGCAGAGCATCAACCGTTATATCCTGAAGCTCGGCGATTCTCTCGGCAAGCCGACCGTCGCGACCTGTGACGTGCATTTTATGGATCCTCATGACGCGGATTACCGCATGATATTACTTGCCGCGCAGGGCTTCGAGGACGCCGATGAACAAGCGCCGCTCTACTTCCGTACGACTGCCGAAATGCTTGAGGAATTCGCCTATCTCGGCGACAGAGCGGAAGAGGTCGTCATTGACAACACCAACCTGATTGCCGATATGTGCGACTATGTGCGGCCGATCCCCGAGGGCAATTTCCCGCCTTTTATCGAAGGTGCCGAGGAACAGCTGACCTCAATCACATGGCAGCGCGCAAAGGATAAATACGGCGATCCGCTGCCTGAGATCGTTAAAGCAAGACTCGATAAAGAGCTGAATTCTATTACGAAATACGGCTTCTCTGTCCTGTACATGACTGCCCAGAAGCTGGTTGCCGACAGCGAAGCGCACGGTTATCTGGTCGGTTCCCGTGGTTCGGTCGGTTCTTCCTTCGTCGCTACGATGTCGGGTATTTCCGAGGTTAATCCGCTTTGCCCGCATTATCTCTGCCCAAAGTGCAAAAAAAGCATTTTCTTCGAGCACGGTGAATACGGCTCCGGTTTTGATATGCCGCCGAAGGATTGTCCCGACTGCGGCACTCCGATGGAGCGCGACGGTCATGAGATACCTTTCGAGACTTTTCTCGGCTTCAAGGGCGACAAGGTTCCCGATATTGACTTGAATTTCAGCGGCGAGCAGCAGAGCGCCTCTCACCGTTATACAGAAGAATTGTTCGGTCGTGAAAACGTCTTTAAGGCAGGCACGATCTCGACCGTAGCCGATAAAACCGCATACGGTTACGTAAAAAAATACTGCGAAGAACACAACCGCTCTTTCCGCAAAGCCGAAATGAACAGACTCGCCGCAGGCTGTACCGGCGTCAAACGAACGACCGGTCAGCACCCCGGCGGCATGGTCGTAGTCCCCCGAGGCATGGAGGTCTATGATTTCTGCCCCGTGCAGCATCCCGCCGACAAGAGCGACTCCGACAATATCACGACCCACTTCGATTTCCATTCCATCCATGATACCATCACCAAGCTCGACGAGCTCGGTCACGATGTTCCCACGATTTACCATTATTTGGAAGAGAACACCGGTATCCCTGTCATGGACGTTTCCATGAGTGATCCCGACGTTATGTCGCTGTTCACTTCGCCCGAAGCGCTCGGTGTAACTAAAGAAGATATCGACAGTGAGACCGGTACCTTTGCGCTTCCCGAGCTCGGAACAGGCTTTGTCCGTCAGATGTTGGTGGAATCCAAGCCCAAGACATTTACCGACCTCTTACAGATTTCCGGCTTGTCGCACGGTACCGACGTATGGATCGGCAACGCCGCCGATCTGATCAAAGACGGTACCTGCACGATATCCGAGGTCATCGGTACGCGTGACTCCATTATGACATATCTGATGCACAAAGGTCTTGACCCGTCCATGGCTTTCAAAATCATGGAGATCGTGCGTAAGGGTAAGGCAACCAAGCTGTTGACCGAAGAACATTTGAACGCTATGAAGGAGCACAACGTACCCCAGTGGTATATTGACTCCTGCATGAAGATCAAGTACATGTTCCCCAAAGCCCATGCGGCGGCGTATATGATCTCTGCGCTGCGTCTCGGCTGGTATAAAGTCCATAAACCGCTTGCATTCTACGCGGCATATTTCACGGTACGCAACGATAACTTTGACGGCGCGACGCTTCTCAAAGGCAGGGACGCTGTCCGCAACAAAATCAAGAGCATTGAGGAAAAAGGCTTTGACGCCTCCGCGAAGGATAAGGCGGAAGTACCTATGCTCCAGATCATGAACGAGATGTTAGCCCGCGGTATCGAGGTACTGCCTGTCGATATTTACAAATCCGAAGCGAAGAAATTCGTCATTGAGGACGGCAAGATCCGCTTACCCTTCTGTTCGCTCAGCGGCGTAGGGGAGAGTGCGGCGGAAGCTCTTGCCGAGGCCGCCAAAAAAGGCGAATATCTCTGTATCGACGATGTTGTGACCCGTTCTAAGGTGACAAAAGCGGTCATTGAAACGCTCAAAGAATGCGGCGCGTTCGGTGATCTGCCCGAAACCGCACAGATGAGTTTATTTTAATATGAAAGTTTTACAACTATATTGAGGTGATATATTGAAAAATATCAGATTAAGGAATATAATATTATTGATCTTATTAGTAATATTATTTACCATCGGGATTATATTCTTCTTTATCCATATCACCGATGTGGTAAAAGTACTGAATACCATCTTTGCGGTTCTCGCGCCTATCCTGTACGGTCTGGTGATCGCCTATCTGCTCAACTATCCCTACAAGGCCTTCTATGACCACGCGTTCAAAAAGATGGGGACAAAACATAAATGGCTTAAAAAAATAAAAAAGCCCTTGTCCTTATTGCTCGCATATATTATAATATTTGGTATAGTAGGCTTTTTGGTCGGTACGCTGATCCCGGAACTGTCATCCAGCGTGACTACGCTGATCGACAATATACCGGTGTATGAAAACGCGATCAAGTCGGCGTCTGATTCAGTCGCTCAATTCGTTTACAATATGTCCGGCTATAATTTGTATGAGGTCGCGACCTACAGCAATCTCATTTCGCTGATCACCGGCAACGATACGACCGAGTTCATCAAGAATGTGATGACCAATATCGTACCCTCGGCGTTCTCTACCGTTATGGGTATCGGCACAGGGCTTTATAACTGGATCATCGGCATTATCATCTCGATCTATCTGCTTTCCGGTAAGGAGAAGCTGATCAGACAGTTCAAGCTTCTGGTCGTAGCATATACGCCTGAAAAATTCTACAAACGCCTCTTTAAAGTCGGGGACGTTTTCAACAACAAATGCGGTAAATTTATCGTCGGAAAGATCATTGACTCGTCTATTATCGGTTTGATGTGCTTCATCGGTCTGTCGATCTTCCGCTTCCATTATCCGCTTCTGATCAGCGTCATTATCGGCGTTTCGAATATGATCCCGTTCTTCGGACCGATCATCGGAGCGATCCCGACCACCTTCCTTCTGTTGATCATCAACCCGATGGAAGCTCTCGGATTCCTCATCTTTATTATCATCCTCCAGCAGTTTGACGGCAATATTCTCGGACCGAAGATTTTGGGTGAGACCGTCGGTATCTCGGGCTTCTGGATCATGGTATCGGTCATTGTGGGCGGAGGATTATTCGGTGTCCCGGGTATGCTTTTAGGCGTGCCGATCTTCGCCGCGATCTATACGCTTGTGGATGAAGGCGTGACGCGCCGCCTGAGAAAAAAAGAAATTGCAGCAAACGACGTCGCTCCCGCTGTTGAAGAGGATGTCCCCAAGTCTCAGTCAAAGAACTTGATGGACCCCATCATCGGGAAGGCCGCCGAGCTGTTAAATAATAAAAAAAGCAAATGAAAATTTGTTTGTTTAGGAGGTTTTAAAATGCAAATGAAAAAAGTAGTTAGCTTGATCATGGTTTTGATGATGCTACTGACAGCGTTTGTCGTTCCCGCTACCTTCTCGGCTGCAAATGCCGATACTGCGACGACTTCCGTCAACACTGCATCTGACTATGCTCTTGCTCCCGACATCCAGAGCGGTAATATCCTGCACGCGTTCAACTGGCGCATGCGCGATCTCGTGAAGTATGCTCCCGACATCGCCGCTGCCGGTTACACTTCCGTACAGATATCCCCGATCCAGGCGACAAAGGTCACCTCTAACGATGGTTCTTACGCAACTGACTGGTGGTCCTTCTATCAGCCTACCGATATGACCATCGGCAATGCTCTCGGTACCGCCGCAGAGCTGCAGGCAGCTACCACAGAGCTGCACAAGTATGGCGTCAAGGTCGTTGCTGACGTCGTTACCAACCATGTTCAGAACTGCGTGTCCAAGACCGACCAGAACGCTGTAGCTTCTACTCTGAGAAGCACATCGACCGGTGCTCGTCACAGCTTGATCCAACATCCGCTGGTTGCCAGTGACAACTCCCGCCAGGCACAGGTTCAAGGCGATCTCGACGGTCAGCTTCCCGATATGAACACGAGTCTGAAGAGCTATCAGAACTATGTCATCGATAACCTGCTCAACCCGCTGGCCGACAACGGCGTTGACGGTTTCCGTTTCGACGCTGCGAAGCACATCGAGACTCCCGATGACGGCTCCTACGCTTCTGATTATTGGCCCACCATCACTTCCGCTATCAAAGCGAAGAATTCCAACGCTTACATCTATGGTGAGATCCTTGATCCTGCCGGTAAGTTCCAGATCACTTCCTATACAAAGTACATCAACGTTACTGATTACGCGTTTGGTAATACGGTTCGTTCCGCACTCTCTTCCAAGAGCGCTTCCAATCTTGTTAACTACGGTTTCAGTGGTTCTTCCAAGGGTCAGAATGTACTGTGGGTAGAGTCTCACGACAATTTCTGCTCCGGAACTTCCACCGGTCTGACAAAGAAGCAGCAGATTCTCGGTTGGGCAGCCATCGGCGCTCGTAAGGACGCTCCTGCTCTGTTCTTTGTGCGCCCGAAGCACGAAGCGATCGATTCCGCAGGTTTCATCAAGTACGATGAGCTGATGGGCGCTCCCGGCGCTGCCGATACCTGGAAAGATCCGACCGTTGTTGCGGTCAACAAGTTCAAGAATGCTTTTGCCGGTCAGTCTGAGAGCGTTACCGCTTCCGGCGCTAACCTGTTCGTACAGCGCGGCACTACCGGTATGGTCATCGTTAACCTCAACGGTTCTTCTACTTCTATCAGCCAGAGCTGCTCTATGACAAACGGCACCTACACTGATCAGGTATCCGGCAATAGCTTTACTGTCTCCGGCGGTAAGATCACCGGTTCTGTCGGTTCCACCGGCGTTGCGGTCGTCTACAACACCACTGCAGCCAACTCTGCTCCCGAGATCAAGCTCTCCCTGAACAACGTCGAGCTGACTCCCGAGGTTCTCAACCGTTATACCGCTGCTACCGCAACCGTAAAGGTCGACCTCAAGAACGCAACTTCCGCTGACATCAAGGTTTCCAACCTCGCTGCGAAGACCGTTACCGGTTCCACCACCTTTACCCTCAACAGCACTATTCCTTACGGTAAGAGTGTTGATGTTAAAATCACCGCGACCAACGGCTCTAAGACCGTTGAGCGTACCTATAACATCAAGAAGAAAAACCCCAATGAGACTAAGAAGGTATACTTCGATAACAGTGCTATGAAGTGGCCTGTCAGCTCCTCTACCGGCGCTCATATCTATGTATACTGCAAAACCGGTGTCGCTGCCTCTACCCAGATCAATACCTTTGGTGCAGGTCAGATGACAGCAGTTGCTGGTCAGTCCAATCTCTATTCTTTCGATGTTCCTTCGAACACCAACTATGTCAAGTTCAATGAGGGTTACATCCCCGCTTCCGGTGATGAATTCAGCCGTGAGCATTTGTTCCACAGCTTCAGTGAGTGCAACGGTTATTGCGGTCGTACCATGCCTGAGACCGTTGTCAACTATGGCACCGCTAACACCAAGGCAAACCGTGAGAACGGCGGTTACTTGCTTGAAGGCGCGATGATTCTCCGTGACCTCCGCTTTGAGGACTACGGCGATTACCCTGTTGCTACTCTGACCAACGCTGATACTTCTTTGACTATTAATGATGGTCCTACCGAGCCTCCCGCTCCCACGAATCCTCCCGGAAGACCGATCCTGCGCGGTGATGCTGATCAGGACACATTCGTATCTGTACTCGACGTTACCATGATGCAGCGTCATCTGGCTAACATCAAGCTGCTCTCCGATGACGGCGTTCTTGCGGCTGATATCGACGCAAACGACAGCCTCGAGTCTGCTGACATCACCCTGCTCCAGCGCTATCTGGCAGACATCGGCAATAACCCCTATAAGGTTGAGGAGATCTTCTATGTAGGCGGCGATGCTCCGACTCCCACCACAGCTCCCACACCTACTACCGCTCCTACTCCGACTTCTGCTCCAACCCCGACTACAGCTCCCGTGCCTGATCCCACTGATCCCGAGCCGACCGAGAGTGATGAACCGATCACCTTCCTGCTTACCGATAACTTCAACTGGGGCAAAGCCTATGTTTATGCATGGGACGCTAACGGCACCGCTCTCTGCGGCGAGTGGCCCGGTGCAGCTCAGGCTGAGACCATCACCAACGGTTACGGCGAGACTCAGTTCAGATGCACCGTTCCCACAGGCGCAGTCGGCGTTATTCTGAATAACGGCAGTGGCGCTCAGACCGAGGACATTACTGACTTCGGTACTTATGAGGGTTACTGGATGGATGGCAGCAAGAATAATTTGGGTCACTATCTTGTAACCGGCTGGAACAGCTGATTATCCGCATTAACACTACTATTAAAGGGACAGACTTCCCCTCGTTGCCATTATGTTTTTTGGTGCAGTCGATACAGTCGGCTGCACCGTTTTTCTTATATTGTTGTGTTGATAAAAGCTACGCTGTCTTTGATATCTTGGAGCTGTTGCGGATCTCTTCCATCAAGCGGAGTATTTCCTTTTCAGTCGGGATGTCAATGATTCCGACAGCGGTAAAGTGATTCTTGATCGGGATATGATACTTTCCGTCGATCCGCTCCTTTTTGAAGACCTCAATTTTGCTGATCAGCGTGTTCACCAGCTTTTCGTCAAGCTCGTCGATATCCGTGCATTTGCGAATCGCATTGAGAAACACTTTTAGATCGACCGTATTCTGCTCTGCATTTTGCAAAACCGCGTTATCAGCCTCGATCTGTTGCTTTAATTCTCTTTGTTCTCTCTCATAACTGACTGTCATCATCTGATACCTGTCATCGGGGATTTCTCCGAGAGTATGCTCTTCAAAAACTTTCATGATCAGCTTGTTGAGAACATCAATCCGCTTTTCAGACGCTTCGATCCGTTGCTTAACTTTACGAATGTTATTCATAGTCAGTTCGGAATTATGCTTAGCGTACAAATATAAGAAAACAGGCTCATAATTAGCAACATAGTCGGCTACTCTTTTGACCGCTTCTGTTACAATTTCCCGTACCACCGATTCTCTTATATAGTGGATAGAGCATTTGCCGCGATTCTCTTTATACTCCGAACAGCGGAAGAATTCTTTATCCGTCGGAATAGACTTAGCCGCGCAGAAATACATCTTAGCTCCGCAATCCCCGCAAAACATCTTTGAAGTAAAGATACTTGTTCTGCCGGTCGATGTGATCCTTCTTCTGTGACTGCGAATCTCTTGGACTCTCTGGAAGGTTTCTTCGTCGATGATCGGCTCTTGAGCGTTAGGAATGATCTGCCATTCTCCTTTTGGATTGAATACTCGCTTGTGTACCTTGTAGCTGACAAAGGTACTTTTGAAATTCACCGCACAACCGGTGTACTCCAAATTGCAGAACATATTGCTGATCGTTCTGGCGCACCAGCGATACGGATTCTCCTGTGGGGTACGGCTGACTTTTATCCCTTTGGAAGCGAAATAGCAAGTGGGTGTAAGAACCTTTTCGTTTTGCAGGCGCTTGGCTATCTGTCCTGTGCCGTAACCTTGTAAGCAAAGATCGAAGATGTATCTCACGATAGAGGCAGCGTATTCATCGATAACCCACTGGTCGGGATTGTCCTTTGATTTCAAATATCCATAAGGAACATGCTGAACTACCCGCTTACCCTCAGCGGCTTTCACTCTGAAAACTTCTCGGACTTTCTTGCTCGTCTGCGCTGCGTGCCATTCATTGAAAATATTGTAGAAGGGCATCATTTCGATTCCAGTTCCCTCGGCTGTATCAATGTTTTCTTGAATAGCAATGAAGCGAACGCCCATCGACGGATATTTGACCTCTATGTAGTTACCGGCTTCAATGTAGTTACGGGCAAAACGGCTCAGATCCTTGACGATGATCGTGCCAATCTCGCCGCGCTCGACCATAGCCTCCATCCGCTGAAAGTCGGGACGGTTGAAGTCCGTACCGGAGTAACCGTCATCTGCGAAGAACATGGTATTGCGTATTCTATTGTTGTCAACGTACTCTTGAAGGATTTTTCTTTGATTCTGTATCGAGTTACTCTCCATATCCACTCCATCGTCCTGCGATAAGCGACAGTAGAGAGCTGTGATTTGATTCTCGGTGCGTTTTTGCATTTTAACTCCTTTCCGTACACCGAGAGTAGCACATACATATCATACCATGCCGGTGAACGGATTACAACGGTCAGTTTTGGTCGGACAGGATCAATTTTTGAAATTGTTTCAGCACAGACTCCTTACCATCTTTTGAAAAATCGGCAACTACATCATAAACGGTATTGCCATACTCTTTGGAAAACTTGATACGATTCGGATTACCACCGATCTTATAGCCGGGCTGACCGTCAACTACGATATCTGGCGCTACTTCCTCCGCAAGATTGATAGGCTTTGAATCATCAACACGCCCCGGCCCTTCGATATAATAACGAAAGTCCTTTGGTGTCCTTTGCTTCTTTACGCTTCTGTCAAACTTCACATTGATTCTCCTTCGATTCTACTTCATCATACATTCTACAGCAATCGCTTTATGAAGATTAGTCGTTTATGTCGAAGATTCATAAAATCTACAGTTAAATAACATATTATTATAGAAGCAGGCGGCAACACCGTCTGTTTTTCTTTATTGCATTTCTTAGTCCTTTATGTTATGATAATTACACCACATAATTTACAAATGAATATAGTCATATACTAAAGATTCAATCTATAGGTGTAACTGCGCTCATTTTGCAATTACACTATTAATTGTTGCAAAGTTTTTTACCTTTGTAAAAAGCACTGGCTCTATCAAACTTTGTAACAATGTAGATTGTATATGACTGTTTGTAAATTGTGTGGTAACAAGGAGCAAGTGTTTTTTGGCGCGGTCGCTCCGGTGACTGCGCTTTTTTCATTTACGGACTATGATAGATAAAAGTAAAACCGCCCTTTTTATTGGCAACAGAGATTGTTACCAAGTCAAAGAAGCGGAAATTGAAAAAGCAATTATAGAAGCGATAGAGAACGGGATCGAGGTTTTTCTGAACGGCGGACAAGGTTGTTTTGATAAAATATGTGCAGCGATCGTTCACCGGTTGAAGAAAAGCTATCCCAATATAAAGAGTATTCTCGTCATACCATATCGGGATTTTAAGGTATTCAACGACAGCCTGTTTGATGAAAAACTCTATCCATTTGAAGAGCACACCTTTTCCTATTATACCTACAAAAGCGGAAGTCCGAAACGGAACCGTTGGTTAGTAGATCATTCAAGCGTCGCGATTTGTTATGTCTATCGCGCAGGCGGCGCTTCAAAAACGCTTGAATATGCACGGAAGAAACAATTGCATATTATAGATTGCTTGAACGATACCGATGAAATCGAAAAAGAAAAAAGCGACCGTAATGGTCGCAAAAACTTCGCAGAACAATCTAATAAGATAATGTTAAAAATATCCAATATATCAGTTTAATTATAGTAGAAAACTGACAATTATTCAATATAAATTGTAATACTTTTGCAATTTTTGCTTACAAAAAACGCTTCGATTTCTTGTTTAAATTGCATAAATGATTGTATTTCCGTCAAAATTGCCGTCAGTTACAATAGAAAGGTGCAAAGCACAGAAAGGGTGAGACTATGCCAAAGAGAGGCAACAATATCTATAAGCGTAAAGACGGAAGATGGGAAGCGAGATATGTGAAGGGTATATCTGCTGACGGGAAAAAGTTATACGGATCCGTTTATGGGAAGACTTACACGGAAGCAAAAGACAAACAATCGTTGTTTATTCATGATCATCTAACTACGCATAAGCTCAATTCAATATCATTATCCTCACTAATGCACGAATGGCTGAATCATATTGAAAACACCGTCAAGAGATCCACATATCAAAAGTATTGCAGCATTGTCAAAAACCATATCGATACAAGTATCATTGGCACCTTACCGGTACGATACTTATCGGCTAAATCATACAGTGATTATACTAAATCAAAACTTGATTCGGGTTTGCTTTCCGCAAAAACTGTAAATGATATTGTAATCATAATTGGTTTATCGCTGTCCTATGCAGAAGAAGTATATGGCATTAAAAAGCCAAAGCTACAAAGAGTAAAAGAGTCTAAGAAAGAAATGAGAGTTCTATCTATACCAGAGCAGAAGAAACTGGAACAGTATCTTTATTATGATATGAATCTTTACCATTTTGGAGTTCTGCTTGCTCTTTATACAGGAATCCGCATTGGTGAATTGTGCGCCTTACAATGGGATGATATACGATCTGATTGTATAGTTATAACTAAAACTATGCACCGTATACAAGATAATGATCGTACGATAATTGAAATCACAGAGCCAAAGACTCCTTCATCCATTAGAACAATACCCATACCTGCTTTTTTACAACCCATCATAGACGCATATCATCAGCCAAAAGGATATGTTCTTGTTAATCGAAACGGAAAATTTGTAGAGCCGCGGTTAATGCAGTTGAACTTCAAAAGGATGGTAGGGGATTGCGAATTGCCTAAAACAAATTTCCATGCTTTGAGGCATACATTTGCTACCAGATGCATCGAGGCGGGATTCGATGTTAAGTCACTGTCTGAGATTCTCGGTCACGCGGATGTCAACACAACGCTCAATAAATATGTCCATTCATCGTTTGAATTAAAGCAAGAGAACATGAAGCGGCTAAAGCCGATAGTAAATCTATAGCCGTCAAAATTATCGTCAGATCAGCAGTTTTCACCACTGTTGGTCTGAATTTTTCAATATTTTACTGTTATTAGATTGATAAGCGAAGTTTCAGGGATTAGCCTCTATTTTACATTCTATGTATATTGTTGCGCTGTATGCACGTTATATAATTTTTTAATGAAGGTTGTGGTCGAACATGACGAAAATTCGTAAGTCTTTTTTAACAAAAGCAGTGTCATTGTTGCTGATATTGGTAATGATGATATCTATTATGCCTTTTGCGGAGATATCCGTTAGCGCAAAAACCTCTGCCGATTTTTCAATTAGTGATAACGGAATAGCGTTTATTTGTGCAAGAGAAGGGTTCCATTCGAATTGTTATAAAGACAATACTCAATCATCTATTGGATATGGTACTAAATGTACGGGTTCCTCGGTTCAGCCTCATACTTCAGGTTCACACTCAATAACAAGGGAACGAGCGTTAGCAGAAATGAAGTCACAGGTCGATTCGACCTATTCTCCTAGAGTTCGTTGTCAAACTACTGGTATCACAATGAACCAAACCCAATTTGACGCATTAGTTAGCTTGTGTTACAACACTGGAGGCGGAACTACGATTATTTCTAATTCACCCCTAGTAAAGTATCTTCGAGGTTCCTATTCTGAGTCTCAAGCTCGTACTGCGTATTCTTGCTATTATGTAAAATCTGGAGGGACAACTCTTCAAGGATTGATTAACAGAAGGAACGCAGAAGCCGATTTATTCTTCAGCGGTTCTTCTCCTGATCCAGTCGATTTTGAGATTGACACAAGATATCCTACTCCTATTACAGCTTACCCTGCAGCTAACTCCGGAAAAATTACTGTCTACAACAATAGTCTAACAGCATACTCCCAAAGCACACGTTTTATAGCTTGGGATGACAAATGTACAATTAATGCCATCTATACTAATGGTTATTGTAATGTTACATACCCTTCTGGTAATAGTACTCACACAGAGTTTGTTAAGACATCTGATTTTATACCTAATGGTGTAACTCCTTATTCTTGGCATTCTAACGAAAATAAAAACACGTTTATTCGGTCAGATTTAAACTCCCTTTTTGGATCAATATCGTCGTCTGATTATTGTACTATTGTCGGAAAAAATGGCAATACAATTCAAATCATTTATCCACTTGATGCAGGTGGATTTAAACTTGGATGGGTAGATGCAACTGTTGTACCTGCCAGCGATTTTCCGACGCCAATGATAGATACACTGCATCATCCAGTAACATCTACGCACACGCTTCCCTCGATTCGATGGGCGACACTTATGGTCAAGTGTTTCCTGATGATCGATGCACTCTTACTTCTGTAAGTGTGAGTGGAGGCTGGGTATATGTTACTTATCCTCTTACTGGAGGCGGTTCAAAATCTGGATATGTTTACCTGAACGATTTTGTTCCGGACAGTTCAAGACTAACCCATTTCTATGATACAACTGTAACTCAGCAGACTGACACATTTAGAAAATCAGATATGGCAGAAAACTTTGGTTGGGTTAGTGTGGGAGATGTCATAACGGTTGTAGGTAAGTCCGGTAATAAACTTCAAGTTCTTTATCCTGTTGACGATCAATATGGTGGCGGATATAAGATTGCTTGGATCTATAACACCTATATCAAAAAGAATCTGACCGGAATCTCTGTGACTTCTCAACTCTCTAAAACAACTTATCTTGAAGGCGAGAACCTAAGCACAAGTGGTCTTGTGATCACAGCAAGCTATGACGATGGTTCGACCGCGAATGTAACTGGTTCTTGCTCTTTCAGTGGCTATGACAGTACTCCGGGAGTAAAAACTGTTACAGTTACATATAGTGGAAAGCAGACTGCTTTTACCGTTAATGTTGCAACAAAAACACCTACAGCATTAACCATAGTTGGATTGCCGAATAAAACAGACTATCAAGTCGGCGATTCTCCAGATTTTTCAGGATTGGATGTAAAAGTTGAATATGATAATGGAACTGAAGAAATTATTAGTGGATTTGACCTGATATATGATGAAAACATCACTGCTACAACCGGTTCAAAGGATGTAACTGTTAGTTATATGTATAACAACAAGGTAGTTAGTTCAACTTTTGCTATTAATGTCATTAAGAATAATGAGATATATGTAAATGCTGTTTCAGTTAATACATTACCAAATAAAACTACATATAAGATAGGTGAGTCTTTTAACTCCACTGGACTTTCAATAAAAGTTGAATACAGCAATGGAGATTCAGAAATCATAAGCACTGGTTTTGAGCTGAAGGGTTTTAATTCATCTTCTTCTGGGAAAAAGACTATTACAGTATCATATAAGACAAAGCAGACAACTTTTTCTGTGACGGTATCTGATGAAGTTGATGAAAATGCACCTTTAATTAGTTTGAATGATACATCTGCGGTTTTAAATGATAGCTTTGTGGTCGATTTGTCAATTACAAATAATCCGGGGATTACAGCTCTGCAAGTGGAAATTGAATTTGATGAAGATGTATTAGAACTAAAGAAGGTATCCCACAAGAATCTATTTGAAAATATTTCAACAGGAGGCCAAAGTCTCACAAGTCCGTATAAAATATCTTGGTTTTCTCAGTCTTCCAAGAACGAAACAGCAAATGGCATATTTGCACAATTGGAGTTTAAGTTCAAGGAAAATGTGACTGTTGAGAATACTACCATCACAATCTGTTATGATGAGGAAAACATATTCGATACAGAATTTAACAACATTTCGTTCCAGACTAGAAACAGTGTAGTTTCTCTGAATAAGGTTAAGTACGGTGATGTTAATGATGACAAAACCATTAACATGAAAGATATTGTTCTGCTCCAACAATACCTGAACAAATATCAAGTAACCATAAATCAGGAAGCTTCGGATATTTTTTATGACAGTAAGATTAACATGAAAGATATCGCTGTGCTTCAGCAGTACCTTAATGGATACGATGTGACATTAGGAAAACCGAGCGGAGCTGAAAGCAACGATACTTATACAAGTTTTGTTTATGGTTCATCAGAGCTTGGTAGGGACTTAGTATGTCACGCATTTACACCTAAACAGTATAATGACACAGTCCTTCTGAATTTTGCCATTCATGGTTTTGAAGATGAATATGATCATGATGGGCAAGTGTTAGTTGATAATGCGAATAAACTAATAGAATACTATAAAGCAAATCCTGATAAATTGGGAAGCACCCGACTATTAATTATTCCGAGTGCAAATCCGGATGGCTTGATTGACGGCTATGATAATGACGCATTCGGAAGATGCAACGCGAATGGAATAGACCTAAATCGTGATTTCGATGCAAATTATATTTCGCAGTCAACGCCCAGATACTATACACCGTCTGCCTTTTCAGCTTCGGAATCTAGAGCGTTAAGAGATTTAGTTCTAGAATACTCGCCTACGGTTGTTCTTGATATTCACGGATGGTTAGATGAAACCATAGGTGATTATGAGATCGGCCAGATTTTTGAAGAAGAGATGGATTTACAGCATTATGTAGGCTTTACCAATTACAACGCAAGAGGCTACTTCGCAAATTGGGCGCATCAACAGGGAGCTCTTGGTCTGTTGGTAGAGCTGAAAAGTTCAAATAATGTTCAGTATGAAAAGCTGGTAACTTCCATCAACAGAATCCTCAATAAGGATTACGAATACTCAGATACAGACAGTAGATTCTCCGAATTTGAGAGTATTGAATGCTATACGCTTACAAAAGATCGTTCCGATACATTCAAATACTTTGATAAGCCCTACTCTGCAGCAAGCTATATCGACGGAAAAACCGATCTTGTAACCATCTTCAAGGTTTATGATAATGGTTGGGTAAAGTGTCAGTATCCGATTGTAAACGGGTATAAGACGGCATATTGTAAACTTGAAGCGTTTATTGACGCAGACAATGTGCTCGACGAGTTTTACGAGTACAGTGTAAGTGCAAATACAAGTGTCTATAAATGTTCAGATTTGAGTGAATCATTCGGTACTGTCTATCCTACAGATAAGATAACGGTAATAGCAGAAACTGAAAGCGCATTACAAATCATTTACCCATTAGATAATGGCGGTTATAAAATGGGATGGATTACAAAATAAGAGAGGAGTTATTAATTATGAGAAAAAAGGCACTTGCAATTGTAGTAATGATATCTTTACTATTTTCCATGTTTACTGTTGTCCCAATTATGGCAGCGGGAGCAAAATCTATAACCGTTTTCACGCAAACTGATAGTCGTTGGGGAAATCATCAGTATGGGTATAGTAATACAGCAGGAACACAAGTTGCTACGATTTCTTCTGGTGGCTGCGGTATTCTTGCTATGGTTAATGCGGTATATTATTTAAATGGTTCTTTTATTGAACCAGTTACACTTGCTGATTATTCTGTTCAATATGGATATAGAATTAATGGTGTAGGCACTTCTCTCGGTTTATATAAATCATTCGCCAATAACCGAGGTGCAACATACAATATTGAATATGTTGGTTCAACTTCGTCGTATAGTACCCTAGCATTTCATTTACAGTCGGGTTGCGTTGCTGTCGGAAGTGCTCCGGGGCATTTGATGGCTGTTGTGGACTATGATTCTAGTACTGGGAAATTTCTTATTTTAGATTCTTATAGATCAGGCAACAGATTAACTTATCCTGATTGGTATACTTGGCAAACAGCGAGCACTTGTCAGAATACCTATAAACTCAATTTTAGCAGTTTTGAAATATTACGTAGTTCAGCTCCTGATCTTGAAGTTGATACTTCATATTCAAAATACATGCCGCTGACGGCTTATTTGTCAACATCTTCAACTGTCTATCCTTGCGAAAGGAATTGTTCCTCAAGAACTGGTGGAGAGATATGGGTTACTGATAAGTGTTCAATTAATGAGGTATATAAAAATGGGTGGTGTCAAGTTACATATCCAGGTAGCGGTAGAGACAAGACTGCATATACTGAATTGTCAAGTTTTATGCCAAGTAAAAATTTAGGCTTTGCACAAAAATCTGCTCCTACACAAATGGGTGCTTATAGTAGAGCAGATTTATCATCAAATATTGGTACAATCGATGCAGGAGATTCGTGCTTTTTGGTAGGGACCTCAGGAAATGCTACTCAAGCAATATATCCTACTAGTAATGGTTATAAACTAGGATGGAGCCTCTCTTCAAAGTGGAACTTCATTGAACCGGACGTGGATGAAAGATTCAATCCCTATTGTCCAATCCATTCTTATCCATTAAGCTCAGAGAGAATTAATGTATATAACAATGATTTTTCAACTTGGGATGGAATTAGTTATATTGATGGCGCTACGGATAATTGTACATTAAATAAAGTATATAAGAATGGATGGTGTGAAGTAACATATCCTACCGCTAGCGGCTCAAAAACAAAATATACTCAGTTATCTAACTTTGTTAAAGATACTTCTACAACACCGGTTGTTTATACTGCCAATACCAGAATCATTACTTATATACGCTCCGATTTATCATCTAACATTGGTTGGGTTGATACAAACGATGTGTTTTTCAAAGTGTGCGAATCTGGTAATGCCACACAAGTTTTGTATCCAGTTGATGATACATATGGAGGAGGATACAGATTAGCTTGGATTAGAACATCTGAATTGCCAGTTAATACTTATACTGTAATCTTCAATGCTAACGGAGGTACAGATGCTCCATCTAATCAAACTAAAAAGTACAATGAAGCATTGATTTTGAGTGAAAAGACACCTAAGCGTACAGGCTATTCTTTTATTGGCTGGGCTACTGAAGCAAATTCTACGGATGTGAAATATGCATCGGGGGCAAAGTATACCAATAATGCTGATATTACTCTTTTTGCTGTATGGGCTTTGGCTAAATGTAATGTTTTATTTGATTATAATGGTGGAGACGGCAATATTCAGAATATAGTAACAGAGTATAATAACACCATCAGTATCCCAAATGGTTCCCCTTCAAAGTCATTTCATATATATTGGAATTCTGGAGTCACAACCGACGAAGAACAGTCAACAGTTGTTGAATGTTCATTCTTGGGATGGAGCACATCAAAATCTGCATCAATAGCAGATTATAAACCAGGTGATTCACTTAAAGTGATCAATGATGGAACTCTGTATGCTGTATGGAATAATCCGGTTATAGGACAACTTGAATCTCCAACTAAAGAAGGGCAAGAATTTTTGGGTTGGTATACTTCCGCAATAGACGGAACAAAGGTTACTACATCTACTGTGATTAATGATGATATTGTTCTTTATGCACATTGGGAGATACAATCTGAACCGCTTGATCCTACTTCTCCAAAATTTGTAGTATCACAAGTTAAAGCGCAGGCAGATTCAACAATAACTGTGGATGTTTCAATTGTGAATAATCCGAGTATTACGTCATTTAATTATCAGATCACATATCCGGATACACTAACTCTTGTTGGAGTGGAATACAAAGATTTATTCTCTTCAAGAGCAACCGGCTCCAATAAAATGCAGAGCCCATTTACTATGTCATGGTTTTCTACAAATTCTGAAGATGAGAGTGCAAACGGAATTATTGCATCAATGACATTTAAAGTGAGTACAGATGCACAGGACGGAAAACATCCTATTACACTAGCCTATGATGAAGACAATGTGTTTGATTCATCTTATGAGAATAAGCATTTTGATATCGTAAACGGATGTGTAGAGGTTGTTAGTTCTATACCCGGTGACATTAACGGTGATACCAAAGTCAATATGAAGGATATTGTATTACTACAGCAATATCTTAATGGCTGGAGTGTTAGTATAGATGAAACTGCAGCAAATGTTAACGGAGATGCGAGTATTAATATGAAAGACATTGTTCTTTTACAGCAATACTTAAATGGATGGAACGTTGTTTTAAAATAAGATCTTGTAAGGAGTGTGTTGGAATATGAGGAAGATAATATCTGTATTGCTTGCAGCGATTATTATGTTAAGTATCACATTAATCGCTCCCCTTCACGCGTCAGCTTTGTCTCAGGGTGATGTAGTTAATTGGATGGCATCAAAAAACGGTACAACAATTAATGATGGTGGAACTCAATGTGTTGCGGCTTTCAATTCTTACCTGAGACTCTGGGGAATTTCAAGCCCTATTTCAATGTATCCAGTGGGTTCTGCCTACCAGATTTTTAATTATGATGCACCTTCTGGATGGCAAAAGATTTCCGGCAGTGGAAATTATCAAGTTGGTGATGTAGTAATATGGGACAGTTCTATAGGTAGAGGTCACGGTCATGTTGGTATGGTTTACTCTACGAGCGGTACTGTTCAAATCTTTGATCAAAACTGGGTATCAAGCAATGTTTGTGGAATACACAACCTATCAAACACAGGAGCGATTAGAGGAGTCTTTAGACCTCCACTTGGTGTAAACCCTTTTCCAGGTCCTGAAGACACCTCATGGAATGTCCCTGTTTGGAAAACTGCGAAGTATAAAGCTAATACTTATGATTCATATGGCAGCCAGGAATCAAATCGATGGATAGATCAAGGCGATAACTGCTATATAGAAAAAGTTTATCAGAACGGTTATGTATGGGTAAAATACCCTTCGTCTGCTTCTTCTGATGGATATAGATGGGCATTTACCAAAGCAGATGTTTTCCCCCTCGAAAAGAAAGGGAATAGTTTTCCTGGAGAAGAAGACACATCATGGAACGTTCCTGTTTGGAAAACCGCCAACTCTGCTTTGAACACTTATGACGAAAGTGGCAATCAAGAATCTAATCGTTGGATTGATCAAGGAGACAACTGCTATATCGAACATGTCTATAAGAACGGGTATGCGTGGGTTAAATATCCTTCGTCAGCTTCTTCTGATGGTTGGAGATGGGCATACACAGTTGCGTCCGGTTTCTCGTTGGAAAAGAAGAACTGGTATAGCGGACAGTCGCCGGTTAATGTTGGAACAGATTTCTATGCATATATTATTAACACTAGTCCTTGGAAGCATCTGACAAATGATAATAATAATGTATCTATCAGAACCGAAACAGGCGAAGCAAATCAGGTCTGGAAGTTCGATAGATTAAGCGACGGTTCGTATCGTATTATTAATGTTGCAGATGGTAAAGCTCTTGACGATTACAATCTCGGAACGAGTGACGGATCTAATGTTCAAGTGTGGGACACAAATGATTCAAATGCTCAGAAGTGGTTCATCTATGGTGAATCGGGAGCATATTATCTGCGTGCGGCCTGCGGAGATTTAGTATTAGATGTAAACGGCGGTGCTTCGAGTGATGGAACAAATGTGCAGATGTGGACTAAGAATGACTCCGCAGCACAGAAATTCCAGATATGGAAACTTAATAAAGCAGGACAGACACAAGTTTACTGTCAGGAAGGTTCATCTATCACACCTACAATTATATCTTGGGATGTTACCACTGATACTCTAGAGTATGAAGTTAGAGTATGGAAAGGAACTGCCCAAGAAGGTGACCCGTTTATTACTCGTACCGAAGAAAGAGGTAATAGCTGTAGCATTAATCTGCCTGTAGGAGATTATGAGGCATGTGTTTATTCAAAGAACAACTATAGCACAACCATAAGTGCAAATACAGTTAAGTTTACTGTAACACAAGGCGTAATAATCGGTGATATTAATAATGATAACACTATCAATATGAAAGACATAGTTTTACTTCAGCAATATATGAATGGTTGGGAAGTTACCATTAATGAACCATCGGCAGATGTAAACAATGACGGAAAAACCAATATGAAAGACATCGTATTGCTTCAGCAATACATGAATGGATGGGATGTTTCTTTAGGATAAAGGAGTATTAATCAATGAAAAAATTATTAACGATATTACTGGTTACCTTACTAGTTTTTTCCTCACTACCAATAGCAAATGCAGCCAGTATCACTCCTGCTTTTGTAGTTGAAAGTATAAACGCTAGATGCGGAGAAACGATTGAGGTCGGAATTGATATTCAAAATAATCCGGGAATAACAGCATTACAATTAAAAGTCGAGTATTCTGATTCTGATTTGGAGTTACTATCCATCGACAATGCTGGTTTGTTTACAGATTCGATCACTCATGGCTCTCTCGAAGTAAATCCGCTTACTATCTCTTGGTATGCTTCAGATTCAAAAGACAAGAGCTCAAACGGCACATTAGCAATTCTAAAGTTTAAAGTGAGAGAAAATGCACAATCCAGCGATATTTCAATAAGTTTTGATCCTGATAATGTTTTCAATTCTTCTTTTAATAATATTGACTTCGATACAGTGGAGGGATCTGTCACAGTCATCGAAAAAACATTAACTAAGATTTCGGTCAGCAAACTACCCACAAAAACCACTTATAGCATTGGTGAGTCATTAGATACAAATGGATTACAACTAAAAGCGGAGTATGATGATGGGTCAAATGAAATAGTTACTAATGGATTTACGACCAGCGGATTTAGTTCTCAATCTACAGGAAAGAAGACAGTAACTGTTGTATATCAAGGAAAGTCAGCAACTTTCGATGTTAGCGTGATAGCACCGAGTTTTGAAGTAGGTAATACAACCGGTGTCTGTGGCAGTACAGTAGAGCTAAACATCGATATAGAGAATAATCCGGGGATAGCAGCACTACAACTAAATGTGGAGTATTCCGATACAGATTTGGAGTTGCTTTCTATTGAGAATGGCGAAGTATTTGATGATTCAATCACATACAGTCCTCTGGATGTTAAACCAGTTGTTATTTCTTGGTTTGCATCTAATTCCCAAAACAACAGCTCTAACGGAACTTTAGCAAAACTGAGATTCAAAATACGAGAGTCCGCAAGTTCAAACACAGTTAAGCTTAGTTATGATCCGGATAATGTATTCAATATTTCTTTTGATAATGTATATTTTGAAACATTTGATGGAGCTGTAACGGTTAAAGAAAAGTCGCTGACAAAGATTTCTGTCAGTAAACAACCGACCAAAACCACATATTTTATTGGTCAAGCACTCGATACCACTGGTTTAGAGCTTAAGGCTGAATATGATGACGGTTCATCCGAAACTATCACCAGCGGATTTAACACAAGTGGCTATAGCTCTACGACAGCTGGTTATAAGACGGTCACTGTATCCTATGGTGGTAAAACTACTACCTTCAAGGTGACAGTTAGAAAAAAATCGCTTACGAAGATCTATGTTAGTAAGCTGCCGCTCAAAACTGAGTATTTTGTTGATGAGGCATTAGACACAACAGGATTAGAACTAAAAGCTGATTATGATGATGGTTCTACAGAAACTATAACTAGCGGCTTCATTACTAGCGGCTTCAACTCAACGACTGCTGGAACAAAAACCGTCACGGTAGCCTATGGCAGTAAGACCGCATCCTTTAAGGTAAAAGTAAGCGAAGCAACATCTGCTATCCTTGGAGATATTGATAATGACGATGCTGTTACAATTATTGATGCGACATATATTCAAAGAAAACTAGCTAGTATTCCTACTCCGAAGTTTAACGATAAGGTTGCTGATACGGATGAGGATGGGGAATTAACAATTATCGATGCCACTTTTATTCAAAGATGGCTAGCAGCATTACCCAGTAATGATAAAATTGGAGAGCCTATTAAATAAAGATCAAGGTGAGAGAAGTAATGAAAGCAATAAAAAGAATATGGTTAGTTTGTATGACACTGCTGTTATTGATAACGAATGCCGTGCCTGCACTTGCTGCAGGCACAGTAGCGGCTTTGTCTTCAGAAGAAGTGTATATTCAGGATAAAGTTTCATTAGTTCCAATCATAATAACTAGTAACCCAGGGATTATTGCTTTTAAAATTACATGTGAATACGACTCGAATCTATTAGAAATAATTGATATAATACCGGGGAATGTTATCTCTACCGGTACATTATTTCATAATCTAGGAATTCACGCAAATACAGTAGATGTATCGTGGTATGATATAAACGATCATAATTCCGATGGAGTACTATTTGTGATAGCTGTAAAGCCAACAGATAAACTAAAGAGCGAAAAGCATACTTTTATAAAAATGTCAGTTAGTCAAGAGGATACATTTAATAGTCAATTTAATGATGTGATATTAAATTCCGAGCCTGTAGCAATAAAGTATGCAAACAGCTCAAATGAATTAACAGTTAATCCAGAGAAAACTGACATATCTGATTTATCTAATGGACAAATTGTATCAACTGTAAAAGCTGAACTAGCTGATGCTGAAATAGAATCAATTGATGATGCTGACGAGACTGTATTATCCAATGTGAACAAAGATTTACAAATAATAAGCGCTAACACAAATACGGGTTTTTCGACTATTGACGAAATGATGTCTGCGTATCAAAAAGCGCTTATTGGTATTTATTCAGAAAAACTAAAGTCAGAATATGGTGAAGAATTATCAAACAGAGCTGCTGCGGTTTTGAATCTTAACAAAACAATTTCATATGATGAACTAAGTGATAACAAAAAGATAGTAGTTATCCTAGAATTACTTTCTGATATTGAAGATAGTGATGAAACCTTTTTGAAATCATCTATTGTTGAAACAAACAATTACAGTCCAACAGAATTAGAATCGCTGAGTCGTGCAACGGCAGACGAAAACGCAAATAGTAATAAAGGTAATTATCTGTGGTTAATAATCGTTTGTATTGCTGGAGCTTTGATTGTGACTTTTATTATACGCAAAAGGATCAAACAAAAAAGCTAGCATAGTTTCCTGTTTCTAGGAGAAAAATGCTAATATTATTCTAAGCAAAGATATATGGAGAATGGGAGTTTTACTAACATGGCAAGCTATGCCTTCTTGTACAAGAACGCTCTTTTTACAAATTTCGCGACTCGCTCCATTTTGTAAAAATGCTTGTTGGTGACGATCCCCAAACCCCTGAGATCGTCAACTTTGTTGACGGCTGCGCGTTCAAAGAACGCTGAAAATATAAAGGCGGTCAGGCTTAAACAAGCTTGACCGTTTTTATGTTGCGATGATTATTTTATTCGATCCGATAATTGTTCCACGCCGGATTTGACTTTAGCTTTCTCTCAATACCGGAAAGCGCGATCAGCGCCTTTTCAAAGCCGATCCGGTCACAGTCCCGAAGCACATATTGATTCTGCATGACCTCATATGCTTTGCGAACTTCTTGATTATTCTCTGCCGCTGTAAAGAAGGTGAACTCCGAAGGCATGACGCCGGGGATCCCGTCCAAACGCTCCCGTTCCTCTGTGATACGAATATCCAGCAGTCGCTTCATTTGATCTTCATTCAAGAGTAATGCGGTGATCTTTTTGTGATCCGAGATAACTGCCAGATCATAGATGTGCTTTGCCGCTTCAAACGCCCGGTGAGGATCGGACGATCTACGCACATAGGCTTCTGCCGCAAATAGCTTATCAATAAAGACGCGCTCCAAGGAGATCGTCTGAATAGAGAAAGGTTTTACGTCATATTGTGTTGCAAGAATTTGCTTTTGTTCATCTGTCGCGAGGTCGTAGAGCATAGCGGATATTTCCAAGCTCTCGACCGGCTCGCTGATTGTAAAGGACGTCGCCTCGATTTTCAGTTTTCCGAAACGCTGCAACGCGTCATTCGCGTCATAAGAAGTTATCGGCTCGTAAGTATATACGGCGATGATCTCTGAGCGATTGGTTCTACCGGCGGCAGGATCACGAATCAGCGAGGTGTATTTCTTTGTCGCTTGTTCCAGTCGTTTGTCGTTTTGTGTGCGACTGCAGTTTCTGGTGTCAACTGAGAGATCGATATCCTCCGAAAAGCGATTGGTGCTTTTCAACGCCTTGTATAACGCCGTACCACCTTTGAAATATGCCGGAAGTTCTTCTACTTGTTTTGCCGCCAGCTCTTCCAACATCAGCACAACATAATAGTCCTTTTCCAAAACATCGGCGCGATATCCGGTCTTTTCATGTATGCTCTCGATCAATACCCTAAAAGCGTCTTTATCCAGATGAAGCTTCATATCGCATATCCTCCCTCGCTTGCAGTATGAGCAAGCTGCATGATCGTGTTTTTATTATAATAGCGGTCGGCCAAGAATAAGAGTTTGCCATAATGTAAGCCGTACTCCTGAATGTGCTTTGCCATGACCTGATAGGGTTTCTCCGCGTCAACAGGCGCTTTATCCAATAGCTCTAAAGCATCTAAGGTTTGTAGATAGGCTTTGTTGTCCGCGTCGATCTTCACCTTAGGTGGTTTGATTGTAACGCCAAGCTTTTTATCCGTGCGCACACACTCCTTCGCTATATTCGTCGCTATCAGATGTTCCCGCGGCATTTGTGTTGCCAATCCTAAATAATGCAGCAGCGTAAGCCCTGTTTCATATCCCTTATCGGGGAGCAAATACTTGTCGGCGATCAGCTTTTCTTTGTCAATACCTTTTTCGCCGAAGGGAGTGATGACAGTACGGTAATAGATACCCTTTTGATAAAAGCGAAGATCAGGAACAAGACCACCATCCATGATACGCTTGACAGCGACAGAGGTTGCCGCTGCCGCTTGCTTTTCATCCAGAGAGAAATGCTCAGCCAAGTCGCTTGCAAGGCGATTGATATAAATAGGGGTCCCCGTCGGCATTTGTTCCAACAGCGCATGAGTATAATCCATGTATGTCATCCGATCTCATCTCCTTATTGATATATTATATTCGGTAAAGATGTGTTTATTCCGTTTATATTATATCATCAGAATAAATAGAAGTCAATGGATAAAGACAAATACTATACAGCTACTATCTTGATTTTGTTAGCGTCGGCGTATCGTTCCGTTCTTCAATATTCAATAACTGACTAACATTCGATTTGACATTGTAAAGCTCTTTCATTTCCTCGCGGGCTTGCTTATACTCTGCGTAAGCCTTTCGCTTTTGCGCCAGAAGCTCCGCGTATTGTTCTCGCAGTGATTTGACCGGAGGTAACTTTGTCAGGCCGAGCTGATCAAAGTGCTTCTTTGCAGCTTGATGGATCAATATCTCCAATTCATGCTGTGCTCGAAACTTTTTGCTGTAACCGCTCTTGCGATACTCGACATAGATTTCTCGCGTCTTGACGTAGTTGGCGATCTGTTTTTGCAATTCGCTGTTGGCGGTCATCTGCAATTCCAAATCTTTTATCTCGCCGGACAACTCGTTGAATCGCATAACCGATTCGTCCGTGCGTTTCTTCAATTCTTCATAACTCATATCACCATGCTCTTTGAGATAGAGAACAGCCCGCGACAACTGTTTCAGATTGAACACTTTCGCCCAGCGCTCATAACCCTGACCCTTACCGGCGCGAATCGCCGCGTCGATGTCGATCAGCATCCCAACCGTCGGCATATTTGTACTCTCGGAGCAACAATGCGGACACCTTCGATTCTTTCTCTGATCGCCTGCTCCGTGTAATCTCCTTTGAGTGAATTACAGCGGGTGAATCTTGTTTGACCCATTACCCTTAATCGCAGATTCGTTCGATCTGTGTTGACTTCAACTCCAAGCGATTCGAGCTTTTTTAGGAAATCGGAAAAGTCCCTCGGATTTTCTTCCAGTGCCGCGTCGATAGCTCGGCGCAGTTGTTCGTGAAAAGAGAGAACCTTTTCATCACCGATCCATGTTCCGTAGCTGCCTCGACTCGGTTTTGGATTCTCTACGATCGACAATCCATGCTCCAAGCAAATCTTATCGTTCATCCTGCGGACTGCCCATGTAGAATTCCAAAAGTTGCGGAACTTCCGTGTGCAGTCGAGATTGATCGAATTGAAAATGATGTGATTATGAACATGGTGCTTGTCTATATGAGTGCAGACGATAAAAGCGTTATTTCCTTTCGTCAGCTTCATGGCAAGCTCTTGACCGACCTGATTTGCTTCTTCAGGGGTGATCTCTCCGGGCAAAACGATTGACGCAGATGATAAGCGATCACATCGTCACTTCCGCGGCGCCTGCCCGTGAGGATGATGTACTGCTGCTTTGCCAACATGAATTCTGTGTCGGCAGTCATTCCGTCACACATATAGCCATATATGAGTTTGCCGTTATCTGTTTTTTGCGGATTCTCTACATAGTCGATGATGTTTGCTATGGCGGTAGAAGCTGTTCTGCCTTTGCCCGCGTGAAGCGGCATAAGCCTTGTGGTAGCGATACGATCATCTCCTTACAATGAAAAGATCTTCGAATAGATATCCATAAGTTTACCAATTTCTACTCTAATCTCGTTCAGCCGCTCTCGTATATCTTCTATGTCAGTTTGATAAATACTATCCGTTTGATGTGCTTTTCTAGCATACTGATTGAGATTATTGGAGCAGATACCGAGAAGGCTTGTCAATTTCTGAATCTCACTCATATCCACATGGATGATATGCCCGTAGATCGCCATTCTGCGAAGATATGTTGATAGACCTCTTATATGTGCAGATGCCTTGCCTTCTTTGATTTTTTCATACTCCTGCTCATTCACATAAAAATGGAGTTGTATTGTTCGATTCTCTTTATTCATATCTGCCGTTCCTTTCTGCCGAGCAAACTTGAATACTCAGAGAAATTGTAACTGATAGGCTTTGAGAGATTTGTCGAAAGATAGTGATACCAAAAAATAGTCTGTCGTTCTTTGTACATTCTTTATTGATAACATATCCGTTGCGTGGTAGAATAATTGAAAGATTACTAATGAAGAATAAGGTGTTGGAGTTAATATGTCAAAGGCTAAGAATATCGTGGTAAACCAGCATTATATTTCACAAGGGCTTATTAAGCTGTTCTCAGAAAACCAAAAATCTGTCTTTGAGTTCAATGTAGAAAACGAAAAGGTTTATCGTGCAGCTATTAGTAAAACTATGTATGGTAAGAAAATATATGAACACTCGGGTTTACCCGAAAACACACTTGAACTCTTTTTCAAAAAAATTGAGGATAAATATATCCCTACAATCAAGTCGGTAATTGAATTGCTAGATAATGATCGTATAGAGGACGCATAAGAGGTAATAAAATCCATCGTAAAATTGTATTTGTTTTTTTATTACCGAAGTGGAGCTGTCCTTTATGAACTAGGATATCAAAATCATTTGATTCAAGAAAGAATAGTTAGTAAAATGCTGGATCGTATTTCAAACTATTCATATCTAGATAAATTATCAAAAGCTATAATAAATGACTATAAAATGGTTATTGTCAAAACCAACAAAAAGGGTTTTCTGTTAAGTGATCAGTATATCTCAACTGCTTCGCTTGATTGTAAAGGTAAAATCGCTAATTATTCAAATAGAACAATAGGTTTTGTAAATTGCCTTATTATGCTACCTATTTCTTCTAAGTATTATGTGTTGTTTTATAATGGGAGGTTAACCTTGAACGCTTTTCTCTCAGAAAAGCGTATTGTGGAATTATCCAACGAAGACTTGTTTCTACTTAACAAGGCAATTCTAAGAAACAGTTACAAAAAGTGTATTGCGATGCACGAACAAGATTTTAATGATATAACATCATTCAAATCTGATTGCGATGGTACAACAGGTGTTCTTGTTCGTTACAATAATGGATTGTTCTCTGAATACGCATTAAAAAAAGAAGTGTTTTTATATGACGCTGATTTAGATATATTTAATAAGCATCTGCAATATGTAAGCGAGTTACAGCAGTTCAAAAAGAACCATCTCAGAGATATTTCCAGAAATGATTTGTGTTTATGCGGCAGTGGTAAGAAATACAAAAAATGCTGTATAGATAAATACCAAAAATCACTGTTGATTTATCAAAGACTAAAACTCAATGATTCTTCTTGGATGTGTACTCCAAGCGAATGTGTTGAATTCCCTATACATAGTTTCTGGGGACAAAAAGAAGGGTTATCTCCTATTTCAAAGGACATATTAACAACCGAGGAGAAAAACTCAAAAAAGCAAACTTATGAAGTGAATTATTCTATCAGTCCATAAATGCTTTTATGCAGTTATGGGCTGATAGTTTTGTACTTGTAACACCAAAAATGTAATAGACATTGGATCTGCTCTATTGATTGATTTTGAAGCCTACAAAACTAAATATTTATCCGTTTTTCACTTCAAAAGCGTTACATCTCTGGGCACAAATCAAAACAGACTACCACAGATTTGTTAAACCTCAAGTGAAATCTCGGCATGACCATTTTGTAGAAGAAATGGCTTAAATACTGGATTTTTGAGCATAAAACGCACTATTCATCTGCATTTTTGATCAAAAATTCAAAAAGGTAGTGAAATTACCCTACCTCTCCCAAAAAATGCGATACAGCTCAATTCTGGACGTTTTAGAGCTATTCTACGATACAGTTCCGGCTTTCCTAATAAAGAGCATATACTCAGCTATTCATTCTCACTTTAAAGCCCCCCTAAACCATACCGTAACGCTCAAACTGCATAAGGCATAGATTTATCCTACTTGTGGCTTTTCGAACATCTAAAGCCATATATATAGTACTTTTCCAACCTGAAAAGAGTTACATCTTCAAGCAGATTGATGCACATAAAAAGAACCGAGAAAACTCGGCTCTTTTTATGTGCGACTCTCGGATATGGATAGTCGTTCTGTTATTATCTGCACTGTTTTTTAATTGGTTTTTAGAGATAATTTATTACAAATTGTTTATGCCACCATTTTTTAATGTATCATCATAATTACTTCTTTGTTTTTGTCTTCCGTTACAATAAATAGATATTTTCGTTCACTGATTAAATCCTTAATTACCAAGCCGCTCGGAAGGCGATATTTGTTATTTTTTCCTGCTGAAATTACAAAGAATGAATTTAACGATGAAAAACGACTATTATAATTGCGATACGAGCCATGATGAGGTACCTGAACACAGCCAATGTAATTCCAGTACGTCTTATATGCTTCATAAAGTTCTTCCCAATTTGATTTGGCGTTATAATCTCCTGTGTATAAACATCCATTTGGCTTTATTACTTCAAATATACACCGGTCAAAATAATAATCTTTAATTGGGCATCTGAATTGATTAAACGGCAGGATAAAAGTTTGATTTATATCCGGTTTTTGAATTCCAGAGAAAAGAGTCATTGAGTTTGTGTTTAAACTGCCATCCACTTCACTATAAGCTTTTTTTACAGCAGTCCTAATTGATTTATGTCCCCATAAGTCAATAATATCTTCAATCCTTTTATCTTCTGGGAGGCATCTGTTTAATGCGTCTATGAGTTGGTTAGCTCTATCTCGAAATCTAAGATTAAACGGAACATATTCCCAGTAATGTGACAGATAGTTTTCTGCTATATAATCCGTTTCTAAAATATTAATTCCAGATTGAACTGTACGATTATTATATCGCTCTTCTAATACTTCGCTTTCATTATCATCATAATTTCTTACGGTTATTATTCTTGTGTTATCAGATTCTCTGCGTAGAGTTTCATACGGATTACTTATAAATCTATACAAAAAGTCATCCATATCATTCTCGTTTGAATCGCATAGGTATTTTAAAGATAATAAATAGCGATCATTTTTTGAGGTAAGGGGGAGTACTAGATACTTTACATTACAATAGTGCAGAAGAAATTCTAATCCATTAACATGATCAACATCTAAATGAGAAATAAAAACAAATAGTATTGTTTCGTTTTCATATAAATTCGATTTGATCTCTTTTTTGAGAATTTGTTTACTTGTTAATGAACCGCAATCATATACTACATTAATCCTTTCCTCATTGTATAGTTTGAATTGTTCGAGGTAAAATGCACCTTGCCCTACAGGTAGAAAACTTCTCAGCATCATAGCAGGCCTCACTTGTTTTCTGAATCTTTTTTCATAAGCTCTACGATTCTTCCTGCAAATTTTTTACAAGATAGAACAAAAACTAAAACAAGCATTATGAAAAGTATGGATAATAATTTGTTTTCTCCCAATAATGAAAGAATAGTAAGAATAACGAATAGAGTGATACTAGTTCTAGAAAATGCATACTCTCTGGATAAAGTATCCATAATTGGGTATTGTTTTTTAGCTGTATTAAATCTTTTGTAATCATCATCAAAAGGAATCAAATGCGTTGCCTTAAGTAATGGCTCAATTGCAATAGATCCTATTCGATTGATTACTAGGCCGATTTCGTATGAAATGGCAAATATAACTATTGTAATAATTATTTCTGAGCCAGAGGAAAGAGTCTCAAAATAGTCTTTTTTCAGATATGGTTTGACACTTGATATATTTATCAAAAAAACACATCCTATAAATACTAATCCAATCAAAAACCGATTTAAAAGATCATAAAGAGGTATTTTTATTTCCATTAGTTTCCTTCCTTAGTATATAGGGTTCCTAAATATGTACCGTAGTTATTGTTTGTAATGCTCTCATCCACTAGGAATGCAGTGTCATAACTGTAGTTTTCGGCAGAAACAAAAATATGAGCCTTACCAGTATCGCAATCAAATACAATGTCCTTTGCTGAGTTTTGGGTTATGGTATTATAGCCCGAATAGTAATCCAGATTTTTTGAAGGAGCTTCTCCGATAATAATTAAACTTGGATTTAACTTTTTTAGTACATCTGAAGATACTTTTCCAGAATCCCTTCAATGATGAGGTGCGAACAATACATCTACTTCAGGCCAATCGATCTTATCCTTAACTTTTTCTAAAAAGCTATGTTCTAAATCTCCCATCCACATTACTTTTATTCCATTTTCTAAAGAATAAGTGAAGATAGTGGAGATGTTATTAAAGCCTTTTCCTTCAGATACTGCCTTTTTTGCCTCTTGATATTCAGTATTAGATGTTATTGGCCATAAATAATTGATACCGGAACTACCTCTTTGCTCATCGTTTTCATTCATCCATTTCCTACGGCAGCCTTTGAAAACATAATAAGCATACTCTCCATCTCTCAATTTACAATAGTGCTTAAAATCGTCAGTTTCATCCGGTTTAATTGCTGAATTTTCTACACAATAAAAATTGACAATTGTAATCTTATCATCTAAGTATTTTATTCCTTGAATATGGTCTTGATCAGGATGTGTAGACATAAATCGAACTATTTGTTTTCCATTCTTCTAATCAATTATTTCATTGACAATATCTTCTTTGTTATCGTCAGTTAAACAACAATCAATAATTGAAAAATTATCAGAGTTATGTTTTATATAAAACATATCGCCATTACCCACAGAAAATGATTTGATTATAGACATATAAATTCCTCCTAAAAATATATACTATTATTTTATCATCAATATATATTTTTTTACAATAATCGACATATCTAAAGAAATTAATATATATTTGTGCATATCAGACTAAAAAAGATAAACTGTTTTGTGAACAAAAACTAAATGCCATCAATTAATGCAAGAGATAGTGTTAATTGATGGCATTGTAGACTATAACAATAATTAATAAATATTTACCTATTCTCTATTATCCGCCAAAAATAGCACCTAAACCTTTTTAGGTGAAAAAGAGTAGCTATTTGAAGTGTATTATGTGATACAAACTTTTGATGACAAGCAATGAAAGTAATAATCAAAGAACCAAAATCTTTTTCATTATATTCCTGTTCACAAATTTGTATATGAAATCTTGTTGCTTTAGCACAGATTTTAATAATCATTTTTAACTATATCTATAATTGTAAAATCCCCACTAAAAATGATAGAATATAATAGTAAGGAAAAAAACTAAGAAACAATACATAATATTAGCAAACATGATGGAAGGTGTCCATTTGATAGAAATAATTAATTTAGCTAATAAACCAGAATTATATAGATACGGTTGTTGATTGGCTTTTTGATGAGTGGGGAAAAAAGGAACACCATTATAATAAGAATTTTTGGGATAGTTGGGTTAAAAGCTCTTTATCGTTACAAGATGTCCCACAAACATACATAGCCGTTGAAAATTCATCGATAATTGGAACTTTTAGCATTTGGAGATGCGATGTACAGTCAAGGCAAGATTTGTTTCCTTGGCTTGGAGGAATAGTAGTCAGAAAAGATTGCAGAAACAAAGGTGTCGGAAAACATATGATTAATGAAGCGATTAGAATTGTAAGACAGCTAGGATATAAAGAATTGTACCTCTCTACACCACTGGTTAAATACTATGATAGCTTAGGATGGAAGTTTATAAAAAACATTCCCGATGAAAACGGTAAGTTGTTGCGATTATACCATTATGATCTATATAAAAACACGGAGGATTAAGAATGAAGAGTTTTAATTTTAAAGATGAATGGATAAAGCACAATAAGCTTTTTGGAGTAGTAGTAATAGTGTCTGATATAATCTGTTTATTTGTATATGACTATATTACAAAGAATACAAATGGACAAGGACAAGATTTAAACATAGAATCAGTAATCATTATAACGATAATTACCTTAATAGCAATATCGGTTATTATTTCTTTTACATACATTATAGCGTTTATAATCCGTTCAAAAAATGTGGATAACAATAATATGTTTCCTGAGATTGATAAGTGTTCTGTATTTATGAATATTGGAGATTTATCAATTTCATCAAAAGAAGAAATTCTCGCATGGTATAATGTTGTTGAATACGATATTGTTCAACAAATAGAAAATAAACTTGATCCTGATCAAATAAAAGGGACAGAACATGTTTGGTTAGTAACAAGTGATTTAAGCCTAGAATTAGATGATAATGAATTAATTACGACAATGAAAAAGAATATTGATAAAGGAATACAGTATTCTTATTTTTTGCCAGATAAACCTGAAATAAAACTTGATGTTGAGAGACTAAACAATTTATATGGAGACAACAAAATCAAAACTATTTTTCTAAACAATAAGATTGAACTATTATTTGATCGTTTTGATGTAATAATATTTGATCCAATCAATGACTATAAAAACTGCTATATTTGTGTTGATTTTAATAAACCGAGAAAATATCGCAAGATTACCGAAGATGATTCTCGACGATTGATTTCTATGCTACGAAAATTAATGGAAAAGGATGATATAAGTGAAAGCTAAAAACGCATTTAGTATTATTACATCTATATTTATTCTGGGCATCTTACCCTTGCTTTCTATGATTCCTAATCTAGTTGTGACTGCCTCGGTATATGAAAAAATAACAATATATGGGATTATACTAGCAATGAATCTACTGGTTTTTATTCTTGTGTGGATCTCATTTAGATTCGGTAGAAAGAGTATTATTACCAAGACAATGATGCCTCGTTGTGATTGTTATCTATGCGAGAATCTTCTTTGCTGTTTTAGGGCAATCAGACCAGGAGTTAATTATAGAGAAAAAATCTTTAATCTTGAATCGAGTGAATTTATTGACGAATTTGCTTTAGCTTCAATAGAAGCAAAAAATCAAATAAAAGAAGTGTGGATACTATCTCCAGATTTATCATATGAATGTAAGGACTCTTTTTTTACTGAAGTTGTTAGAAGGAACATGCATAGAGGAATAAAATATAAGTATATAACTCAGTGTAATGCAGATTCACGAGAAAACTCAAAAAGAATATATAATAAGTATACAAATAGAATCACAAAAGATTATACAAAAAACGACTGGCATTTTACTTGGCTAACATTCCAGAACTTGATATTATTCTTAACCTCTATAGCATTGTAGTTTATAATCCGTCTCCAGACGACAGGCATAAAAGGCATGTTTATTTATGTGTTGGCGAGAACGAGGATAACATACATTCTGTTTATAAAGAGATAAAAGATCAAACCTACATTAATAAAGCTATTGACACAATTCGTAGTGTTATTAATTTGAATACACCAATTTCTTTTACTAAGGAGCACTAAAATGTCCCATTCAAATAAAGAAATGATTTCATTTTTCTTAACAACGAAATGTAATCTAAACTGTATATATTGTTATACTAATAAGGGCACATTTGAACATCAATCTCAAACACTAAATTTGGATTTTGCCAAAGCGGGTATTGATGACTATTATGAAACGAATTATAGAAAGCATATTCGTTTTTTTGGAGCAGGTGAACCCACTGAAGAATTTGACTTAATGAAAAGTATATTCTATTATGCTAAAAGTAAAGATATTAATACAACAGCTGAAATCCAAACAAACGGTTGCTTTTCGGAAGAAATAGCAAAATGGCTCGCTTGGAATATCGATATAATATGGATCTCATCAGATGGTACTCCTGATATCCAAGACTATTTTCGACCAATGCTATCAGGGGAGAAATCATCTGTAATGATAGAGAAAAACATAAAATATCTTATTAAAAATAAGTGTGGGATGGTTGGAATTCGCTCTACAATAACAGAATCAAATTACGACAAGCAGATACAAATGATAAAATACTTTAGTAAGTTGGGAATAAAAAACTTTTGGGTTGATCCTGTGTTTCCTTCAATAGGTGAAACAGAGAATCACAATCGTTGGACTTTTGATATGGGGAGGTTTACAGAAAAATTTATCGAGGCTGTAAAGTATGCTTATTCAAAAGGGATGACATATGGTAGTATATTAACATGTAACTTTGATAAAGCAGGAGAAATTGCTTGTAGGGCGTTATTGCCAGTTCCACATCTAACAACAGACGGATATGTATCCGCATGCGATATGGCGCTATTTGGAAATGACAATAATCATATGAATGTATTTATTTACGGAAAATGGGATAAAGATAATAAAAAAATAATCTATTATCCTGAAAAAATCGAATTATTGCGATCTAGAGTATACCATAAAATGGAAAAATGCTCAAAGTGCTCTATAGGTCCGTTTTGCAGGGGATACTGTCCAGGAGAAGTTACAAACGAAACAGGAGACATTTTTGGTTGTAAAACTATTATTTGCAATCCAACTAAAATTATTTTTAATCGGCTTACGAATGACGAAAAAAAGTACATATTCTTTCATCCATGAGCATTACTATTGATATTGGAAACTACGAACAAACTAATAACCAATTATGCAAACATATATCACAAAAAATAGATATATAATTAAGCTAAAATCGCTCTTTAAGGGGTAAGTAATAAACCACTTAAAGAGCGAATCTATTTATTTGCTACTCTCGATTGTACTCAACTGTCCTTAACGGAAACAGGCTTCGGTCTGTCCCTGATTTTTTCTTTAGAAATGTTCGTTTCTTATATAGCAAAAAGTCCATGCTCACAAAGAACATGGACTTAATATTTGACTTTTTTGTGTTGACTGATTATACTGTAAAAGGTTTTAACGCTTCGATGAACGCGTCTATATCCTCGCCGTCTGCTTCCAAAGCGATCGGTTTGCTGAGATCGAGCGATAAGATACCGATGATGGAATGAGCGTCGATCGAGTATTCGTTATGATTCAGCGTGATCTGTATCTGCGGATACTTCGCGGTCAGAGCGACAAATTCTCTCGCGCCGTTTACGCCGTTGATATTGATGTTTGTGCTATACATAGAACCCCTCCAAACGACCTTATCTTAGCACTATTTCATAGATGAATCAACAGTAAAAACGCTGAATATTTATCCTATTTACGTGGTGATTTTATTTGAATTTCTATATTATAACACTCGGCTGTAAAGTAAATCAGTATGAATCGGAGCTGATGGCGGAATTGTTGACTTCGGCGGGCTATACAAAAGCTGAAAGTTATAACTCCTGCGATATCTGTATCATCAACTCCTGTACGGTGACCGCCACAGGCGATGCGAAGAACCGCAAATATGTCCATCGTGTCCGCAGAGAAAACCCCGATTGTATCGTTGTCCTTTGCGGATGTATGCCTCAGGCGTTTGCCGATCAAACCGAATTATTCGACGGCTGTGATATCGTGATGGGGAATACCGCCCGCCGTGATATCGTACCTGTTATCGACGAATATCTCTTGACGCGTCAGCAGATCATCCGTATCACTCCGCATGAAAAGGATGAAGCTTTTGAGCCGATGAGGATATCTGCTTTTAACGAGCGTACCCGTGCCTGCATCAAAATCCAGGATGGCTGTAACCGTTTTTGCACCTACTGTATCATTCCGTATGCCCGCGGAAGAGTCCGTTCCAAGCCGCTTGAAGTTATCCGTGACGAAGCATTGGAGTTAGCGAAAAACGGCTTCAAGGAAGTTGTACTGGTTGGTATCAATCTGTCTACTTACGGTCAAGAACTGGATTCAAATATCTATGACGCCGTAAAAGCGGTATGTGAGATCGAAGGGATAGAGCGTGTTCGCTTAGGTTCGATCGAGCCCGAACGCATGACGGAGGATATCCTTGCTAAGCTTGCGGCAGAAGAAAAGTTCTGCCCGCACTTTCATCTTTCTTTACAGGCGGGCTGTGATAATACGCTTAAGCGTATGCGCAGGCATTATGATACCGCCGAATATGCCCGCATTGTCGCAGATATCCGGCGGCTTTTTGAGAATCCTTCGATCACAACCGATGTGATGGTTGGATTTGTAGGGGAGAGTGAAGAGGATTTCGAAACCTCTGTCGCTTTCTGTGATGAGATCGGCTTTGCGAAAACCCATGTTTTTCCGTATTCGCGCCGAAAAGGAACCGCTGCCGACCGCATGGACGGTCATATCGACGAGCGGATCAAGCATGCGCGAGCCGATATCATGATCGCGCATACATTGGAACAGCAGCGCAAGTTCATGCAAAGTCAAGTCGATTCAGTTCAGCCCGTACTGTTTGAAACACGTTCCAAAGACGGTTATCATGAAGGTTTCACCAAAAATTATACGAAAGTCAAGGTAAAAGACGAATCAATTATCGGCGGCGAGATCCTTGATGTCCATATTACAGAAGCGTATGATGATTACTGTGTCGGCGAGGTCGTCAGATAACGGATCACGTTTTGCACTTCTTCTTCGTTATCCTCATTATGAAAGCTGTCGTAGCTGTACAGCATGAAGCCGTCTGTTCCCGCGCTTCTGGTAATATCTATTTCTGTTCTGAGGATGTCGTCGTTATCCAGCCATGTGCCGCTGTCGGCGTCCGTACCGGCTTTATAAGCTGGAATTCCGACATATAACGATAGGTGATCATGCTTAGACATCTTCAGCCAATCCGATAACCCGTCCTCAAAGGTCAGCGCCGGATTATCCAGAGAAAAGTATATCTGCGGACAGATGTAGTCGATATAACCTTCTTCGGCGCACCATGCTTCGACGTCGGCATACAGTTCTTTGTTGTTACCGAGATTGCCCTGCGGAGAAATGCCGAATAAGACGTTTTTATCCGTTTGACGGATGCTTTGATATACCTGCGCGATCATGCGGTTGACGTTATCCTTGCGGAACTCTTCCAGCGAAAGAGAATCATCTGTGTTTTCGCGGTATGCTTCATAATCATCCGCGTCAAAATCGCCGCAGTCGGGCGGGTAGAAGTAATCGTCAAATTGTATTCCGTCGATATCATAGTTTTCCGCCAGTTCCTTCGCTCCGTCGGCAATCAATCCGATCGCCTTATCTGACGCAGGATTCAGATATAAACTGCCGTTGACCTCAACGCCGATATCGTTATCTTTGATATACGGATGGTCGTTGCTGAGTTCGGACGGTGTTTCTTTCGTCGTGATACGGTAAGGATTCACCCACGCGTGTACCATGATGTTCAGCTCGTGAGCTTTAGTTACAATATATTCAAGCGGATCGTATCCCGGATCTTCACCCTGTGTACCGGTCAGGATATGCGACCACGGAAAGGCTTTTGACCGATAGATCGCGTCGCAGAACGGGCGCACCTGTACAATCATCGTGTTAAGATTCGCACTTTCCATATCCGCGAGAACAGTGTCGATCTTGTCCTTAAAAGCGCCTTCTTTATCCGCTTCGTTCTCTACGTCAAGCGTCATATAGGTCACCCATACGCCGCGCATTTCTTCTGTGGGTTTTTCTACAGTTGTTTGTATGATTTCTGCTTTTTTCGGTGCACTCTTGTCCTTGTCTGCGACATAGACGATAGAAGCCGCTAAAAAGATAAACGATAGTATTAACGGTACAATTCTTTTGATCATTTCATCACTCCGAGGTTATTTTGAAGATTCTGATTATTTATTTGATTGTTATGAATATTTTCGCGGTCATCATCACCGTGCATGATAAGCTCGCCGCAAAAGGTCATCGCTGGCGCGTCAAAGAACGCACCTTGATGTTGATCGCGGCGTTAGGCGGTTCGCCGATGATGTATCTGACCATGCTGATGATCCGACATAAAACGAAAAAGCCGCTCTTTATGGTGGGAATTCCGCTGATACTTTTCGCCGAACTCGCCGTTCTGTTTCTGGTACTGCACTATGGCTTTGGGAAGATATGAGTTCACCGTCGGTCGGCAGTCTGATATGAAGACGCTGAAAACCTTTTTGCGGCAGGAGTGCAGGATATCCGCCCGCACGATGACGGTCATTAAATACACGGGAGGCAGTATCACTGTCAATGGCAGAGAACTGCGCGCTCATGATTCCGTACATTCCGGTGAAAAAGTCAAAATCTGTCTGCCGCGTGAGCATAATAATATTGAACCCGTCAAAGGAAAACTCGATATCCTCTATGAAGACGATCATCTCCTTATTATCAACAAACCTGCCGATATGCCTGTTCACCCGACCAAAATCCATCAACTGGACACACTGGCGAATATCGTTTCATATTATCAGCAGAACAGGGGAGAGGACTACACCTTCCGCGCCTTAAACAGACTCGATAAGGATACATCAGGCTGTGTGATCCTCGTCAAAGACCGTATCGCGTACAGCTTGGTAAAGCCGACTGTCCGCAAGACTTATATCGCGGTTTGCGAGGGATTCATCAAAGAAAGCGGAACAGTCAATGCACCGATCGCGTTATCGCACGACAGCAAGATAAAACGCTGTATCAGTGATCAGGGTGCAGAAGCGTTAACCCATTATCAGCCTTTGCAATACGGTAATGGGCATACCTTATGTGAACTGTGGCTTGACACAGGCAGAACCCATCAAATACGCTGTCATATGAGCAGTATCGGCTATCCGCTTGCGGGCGACGATCTGTACGGCGGCAGTTTGCAACGGATCGGCAGACAGGCTCTGCATTGTCAGAAGGTCACTTTGATACATCCCGTAACGCATGAAACACTACACATTACAACAGATATTCCGAAAGAGTTTTACGGTATAATAAACGAGGGCTGATCCAGCCCTCTATTTGATATGTACCTTTTCTTTTCTGTTGACGCCCACGATACCGCCCGCTATCCCGCAGATAAGAACGGCGGCGATCCGAATGATCGTCAGGATACCGATATCATTGCCGGAGATACTCATTCCGCACGCGAACAAAATCACTAATGAGATCCCCGCGCAAATCAAGCCTATGATCAGACCGCTGTTCTTCGCGATTGCGGAAGCGATATACGCACCTATTAAAACACTCAGTCCCTCAACACCGATCATCACATAGTCGATGATACCGTAGGGGACGCCTGACATGAACTTTACGATAAGAGCGAATATGCACGTCAGCAGTACGCACAGCACTAATGAGACTATGATCCCGATCAGAACAGCGTTACGGATACGTTTACCATCATTGATAAAAACAGACATAAAAAATCACCCCTGTACATCCTATGCAGGGGTGATTGATCTTATTCGTTATTCTTCTTTGCTTCTTTTTCTTCTTTCGCGGCCTGCTTAGCGGCTTTCTTTGCTTCACGCTTTTCCTGAAGCTCTTTGAGCTTATCCTCTTTGCTCTTCTCAGCAGGCGTATCCTTCACGGTGTCTACACTGGAGATAGCCCATTTCTTGAACTTCATCTTGGTGCGGTCGGGACCTGTCTCGATCACGAAAGCGTCCTCGTCCTCTTTTACCGCGATGATTCTGCCCTGAATACCGCCGATGGTGGTGATATCGTCACCGATGGCGATGTTATTGCGCATCTCCTGTTCCTGTTTCTTTTTCTTTGAATTCGGACGGATGAGCAAAAAGTAAAGTACGGCAAATAAGCCGATGTAAATCAGAATAATCCACCAGCTGCCGCCGGCGCCGCCGTTAGTTCCAAACATAATATATCTTCCTTTCTTTTTTATACCATTTTATTATATCAGTTATAGAAATAGATTACAATGAACAATTAATCAAAAAATCAGATACGTTTATCCAGTATATCTTTATATTTTGTATAAAATTCCGTGAAAGTGCCATCGTCAAGATGGTCACGGATTCTTTGCATCAACGTATTATAAAAATACAGATTATGCATAACAGCCAGCCGCATACCTAGCATTTCTTTGGCTTTGAGCAAATGTCGGATGTAGGCGCGGGTATGCCGCTGACATACGGGACAATCACAAGCGCTGTCGATAGGGGAGTCATCCAGTTCATATTTCGCGTTGTTGATGTTGATGATACCGCTCCATGTGAACAGGTGCCCGTGTCGGGCATTGCGCGAGGGCATGACGCAGTCGAACAGATCGACGCCTCTGTAAACGGCTTCGAGAATGTTGACAGGCGTACCGACGCCCATCAGGTAGCGGGGCTTATCGGCAGGAGTGAACGGCTCCACCGCCTCGATGATCTCATACATCGTTTCAGCCGGTTCACCGACCGCAAGTCCGCCGATGGCGTAGCCGTCAAGATCAAATTCTGCGATCTCCTTCATGTGGTCGATCCTCAGATCGCGGTAGGTCGCGCCTTGATTGATACCGAACAGCATTTGGTGAGGGTTGATGGTATCTTCCAGTGAATTGAGCCTGTCCATCTCTTTTTTACAGCGTTCAAGCCAATTGGTGGTTCTTCGGATAGAAGCCTTCGCGTATTCATATTCCGCGGGATTCTCCACACATTCATCGAACGCCATCGCGATCGTCGAGCCCAAATTCGACTGGATCCGCATGCTTTCCTCGGGACCCATAAAAATCCGTCTGCCGTCAATATGGGAGTTGAAGATAACGCCTTCTTCCTTGATGTTGTTCAGCTTCGCGAGAGAAAACACCTGAAAGCCGCCTGAATCCGTGAGGATAACGCCGTCCCAGCCTGTCATCTTGTGGAGTCCGCCGAGCTTGCGGACGGTCTCATCACCAGGACGCAGGTGCAGATGATAGGTGTTGCTCAGCATGACCTGCGTGTTGATATTCTTCAAATCATAAGCGGACAGCCCGCCTTTGATCGCGCCGCAGGTCGCGACATTCATGAACGCCGGCATCTGCACCGTACCGTGTACGGTCTTGAATTCTCCGCGCCGCGCGTTTCCTTCTTTTTTTATCAATTGATACATGTTTACCTCTTATAAAATAGCCATCGCGTCGCCGAAGGAGAAAAAGCGGTATTTTTCTTTTACAGCAATATCATAGGCTTTCATCGTTTTATCATATCCGTAAAAAGCGGATACCAGCATGATCAGCGTGCTTTCGGGAAGGTGAAAGTTGGTGATCAGTCCGTCCAGCACTTTAAATTCAAAGCCGGGATAGATGAAGATCTCCGTGTAGCCGTCACAGGCTTTGATCTCACCGTATTCCGCGGCAACGCTCTCCAAGGTACGGCAGGAGGTGGTGCCTACGGCGATGACACGCTTTCCGTTCGCTTTGGTTGCTTTTATCAGCTCAGCGGTTTCTTTCGGCACTTCATAATGCTCGCTGTGCATTTTGTGCTTTGTCACATCATCTACTTTAACAGGACGGAAGGTGCCTAAACCGACATGCAGTGTTACATATCCGATGTTCACGCCCTTCTCACGAATCTTGTCGAGAAGCTCATTGGTAAAATGCAGTCCCGCGGTCGGAGCGGCTGCCGAACCCAGCTCATGCGAGTAAACGGTCTGATACCGTTCCTGATCCTCTAATTTTTCAGTGATGTAAGGGGGGAGCGGCATTTGACCGATTTTGTCGAGCGTTGTGAAAATATTATCTTCACATGTCAAGTCAACGATACGGTTGCCGTCATCAATGATATCGACGACCTCAGCTTTGAGTAAACCGTCGCCGAAGATAAACTTCGCGCCGATCTTCGCTTTTCTGCCGGGCTTGACCAGCGTTTCCCATCGATTGCCGGAAAGCTGTTTTAACAATAAGAACTCTATCTTTGCTCCCGTATCCTCCTTGTATCCGTAGATACGCGCGGGAATAACGCGGGAGTCGTTGACGATCAGGCAATCGCCCTCGTTCAGACAGTCGATGATATCGTAAAAATGCTTGTGTTCAATAATATCGTTGTCCTTATGAAGTACCATCAGGCGGGAGTGGTCGCGCGGCTCGATCGGCGTCTGCGCGATCTGCTCCTGCGGCAAATCATAGTAAAAGTCGCTTGTTTTCATATTCTTGACCTCTGTATCGGAATTTGCATAAAAAGTACAGGTATATAACACCCATATTATTACATAATTGAAATTGACAAAGTAATGGAAGATATGGTATATTAATTACTGAATATAGGGATATTTAGTATTCGGTATTTATTTGCCTATAACATAATATCTTATTAATGATAAAAACTCAACTGTTTTTTGAAAAATTTGGAGGAATATGATATGAAAACGTACAATGTAGGTATTATCGGTATCACCGGTATGGTAGGTCAGAGATTCTCTCTGCTGCTTTCCGATCATCCGTGGTTCAACATCACCGCGATCGCCGCTTCCAAGCGCTCCGCGGGCAAGACCTATGCCGAGGCGGTAGAGGGCAGATGGGCGATGACCGCTCCTATCCCTGAGAAGATCAAGGATATGATCATCATGGACGCCGCGGATGTTGAAGCGGTTGCTTCTAAGGTCGATTTCGTATTCTGTGCGGTTGACATGAAGAAGGACGAGATCAAAGTCCTTGAGGAAGCCTACGCCAAAGCCGAGTGCCCCGTTGTCTCCAACAACTCCGCTAACCGCGGCACACCCGACGTACCGATGATCGTTCCCGAGATCAACCCCGAGCACGCAGAGATCATTCACGCACAGCGCAAGCGTCTGGGTACCAAGCGCGGCTTTATCGCGGTCAAGTCCAACTGCTCCTTACAGAGCTACGTTCCCGCGATCCATCCGCTTAAGGAAAAATACAAGGTCAACAAAGTTTTGGCTTGTACCTATCAGGCGATCTCCGGCGCGGGCAAGACCTTTGAGCGCTGGCCCGAGATGATCGACAACGTCATCCCGTATATCGGCGGTGAGGAAGAGAAGAGCGAACAGGAGCCGTTGAAACTCTGGGGTCATATCGAAGGCGACAAGATCGTCAATGCCGACGATATCGCCATCACCTCCCAGTGCATCCGTGTTCCTGTATCCGACGGTCATACCGCGGCGGTATTCATGAGCTTCGGTGTGGATGAGAAACCCTCTGTCGAGGAGATCATCGACATCTGGAACAACTACAAGGGCAGAGCACAGGAGCTGGAGCTTCCCTCCGCTCCCAAGCAGTTCCTGCACTACTTCACCGAGCCTGACAGACCTCAGATCAAATCCGAGCGCAATCTCGAAGGCGGTATGGCAGTTTCTGTCGGTCGTCTCAGACCCGATACCCAGTACGATATGAAATTCGTCTGCATGTCCCACAACACCCTGCGCGGCGCTGCGGGCGGCGCGGTACTGATGGCTGAGCTGCTGTGCGCGGAAGGTTACATGGATTAATCTATTTATTGAAATCTCATTCCGTTAATTGGAGGATTCATTATGAGTAAGCATATTTTTAAAGGAGCGGGCGTTGCCCTGATCACCCCTATGCACAGCGACGGTTCTGTCAATTATGATGAACTCGCACGTCTGCTGGAATTCCAGGTGGAAAACGGCACCGACGCGATCATCGCCTGCGGTACTACCGGTGAAGCGGCAACCCTTTCCGTAAAAGAACATTGCGAAGTTCTTTCGTTTGTCTGCGAGCGTATCAACGGCCGTATCCCTGTTATCGCGGGTACGGGCTCGAACGATACCAGCACCGCGATCGAGCTGAGTAAATCCGCCGAGGCTTCGGGCGCCGATGCGCTGCTGTCCGTCACTCCTTATTATAACAAAACGTCCCAGAACGGTCTGATCCGCCATTTTACCACGATCGCGGATAATATTGACCTTCCGATGATCCTGTATAACGTACCCTCGCGTACCGGCTGCAATATCAAGCCCAAGACCTACGCGGAGCTTTGCAAGCATGAGAATATCGTCGCTACCAAGGAAGCGAACGGCGATATTTCCAGCGTTTCTCAGACACGTTCTCTCTGCGGGGACAGACTGGATATTTACTCCGGCAACGACGATCAGACAGTACCGTTCATGTCCTTAGGCGCTCTCGGCGTCATTTCCGTTTTCTCCAATTTCTGCCCCAAGGAAATGCATGAGATCTGCGAGCTGTGCCTGAACAACAACTTTGTGGAAGCGTCAAAGATGAATTTCCACTATGTCGAGCTCATGGACATCATGTTCTCCGACGTCAACCCGATCCCTGTCAAGACCGCGATGAACCTGATCGGCTTCAACGCCGGCGAGTGCAGACTCCCGCTTGTTCCGATGAGCTATTCGGGTTACCACGACCTCAAGGATTGTCTCGCAAAGTACAACCTGATCGGTAAATACGCTTAAATGTTACAGGGCGAGTTTTCGCCCTGTTCCCTTATGAGGAGGTAAAGTATGACGAAATTATTATTGAACGGATGCCTGGGAAAGATGGGACAGGCTGTAGAAGCCTGCGTCAACAGCCGTGACGATGTCATGATTTCCTGCGGCGTCGATATCGCTGAGGGCAATAAGACTTATCCTGTATATAATTGCTTTGTAGACGTTCAGGAAACTCCCGATATCATCATTGACTTTTCCAATCCGCTGGTGCTCGACGATATGCTCAGCTTTGCGGTCGAAAAGAAGATTCCCGTTATCATTTGCACCACCGGTTTTTCCGATGAACAGGTCAAAAAGATCAAAGATACCGCTAAAGATATCCCTGTTTTTTATTCGGGCAACATGTCTCTCGGTATCAACGTTCTGATCGCGCTGTCCAGAATGGCGGCGAGGGTCCTCTCTAACAGCTTTGACATCGAAGTCATTGAAAAGCACCATAACCAAAAGCTGGACGCGCCGTCCGGCACCGCACTGATGATCGCCGATGCGATCTCGGAGGAAGTGAAGGATACACAATATGTCTATGACCGTCACGCCTACCGCAAGAAGCGCGAGCATAATGAGATCGGTATTCATTCCATCCGCGGCGGCACGATCGTCGGCGAGCATGAAGTGATTTTTGCAGGACATGACGAAGTCGTCTCCTTAAAGCATCAGGCTCAGTCGAAGGGCGTATTCGCGGCAGGAGCCGTCAATGCAGCCGTATATCTGAAGGACAAGCCTGCGGGATTATATGATATGTCCGACGTTCTGAAAAACAATTGATTTCTTAATAAAGATTGCGATAACACCTTTGTTTTCCTGTCATAAACTGATAGGGAACAGAGGTGTTTTTTATGAAAAATGAGTTGATACTACTGCCTTCCGTCACCTACGCGATGAAGGCAAAAAGTATCCTTGACCAATATAATATACGTTCTTATATCCAGCGCACTCCCAAAAATACGGGTATCAAATCCTGCGGCTACTGCCTGTTCGTGCCGTCCAAGACCGATGAAGCCGAACAGCTTCTGCGCAGTAAAGGAGTCCGTATTTTGGGTAGAGCTGAGCGTGACGATATATGATCTATCTTGATAATTCCGCGACGACATACCCTAAACCGCCCGAGGTTCTCAGAGCTGTACAAAACGCTGTGCGGGAATACAGCTTTAACCCCGGGCGGGGAGGGTATCGTCATTCGCTGAAAACTTCCAAAAAAGTCTATCAGGCGCGTGAAACGATTCGCAAATTTTTTAACGCTCCTTCTGTGGAGTCGGTTATTCTTACACCCGGGTGCACACAATCTATCAATATGGCAGTCAAAGGCGTCTTGAAGAACGGAGATCATGTTATCATCTCTTCTCTTGAACACAATGCTGTCGTCCGTCCTCTGCACAAGTTAAAAGAACAGGGAAAGATCACATACAGCATAGCAGAAGCGGCTCCGGAAGATGATGAAAAAACAATACAAAATTTCAGGGACTCGATCAATCAGAATACACGAATGATCATCTGTACACACGCTTCCAATGTATTCGGCTTCAGACTGCCTGTTGAACGCCTCTGCGCTCTGGCACACAGTTATGGGATATTATTCTGCCTTGACGCCGCCCAGAGTGCAGGAATCCTGCCGATCGATATGGAAGAGGGCAGATATGATTTTGTCTGCTGTGCGGGACATAAATATCTTTACGGCCCTATGGGTATAGGATTGCTGATAACAGGAAAAGATATTACGGTCGATTCGTTGATCGAAGGCGGTACGGGGAGTGTATCATCAGAGTTAACAATGCCGTCTTTTTATCCCGATAAATTAGAAGCAGGGACGCTGAATATACCCGGGATTCTCGGCTTAGAAGCAGGAATTCAGTTTGTGGAACGCAATGGTATTAACAATATCTATGAAAAAGAATCTCATCTGATCAATTACCTGAGGGATAGAATCAAAGATTTTCGATATTTAAAAATATATGAAAATTCAAACGTTGATCATTTTGATGTTCCCTTACTGGCGTTTTCAGCAAAAGATACAGACAGTGAGTCGGTCGCGAATTATTTGTCCGAAAAATATGATATCGCCGTCAGGGGAGGTTTGCACTGCGCTCCGACAGCACATGAGTCTATGGGCACATCAATGGGAGGGATCGTCAGGATCGCGCCGTCAGTGTTCACAACGCAGACAGATATGAATTTGCTGGTGAATTCTTTGAGGAAATTCCGCTGAGCGTCTTGCAATCGACCTTAGCGTGTGTTACAATAAATTTTGTATAGACGTATTTGTTAAAGTGAAAGATGTATCCGAATGTTTTATGCGGATTTGAGATAGAAAGTATACGGTGTGCTTTCACGGAAGGAAATAGTTATGGAGAAGGTTTTGTCCACTTTCTGGACTACATTAAAATCATTTGAGTTCAAAGACGCGGTTGATATCATTATCATTACGCTGATCCTGTACTACTTGTTTAAGCTGCTCAGACAAAGCCGCGCCGGTCAGCTGATCAAAGGCGTAGTCGTGCTGTTGGTTGTATACGCGATTTCCAGCATTGCACAGTTGACGATGGTCAATTTTATTCTTTATTCTATCTTCCAGTTTTCCGCAATTATTATCGTAGTCGTTTTCCAACCGGAGCTTCGGCAGGGTCTGGAGCGTCTGGGACACAGTAACAAAACATTGAAAAATATCGTCAATACCAATATTCAGAATACCGAGTCGATAGTATTAAAGGCAATTGGTGATGTTGCCGACAGCTGCGCGATCTTCTCCAAATCCAAGACAGGTGCATTGATCGTGTTTGAAAGAGAAAGCCTGCTCAGTGAGATCGCAAGTACCGGAACCATGATCAACAGCGACACTTCTCCGGCGCTGCTGGGTAATATCTTCTTTAATAAAGCGCCGCTGCATGACGGAGCTTGTATCATCCGCGACGGAAAGATCCTTGCCGCGGGCTGTATTCTTCCGTTGACCAAAAGTCTCAATGTTAGTCAGTCGCTCGGAACCCGTCATCGCGCCGCGATCGGTATGAGTGAAGAGTGTGATGCTGTTGTGGTCGTTGTCTCTGAGGAAACCGGCAGTATTTCGATCGCACTCAACGGTACATTGACCCGCGATTACAACCGCAACACCTTATATGATGAGCTGGTTGATCTGATTATCCCCGGTGAAAAAGACCGTTCCAATCTGTTTTCCGCTATTTTCAAAGGCAGAAAGGAGAAGAACGATGAATAAAAAAGAAAAATCTCTGTTGTCAAGATTCTTTTCCCATAATATCACACTGTTAGTGATGGCTTTTATTATTGCTGTAACGGCTTGGTTCGTGATCAATCTTTCATCCACGGTCAAAAACCGCACCAATACGATCGATAATATTCCTATCAATATCGAACTGCCCGAAGCCGCCGAAGAAGATGGCTTGAAGATGTTCGGAGCACAGGATTTGACTGCTTCTGTAACTGTTAAGGGCAACATCATTTCCACCAGCTCGATAACCACAAACGATATCCAGGTGGTAGCGACACAGAATGCTTCGATGATCTCTGCGGGCACCTATACGCTCCCGATCGTCGCAAGGCAAACCGGTATGAAGTCGGATTATACGATCGATTCCGTGACGCCTTCTACGATCACTGTATATGTCGACAGAGAGAAGAGCGCAGAGTTTACGATCGATAACCAGATCACCGTTGAGCATGAGGATGAAAAGAACCATTACGCCAACACGGCTCTTTCTCAGTCAAAGGTGATGGTGACCGGTCCCGAGACCCAGGTAAATAAAATATCTTCTGTCGCGGTTATCGATACGCTGTCCGGTCAGACGGAAACAAAAGAAGAAAGCCTCGTTTATCTCGACGAAAACGGCGATCCGCTTGAACTGCACTACGTTACCGCCGACTTTGATTCGGTTGAAGTCAGCGTTACCGTTCTTCCGATCATGACGGTATCGCTTAGCGTGGATGTTACCAATGCGCCTTCAGACTATCCTTCTATTGAGATCAGTCCTTCGACGATCCGTATCGCAGGACCTCAGGAGACTCTCGACAGCATTAAGGATAATAAGATCACAATAGGTACGCTTGATTTCACCAAATTTAATTATGAAGGCGTCAAGGAGAAATTTGACATTACGCTCCCGTCCGGCTGTAAGGTGATCTCCGGAGAAACAACTGCGACTGTCACAATGGATCTGAATTCCTATTACTCTACAACTGTAAACGCTAAAATCTCGAACAGTATCGATACCAGCGCTTATTCCGCTGAGCTGGTTTCTTCCAATACTGTTGAAATCACGATCTGCGGTCCCGAGAATCTGGTCGACGAGATTTCCGCTTCGGACATTACCGCGGTAACTGACTTTACAGGCTTGCTGGATGAAGCTAAAGCAGGTAAGACGATCTCATTGACTGTACCGCTGAAGATTACGCTTGGTTCCGATTATTCTGAGTGTTGGGTCTACGGAACCTATACCGCCAATGTGAATGTAACCAAAAAATAAAACCTTATGAGAAAACGCACTACCGATCAAGTAGTGCGTTTCTTATTAGTATTGTAATGTGGTATTCATGTATTTGTAACGGTTATTTTTTAATTTGCCCTGCGGCGCTTCCGAAATGTCTTTGTGATAAAATACACTTTGCACCAATCCAATGCCGATCAGAACAGACAGCAGAGAGGTACCGCCCGAAGAGAAGAAGGGTAATGTGATACCGATAACGGGCAGCAGCCCTAAAACCATTCCCACGTTAATGATCGTCTGTACGCCGATCATGGAGAACACGCCGATACATATCATCCTGCCGAGATAATCCCTTGCCGCGGTCGCGTCCATGACCAACTTCACGCAAATCGCAAGCAGGATGAACAACAACACCAAGCATCCGATAAAACCAAGCTCTTCGCCCGCGACGGTAAAAATAAAGTCGTTTTCCTGCTCAGGTACGATGCCCGACGCGACTCTTGCTCCGTTGCCCAAGCCTGAACCGCTGAGCCCGCCGGACGCTACGCTGACTTTGCCTTGATACTGCTGCCAGCCGTAATTTGTCATCGCGTTGCCGTCGATATCAAAGATAGCGGTAAAGCGGCTCTTGTGCTCCTCATTCAAGAAGTAATTCCATATTATCGGTATACCTGCCGCCAGTAACAACAGCATGATAAGGAAATATCTGAGCTGTACGCCGCCGACAAACGACATGATCAGGAACATGAAGATGAAAATCAGCACCGTTCCGTCATCGCCCTGCATATGTATCATCGCGACAGGGATCCCCATGTGGATCAGCAGCGACAGTACGCCGATCAGGCTGTGGAGCATATCGTTATCTTTCAATAATTGCAAATGTTTCGAAAATGTGATAATAAAAAAGATTTTCACCAGTTCCGACGGCTGAAATGATATCCCGCCCGGTAGAGTGATCCATGCCGTATCGTCCGTACCGCTGACGTTGCGCCCGAAGATGAACACGATGATCAACAGCAGTAACGAAGCGGCAATCAGCAGGATCCAGAAGCGTGAGATCGCCTCATAGTCGATCAGTGTGATCACTACCGCCGCGATATATCCCAGCGTCAGCGCCAGTACCTGCGGCGTCATATAGCTGTAATCAGACGCGCGTTGCATAGAGTTGATCAGCATTAGACTGTAAACGCTTGCGGCTATCGCCAGCAGCCACAGGATGACGTCGGATTTTGTGAAAAACTTTGTCAGACCTTTGATGATTTTTGTCATATAGATCCTTTCAATTGTTTTGTTTTCATCTACCATTATAGTGAAACGTCAGGACAAATACAAGATAAATATTTGTAATTATTTTATTAATTTTATCCTACAGCATTATTTCACGGTTTCATTATGTTAGAATATAGAATTGATAACAAGAATCATTCAGTTCTCTTGGAGTAAAGATATGATAAAAATTATGACAGCTTCGCCCCGTGAAACAGAGACTTTGGGCGCGAAGATCGCTTCCGTACTGAAAGGGCGGGAAATGATCGCGCTTTTCGGTGATCTCGGCGCGGGCAAAACCGCTTTTACGCGCGGACTGTGCGAGGGACTCGGGATTGTTGAAGGCGTCAGCAGTCCGACCTTCGCGATCGTCAACGCCTATGACGGAAAATATCCTGTATATCACTTTGATATGTACCGTATCACCGACGCTGATGATCTGTTCGCAACGGGGTATTATGATTACATCGGCAACGGCGTTATCGTGATCGAGTGGAGCGAAAATATCGAAAGTGAGCTGGAAGAGGACTGTATCCGTATAAGGATAGGGAAGACCGCTGACGAGGATCAGAGAGTATTTGAGATAGAGGGGATGGATGAATATGCTGATGTTATCTGTTGATTCTTCCGCTTCACCCGCCTCTGTATGTCTGTATGAGGATGGCAAGATCCTTGCCGACTATTATCTGAACTCGGGCTTCACCCACAGTCAAACACTGATGGCGATGGTGGAATCGGTTTTAAACATCAGCGGGAAAACCTCTAAGGAAATCGACGTTTATGCCGTGAATAACGGTCCCGGCTCCTTTACTGGCGTACGTATCGGCGTCAGCGCCGTCAAAGGCATGGCATATGCCGTGAACAAGCCCTGCGTTGCCGTTTCCACACTGGAAAGCATGGCATATAACTATATTGGGCAAAATGTATATGTCTGTTCCTGTATGGATGCCCGCCGCAATCAGGTCTATAACGCTTTGTTCCACGTGAAAAACAATACGATCGAACGCGTCTGTGAGAACAGAGCGATCGCCGTCAAAGATTTATTGGCTGAGCTGAACGGCTTTGACAGCGATATCGTATTGGTCGGAGACGGCGCCCAGCTGGTTTTTGACAGCGCAGATGACCCGCAAATTCATCTTGCTCCGCCGCATCTCAGGTTTCAGAGAGCTTCTGCCGTCGCGCAGTCTGCTCTTGAAAAATACAACAGGGGAGAGACGCTCGCCCCTGCGGCTCTTATGCCGAGTTATCTCAGGCTTTCACAGGCTGAGAGAGAAAGAAACGCAAAATTGTCAGAAAAGGAAGGTTGACTATGATAGCAATAGGCTGTGACCACGGCGGCCTAAACATCAAAAACGCCGTTATCGAATACATGAAAGAGAAAGGTATCGAATATACCGACTACGGCTGTTATACGGAAGAAAGCGTTGACTATCCCGTATATGCCTATCAGGTGGCAAAGAATGTTGCAGATGGAAACGCACAGCTCGGTATCATCTGCTGCGGTACCGGTATAGGCGTCTCAATGGCGGCGAACAAAGTGAAGGGTATCCGCGCCGCGGTATGTACCGACGAGTTCTGCGCCGAGATGACGCGCCGTCATAACAACGCCAACATCATGTGCATGGGCGGCAGAGTGATTGACGAAGCGAAGGCGGTCAAGCTCGCCGACATCTTCCTAAACACTCCGTTTGAAGGCGGCAGACATGAAAAACGCGTAAACATGATCACCGAAATCGAAAACGGCAGTTTTAAACTTTAATTTGTTAATACTAAGAAAGAAGGAAATATTATGAGCAAAGTAACGATTTTTGACCATCCGCTGATCCAGCATAAGCTCGCTATCCTGCGTGATGAAAACACTCCGACCAAGGAATTCCGTGAGCTGATCTCCGAGATCTCCATGCTGATGTGCTATGAGGCTACCCGTGATCTTCCCTTAGAGGATGTTCAGATCAAGACTCCGATGGCTCCCATGACAGCCAAGAAAATTGCCGGCAGAAAGCTGGCTTTCGTACCGATCCTGCGCGCGGGCTGCGGTATGCTCGACGCAATGCTGACGATGGTTCCCGCGGCAAAGGTCGGTCATATCGGTCTTTACAGAGATGAAGAGACCCATAAGCCCGTTGAGTATTACAATAAGCTCCCCGGCGATGTTGATGAAAGAGACGTATTCGTCCTCGATCCCATGCTCGCTACCGGCGGCAGCGCGATCGACGCGATCGATATCATCAAGCGCTCCAATCCCCGTTCCATCAAATTCCTCTGCATCATTTCCGCTCCCGAGGGTATTGAAGCGCTGACGCAGGCGCATCCCGACATAGACATTTTCTGCGCCGCTAAGGACGAAAAGCTGAACGAAAACTGCTACATCTTACCCGGTCTGGGCGACGCGGGCGACCGTATCTACGGCACAGATGTTGTTGGCGAGGTTTCTGTCGACAAACGCGGCAGTACCGTCAAGCTCCATTCCAAAACCAAATGATCCACAAGCTCGTATCATTCATCTCAGTTTGTTTATTGAGCGTGCTGTTGCTCACCGCGTGTTCCGAGACTGAGCCCAACGGCGCGTATGTGCCTGTCAAGGATGACAGCGGCACGATCACGGGGTATGAGCGCAAGTATTATAACGACAACGGCGACATCACCCGCTGGGACGTTTACACCGCTCAGGAGGAGTATGACCATTATCTCCTCTATGAATATGACAGCGACAACCGCCTCGCTAAAGAGACCTATTATCAGGCTGACGGGATCGGGGTATATTACTACGCCTATTCCTACGATGATAACGGCAATCTGGCTGAAAAGGATTACTGCACCGCTAAGGACGGTTCAGAGCGTGTGTTATATCAGGACGGCACCGAAGCAGAGCGTATCACCTTCGATAAAAATGATGAACTGATCAAATATGAAGTTTTTCAGGACGGCTCCTGGGTAGAATCCGAACCCGAAACGCAGACTGAAGAATCTACAGAATAAAAACCAGCCGCTTTCACATCAGCGTGAAAGCGGCTTTCTTCATGCATATGATCTTATTTTGTCTCGTCTGCTGTCTCGTCAGCTGTTTCCTCAGCGGGAACCTCCGTACCATCCGTCTGTACATGAACATTATCCTTTTTTGCCCATTCCATCGCAGCGTCATAACCCGCTTTTGCAGTGTCAAAAACAGATACGCTCAGATCATTGAAGGCGAGGATAAAGGATTTGGCGGTTTGTTTCCATGCTTGCTTTAAATCTGACATAAGTTTACCTCCATCTGAATAGATAAGCGAAAAGGGCATCCCGTCGGATACCCTTTTCATTTTGTCTGGTGCCGGTAGTGGGACTCGAACCCACACGCCCGCAAGGACAACAGATTTTGAGTCTGCATCGTCTGCCAATTCCGACATACCGGCGGGAACAGTTGTTATTATACAACAAAGCCTGAGATAAATCAAGTTTTATTTCTTTTTACCCGCAAAATCATATTTTCTACAGCCGTAGCTTTTTATACAAATGAGTATTTATCTATTGACAAATACCCGATACTTCCTTAAAATATGAATGGACTTTAGAAAAAGAAGGGATAAATATGTCAAAATATACGGTTTTATACAATCCGAAAAGCAACAACGGTCAGGGCGGGGCAGAGGCAAAAGCGCTGGATACGCTGTTAAAAGGCGAGACCGTCGAGTACATCGACGTCTTTGAGAACGGTGATACCAAAGCGATCATCGGATCATTACAAGCTGACGATAAACTGATCATCGCAGGCGGCGACGGTTCTCTGAACCACTTCATCAACGATACCTACGACATGGATATTACGAATGAGGTCTTTTTCTTTCCGACAGGCTCGGGCAATGACTTTTTGTCCAGCGTAGGCGAAGAAAAAGGCAAGCTGATCCCCTTGAACAGTTTCCTCGGCAAGCTCCCTACTGTCACCGTAAATGGTAAAGACTACAGATTCATCAACGGCGTCGGTTACGGTATCGACGGCTACTGCTGTGAGGTGGGCGATAAAATGCGCGAGACCACCGATAAGCCGATCAACTATACCTCTATCGCGATCAAAGGACTGCTGTTCCACTTCAAGCCCGTTAACGCGAAGGTAACCGTCGACGGAAAGGTACACCGTTTCAAAAAGGTATGGCTTGCTCCGACAATGTTCGGTAAATACTACGGCGGCGGAATGATCCCGACCCCCGACCAGAAGCGTGAGGACGGCACCGTTTCCACCATGGTTTACCATAATTGCGGCAAACTCAAGGCGCTGATGGTATTTCCTTCCATCTTCAAGGGAGAGCACGTCAAGCATACCGAGATGATTTCTGTATTCAAGGGTCATCGTGTAACTGTAGAATTCGATCAGCCGACCGCTCTGCAGATCGACGGCGAGACGATCCTCGGCGTGACTTCTTATACCGTAAAAATCTGATCTTCCTTTCCCCGCAGGATATCTGCGGGGACTTTTTTAATTTAACCCCTTGACAAGTAGGTAAATATGTGCTATTATATCATCAACCTACTTGGTAGGTGTATTATAGGGTTAATAAAGGGGTTTATGATGAAACTTAATTTTGAACAGCTGGTAAGAGCGAATTTCAGATTTGGGCGAATGTAAATATCCTTTCTTTTTAAAGCGGTAAGACCGCAATCAATTCTATTATCATTATTTAATTAAGAAAGAGGTATTTATCATGAGTAACTATAAATTTGAAACCTTACAGCTTCACGTAGGACAGGAACAGCCCGATCCCGCATCTGACGCGCGTGCCGTTCCGATCTATGCCACCACATCTTATGTGTTCCGCAACTCTCAGCATGCCGCTGATCGCTTCGGTCTTGCGGACGCGGGCAACATCTACGGCAGACTGACCAACTCTACTCAAGGCGTTTTTGAAGATCGTATCGCCGCGTTAGAGGGCGGCGTAGCGGGTCTGGCAGTCGCTTCGGGCGCCGCTGCGATCACTTACACCATCGAAGCGCTGGCACAGAAGGGCGAACACATCGTCGCTCAAAAGACCATTTACGGCGGTTCTTATAATCTGCTGGCGCACACCCTGCCGCAGTACGGCATTGAAACCACCTTTGTTGATGCACATAATCTTGATGAAATCGAAGGCGCTATCAAGGATAACACCAAGGCGATCTATCTGGAAACTCTCGGCAACCCGAACTCCGATATTCCTGATATCGACGCGGTCGCGGAGCTTGCGCATAAGCACGGACTCCCGCTGGTCATCGACAACACCTTCGGCACACCGTACCTGATCCGTCCGATCGAGCACGGCGCTGACATCGTTGTACATTCCGCTACGAAATTCATCGGCGGTCACGGCACCACCCTCGGCGGCGTGATCGTAGACAGCGGTAAGTTTGACTGGAAGGCAAGCGGCAAGTATCCGAACATCGCCGCTCCCAACCCCAGCTATCACGGCATTTCCTTCGCTGATGTGGTCGGTCCCGCGGCATTCGTCACCTATATCCGTGCGATCCTCCTGCGCGACACAGGAGCTTCTATCTCTCCGTTTGCCGCATTCCTGCTCTTACAGGGCACCGAGACGCTGTCCCTGCGCTTAGAACGTCACGCGGAAAACACCAAGAAGGTCGTCGAATTCCTCGCGAATCATCCGAAGGTCGCGAAGGTCAACCATCCGTCTCTACCTGATCATCCCGATCACGCGCTGTACAACAAGTATTTCCCGAACGGCGGTGCTTCTATCTTCACCTTTGATATCAAGGGCGGCAAGGATGAAGCCTACGCTTTCATCGATTCTCTGGAGATATTCTCCCTGCTTGCTAATGTCGCCGACGTTAAATCCCTTGTCATCCATCCCGCGACGACAACCCACAGCCAGCTGACCGATGAAGAGCTTGCCGATCAGGGCATTTCTCAGGCGACCATCCGCCTTTCTATCGGTACCGAGCACATTGACGATATCATTGCTGACCTTGAAAAAGGCTTTGCAGCTGTCTGATATACAATAGTTTTCCTGACATTTGCTCCGATTCATTTCGGAGCATTTGTTTTTGCTATTGATTTTACGGCGTTTCGTAGTAAAATAGAGACAGTGAGGTGCGCTATGAAATCAAGTGTGTTTACAGAAATCATCGAAAAGCTGAACAGGGGAGAGAGCCCTGAGATCATATTATCGGCTGACGGAAAAGAATATATCCGCAGATTTGAAAGAAGCGACCGTCTGATCCTTTTGGGCGGCGGTCATGTGTCGCTGGATGTATACCGCTTTGCGATCATACTCGGATTCACGGTCACGGTCGTCGATGACAGACCGACATTTGCGAATGAGGAAAGATTCCCTCAGGCGGATGTGATATGCGACAGCTTTCTTTCCGCAATCGAGAAACTTCAGATTTATGAACAAGACTATGTCTGTGTGCTGACGCGCGGACACCGCTGGGATAAGGAGTGTGTTGAAGCGATACTCTCGGGCACGATGCCGTATTATCTCGGCATGATCGGTTCGCGCAGACGCGTCGCGGGCTTGAAAGAAGCGTTAACGGAAGAAGGCTTTGATTCTGACAGGATCGAACAGCTCCACGCGCCGATCGGTCTGAACATTGGTGCTGTGACGACCGCGGAGATCGCCCTGTCCATCTGCGCCGAACTGGTGCAGGAAAAACGCAAGATAAAGGTCATTTTAAAAGAAAATGAGCTCATGCAGACCAATGTTGATTGGAAGTTATTGAATTATCTTGTAAATACTAATGAACCTTGTGCGCTCGTTACCGTACTCAGCTCTACGGGATCAACTCCTGTCAAAAGCGGCAGCATGATGGCTGTCAACCGACCCGGTCAGACGGTCGGTACGATCGGCGGCGGATGCAGTGAAGCTGCCGCTATCGCAAAAGCCCGCCGAATGATCGGCACAGGCAAGAGTAATGTTATCACGATCGACATGAGCAACGAAGTCGCCGCGGATAACGGAATGGTATGCGGCGGAGAAATGACAGTGCTGACAGAGGATATTATTCCCGAATAATGATTGCTTTAAAGCGATAAACATGTTATAATCATTACCGACAATCAATAAAACAGGTGAAAAAATGAAAATCATCAAATTATTACAACAAGACAGATATTCGTTATCCTTCGAGGTTTTTCCACCGAAGATGTCCACATCCTTTGATAAAGTAAAACCCGCTATTGAGAAAATCGCAAAGCTGCACCCCTCGTTCATGAGCGTGACTTACGGCGCGGGCGGTGGAACCAGTCAGTTTACGCTGGATATCGCGCGCGATATGCGCAACCGCTACGGCTTTCCAACAATGGCACATCTGACCTGCGTATCGTCTACCAAAGAGACAGTCGCGCAGAAGATCAATGAATTGAAGAAGGCGGGTATCCAGAACGTAATGGCACTTCGCGGCGATCTCACACCTGAAATGCAGCTGAGCGACGCGCATCATTGGGATTATTCCCACGCGGTCGATTTGATCCGTGAGCTGAAAGAGAGCGACGCCGATTTCTGTATCGGCTGTGCCTGCTATCCCGAGGTACATCCCGAAAGCGCCGATCAGCGTGAGGATATCAAATATCTGAAAGAAAAGGTCGACGCGGGCTGTGATTTCATGACGACGCAGATGTTTTTTGACAACAATCTGCTGTACAATTTCCTGTACAAGATCCGTGAAGCGGGCATTACCGTCCCTGTTCTGCCCGGTATCATGCCGATCACGAAAGCGAATCAGCTGGAGCGCGCCTTAAAGCTGTCCGGCTCCTTTATGCCGCAGCGTTTCAAGGCAATGGTCGACCGCTTCGGACACGACGATATGGCGATGGCACAGGCGGGTATCGCTTACGCCACCGATCAGATCATCGACCTCTATGCCAACGGCGTGAAAAACGTCCATTTGTACACTATGAACAAGCCTGAGGTCGCGCGGGCGATCCAAAACAATCTCAGCAGTATTTTAGGCAAATGATTCGCACAGCCATTTTTGACCCGCCCGCATGGGACCGTGCGGAGATCATGCGCTACGCAAGAATACGCGGAGCGGATGACAGCTATCGTGATCTAATCGACGAGTGTATCCGTGAAGCGGAATCCGTACTGAGCTACCGTGTTTGCTACGCAACCGAAGATATCCAAAGAGATAATGAGTTGATTTGCTTCGGTAACATTGAGACGACTTCTCAGACGATCAAAAAGGCTATCGGTAACTCACAACAGGTTTTAGTGTTTGCGGCAACCGTAGGTGCGCCTTTCGACCGCTTATTACAGCGTTACAGTTTACTGTCACCGAGCAAAGCGCTGATTTTGCAAGCCATCGGCGCAGAGCGTGTAGAAAGCCTTTGTGACGCTTTTTGCGCTCAAGCGAACCGAGACTTGACTGTATCAAAAAAGCGCCTTACACGGCGCGTCAGCCCCGGCTACGGCGATATTCCGCTTGATATGCAGAGAGATATTTTCGCTCTTTTGGATTGTCCCCGTAAGATCGGTTTGACACTGGATGAAAGCCTGCTGATGTCGCCGTCAAAGTCCGTGACTGCCATCTGCGGTATCACTGCCGAAGAAATCACCGAGCAGGCTAAATGCGCTGAGTGTGATAAAACAGACTGTATTTACAGACAATGAGGAACTTATGAATTTCAGAGAATTCTTAAAACAGAATATAGTGATCCTTGACGGCGGCATGGGAACGCTCTTGCAGGAGCGCGGCTTACAGCCCGGCGAATCTCCCGAGAGATGGAATATCTCCCATCCCGACGTTATCACCGCTATCCATCAATCGTATTATGACAGCGGTTCCAACGTCGTCAATACCAATACCTTTGGCGCGAACTGCCTGCATTTTGATGAAATCGAGCTGGAAGAGATTATCCGTGAGGCAGTAGATAATGCAAAGAAGGCGGCTGCTTTGAGCACAGCAACTCATGAAAAGTATGTCGCGCTGGATATCGGTCCTACAGGAAGATTGTTAAAGCCGATGGGCGATCTCGACTTTGAAGAAGCGGTCTCGGTATTTGCCAAAACCGTTCAGCTCGGCGTAAAATACGGCGTCGACCTTATCATGATCGAGACCATGAACGACAGCTACGAAACCAAAGCCGCTCTGCTTGCCGCTAAGGAAAACAGTGATCTGCCCGTCTTGGTGTCCAATGCCTACAGCGAAAACGAAAAACTGATGACGGGAGCGTCACCCGCCGCAATGGTCGCAATGCTCGAGGGCATGGGAGCCGACGCGATCGGTGTCAACTGCTCCTTCGGTCCCGATAAGCTCGCGCCTATCGTCAGGGAGTATCTGCGATTTGCGTCCGTACCCGTCATGTTAAAGCCCAACGCCGGACTGCCCCACAGTGAAAACGGCAGAACACTCTATGATGTTTTCCCTGATGTGTTCTCGGATATCACAGCGGGACTGGTAGCGGATGGCGTCAGAGTCGCGGGCGGCTGCTGCGGTACTACGCCCGATTACATCAAGGCACTATGCGATAAAATCGCCGTATCCGTACCATCGGTCACACCAAAGCATGATACGATCATTTCGTCATACACTACCGCTGTCAGGTTTGGAAACGATCCTGTCCTGATAGGCGAGAGGATCAACCCGACAGGCAAGAAGCGCTTAAAAGAAGCTCTGCGCAATAACGAGCTCGATTATATTCTCGGCGAAGGGTTAAAACAGCAGAGCGCGGGTGCAAAAGTACTCGACGTCAACGTCGGTTTGCCCGAGATCGACGAGCCTGCTATGCTGACCAAAGTAGTTTACGAACTGCAGGCCGTCAGCGATTTACCGCTGCAGATCGACACATCCGACCCAGTCGCGATGGAAAAGGCATTGCGTATCTATAACGGCAAAGCACTGATCAACTCCGTAAACGGTAAGCAGGAAAGCATGGAAGCGATCTTCCCGCTGATGAAGAAATACGGCGGCGTAGCGGTAGCTTTGACACTGGACGAAAGCGGTATTCCCGATACCGTAGAAGGCAGAGTCGCGATTGCCAAAAAGATTATAGATACTGCCGCAGCCTACGGAATCGATAAAAAAGATCTGATATTTGACACGCTTGCAATGGCGGTCAGCGCGGATAAAAACGCCGCGAAGCTGACGCTGGGATCTCTGCACAAGATCCGTCATGAGCTCGGCGTACATACCTCTTTGGGCGTATCCAATATTTCGTTCGGTCTGCCGCAGAGAGATATCGTCAACGCCGCTTTCTTTGCTCTTGCCCTGGAAAACGGTCTCTCCGCCGCTATCATGAATCCCTTTTTCGCGGAAATGATGAAAACCTACTATTCCTTCCGCGTCTTGAAAGGATTGGATGATAACTGCTCTGATTATATCGCATTTGCGGAATCGGTACAGAACAATGTGACAGTTTCAAAAACCGGTGCCGCTGATAAAGCGGATGATACGTTGTCATTAAGCAACGCAGTCATCAAAGGCCTGAAAGATCAGGCTGCCCGACTCTGCGTCGAATTGTTGAAGAATACAGAACCGCTGACCGTTGTGAGGGATCATATCATCCCCGCGCTGGATACCGTTGGAAGAGAGTATGAGCAGGGGAGAGTCTATCTGCCCGGTCTGCTGATGAGCGCTGAAGCCGCGAAATACGCTTTTGAAGAGATCAAGGCGCGTATGAGCTCCGACAGCGGCAAGGATAAATGCGCCTTTGTGATCGCGACGGTCAAGGGAGATATCCACGACATCGGCAAGAATATCGTCAAGCTGCTGCTGGAAAACTACGGCTTTGCTGTCAGCGATCTGGGTAAGGACGTCGATCCCGAATTGATCGTTGAAGAAACCGTACGTCTGCACGCCCCGCTGGTCGGGTTATCCGCTTTGATGACAACGACTGTTCCCGCGATGGAAGAAACCATCAAACAACTGCGTATATCATCTCCTTGGGCGAAGGTGGTGGTCGGCGGCGCTGTCATGACAAAAGAGTACGCTGACTCCATCGGTGCGGATAAGTACGCGAAGGACGCGATGGATACCGTGCGCTACGCGGAAGCAGTCAATGATACTTTACAATAATATTTACAATGAATAAGCTGACACCTTTTTATGGGGTGTCAGCTTTTCTATGTTCGATAATAAAAAGAAAAAGCCCCGTTGCGAACAACAGGACTTTGGTGACCCATCGGAGATTCGAACTCCGGACACCTTGATTAAAAGTCAAGTGCTCTGCCAACTGAGCTAATGAGTCAAGTGGGGTGGGATACCGGATTCGAACCGGTGGTCTCCAGTGCCACAAACTGGCGCGTTAACCGACTACGCTAATCCCACCATAACTGGCGCGCCAAAAGGGATTCGAACCCCTGACCTACTGCTTAGAAGGCAGTTGCTCTATCCAACTGAGCTATTGGCGCAAGCGTGCGCTGACTTTTATCAGCCTAAATATTATATAAGAAATGCCGAGGTTTGTCAAGTGTTTTGCGAAAATATGTCGTTACAATAATCTGAATTCTAATTCAGTTTTTCAGTGATTGCAAGGGAGCGGGGAGCCTGCCGCCTAAGCGGATGAATTTATCGGGGCTTCCTTTTCTCAGCGGCATGACAGGACCTGCGCCGAGCAGTCCGCCGAAGTTCAGTTCCTCGCCGGCTTCTCTGCCGATAGCGGGGATCACGCGTACGGCCGTCGTTTTGCTGTTCACCATGCCGATCGCCGCTTCATCCGCGATGATAGCGGAAACGGTTTCGGGTGTGACGTCGCCGGGGATGACCAGCATATCCAGTCCGACCGAGCAGACTGCTGTCATCGCTTCCAGCTTCGTGATATCCAGTGCGCCTTGCTTGACCGCGTTGATCATACCGTGATCTTCCGATACGGGAATGAAAGCGCCTGATAATCCGCCGACATGTGATGAAGCCATCACACCGCCCTTTTTGACAGCGTCATTCAGCAGTGCGAGTGCCGCGGTGGTTCCGTGACAGCCGCAGATCTCGAGTCCCATTTCTTCCAGAATATGCGCGACAGAATCACCGACAGCGGGAGTGGGGGCGAGGGAAAGGTCAACGATACCGAACGGTACAGACAGCCTTGAAGAAGCCTGCTGAGCGACCAGCTGACCCATGCGGGTGATCTTGAAAGCAGTCTTTTTAACAAGATCCGCTACCTCGGTGATGTTCTGACAATTCGCCTTTTCCAATGCCGCTCTGACAACGCCGTGACCCGATACGCCGACGTTGATCACACAGTCCGCTTCACCAACGCCGTGGAATGCGCCTGCCATAAAGGGATTATCCTGTACTGCGTTGCAGAAGGTGACCAGCTTCGCCGCGCCGATACAGTTTTTGTCCGCAGTCAGCTTTGCGGAGTCGACAACGGCTTTGCCCATCATGCGGACAGCGTCCATGTTGATACCCGCTTTTGTCGAGCCGATATTGACCGAGGAGCAGACTCTTTCGGTGACGGCAAGCGCTTCGGGAATACTCTCGATCAGCGCGTAGTCTCCTGCCGCAAAACCTTTTTCCACTAACGCGGAGTAACCGCCGATGAAGTTGACGCCGAGCGTATCCGCGGCTCTGTCAAGGGCTTTTGCGAATTTCAGGATCTTCTGCGTCTGGCACACGCCCGCGATAATAGCGATAGGGGTGACGGATATGCGTTTATTGATGATCGGAATACCATATTCGCGTGTGATATCCTCGCCTGTTTTGACGAGGTCTTTCGCGTAACGGCAGATCTTGTCATAAATTTTATCACATGCCTTGTCGATATCACTGTCAATGCAGTCGATCAGCGAGATACCCATGGTAATGGTTCTTACGTCCAGGTTCTCGTTGTCTATCATATTGATTGTTTCCAGTATGTCTTTTGTTTCTAACATAGAGCACCTCAGATTTTATGCATACTGTTGAAGATATCTTCATGCATGACGTGAATCTTGAGGTTGTTATCGTCGCCGACCTTCTCAAGATTCTTTTGCAGCTGATCGAAGGCAACCGTTGCCGAGCCGATATCTGCGAGCATGATCATGGCGAACATATCCTGCAAAACACTCTGAGTTACTTCAATGATATTTACGCCGACGTCCGCGCAGGCGGTTGAAACCTTGCTGAGAATTCCGACGTTATCCTTACCTAATACGGTGATGACTGCATTCATATTGATCCTCCCTGTAAAAAGGGCAACAGTCTGTTGCCCTTAAAATATTTAGTGCTTATAAAGTTTTTACAAATTCTTTTAAGTATTCTCTCAGCTCTTTACCGGTATCGGGATGGTTGATGCCGACCTCGATATTCGCCTGCAGGATACCGAATTTATTGCCCATATCATAACGCTTCGCGCTGAATTCCACCGCCGTCATGCCGTCGGTACGCGCAAGCTCTGCCATAGCGTCGGTCAGCTGGATTTCGCCGCCCGCGCCCGGAGCCGTATGCTCGAGGATATCAAAGATCTCGGGAGGCAGAACGACGCGTCCGAGAATGGAATACAAGGAGAGGATATCCTCCTTGCGCTGGGGCTTCTCGATCATATCGGTGCATTTGTAAACATTGTCGTGAATGTTTTCTATTTTCAGCGAGCTGTACTTGCGGATCGCTTCTTCTGAAACGGGTTTGATACCGAGTACGCCTTTACCGAAGGTACCGTATGCGTCGATGAGCTCTTTGGTCGCGGGAACGTCGCCGATGATGACGTCGTCGCCGTACATGACGACAAAGGGATCGTCTCCGACGAAGGTCCTTGCGCGTGAAACAGCGTGTCCCAGACCTTTTGTAGTGATCTGACGGATATAGTGGATATTCGCCATGTTGTGGATATCTTTGATGGAATCAAGTTGATCGGTCTTTCCTGCGCGCCTCAAAATTTCTTCCAGACTGACAGAGATATCAAAATGATCCTCGATAACGCCCTTGCCGAGGTTGGTGATGATCAGGATATCGGTGATACCGGACGCGACCGCTTCTTCCACGATATACTGGATCGCGGGCTTATCGACGATAGGGAGCATTTCTTTCGGCATGGATTTGGTGGCGGGAAGAACTCTGGTTCCCAGCCCCGCGGCGGGAATGACCGCCTTTGTGATTTTTCTCATGTTATTCAAAGCCTTTCTTGATTTCTGCGTGGATTATTACATAAATCCGGTGATGATACCGGGCAGATAGACAACAATGATATACGCGGCCAGCAAAGAAACGGCAAGAGCTGTGTTGACGCCGCCTTTAGTCTGTAAAACCGCTTCGGGGTTTTCATCCTCACTCGCATTCTGTTTGATCAAGATGATTTGTTTCTTACAGTGATTCATATACATGCGGTTGAAGCAAATGCCGAACACGATCATCATAGCGATACGAATGACGTCGATCAGGGTCGGCAGATATAATACAAGGATATCCGTTGCCGATAAACCGCTCAGATACTGATAAAAGCCGTTCATAAGCTGTGAGGTACTTGTCGCGGACGCGTAGATGTTCATAAAATCCGTGAACAGGGATGCGTACACGATCGTCACATAGGATTCAATGATCAACAGAGCGAGCTGGATGGAAGCAAACAGTGCTCCCGGTTTATACATTTTGCGGTACAGCATATAGCCGCCGGTAAAAATCGCCGCCGCGAAGTTAAATTTTGATTTGTTAAAGTTTTTGATGTTGGAAAACACCCTGATAAAATAGGGAGTGTTCTGCTTGACGTATTTCGCGGCTTCACCTGCCGTCACGCCGTCTCCGAGGTCTGTGTCGCTCGGAACTCCGCCCAGAGGGTCCATGAAGGGGATGTTGTATGCGGAGTCTGTATTCTGATCCTGACCTCTCCCGAACGGGATCCCCCCACCAAAACCGGCGGTCTGCTGAGTGTTATTCTGTGTCTGAGCAGAGGAAAGGGGAGAGCCGCAGTGCTTGCAGAAAAACTGCTCGGGATCGTTTTCCTTCCCGCAGGAGGGACAGAGCTTAACGTTATCTTCTTTTGTCTCATGCTCTGCCTGATAATCAAACCCCTGCGCGTGTAAAGGTTCGTTAACGCAGTGACCTCTTTCTTCATAGCACTCACGATGATGCGGCGTACCGCATTCAGGGCAGACTACGATATCGTCATCGGCATGAAAATATTTCTGACATACAGGACATTTATTTCCGATATAGTCCATCTTGGTACTCCTAATAAATATTGTCATAATATTATAACAAATTTTTTTGGTTTCTGCAACTTAATTTTTTGTGAATATTACCTTTATATCGGATTCATCTTTACATATTCTGGATTTTGTATTATAATGCTTTTTGTGAAACTATGTAGTGAGGGAAAATTATGCTGCAATTTGAAGAACTGAAACTGAAACTTGAGGCGATGAAGCCTGAAATAGACGATCTTGCGTCCGCTCTGGGACTCTCGCAGATGAAAAGCGAGATCCAGCAGCTCGAAAACCGTGCCGCTGAGCCTGGCTTCTGGGACGATATGGACAATTCTCAGAAGATCCTCCAGCGTACCGCCAACCTCAAAGGCAAGGTCGAAAAGTATGAAAAGCTCGAAGCCCGCTATGAGGACGCGCTCGCTTTGATCGAATTGGGCGACGAAGCAGAGGATGAGAGCCTGATCGAAGAAGCGCAGGGGGAGCTGGACGGCATCCGCGCGGATATCGACCGTCAGCGTCTGGAGACCCTGCTCACAGGCGAATATGACAAAAACAACGCTATCCTGACCTTCCACGCCGGTTCGGGCGGCACCGAAGCGCAGGACTGGGCGGAAATGCTCTATCGCATGTATACCCGCTGGGCAGCCGCTCACGGCTTCAACGTCAAGGAAATCGACTACCTCGACGGTGACGAAGCGGGCTTGAAAAGCGCTGTGTTGCTGATCGAAGGCGAAAACGCCTACGGTTATCTGAAGAGTGAAGCGGGCGTTCACCGTCTGGTGCGCGTATCGCCGTTTGATTCGGCAGGCAGAAGACACACCAGTTTTTCGTCCTTGGAGGTCATGCCCGAGATCAACGACGACATCAAGGTCGAGATTCCTCCCGAGGAGATCAAGATGGACGTTTACCGCGCTTCCGGCGCAGGCGGTCAGAAGGTCAATAAAACCTCGTCCGCTGTTCGTTTGACTCATATCCCGACAGGTATCGTCGTCGCGTCTCAGGTAGAGCGTTCCCAATATCAGAACCGTGACGTCGCGATGAAAATGCTGATCTCAAAGCTGATGGAGATCAAAGAGAGGGAACACCTCGAGAAGATCGAGGATATCAAGGGCGTGCAGAAGGAGATCACCTGGGGCTCCCAGATCCGCTCCTATGTTTTCATGCCTTATACTCTGGTCAAGGATCACCGTACCTCGTTCGAGACGGGCAACATCAACGCCGTAATGGACGGCGACCTTGACGGCTTTATCAATGCTTATCTGAAAGCGCTTTCCCTCGGCGAGTTACAGGGTTAAACCCCTGCAATTATATAAATCAACAGCCTCCCATGCCGGGAGGCTGTCATTGTATTATTTAATGATTTCCACGGGAATCGCTAACCATTCGCGTACAAAATACGTTGGATAGGTAGACAGTCCGATAAGGTTGTTATGTGTGTTCACTGCGCTCACGTGTACCGTACTGTCTGTTTTATGTGCGATGATCCGCGCGCGGAGCTGATGGTAGCTGTCAGTAACTACGGCGATATTTTTGTTCAATTCTTCGTTCCGGATAATCGTCAGAGAATAGCAGATATTCTGTTCAGTGTTCACCGCTTTATCTTCGATATATATTCTTCGGGGAGCAATTCCGGCAGCGGTGAGGTTATCGTATATACATTGACCTTCACTCATGGGCTCGTCCGCACCCTGACCGCCTGTCACTACTGCGTTCGCTTTTTGATGACTTTCAAGGTATTCCTGCGCCGCATCGATACGCTGCTGCAGCAGGGGACTTGCGCCCCACGGCTTTACCTGAGCGCCCAGCACCACGGCGGTATCATCGTTTGAGGGAGTTACAGTCATCGCATAGATCATAAAGCCCGATACCGTTGCCGCGTAAACCACAAAAAGTACAGCGATAGCTTGTACCGCACGAAGTATTATTTTTGTTACTTTTCGCCGGCACATCTGCGCTTTTATCCGATAATATATCTTAACAAAGCTGAAGCGAAAAATAACGGCACAGCAGACGCTCAGGCCGACAACGGTACCGATGTTATGAACACCGTACGCTATCGGTGCGATAAACCACAGCAGAAAAATAACAGCGATGCAGGTGAGCGATACATGAATCAAGCGCTTCATCAGGATTCCTGCGCCGCGCGAAGCGCGTGAGCCAGCTGATCGGGACAGGAGGTACCTCTGCCGCCGCAGTCGATACCCTCGAGCTTTTCGATGGCGTCATCCACTTCCATACCCTTTACCAGCGCGCCGATCCCTTTCAGGTTACCGTTGCAGCCGCCGATAAAGGAACAGTCCTTGATGATATCGTCTTCTATTTCCAACTCGATCATGCGCGAGCACACGCCGCGGGGGATATACGTATATTTCATCATTTGAACTCCTTTATTTTAAAATAAAAGACCTGCAAGGAGCAGGTCTTTGGAGCGGATAACGGGGCTCGAACCCGCAACATCAACCTTGGGAAGGTTGCGCTCTACCATTGAACTACATCCGCGTTTCTTTCATCAGTAGTATAATACGAAAAGGTCGCTAAGTCAAGTGAGCCGACAAAATATCTTTTTTATTTCTTCTATCGGTAAAAAGAAATCCGTTTTTATGATATACTGTATGTTACACTTTCGTTTTTAAGGTGAATGACATGTCCTATCAAATCAATCTCGGACAGTGGAACAGCATTTTTGCCGTTCCGTCGTCCGTCGTCGATAAACATATCAAGATCGCTTCCGAAGCTCAATTGAAGGTTTTGCTGTATCTGCTCCGTCATGCGGATGAAAGCATCACTGACGAGAGCCTTTCTCAGGCACTTCGGTTATCAGAGGATGAGATACACAATGCGGTCAGCTTTTGGATCGAGCGCGGCGTATTTGCCGAAAACAGTCAAGTTTTGACGCCTGCCGCCGCAATTGATAATGCGCCGACAACACCGCAATCAAACGCGCCTCAGGAAAAGCCGCAAAAACAGCATACGACCGTTTCACGTGCACGCCGTCCCGATTCTGACTTTGTGGCAAAGCTGTTAAAAGAGGACTCTTATCTGGCGGGATTACTCGAAGAAGCCCAGACGGTTTTGAAAAAACCGCTTTCCCCGGGCGATACCGCCACACTTGTCATGCTCTACGATACCTTCGGACTGCCGTGTGAGGTCATCGCGATGCTGCTCAACTACCTTGCATCTGTCGGCAGCGCCAATATGCGCGCGGTCGAACGCTATGGGATACGCTGGTCGGACGATGGGATCAAAACCGTTGACGACGCGGAACGGGAGATCGGGCGTATGGCTTCTTCACGTGAGGCATGGGGGAGAGTATCGTCCCTTCTCGGTATACGAAACGTCGGTAATCCAACCAAATCTCAGCTCGAAAATGCCGACCGCTGGCTGAATACATGGAAGTTCAGCGACGAAATGATCACCGAAGCCTATGAGCGCTGTGTGAATACCAAAGGGGAATATAACATCAGTTATATCAACGGTATCCTGCGCAAATGGAACGATAAGGGAATCCGTTCACTCGATCAGCTCAGAGAAGAGGAGTCCGCTGTACGCAGTAAACCGAAAGCCGCCAAAGGCAAAAATGGTAAAGGCTCTGTATTCTCGGTTGACGGCGCGTCCTTTGACGTCAGCAAGTATGAAAACAATTCTTTATTCGACGATTAAATGTGAGGTCAGACTATGCCTTATTCTCAGGAAATCTATCATATAGCAAAAGACCGCTTATCGGAACGCCGCCGACAGGCGCTTCGCGCGGCGGATTACAGACGCGAACAGCTTTATCTGGAGATCCCCGCACTGCGCGAGATCAATAATGAATTGATGTCGATCGGCGCCGCAGTTGCGAAAAGCGTTGTCCGCAACGATAATCAGCACAGTATCAAAGAGCTCAGCGAGCGGAGTCTTGCCCTGCAGGCGGAACAAAACACGATCTTAGCTGAGAACCATATTGACAAAGATATCTTCGAGCCGAAATTCACCTGTGAGAAATGTGAGGATACCGGTTATATCGAGCGCGACAACCGCACCGAGGTATGCGATTGCTTTCTCAAACTCATGGCGGATATCGCCGGAGAACAGCTCAGCGCGAATCTGCCGTTGAATGAAAACACCTTCAAAAACTTCAAGCTCGATTATTACAGCACTGAGCAGGATATCAACGGCAAAATTCCTTTTAACAGGATGTCCAATATCTATAACTATTGTGTGAGCTATGCCGATAACTTCGGAATACACAGTAAAAGCCTGCTGTTAAGAGGCGGGACAGGACTCGGCAAAACCCATCTGAGTCTTGCTATCGCGAATGAAGTTATCAAAAAAGGCTTTTCTGTTATCTATGTATCGGCTCCCGAGATTTGCAACAAGCTCGAGAAAGAGCATTTCAGCCATCAATACAACGATCAGGAGGATACCTTCAACTCATTGCTGAAATGTGACCTGCTGATACTGGATGATTTGGGAACTGAGTTTGTATCCCCGTTTACCGTTTCGTGTATTTACAATATCTTCAACTCCCGCGTACTGGCGAACAAGCCGACGATCATCAGCACCAATATGCAGTTGAATGAATTGGTGACAACCTATTCGCAGAGATTCGTCTCCAGACTGATCGGTTCCTGCGACAGACTGGATTTCATCGGCGACGATATCCGTACACAAATCAAATGATTTTGAAAAAAATCCTAAATCCTACTTGACATATTTGAATTTTTGATTATAATAGTAAAAGTGCAATGCGGAATTGTGTAAGGGTAGCACAGCAGACTCTGACTCTGTATGTCTGGGTTCGAATCCTAGTTCCGCAGCCATTGGCCCCGATTCACCTCGGGGCTGTTTTTTCGAGGTGTGGCGCAGTTTGGTAGCGCGCTTCGTTCGGGACGAAGAGGTCGCAGGTTCAAATCCTGTCACCTCGACCAAAAAAAGAGACTGCTTCGGCAGTCTCTTTTATTTGATTAAAACGCAATAAATTGAGATTTTAACATAATAATTACGAAGAGGTATAAAGTGAAAGTAACAAAATGCGATTCAAACCATCTTGCAAGAACGATTGATTTTTACAAACGAGTTTTGCAGTATCTCAAAAATCATATCAACTTTCCCAAGTGGTCAGAGGAACATCCAAGCGAAAAGAATGTAATGACAGCTGTGAACAATGGTGAACTTTTTATCTGTTTAGACGGCGATAATATAGCAGGAGCTTGCGTAATCAGTGAAGATCCCGAAGGCTTTTATGAAGCCGGAGATTGGAGCAAAAGCCTGCAAGAGGGTGAATTTCTTACGATCCATTTACTTGCGGTCGATCAAGATTACTACCGAAAGGGCGTTGGCAGCGTCATGGTGGACGCATGTATATCTTATGCAAAAGAACACGGATACAAAGCGATACGGCTGGATGTCGTACCCGATAATCACCCCGCGTCCGGTCTATATATGAAGAAAGGGTTTACGTATGCCGGAACAAAAGATCTCAAAAGAGGGATCGTGGAAATCCCCGTATTTGATCTGTATGAATTAAACCTGTAATATCTAAATCACAAGGAGCTGACGAGGGTCAGCTCCTTTTATCTTGATAAAGAATCCGAACCGAAATAGGGAAGAAGAGGTAATTATTATTATCAATTCAGCGATCACTATTGACATTATCGGTTAATTGTGTTACTGTATTAATACAATAATACAGTTAGGAGGTATGAGATGGATTGGCGATTGGATAAGAAGCGTCCTATCTGTCCGCAGATATGCGAAAAGCTGTGTGTGATGATCGCCTCCGGTGAGCTCGGGGCAGGGGACAGGCTGATGTCAGTGCGCGACGTTGCGCTCAACGCCGGAATCACCCCCAACACCGTTCAAAAGTCGTTTGAGCTTCTCGAACAGCAGGGAGTCATTTACTCTATCCGCGGTTCGGGATGGTATGTCAGCGATAACGCACAAGTCGCACAGAACGTATTTAACGAGCTGGTTCACACAAAGACCGTCAATTATCTGAACGACATGGAGTCCCTTGGACTCGGCAAAAAAGACATAATCAATATCATAAAGGAGTTTCGCTATGAGTGAGATATTACGCTGTGATAATCTTACCAAGACCTTTGGTCATATGGTTGCTCTCAATCATCTTTCGATGAGGATAGAGAGCGGAAAGATCATCGGTCTGTTAGGTCCCAACGGCGCAGGTAAAACCACCCTCATCAAGATCATCAACGGCTTATTACAGCCCACAGTCGGCGCCGTATATATCTGCGGCAATACCCCCGGACCCCTGACAAAGCCTTTGGTCAGCTATCTGCCCGACATCAGCTATCTGAATAACTGGATGACAGTAGAGCAGATCGTCGAATTCTTCACTGACTTTTACGCAGATTTCCGTCCTCAACTGGCGTTTGAAATGATCGGTCGTTTGGGAATAGACCGTAAAATGCGTTTAAAGAGCCTTTCCAAGGGCAACAAGGAAAAGGTATGTCTGATCCTTGTCATGAGCCGCAACGCGCTTCTGTACGTCTTAGACGAGCCGATAGCGGGCGTTGATCCCGCGACGCGCGATTATATCATCACAACCATCATCAACAATTATAATCCCGCGGCGTCCGTTCTGATCTCCACCCATCTGATCTCGGATATCGAATCCGTTCTGGACGAGGTGCTTTTCATCAACAACGGCAGTATCTATCTGCATGATACCGTCGACCATATCCGCGCGGCGCATAACAAGAGCGTCGACGAATATTTCAGGGAGGTGTTCAGATGGTAAAGAAGCTGATTAAATATGATTTCAGTTCCTATTTCAGACTGCTGCTGCCTGTCCAGCTGATCATTCTCGGATTTGCTCTTCTCAACCGCACGATCCAGTTCTTTGAGCCTGTCAGAAGCGCCAATCCCGAAGGCTTTATGAAAACCTTTGGTACGGTCTATAACGGTTTTTTCGTCTCCACGCTGGTACTGTACATCATCTCGATCTTTGTGTGCCTGTTGATGACCGTCATCGTCGGTATCGTCCGCTTTTATCAGGGGATGTATACGAACGAGGGTTATCTCAGCCACACGCTGCCTGTCACACCCAGTCAGCATATCTGCGCTAAGCTCCTAAGCTCCGTTATCTTCTTTTTCGGAGGACTGCTGGCGATCTTTGTTTCCTTCATGATCATCACCGCGGGAAACGTCAATATCGAGGTATTCAAAGCATTCTTCTACCTGATGCACAAGCTGTTCCAGGATTACGGCCTGAACGGCGGATTCTATATCCTTGAGATCGTTCTCTTGATGATCTGCATGCTGATCCGCACTTATTTAAAGCTGTTTTTCTGTATCTCGGTCGGTCAGCTCGCCAAGAGGAAGAAGGTATTGCTCGCGTTCGGCGTGTACTTCGGCATCTATGTCGCAAGACAGATGATCGGTACTGTCTTTATCATCATTACAATGGTCGGCTATGACCTTGTTGCAAGAATCCTCGATTGGCTCACCAAGAACGCGGTGATCTCGAATCATATCGTGGTGTCGGTATTCATCCTGTTCGAAGCGATCCTCGCGCTGGTCTATTTCCTGTTCACCAAATACATCATGAGCAAAAAGCTCAATCTGACATAAGGAGGGGAGAGAAGATGAAAAAGACTGTTAAACTTCTCGCTCTGATGACAGTGATCGCGGTTGTCGCTTTATCTCTCTGCTCCTGCCGTTCAATGGACGAGACAATAGCCAATCAGGCGTTCTATACCGACAGCACCAAAACCGAATTCACCCTGCGCGGAAAGCTCTATCGGAAAATGGATATCGGCAGGCTGAGCTTTATCGACGCAGGGAACTATCCATCACAAAACAACGGATGTTATATCACGGAAAAGGACGTCCCTGCTCTGCTGAGCAGCTGGTACGGCGACTGGTACTTCATCAATGATGATGAAACGGTCGTATACGTTTACGGGGACAACTATGTCCGCGAAGATAAGTATGAGGCAGTGAAGGAAGTTGCCGACAGCGCTGTTTTGGATCATTATTATATATCGTATTATCCCAATCTGTATCACTCCGCGCCTTACGAAAGCATAGAAGCGGATTACTGGGATACCGACACTGTGAGTAATATATTGCTGGATCAGGACGTCACTGATGCGATCAATAATGCATTAAAGACAGCCGAAAGCGATAAGGTGCAGTTATCGGATGAAAGGCTCCAATCGGTAGACGCGATGATGATCGAGCGTTGTGATAAGGATATGATCGTGACAACGTATGACAGTGATGTAGTTCTCCTGCGCGACGGCGAGAAATGCTATGTGAGCAATGACGGCAGTTACTACCGGGATGACGAGTACACTGTCTGTCCCTTCGACAAGGAAGGCGAGGCGCTGATTAAGGCGCTGTTCGAGAAATATCCCGAAGCCACAGATCAAACTGCTTTTTGAGACATTTAGCTGAACAAATAAGGGGCGGTCACATGACCGCCCTGATCGTTTTTATTGTAACATTCCCGATCATTTACCGCCTTTCGGCTTGACCTTGGATAGGGGATTGCTCTTTGCCGCGGCTTCGATCTGGCGTGAATCCAGATGGGTGTAGATCTCGGTCGTGCTCAGGCTTTCGTGACCTAAAACGTCCTTCAGCACACGGATATCCACGTTGCCGTGCTGATACATCAGCGTCGCGGCAGTATGGCGCAGCTTGTGCACCGAGTAGCCCTGCGAGTCAAGTCCGATCTTCTCGAGGTATTTGTAGACCATTTTCTGCACGGATTCGCGCGAAATGCGGCGTTTTTGCGCAGAGAGGAAGAGGGCATACTTGTCCTGATAACGCACGCCGTCCACAGGGCGCACCTTCATATACGCTTCATACGCCGACATGCAGGCTTCGTTCAGGAAAATAATACGGGTTTTGTTGCCCTTACCGGTGATCTGAGCCGTATGATCGGAGCGGATATCGCTGTAATCCATCGCGACCAGCTCCGCCAGACGCATGCCGCAGTTGAGGAAAAAGGTGAGGATGCAGTAATCGCGTTCCCTGAACTTGCCGTCGACCGCGTTGAGCAGTTCGATGCTTTGTTCGAGGGTCAGATATTTCGGCAAATGGTGCTTCTCACGGTCGTTCGGGCGTTCCAGATCCTTTAACGGATCAGTCTGTAATAAATGCTTTTTGCTGGTCAGGTAGTTATAAAAGGACTTGACGCTGGTCGTCTTGCGTGCGCGGGCGGCTTTGTTGTTCTTGCGGACACGTAAAAGGTAATTCATGAATTCATAGCCGTCCGTCAGCGTCACAGAGGAAATCAGGTCTAAACCGACGTCGTCGATCCGGATATCCTGATAGGGGGTATCGGAAGAAACGATGCCTTTATGAAGTTTAATGAATCGGAAAAAAGTTTTCAAATCATTAAAGTATTCATCGACTGTTGTCGGAGAACGACCTTTGACCGTTTGCAGATAGTATAGATAATCTTTGATCAGCTCCGGAGCTTCTGTAGAAAAATTACTCACAAATAATCACCACGATTTAATTGATCAGGAATGACAGAATAGAATAACAATATTATACCGCTGAATAGGGGGCTGTATTTTCCTTATTAGAAAATTACATAAAATTAATATTTTATGTAATTTAGGGGAGGGATCAAAGCTATATATGCGCTGAATAAGCCCTTTTACAGCGGATTCGGGTATTTTGAACGTATCATTAAAAAATGTAGATGATTACTTTAATATTACCTGATTATTACTATTTATACTTGAGAGGTTTTGATCTGACAAACATTTATGATACGATTTATGATACGATTCTGTTTTCATTGCTTTTAAAATATCGTTTCAGTTTTTTTCGAATGAGTGTATTGTTCATTTCAAAAAAACTGAAACGATATTTTAAATCATTATTTTATTAATTATGAAGCTATTATAAATCCGATTGCAGACCGATCGTATGAAATATCAGAATGAGAGTGTTATCAGTCATCTGAAGCCCGATTGATAACTTTAGCTATTGGAACTGTATTTGCTTTGAATTGATTTGTTTGTAAAGGACTAATATCGGGAAAACGGCAAATACAATTATTGCCTTACCATGCTGTTCTTATCCTCTATTCTGATCCTTTACTCCCCTATTTTGTTAAAATTTTAACAAAATAGGATACCACCTACATCGGTCAATATATCATCTGTCAAACTGACAATTTTCGTATTGTGCCGATCACAGAATCGCCTGATGTTTTCATGATCGGGATGTCGATCGATATCGCCGCAGAAATACAACGTTTTTGTCTTTTTATCATAACCCGAAGCGCCGCCGATGAAGCCATAATCTGCGCCGTCGAGTCTGACTCTCCCCTCTTCTATCAATAAGATATCTATTTTTGATTCTTTCAATGAATGATAAATACCTTTGTCAGCGGTAATCAAAGCGTTGTCTCCGATGACTGCGCAGGAGCATTTTGCGTAGCCCTGATTAACGTGTATCAACTCATAGCCGTAGGTCTCGCAATAGTCTTTCACCTTTTGATCCAGCGATGGGATACGGCAAATCAGCCTTTTACCGAGTACAGCGGCATTTAAGCACACATTAGAGGGATAACCTCCGTCTATATGAAATCCGCACAATTCAACATGATAATCGCAGGAAAGATTCTCCGCGAGCCGATGACAGCATGACAGTACAAACGCCGTATCATCAAGTATCAGGCACTGCATATCGGCGTGATCCTGCTCATACGGCAGAAAGCGCGATACGCGCTCCGACGGTATCACCTGATACCCGAGAGAGCGTAATTTTTCTGCAAACTGCGGATATTTGTCGGATAAGATCGCCTTACTCACAGATCGCCTCAAAAGCCTGTCTGACGTCTCTCACGGGAACGATCTCAACACCGTCGGGCGCGATGATATCCTTGCGGTTGTGGGACGGCACGATGATCTTGCTGAATCCGAGACGAACCGCTTCGCTGACGCGCTGCTGTACATGGCTGACAGAACGTATTTCTCCTGCCAGACCGATCTCGCCGAACGCGATGGCGTTCTCGTTGATCGGAACATCTTTTAATGAGGATATCAGCGCGATCGCGACCGCCAGATCGACCGCGGTCTCATCCAGTCTCAGACCGCCGACGACATTGACATAGGCGTCGGTGTTGTTAAAGTAGTATCCCGCGCGTTTTTCCAGCACCGCGATGATCATATTCATGCGGTTGTAGTCAAAGCCCGTGCACATCCTGCGCGGATTGCCAAAGCCTGTTGATGCGGCTAAGGCTTGAATTTCCGCCAAAATAGGACGCGTACCTTCCATCGCGCACGCGATACAGGTGCCGCTGACGTTCTTCGGTCTGCCCGAAATGAGCATCAAGGACGGGTTGTCCACCTCCTGTAATCCTGTATCGGTCATCTCAAAAACGCCGATCTCATTGGTGGAGCCGTAACGGTTTTTCACCGCTCTGAGGATTCGATAAGACATCTGTCTGTCACCTTCAAAATGCAGTACGGCGTCCACGACGTGCTCAAGCACCTTTGGGCCTGCGATAGAGCCTTCTTTATTCACGTGTCCGACAATAATCATGGGGATATCCAAGCTCTTAGCCGTGCGCATGAAGAAGTTGGTCGACTCACGCACCTGCGTCACAGAACCGGGTGAAGAATTCAGCTCGGATAAAGACATCGTCTGGATAGAATCGATCATTACGATATCGGGCTTGTCCTGACGGATAGTCTCGCATACCAGCTCAACATCGGTCTGCGTTAAAATGTACAGATTATCGGAGTTGACGCCGAGACGGTCGGCGCGCAGCTTTAACTGGCGTTTGCTTTCCTCGCCCGATACATACAGAATCTTCAGACTCCTGCCGAGGTATTCGCAAATCTGTAACAGGATGGTCGATTTGCCGATACCCGGATCGCCGCCTAAGAGGATCAGACTGCCTTTGACGATACCGCCGCCCATCACGCGGTCAAGCTCCTTGGAGCCCGTCTGATAGCGAATCTCATCCGTGGTGCTGATCTCGCTGATATGGACAGGCGGAGCGTAGGCTGACGCGTGGGATCGAGCCGCCGCGACAGGCTTTGAAGTGTCCTTGATCTCCTCATTCATCGTGTTCCACTCGCCGCAGGACGGGCATTTGCCGTACCATTTGGGGCTTTCATAACCACATTCCGAGCATATATAAACGCTTTTTATCTTTGCCATGATTCCTTTCCTTTACTTTGATTGACTGTATTCCAGCACACCCATCGCGATGGAGTATGCTATTTGACTTTGATATCCTTCATCCAGCAGTTTGGCGCGTTCGTCGCTGTTGGACAGAAATCCGCATTCTACAATGATCGCGGGCACTTCGGCGTTATCTAAAAGGTAAATGTCCGAGCCTGCGGGCTTCAATTCCCGCGTATTACCGCTTTGCAGGAGCGATACGACCGCACTGCGCACCGCTTCTGCCAAAAGGATACTGTTATCATTGTTGACGGAATAAAACACCTGAGCGCCGCTGTAGGCGCTGTTATCGAACTTGTTCTGGTGAATACTGACGACGATATTGTTCTCACTTTCGTTGCAGATCTCTACACGGTGTTTCAGATCGGACACCTTTTTCTCGCGCAGGGTCTCGGCGCCGTCCTCATAAACGGAGATATCCTCGTCACGAATCTCGGTCACCGTATAACCGCAAAGCCGCAATAAATCGGCGGTTTTGTTGGCAATATTGAGGTTGATATCCTTCTCAAGCACCCCGTCGACCTCCGCTCCCCCGTCTTCCCCGCCGTGTCCGGCGTCGATAATCACCGTGGGCTTTTCATCGGAGACGTCGGTCGAAGTATGGGCGGTAATGTTGGAAAACGCCGAAAACATCACAACACAGAATGATACCAACACCACCGCGAGGATAATCAGATATACCGTTTTGACTTTCATACCATCACCGCTTTATGTATATGAAAGCTCTCTTTTTATTATACTTTTATTTTGAATATAGTCAACAGATGATTAAGTGCCTTTTTCATAACGTTTTCTCAGCTTATCAAGCGCTTTCTTTTCGATTCGGGAGATATATGAGCGGGAGATATTGAGATTCTTTGCCAGCTCCCGCTGTGTCAGTACCTTTCTTCCGCCGATCCCGTAGCGTCTGATGATGATTTCCCTTTCTCTCGGCGTCAGACAGTCGTCGATGTAATCCTGCAGAACCTCTAAATGGAGCTTGGTATCGACATTCTCCGCAACGTCCATATCCGAAGCCATAATATCCATCAAGGTCAGCGGATTGCCGTCCTTATCGGTGTCGATGGTATCGTTGAGCGAGACGTCCTGTGACGATTTACGGTTGTTGCGGAAGTGCATGAGGATCTCGTTTTCGATACATCTTGACGCGTAGCTGGACAATTTGATATTCTTCTGCGGATTGAAGGTGTTGATCGCCTTGATCAGCCCGATCGTCCCGATGGAGACCAGATCATCCTGACTGCTGTCGTTCTGATAATACTTCTTGATGATGTGCGCGACGAGACGCAGATTGTGCTCGACAAGGATGTTGCGGGCGTCGATATCTCCCTTTGAAGCAAGCTCCAGATAGTGTTCCTCTTCCGCCTTTTTCAACGGTTTCGGAAAGCTCTCGCCGTGGGCGATATGAAGGATGAACAGAAAGATATATTGGCTGATATAGGATAATAACTCAAACAAAAAACCACCTCATGAAATCATATTCACGGGGTGGTTCATTTTTGCTTGTCTGTATGAAATATGGGCACGCGAGCCTTATTCAGCGTTGCCGAAATCCTGCAAGGTCAGGTCTTTGTTGTGCTCCAGTGCCCAGTCGATACTCCACTCGGAGCGGAACAGGAGCAATTTGTTCTCTTTGAAATCCGCGACGACCTTGGTGTCGGAAGCGAGATCAAGCGTCTTGTAGTCCACATCCGAGGTGATCCATCGGATAAACTGGAACGGCGTGTTCTCCATGATGATCTCAACGTTATATTCGTTCTCAAGGCGGTATTTCAGCACGTCAAACTGCAGTACACCGACAACGCCGACGATGACCTCTTCCATACCGGATTCGGGTTCATGGAAGATCTGGATAGCGCCTTCCTGCGCGATCTGGTTCATGCCCTTGACAAACTGCTTGCGCTTCATGGTGTCCTTCTGACGTACCAGCGCGAAATGCTCGGGCGCGAAGGTAGGGATACCTTTGAACGCGAATTTCTGTCCCGGGGTGACGATGGTATCTCCGATCGAGAACATACCGGGGTCGAATACGCCGATGATGTCGCCCGCGAAGGCTTCGTCGACCACTTCACGCTCCTGCGCCATGATCTGCTGGGGCTGGGAGAGCTTCATCTTGCGGTCGCCCTGCACGTGGTAGACTTCCATATTCTTATCAAATCTGCCGGAGCAGATACGCATGAACGCCACGCGGTCACGGTGCGCCTTGTTCATATTCGCCTGAATTTTAAAGACGAAAGCCGAGAAAAAGTCGGAATCGGGAGCGATCAGCTCATCCCCCGCTTCACGCGGCAGAGGTCCAGTCGTCAGCTGTAAGAATTCCTGCAGGAACGGTTCAACGCCGAAATTGGTCAGCGCCGAGCCGAAAAATACGGGCGTCAGCTGACCCTTGCGCACCATATCGATATCAAATTCATTGCCTGCGCCGTCGAGCAGATCGATATCGTCAAACAGCGTGTCCTTCTGACCGTAAAACAGCTTAGATTCCAGATCAGGATCGTCAAGGGAGATTTCTTCCTGCTCCACCTCACGCTGACCGTTGTTAGCAGTATAAGAGAGGATCTTTCCCTTCTTGCGGTCATAGACGCCCTTGAACTCCTTGCCGGAGCCGATGGGCCAGTTCATCGGGCAGGTGTTGATACCGAGGACATTCTCGATATCCTCGAGCAGATCAAAGGGGTTCTGCGCGTCGCGGTCCATCTTGTTGATGAAGGTGATGATCGGGATATGACGCATGACGCAGACCTTGAACAGCTTCTTCGTCTGGTTTTCGACGCCCTTTGATGCGTCGATGACCATGACAGCGCTGTCGGCAGCCATCAGCGTACGGTAGGTATCCTCCGAGAAGTCCTGATGTCCGGGCGTATCGAGAATATTGATGCAATAGCCGTCATATTTGAACTGTAATACAGACGAGGTAACGGAAATACCTCTCTGCTTCTCGATCTCCATCCAGTCGGAAACCGCGTGCTTCGCGGTCTTTTTGCCTTTGACAGAACCGGCTAAATTGATCGCCCCGCCGTACAGCAGGAGCTTTTCCGTCAAGGTGGTTTTACCGGCGTCAGGATGGGAGATGATGGCAAATGTACGCCGTTTATCGATCTGTTCGGTTAATGTGCTCAATGTGTTCCTCCGTATATCGTCAGGAATTTAACACTCTGTTAGTGCAAATTGCTCTACAAACGATGTGTTTTTTCGTGATACGGTATAATTTTACTATTAATGTATGGTAAAAGTCAACAACTTTAAGGTTGTTTTTTCTACGTTAAATTATACAAATGCTCTTGACTTTTTCGGAATATTTTATTAAAATAGCTTTACAAACAAGAATTCATCTAAGTTTTTTCATATACCTTCCAAATTTGAGGCAGGAACGCGAGTTCCTGCCTCACCCCTTTGTATCGGAGCTTCTTATGAATCCTATCGGACTGTACCTTCATATTCCTTTTTGCGACGGCAAATGCGCTTACTGCAACTTTTTCAGCCGCCGCGCGGATAACGATCGTTTAAATGAATATACCGAAAGGCTGATTGCCTGTATTGCTGATTGGGGCAGGAAGATCGACCGCACGGTCGATACCGTTTATTTCGGCGGCGGAACCCCTTCCCTGTTAGGTCACGATCGTTTGATTGCTGTTTTAGAGGGCGTATACCGTTCTTTTACTGTTTCAGCTCATGCGGAAATCACCGTAGAAGTCAATCCTTCTTCTACCGATGATCTTGATTTTGCCGCACTGCGTCAGGCGGGATTTAACAGGCTTTCGATCGGTTTGCAAAGTGCGAATGACAATGAACTGGAGATCCTTGGACGGCGGCACAGTGTTGATGATGCACGCCGTACGGTTCGAAGAGCACAGGCGGCAGGCTTTGACAATATCTCACTCGACGTCATGCTTGCGATTCCCGAACAGACAGTGAACAGCTTGGACAAAACGCTGGAATTCTGCGCGTCCTGTCATGTACAGCATATTTCTGCTTATATCCTGAAAGTTGAAGAAGGCACAAAGTTTTATCAGCTGAAAGATAAGCTCCCGCTGTTCACAGACGATGAGCAGGCTGCTTTCTACGAGCATACTGTAGAGAAACTTTCAAAGCTCGGTTATCCGCAATATGAGATCTCCAATTTCGCGCAAAAAGGCTGTGAAAGCAGGCATAATCTGCACTACTGGCATGATGACGAATATCTGGGACTCGGACCGTCGGCACACTCCTTTCTGGATGGCAAGCGGTTTTATTATGACAGCGATTTTCAATGCTTTTACGACGGTCATATCTGCGATGAATCTGATGGCGGCGACAGCGACGAGTATATCATGCTCGCTTTGCGCCTGACGGAAGGGCTGAGATTCGCGGAATATGAAAGACGTTTTCATCAGCCTGTCAGCGATCGTTTGATTAAATCAGCGCGGAATTTACAGTCACAGGGACTTTGTGAGGTGAGCGATACATCGGTATCGTTAACGGTGAAAGGCTTTCTTGTATCCAACGCGGTTATCGCGTATTTATTAGAAAACTCTTGACAATATCCGCAAAACAAAGTAAAATAACTCTTGCACAGTTGAATACGGAAGCGTATCGAAGTGGTCATAACGGGCCTGACTCGAAATCAGGTAGTCCTCACGGGCTCGTGGGTTCGAATCCCACCGCTTCCGCCATTGATAAAAGAGACAGCCGCACGGTTGTCTCTTTTGTCATATAATCCACAGAAGCGCAAGCGATGGGATTCGAAGGCGACCGCTTTTGTTGTAACATTTTTCTTGCATAGCCCTTTACTTTCCTGTATAATTATGTCATTATTTGTCGATAAGGAAGGTGGAAGGCATGAAGCGCGGGTTATGTTTGTTATTATCACTGATCATACTGTCGCTTACCGCATTATCATTCTCCGCCTTCACCGTCCTGACTTCGGGTGTATATCAGAGCGCCGATTCATCCGGAGCTTATACGGTCAGATACAACGGATCACACGCCGATATCACACGATATGCGTCTCAGACATCTTCTGCTTCCTTTGATCTGCCCTATCATATCAATGCGGCATGCGCCTATAACAGCAGGGTCGTCTTATTCTGTAATGATCCAAATAACATTCAGATCATCGTATATGTTTATGATATTGACACAGACGTGTTGGACAGCTTTGTGATTTACGGCACAAGGCTCTACAGCTCGACTGATTTTTGCTGTAATGATAACGCGATATTCATTGAGAACTATCGTGACAGCCACGAGTTGAAAGCATATTCATTCACAGGTCCTTTAATCAATACTTATCGATTCGATAATGAGATCACTTCCGTCTTCGGCGGCTATCATTCAGGAGTATTCGCGGTCAGCGGAGACAGGCTCTATTCTCTGAACTCAAACAGCTTTTCCGTGATCTCGGGCGATTCTGTGCGAACTCCCCTCTTCCCTGCGGATACCGACATTCTTGCGTCAGTTTACGGTGATGTATATATCCTTGACGGCAGCCGTATTACCGACGCGTTTTCAGTGGATTCAGATAATACTGCCGCTTCTGCGTGTGTGATCGGCAATCGGCTTTATTTTCCAAGCGGAAACACGATCTACGGTTACGATATCAACAGCGGTGACAAAGTCAGCTCTTATCACTGTTCGTCAGACGTCAATTTGCTGTATGCGGACGGAAATAATGTCGTTGCTGTCAACAGCACATCGTATATCCGTATCCCTCAAAATGATTTTACAAATCTAAGGACAACGGAAGATAATCAAGCTGATAACGAAATTGTCGATATCTCCGCAGACAATCCACCCAACAATCGTTCTGTTTCCCGCATTTCGTCGGGTGTTTATCAAGTCGATTATGAGTATTATCGCATTATGGGTATCCCGCCCGAAACAACGTTCGCTCAATTCAAAAAGAATATCAATTATGACGGTTATACTCTTGAACTTTATCGTGATAACGCGCTTAGAAAAAGCGGTAACGTCGGCACAGCAATGACCGCGGTTTTTACCTACGGAAACAGCAGCGTTACTTTTGAATTATCTGTCGTAGGCGATATTACAGGCGAAGGAAACTGTAATTCTAGGGATCTGACGGTTCTTATGGATCATCTGAACGGCGCCGCCGACTTCAACGGGGTATATGAAAATGCTGCGGATTTATCCGGTGACGGTATTGTAGACGTGGTTGATCTTGCGATATTGAAAAGTACGATATAAAGTGAATGCCCCGCTGTTCAATTCAGCGGGGCTGTTCTTATCAGTATGTTTTAGTTTTCGGGGATCATTAACTGCTGATCCGGAGTCGCTTCGGCAAGCTCACTGCCTTCACGCACGAAGTTATAACCCATAAAGGTGAGTGAATCACCGTCAACCGAATAATCGATCGGCGTCACCATATTATCGGTCACATAATAGGTAAAGTTAACGGTAGAATCCGAGATCGTATAAATACCGTTGTAGGTCAGACCGTCCTGAACCTGCTCCAAAGACATGGAACCGTTTTCGTTGAAGGTTACTCTGAAGATATCGTAACCAAAATACTTAAACACCCAGGAACCGACCAGATTCTCGTCGGGAGTAAAGTCCTCGGGTAGATCGAGATCAACCTTTTCTCTCTTCGCCTGAGTCAGTGTAAAATCATAGTCCTCTCCGTAAGAGCAATCCAGCGTCTGATTACCGAGTAATCTGGAGCCCGAGATCGTATAAGTCGCGGGAACGTTGGCATAGAAATTGCCGATGTTGGAGCCTAAGGTAAGCGTATCGCCTTCTTCACTTTTGCTTTTCTGGAACGTACCGTTGATTTCAACACTGCCGACATATGCTTCATAGGTTCCGTCATTATTGAATTCAAAGTAATACGGAGTCTCTTCGATCTCGCTCAACCAGGTAACGCCCTCAGGCTCTTTGAGGAAGAAAGCGGTAAATACAAAGTAGCCTAATAAAGCGGCAGCGACGATGCACAGGGATATGATAACAGGGATCTGCAGCATGCGTTTTTTCTTAGCGGGCTTTTCATCGGCAGCTGCATTTTCCTCCGCTTCTGCCGTTGCTTCATCAAAAAGCGCAGTTTCTTCTTCAGCGTTGATGACAGTTTCCTCCGCTTCATCAACAGCTTCTTCTACAGTTTCTTCCGCGGAAGTCACGGTATCCGCAACCTCTTCTTCGTTGATTTCAGGGGTTATATTTTCATTCATCTTGTTATTCCTCCTATCACAAATCACAATATATCATACTACAATCGATTAGATAAATCAAGTACCCGATTCACAATATTAGCTTTATTTTTGTCAATTAGAATATTGCGTTCAAGATGTCAACATTTTTATTATCTTTTTCAAAATATAATTGTCATTATTACCTAAATCCGTTTTTTACATATTGTAAAAGGAACGTTTTTATGCTATAGTTTAGACGGTTATTTACACCAAAACTGATTCATAGGGTGATGTTATGGATTATATGGAAATTTACAAGGAATGGCTTGAAAAAGCTACAGAAGACGCAAAAGTCGCTCAGGAGCTCAAAGACATCAAGGATGACAACGACGCGATTTACGACCGCTTCTATACCCCGCTCAAGTTCGGCACAGCGGGACTGCGCGGCGTTCTCGGCGCGGGCACAAACAGAATGAATATCTATGTCGTCCGCCACGCGACCCAGGGTCTTGCAAACTATATCAAAAAGAAATACGGTACGGGCGCTGTCGCGATCTCTCACGACTCCCGCATCAATTCCGACCTTTTCAAGATCGAAGCGGCGCGTGTCCTCGCGGCAAACGGCATCAAAGCCTATATTACCGAGGAATTAGAGCCTACTCCCGTGCTAAGCTACTTGGTACGCCATTTAGGCTGCGTCGCAGGTATCATGGTCACAGCCAGCCACAACCCCGCTAAATATAACGGCTACAAAGCATACGGCGAGGACGGCTGTCAGATGACCGACGTCGCCGCGGGAATGGTATTTGATGAGATCCAGGCGCTGGATATCTTTGACGACGTCAAGCTCTGTGACTTTGATGAAGCGGTAAAGAACGGCTCTATCGAGTATGTGCAGGACAGCGTATATGACAGCTATCTTGAAGAAGTCAAGAAGAATCAGGTCAACGCGGGCATCTGCGAAGGCTCCGACCTCAAGGTCGTCTACACGCCCCTCAACGGCGCGGGAAACAAGCTGGTCAGACGCGTTCTCAGCGATATCGGCATGAAAAATGTCACCGTCGTTCCCGAGCAGGAGAATCCCGACGGCAACTTCACCACCTGCCCCTTCCCCAACCCCGAGCTGGAAGAAGCGCTCGAAAAGGGTTTGGAGCTGTGCAAGAAAACCGACGCTGATCTGTTGCTTGCGACCGATCCCGACTCTGATCGTGTCAGCATTGCCGCGAAGAAAGCGGACGGCACCTACCGTCTGTATACGGGCAACGAGATCGGCGCTATGCTGACCGAGTATATCGTCAAGTGCCGCAAGGAGCTGGGCACTCTGCCCGAGAATCCTATCGTTGTCAAGACGATCGTTACCACCAAGATCATTGAAGCGATCTGCAAGAAATACGGCTGTGAGCTTCGCAACTGTCTGACAGGCTTCAAATATATCGGCGAGATCATCCTCGGACTTGAGCAGAAGGGCGAAGAGGATCGCTATGTATTCGGCTTTGAAGAGAGCTGCGGCTACCTCGCGGGCTCCTATGTCAGAGACAAGGACGCTGTTGTCGCTTCCATGCTGATCTGCGAAATGGCAAGCTATTATAAGAAACAGGGCAAGTCGCTTGTGGATATCATCGACGGTATCTATGAAGAATACGGCTATTATCTCAATACGACGCTGAATTTCTACTTCGAAGGCGCCGAGGGTATGCAGAAGATGGCTTCTATCATGGACGGTCTGCGCAAGAATGCTCCCGCCGCGATCGCCGGCCGCAAGGTCGTTTCCGTTGCCGACTACTATACTCATGAGGCGACTGATCTGCTGACAGGTACGACCGAAAAGATCGACCTGCCCAAGTCCAACGTTCTCTCCTATACGACCGAGGGCGGTCACTGCGCGATCGTTCGTCCCTCCGGTACCGAGCCGAAGATCAAAATCTATATCACCGCGATCGGCAGTACTGCCGAAGAAGCAAAGGCGATCACCGATAAGATCGCTGAGGATATGGACGGATATCTGAAATAAAGTGTAAAAATACAACAGGCAGTGATGAAGCAACCGCTTCGTCACTGCCTTTCTTTTTCACTATGATGTTTATTCAGCAGGCTTGTCCTCTTGCTGCTGACGCTCACGGATCATTTTGAGAAGCGTGCTTTGCTTGACCATCCTGCCGTTATGGAAGATGTAATCGTCCGTATCCTTCAGCGAATCGACGTCGATATCGGAAAAGTCCTCTTCCACAGGCTGTCCCGACTGCCTGTCCCTGCGCTGTGCGATGCTCTTCTCGATGGAATCGGAAAGCTCACGGCTCAGCTCTTCTTTATCACGGATAATAGCAGTCATACCGTCATAGATAAAGAACACATACATAAAAGTAAAGGTAGCTGGGATCAAAAGCGCCCACATCGCCGCGAGAATGATCACCAACGCCGTTTCGGAGCGGAGAAACGCCGTCACGGTGAAGCAGATACCGAAAACAACTGCCAGCGCTATCGTGGCGAAGATGTTGTTTTTGAACTCGCCGAAGGACATCAGAAAGCTGTTTTTATACACATGCTTCAGCGGCAGATCATACGTAATGTTCATCAGCGGAACGTAGAATGCGGTATACAGCAGAAACAGCGCGACCAAAATGCTGAAGAACAGTAGGACATAGAAGAACCACCCCGACGGGATCAGCGAGATATACAGCGAGATCGACAGGACGCTGAGCACCGTTATCACATATACCAAAACGCCGTGCAGTAAAAACGGCAGGAAATTTTCTTTGACAGCCGTCAGAAAGCTCCTGACAACAGGCGTGTCCCCCTCACCCCGCGCGATATTGCGGCATACCATCACAACGCCCGCGTAGAACGGATACAGCGGGATGATCGAGAGCAGCGCGACAGGCAAGCTGACAGCGCCATGGAACAGCGATATATTCAGAAAATAGATCGCCGCGAAGATGACTGCCGAAGGCACCGCGAACAGCAGATTTGTCAGAAGGATCCTGTGAAAGTTCGTAAAGTACCTTTCCAGCAAAACTTCAAATTTCAGTCTTTTTCTTTCATTATCCATAGTTCCCTCATATAAACTCGAATTTATTCGCAAACAGAATCCACAGCACCATATCCGTCGCGGCACAGGCGCCGATGGACAACAGAACAAATAACGTCTTTTTGATAAAAGCCTTGATATGCTTTTGCAGCTCCGGTTCACGGTCGTTTCCAAACGTCGACAGCCGCAGATAGCGTACCGACATCCGAAAACCCATAGCGGAGTATCGGATCAGGATGAACAGGAACAATACCGTTCCCGGCAGAATGATCAATATGTAAAAACCGATTCCCGAAAGCTGATACAGCGAGAAAACAAACGCCGAGGACAGCCCGACGGTAAAGCCTTTTAACGCCGATAATATCGGTATCGTCGTGAATCCCCATGCAGAAAGTCCCGATAAAAAGACGCAAAAGATAAATAAGAAGTACGATACAAAGCAGGATATGAATATCTGAAATACGCTCATATCCATACGCGCGTCAATATTGGTAACAAAGAGCAGATCGAGCTTGTCAAAGGTCTCCTGCTGAAAGCTCCTGCCAGAAGCCGCGCCTACTACCAAGCCGATCAGAAACAGCGCGGAAAACACCGACTGGATCCCGTAGCGGGATAAAAACTGCCTGACGGTCCTCCCCTGTTCCCTGACGTCGGGAAAACGCAATACCTTCTTATTGTTTCTGAACGTAAATACAAAGCCCTTCATAAAATCACCTAAACAATCATATGCAGGGCTTGTATTTTTTATGTGTACAACTTATGTATGGAAGGACGGATTACTGTAGCACTTAAAGGTGATCGGATATTTGTAGCGGCCGTAATCCGCTTCATAATCGCCGTAGAAGAACATTTCGGTCTCATCCACACGGCGGTACAGCAAGCCGTAGACACATTCGCCGCCGGCGTGATGATACTGACAGAGCTTGTTGATGAAAGTCTGTTTATTGATGTAGTTGAAGTCGCGCACGCCGTTCTTGGAGCAATCCAGTAATGCGGCGATCAATTCATCATCATCAAACAGCGGTCCCGTACCGCAGTTATAAGCAAAGCAGACTAACGCGTCATACTGTTGCTGATTAAACTTGATCTTGTTATCGAGCAGGAAGGTGTTGACTCTGTCGGAATAGCCGTCGTTATTGACGCTTTGCGACAGCAGAGCATACGCCTCGGTCTTGGTCAGCTTATTATAGAACATTTCACCCGGGAATACCAGCACGCCGTAGCCGAGCGTCGGATCGCCCGTAAAGGTATCTAAATAAGCCGATTCGGAGAAGCCCTCAAATATCGAGATCAGGTTGATCAGATCGTCGGAGGCTCTGCGCTTCGCGCAAACGGTAGTGGTCATATCAGTGGAATCGGCAACGAAAGCGGTCGTATAACCGTCGGAATAGGTCGTCCACGAGGAGCCGCCGTTGAACTGAGAGTAGGCTTTCACGTTATAGGTGCCCGCGGACGAGAAGGAAGTCGTTCCCTTCCACACATAGGTATCCCCCTCCTGCACCTTGGAGGTCGCGTTGACATAGCGTGTGGTAGAACCCACCTCGACAGCAAAGCGAACGCCAGTACGCATGGTATCGGTCACACAGACGAGCGTGACCGTCTGATTCTTCGCGGCACAGTTGGGCGAAGCGTAGGCGTAGCGAACCGAATGGGACGGATCGACCGTCATCAGACAGGTAGCGGCGCCGCTTGAGGTGGAAACGGTAATGACAGCAGTACCCGCTTTCACACCGTAGACATATCCGTAATTACCGTCCTTTTTAACGGTCGCCACAGATGTATCGGAGCTGGTCCATGTCACGCCCGAGGTGGAGCTGGTCATCAGGAAGGTCATGAAGCGGTTGACAGAAGCCTTTGTATGCGAAATATTCACACTTGATCCCGCCTTGACCGTGATCTTACAGGTCGCGGATTTGGTGGATGTGCTCGCCGTGATCGTCGCTGTACCCGCAGAAACTGCCGTTACGATACCCTGGCTATTGACCGTGGCGACGGATGTATTGGAGCTCTTGAAGCTGACGCTGACATTCGAGGTCGCGACGACATGGTAGTAGTTGCCTTTGTAGACAGTGGCAGAGGTTGTTTTCAGAGAAAGCGTTTCCGTGACAGGCGGCTGAGTCGGCGCGGTGGTCGGCTTAGGGGCGACGGTGGGCGCCTGCGTGGGCTTTTGCGTAGGAGCGGGAGCCTGAGTTGGCTTTTGCGTAGGCTTCTGGGTCGGCGCCTGCGTCGGTTCGGGCGGCTCGGTAGGCTCGTCCGTCGGTTTGACGGTAGGCGCTTCGGTCGGAGCGTACTCGCTTCCGACATACACGGTACAGGACACTTGGTTGCCCGACACTCTGTCAACAGCCGTGACGGTGACGATACCTGCCTTTTTCGCGGTAACGATACCCGCGTCGGAAACGACGGCAATTGAAGCGTCGGATGACGAAAACGATACTCTGCTGTTGGCGGTCTTGGAATACGCGTCAAGCACATTCAACTGAAATCTTTCGTAGATATTCAGATAGACGGTTTTGGTATTCAGATAGAACTTCGTAATATGATCGCGAAGTTCGCTGTCGATCACGTCAGGGACGCCGTTAAAGGACGCGGTGCGGTGGCTCGCGCCGATTTCTGCCAAATCTTCTTCGATCTCTTGACCGACTACAGCTTCATCGGATTCTGCGGCAGATGCGGCGGGAAACGGGAATATAAACAGGGATATAAGGATCGCCGCGACAAGCGTCAGCGAAACGATCATTTCGATGTTTCTTTTAAAGCCGTTCATCCTTATTACCGCCCTTCCCGAATGTTACATTTCTCTTTTTATATCATACTATTTTTTAAAAGTTAATTCAATCACAGTTACAGCTTTGTATTCTTATTTAACCGATTATGCCACTTTAACAGGTAAAGTGTTACAAGTCTTGTAACACATAGGTCGTAAATGATAAAGAAACCGTTGCCGATGATCAAAAATACCCACGGCAGATAGACACCGAACAGGTTGAAGCTCTCTTTCGGAACGGACAATAACCATATGCCGATATAAAACGCGCCGATGATACAGACATTGAACAGGATGAATTTGATCACATACTGCAGAGCACGTGAGGAGATCCGTTCGATCAAGCCTTTGACGATCGGATAATAACCTAAAAAAGCAGTATAATACAAGGCGGCTTCTTTATCGGTGATCAGCAAAAAGGATAAGACCGCCGTGATAAAATAAACGGCGAACGCGTAACCGTAGCCGAGGTTCATCACGATCAGGATCAGCAGGATTCCCGCGAAGGTCGGGAACGCGTATGTACCGAACGGGATGATAGACGTTAGGAACATCAATACAAGACTGAGGGCGGCAACAACGCCGCCCAAAGATACTTTCACAGAAGTTTTCATATCAGCACCCGCGACCGCAGCAATTACACAGACAATCCGCGCACATCAAACCCGTACAGATATCGCACATGGAGCACCCCATATCGTTAGAGGTGTTATAACCCGGATTGTTATAGGTGCGACGCGCGTTCATATTGTTGAAAGCCGCCTGAAACTCGGGGTTGGAGGGCTCCATCTGATACGCGCGCTGAAAATAGCTGTACGCCTGATCGGACCAGCCCTTGCGGGAGAATACCATACCCATCAAAAAGTACCACTCCGCGTTGCGGTTCCCCTCGGGGACGCCGTTCAACAGCTCCATCGCGTCGTCCAGCCTGCCGTTCATGATATACTGACGGACGTCGGGGTACGAGGTCTGTCGATAGGACGAGCCCGAACCGTATGAGCCGTTATACGAAGAGCTCTTCGACCCGTTGCGGCGCATATCGCAGATGGCGTCGTACGCTTCGTTGATCTCCTTCATCTTCTCTTCCGCTACATCCGCTAAGGGGCTGTCGGTGTAGTTATCGGGATGATACTTCTTCGCCATGTTTCTGTATGCAGTTTTGATTTCTTCATCGGTGGCGTTTTCGGTAACGCCGAGAACCTCATAAGGATTTTTCATTTATCTCTCCGAATCTTCTGTATTGGGATGAAACTGACTGATGATGTTATTCTGTATATTGACGCATGAGATACGCAGTACATTCTGAATGATACTGTCATATCTGCCCGCCTCTGATAAGCTGTAGGATAATAACGCCTCTGACAGTGCGTGATTCAGCGACGCTTCGATATACGCGGGCAAATCATCTGTTTGTGATGACGGCAGTAAAAACGGGTTGAAATTATGATGTTTCTGATCCTTTTCATAATCATCCGCCGCGTCGACCAGATAGATCCACCGCCCGATAAAATAACCCGTCGCGCTCAGGATGCGTTTTGTCCGATCTTTTTCAAGACCGTTTCTCAGCGGAATGTATTCCGTCAGCAACGCGCACATTTCACTGAGCATGACAGCGGTAGGCTCAGCCGCCCTGTCCAAAACACAGTCGGGGGCATCCTCCGCTCTCCACTGGTTCTCCGTCATCTTTTTGACAGAGGCGTCGATCTCGGCATACTTCTTCGCGGCTTTTTTTCGCCATCTTGCGAAAAACGGCTGTACTAAGCGGTATGCGATCCGCTTGTACCACGGAGAATCATGCAGGTTGTCCATGAGCTTATAGTAGGCGGAAACGACCGACAGAGCGGCTGCCAGCGGCAGCGCCTCGGTCTCACTCTGCGCGTAGTTACACTTTTTCAAGGGATCGAAGCGGCACCGTCCCTGCCGATAGCAAGGCGGATCGGGGGCTAAATCGAGCGCCAGCATGGCGTAGAAGGTACAGTCATAGCTGAGGATGAACCGCGCGAGGATGGAGTAATCTTTGCCGAGCTGCTTGCACAGAGAACAGTATATGCCTTTATAGGCTTCAAATTCTTTGCCGAGCAAATTCGCCTTGTCGACCTTGATATAACCGAACAAAATCCTTCTCCCCCATGTTATTTTAACTATTCTATCATATTCTTCCGTGGGATAGTTGAACAAAATATGAATTTTACCCGCCCAATTGTTGTATTTTCGGCAGTTTAGCGGTATAATGAGCCATAAAGGGAGGGATAACGGAATGAATGTGTTTGATTTTGACAAAACCATCTATGACGGCGATTCCACCCGCGACTTCATCTTCTGGTGCTTTCGCCACCGTCCCAAGACTCTTTTATCCATCCCGCGGATCGTTTATGCCGCGGCAAGATACTATGTATTCCACGTCGGGACTAAAACCGAGTTCAAAGAAAAGATGTACCGCTTTTTGAAGTCCATACGCGGAGCGGAAGATGTGGAACGCTTCTGGGATGAAAAGCTGTCGGGTATCAAACCGTTTTACCGTGAGATACATAGAGATGATGATATGATTATCTCCGCTTCTCCCGAGTTTCTTCTCAAACCGCTTGAAAAGAAGCTCCATATCACCGTTATCGCTTCCAAAGTTGACATCAACACAGGAGAATACGACGGACTCAACTGCTACCATGAAGAGAAGGTCAGACGATTCAGAGAGCTATTCCCCGACGCCGAAATCGACGAGTTCTACTCCGACAGCTACTCCGACGAGCCGCTGGCGCTTCTTGCTAAAAAAGCGTTCATCGTCGACGGCGATACGCTGATCGACTGGGACTACTCCCGCCACAAGAAAAACCTGCGCACATAAGATAATACTAATTTCTGATAAAAAATTTTAATAAGATATTAAGCGGAAAATTTCGTAAAGCAAGGCGGACGACGCAGGCAGGCTAACGCCTGTCAAGGAGTCCAACACAGCTATACGGAATTTTCCGCAATAGATGTTAAAAGAGTTTTTATCAGATATTAGTATCAGCCCTCTTGCCGATACAAGAGGGCTTTATCCATACAGTTGTCAATCGTCACAGCCGCATCCGCAGCCGTCGTTGTCGCCGCTGTTGTCAGAGACGTTGGGCGGGAAGAATTCATCTGTCGGGAAATCCAGACGGGAGAACATCTCGCACGGGCTGTCGGTGGAGCTTTCACAGCGCTTCTCAGGCACACAGAAATCGTAGGACGGGATCAGCATTTGTACGTTGCGCAGAAGCTGGACGATCGAGAATACGCCCAAGGTCGCGAGCACAACGCGCTCTCCCCTGTCGCTGATGTTGCCGCCGATATGCTGCATGACCGCGTTCGGTACCTTGTGGCACACCTTGTGGCAAGGCTTTTTGTCCTTGACGGAGACCGCAAGGGCGATCGGCTTCGCTACCTGCACGTTCGCTGTCGGCAGACTGCGCACAGGCGAATTCTGACAGTCATATTCATCTGCCGTCATATCGGAAGAGAATACGCGCACATTACCCTCCGAGCCGTACAGGATCACCTTTTTGTCCGAGATACAAAGTCCTTCGATCTGCTGAGGCGGCGTATTGGGCGACGAAAAGACGTCCAGTGTCACCGCGAAGAAGAAGGTGATGTCGATCGAATAAAAACCGCGGTTGAACGGCACAGGCTCGATGTCGAGCATAACGTTCAGCACATCCGCGTTGCGGATACGGACGTTCACCGCGTTGTCGATCAGCTCCTGCGCCGCTTCACAGAGATAAACGGGCATATCCGAAAGGCAGTCTTTATCGCCGCAGCTGTCGTATACGCGCCTTGCGTCGATGCAAACCGGCTCGCCGTGAGGACGGTTCTCTACCGCTTCATTTACATTATCAGGCATAAGTAAAACCTCCGAGTATTATTTGATGTTCAGACTACATCAATACATAATACGGAGGTTTTCTCTTATTGTGAAACTTATTTGATAATTTCCATCCTGGCAAAGTTTGCCATCAGCGTCTTTGTCCCGACCTTGTCAAAGGCGATCTCCAGCATAGTATCGTTGCCCATCGGGGTCGCGGTCAGCACCATACCTGTGCCGAAGGTCTTATGGTATACCGTGTTGCCGACCTGATAATGGTTGGAGGTCGGCTGGGTCACAGGCTTTTTCTTTGCGAAGGGATCGAACTTCTGCTGTGACTGATACTCAAATTTGTGGTTCGCAAAGACATTTTCGTTGCCTGTTTTGTCGAGCAGAGCGGAAGGGATCTCCGCTACAAAGCGTGATTCGCGGTTATGGGTCGTCGAGCCGAACAACATCCTTTCTCTGGTTTTGATCAGATAGAGCTTCTCTTTCGCGCGTGTGATACCGACATAGGCTAAGCGGCGTTCCTCATTCAGCTCTCCCGCCTCCATGATCGTCTGCATGGACGGGAACACGCCGTCCTCCATACCGGGGATGAATACGATCGGGAATTCGAGTCCCTTTGCGGAGTGGAGCGTCATCATCACGACGCTGTCGGTCTCGGTATCGTAATTATCGATATCGGTCATCAGCGAGATCTCTTCCAAAAATCCGCCTAAGGTCGCCTCGTCGCCGTAATCCTCTTCGAATTTGATGATGTTTGAGGACAACTCGTCGATGTTCTCGATACGCTGTTCGTAATCGTCTTTCTCGGCGATCAGATAATTCTTATAATCGGTATGCTCCAGAATCAGGTTGTATAATTCCGCAATAGAATAATCGCCCGACTGAGAGGCTTCGATCAGACCGTCGATCAGCTTCGCGAAGTCCTCTAACTTCGAAGCGGCTCTGGACAGAGTCGGATAATCGGAGGCGTGCCTGATAACGGAATAGACGCTCTCCCCTATGCCCGCGCCGATCTCGGCGACCTTCGTCATAGTCGCTTCGCCGATAGCGCGCTTGGGCTTGTTGATGATACGGCGCAGACGGATATCGTCGTGCGGGTTGTTGATGACCTGCAAATACGACGTCATGTCTTTGATCTCTTCACGGTCATAGAAGCGGTGACCGCCGATGACCCTGTGAGGGATTCCCGAACGGGACAGCGCCTGCTCAATGGCGTTACTCTGGGCGTTCATACGGTACAGGATCGCGAAATCGGAGTAACTGCGTCCCTCAGCGACACCGTCGAGGATCGTGCGGGCGATGAACATCGCTTCATCACGCTCGCTGGGCGCGGTATGAACCGTGATCCTCTCGCCCTTGGGATTCTGCGTCCACAGCGTTTTGCCCTTGCGCTCGGTATTGTTCTTGATAACATTATTCGCCGCGTCGAGGATCGTACCTGTACTGCGGTAATTTTGCTCCAGACGGATCACAACGGCGCCCTTGAACTCATTTTCAAAGGAAAGGATATTCTCGATCGTAGCGCCGCGGAAGCGGTAAATACTCTGGTCGTCGTCACCGACAACACAGAGATTATTGCGTGCCTTCGCCAAAAGACTGATCAGACGGTACTGGCTCTTGTTGGTGTCCTGATACTCGTCGACCATGATGTATTTGAAGCGTCTGTGATAGTACTCCAGCACATCGGGGTTCTGCTCAAAGAGCTTGATGGTATTGCAGATAAGGTCGTCGAAATCCATCGCGTCGGAGGTCAGCAGCCGCTGCTGGTACAGCTCATACGCCTGCGCGATATATTTCAGGCGGCTGTCATAGGACGCGTCGGTCTTGACATCCTTCGGACCTTTCATCTTGTCCTTATACTTCGATATCTCATTCAGCACCGCTTTATGCGGCAGGAACTTTTCATCGATATTCAGCTGTTTCAAGATCTCTTTCATCAGACGGCGGGAGTCGTCGGTGTCATATATCGTAAAATGACTCGTAAAGCCCAGCCTGTCGCCGTAACGGCGCAGTATCCGTGCGCAGGTGGAGTGGAAGGTCGCCGCCCATACTTCTTCGGCGCCCTCGCCGCCGACGGCTTCGATCCTCTCTTTCAGCTCACCCGCAGCCTTGTTGGTGAAGGTGATGGCAAGGATCTGCCACGGCTCGGCAAGACCCGCTTTGATCATATACGCGATACGATTGACAAGAACCGTCGTTTTGCCCGACCCCGCGCCTGCAAGTATCAGAACGGGCCCTTCGGTCTGAAAAATCGCTTTCTGCTGCATTTCATTCAAAGAGCTGAATCGTGCTTTTAATTCATCTAAATTCGTCATAATCTACCTCTTCATCCAATTTCGCTATCCATTCTACCATATCGTGAAATCAATATAATTCTAAAAACAATTAAACTATTTCAATATTGTAATTTGGATCATACAGTATAGAATTTTAAAATTGACAAAGCAGTCAAGATATGCTATACTATATTACGCAATCGAATATGCAGATGTAGTTTAGTGGTAGAACTTCAGCCTTCCAAGCTGACCGTGTGGGTTCGATTCCCATCATCTGCTCCAAAAATAAGAGTACCGTAAGGTGCTCTTTTACTTTACAAAAAAGCAGATGATGGGAATCGAAGGCGACCGTGCGGAGCAAAGCGAGACAAAAAAGCCACTGTGTGGCTTTTTTAGGGAGAGCGTAGGCGCGACTTATGACAGAAGGTGTCGCTCCGAAGACGGGATACAATATAATCGACAAATCGAACGTACATCATCTGCTCCAAAAAAGGGCGTCCGTCTGGACGCCATTTCGTTATCAGGTTACTGTTCAGGATTGTCGATACGGTAGATCTCCTGATTATCGATATCGATGTTGGGAATGATGACAGGCTGGATACCGCAGTTGGCAGTGATGGTAGTGATCAGAGCCTTGGCATACGGGAACAGCGCCTTGAAGGTATCGGTGTGGACAACCTCTTTGGTTTCGTCTGCGTTATAAGCAAAGATACCGACGACGATCGCGTGGATCTTGAACTTTTCGGGATCTTCCTTATCGTGGACCTCGATATCAAATGTGCCCTTCGCAATATTCTTGCCGACGGCGTACTGCACCTGATAGGAGTATTTGTTGCCCAAGGCGATCTTGGTGCCGTTCTCCATTGCGTTCACGAACTCGATTTTATCAACTTTATAACCCTGTAAATTAACACTTGCCATAATGAAAACCTCCATTTAATATGATGATCCAACTTTATCATGCGAATTGTTTACGATATTATAACAGGTTATCAGTTAAAAGTCAATCTCAGCCAAACTAACAGCCGCCGAAGACACATGTTCCTCAGCGGCTGATTTCTAATAATAATCGGGTTTATTTCTGGACAGGGAATTTACTGATAACGCCTGCATTAAAGCGCTGGATCAGCGTCGCGTCGATGATCGTAATATCTTCGTCGCCGTCTACATCGGCGTTCTTCGTATTGATCGGAGTCGGCAAATCGATTCCGGCTTCATAACGCTGGACATAGGTAGCGTCAAGAACGCTAATGTCGCCGTCGTCATCCGCGTCTCCGTAGACGATCTCTACAGGGGGATCGGTCGGCTTGGGAGGATCAGTCGGAGCAGGGGGATCGGTAGGAGCCTGAGTCGGTGTGGGAGGATCGGTCGGCTTGACAGGATTTGATGAGAAAGCCTTGCCGATACGCGCCATAGGAACGGTGATGTGATCCGCATCCTCTTTCTCAGCAGAGGTGGAAGCATCCATAGAATAAGGCTTTGCGGCGTTATCGGACATAGAGAGGTCATAAGGCAGACAATCCATACCGGATAAGCCGTATGTGGAGACCTTCAGGATCCCGATACCGTTTGTCTCGATGTCAGAAGCGGAGATATCCAGATTCTTGAGCGGGATAGAGACTTCATAGAACATATCCATCGACGCTTTGTGACCCTTGTTGTAGAAGTCAACCGGCGTACCGTTAACGCCGTCGCCCGATGTGCGTTTGCTGCTGCCTGCATTTTCCATACCCATCAGCTTACCGGACAGGGTCTTGCCGCTGCCCCACTTGATATTGATGCCTGTAGAAGCGCCCTTTGTGACAAGGGTATCAGGCTCGAGCTGACCGTCGTCGTTCGCGGTATAAATGAACGGACCGTTGGAAGCGTTGGTGGAGAAAGCGACGACATGATCCGAGTACGCGTCGACAGTGGTACCGGTATCCCAAAGTGTGCCGCCTGCGGTCTCGCCGTGAGTGATGTTGCCCTCTCCCGTATAGATATACAGGAAAACAGGATAGTTATAGATCCATAGGTTGCCCTGCGTCAACGGGAAATCCTCACCGGGAGCGACAACGTCCTGAACATTCGCCATCTCATACATAATGTAGAGATTGGTATCATCCCACGCGGCATACATTGCGTAGTCGTCGACAGCGATCTCGTGCATCGCCCACTTCGCGTATACACGCGGGTCGTCGTTGGCAACGCCCTGCGCGATCAGCATGGAGCTGTTCCAGTCGGACTTGTCGCCGTCGACGGTGATGGTTTTGCGCGCGCCGTAGCCATTATTGGGATTGGTCGCGTAGTTGCCGCCGAGAGCCTCGCTTGTACTGCCGTCGGTATCTACGCCGCCGGAAGTTCTCTTTTTGTAAGTGAAGCTCTTGGTGACGGTGCCGTAGCTGTTGGTCGCGCTGATATCCAGCTTGACAGAAGCGCCCTCAGCGATATCAGCGCCGAGAGTCAGGCTGACGGAACCGTTGATCGAAACATGACTGCCGCTGTCGATCGTATAATAAGCGGAGTCGGCGTCTGTGACAGTAATCGTGACGTCGACGGAGTCCTTGAAGCTTCCGCCCTCTTTGGATACGCTGATCACGGGAACGGGATCGGCGCTGTAATCCTCCCATGTACCGCTTGCGTAATCATAGAGCTTATTGCCGCCGGGATAGCTCAAATCACCGGTCTGACCGTTGCCGTTAAAGATGATCATATCAAACTTGTCATCCGGAACGGTGTAGCAGTATACGTCCGTCTCACCGCTGACCTTGGTCATTGCGACGCCGGGCCATGCCTGGTTGTTTTCCTGCGTATTGTTCTTCCACATGTAGCAGTTGGGAACAAAGCTCGCACGGCAATAAACCTTATCGCCGGCAGCCGCGGAAGCGTTGACAGCGGCAACGGTTACGACCGAAACTGTCATTATCACCGCAAGAATGATTGCCAATAGTTTTTTTGAGATTGTCAAGATAATCCCTCCTTGAAGAATAGTCTGTAGAACTCGACTTAAGATGAGCTATTCTCACCCTTTTTCATATTAAATTATAACTGGTGGATATGGAAAAGTCAATCACGCAATACTGTTAATATTGAAGAAATAATCAACGATTCAAAAGAATCGTAATTGATTAAACAGATCGAACAATAATAAAAAACTATAATTAAAGAATAAAGAAAAAAGAATAGCGAATAATACAGAAACGCCCGAAAAAGAACATTATCATCTATTCGTTATTCTTTATTCATTATAAATTGAGCCCCTCGGCGTTAGACGAGGGGCGTTTCTGTGCTTGGTGTACAAAAAAGATTTTTTAGTTTAAAAACCGTACAGTTTTGAACCCACGAATAAATCAACTATCAATATCTTTTAGGATATTGTCCATATTTCGTCTGCCATAAATAATACTCAAAACTATGATACATTCGTCACTCTCTTTTAATCTGTAATAAAGCACATAATTGGATATCGGTATCTTCCTGATATCATTGAGCGCGATAAACTCATTTTCGACCAATGAACCGCATTTCGGAAAAAGTCTTATTTCTGAAATCACCTTTTCAAATTTCTTCATAAAAGCAGATGCCGCACTTGGATTATCGAGCGTATCAGTAATATAGTGAAGGATCTCATCAAAATCCTTCTCGGCTTCATGTGTAAAACTGTAATTATAAGCCATATTTCAATCTCATTTCATTAAAGACTTCGTCACCGTAACGTGTTTTCCCATTGTCAGCATCGTTAATACCTTTTGCAAGTGCGGCAGCTTCATAAAGTTTATTCATCGTTCTTTCAAAGTAGTCGATATCCATGACCACTAATCTGCCATAGCCGTTCTTGGTTACGAAAACAGGACCATTCTCCTCACTGCACAGAGTCTCAATTTTTACTGTGTCTTTTAAATCTCTCATAGGAACGATTTGCATAATATCACCTCATTTATATTGCGGCTATATTATATATCAAATATAGTCACAAGTCAATGCACTTTTTTTAAAATAATAAAAGCTGCCGATCGGATTCGACAGCTTTTAACATTGGCTGGGAAGGCGGGGTTCGAACCCACGAATGACGGAGTCAAAGTCCGTTGCCTTACCGCTTGGCTACTTCCCAACAACAGTATTAGTATACCATATTTTCGGATAATGTCAACTGAATCTATGGGGCGGCAGGAAGTACCGCCCCATAAATGACATTTTAAATCGTTTCAACCGTCAGCGCATCGCCGTCCGCGGAAAGCGAGATTGCGGAGATACCGCCTTCACCGTGCAGGATCATCTGCTCGGTGATCTTATCCTCGACCTCTTTGCGGATGAGGTTGCGCAGGTCTCTCGCGCCGGACTGACCGTTGCAGGATTTCTCCGCGAGGTAACGGCAGGCGGCGTCGTCAAAGCGGAAATCAATGCCCTTCTCGCGCAGGGTCTCCACATATTCGCCGAGCATGAGGTTCGCGATCTTGACAAAGTCGTCGGCACTCAGGCTCTTGAAGATGATGATTTCATCCACACGGGCAATGAACTCGGGCCGCAGGAATTCTCTGAGTCCCTTCATGACGCTTTCACGCTCCGCGTTCTCCTGCGTTTTGCCGAAGCCGAGAGCGTTCTCACGATGGGTCGAACCCGCGTTGGAGGTCATCACGATGACCGTGTTGGAGAAATCGACGGTTCTGCCGTGCGCGTCGGTCAGCTTGCCTTCGTCCAATATCTGCAAAAGAATGTTCATGACGTCGGGATGCGCCTTTTCGATCTCGTCAAACAGCAGGACGGAATACGGTCTGCGGCGCACCTTTTCGGTCACCTGCCCCGCTTCATCATAGCCGACATAGCCGGGAGGCGAGCCGATGATCTTGGAAACGGAGTGCTTCTCCATGAACTCGGACATATCCAGACGGATCAGGGTCTCGGGCGTATCGAACAGCTCGAGAGACAGCACCTTGACCAGCTCGGTCTTGCCGACGCCGGTCGGTCCGACGAAGATGAAGGACGCGGGTCTGCGGCGTGGCGAGATCTGCACGCGGGAGCGCTTGATCGCCTTAGCCAGCGCGTCGACCGCCTCATCCTGTCCGATGATTTTCTTCTTTAAGGAATCCTCGATATCCTTGAGCTTCAACAGCTCGTTTTCACGGACTCTGGACTGCGGAATACCTGTCCAGAGTTCGATAACGTTCGCAAGGTCCACCTCGGTGACCTGAGCCGTCAATGTCGCTTCATCAAAGCCGCTCAAGTGCTCTTCCACACGCGCAAGCTCGGAGGTTACGGTCGCGAGGGCTTCATAGTCGATGGTCTCTTCATTAGAGATCTCGTCCTTTGTCAATTGCAGTGCCTTCTTCTCATCGATCAGCTCTTCATACTGCTCGCGCTCTTTATTGCGAAGGGAAGCGCAGGCGCAGGCTTCGTCCAAGAGGTCGATCGCCTTATCGGGCAGGAAACGGTCGGTGATATAACGCTCCGAGAACACCGCCGCCTTGCGGACGATGTCGTCCCCTACTTCGACGTTATGGTGCTTCTCGTAATACTCCTTGATACCGTTCAGAATGTCGATGGTATCGCCGATACTCGGCTCAGAGACCTTAACAGGCTGGAAACGGCGTTCCAGCGCGGAATCTTTCTCGATGTACTTGCGGTATTCGTTGAAGGTCGTCGCGCCGATCACCTGGATCTCGCCGCGGGATAACGCGGGCTTCAGGATATTCGCGGCGTTCATAGTGCCTTCGCTGTCGCCGCCGCCGACAAGGTTATGCACCTCGTCGATGAACAGAATGATATTGCCGGCTTCTTTGACCTCTTTGGTCAGTCCCTTGATACGGCTCTCATACTGTCCGCGGAACTGAGTGCCCGCGATCAGCGCGGTCAGATCAAGGAGCTGGATCTCCTTATCCTTGAGACGGTGCGGCACCTTGCCCTGCGCGATACGCAGAGCGAGTCCCTCGGCGATAGCGGTTTTACCGACGCCCGGCTCACCGATGAGGCAGGGGTTGTTTTTGGTACGGCGGGACAAAATCTGGATCACACGCTCGATTTCCTTGTCTCTGCCGACAACGTTATCGATATTGCCGCTGCGGGCTTTTTTGGTCAGATCCTCGCAGTAGAGACCGATATGCTTGCGGTTCTTCATCTGCTTTTGCTTTTTATCCTTCTTATCGCCGGAGTTGGTCGTGCTCTTGGCGGCATTTCCGCCGAACATGTTGAAGAAGTTAGGGAACGACGGCGCTCCGCCGGGAGTAAAGCCGTCCTCATCCTCATTATCTTCGGTCGGTGAAAGCTCGCTTGCGTTGTTCTGCAAGCCCATGTTCTGGGCAAGCTCCGACATATCCCCCATATCTCCCATGTTTTCCATGATGGAATCCATCTGCTCCTGAACCGCTTCAAGATCATCGGGAGAGATACCCATTTTCTTGATAATATCTTCTACAGGCTTGATGCCTAATTCCTTTGCGCATACAAGACAGTAGCCGCGCGGCTGCTGATCGTCCTTGTTGCTGGAAACAAAAACGACGGCAGGACGCTTCTGACATTTTGAACAAATCATAAAAATTCTCCTTTCATAGAGACTCTGTATATCAACAGATAAGTTATTCCTTATCTGTAATACTCGCCTGAACGGTATTTTTCTCCTTATCCTTCACCTGCTTCTGGATCTTAAAGAAGATGATCGCGTAATTGACAAGGGAGAAGATCATCATACCCGCGGTAACGCCGAGAACGGTCATGGACAGCGGTTTATTAACATAGCCGAAAATCGCCATCAGAACGACCATACTGACCGAAATGTAGAACATAAAGGTACTGACCTTGCCGTACCATGAGGATTTCGGCGGGATAACGCCCTGATTGATGACGATGGTGCCGCCGATGATCATGAGAATATCCTTGGTCACCATGATAATCATTAACGGCAGGACATAAGGCTCAATAAAGATCAGGCAGATACCGACCGCGATCAGCGTCAGCTTATCGGCAAGCGGATCGAGCACCTTGCCCAGCTCCGACTCCTGATGAAATTTTCTCGCGATCATGCCGTCAAAAAGATCGGACAGGCCCGAGATACCGACCGTGATCGCCGCCGCTACGTACATGCGCTCGATAAAAAAGGCGACGAACGGCGTGATCAACAGGATCCTGATGAACGATATCGCGTTCGGTATCGTCATCAGATCCTTACTGATAACTTCATTTTTCGTTTCATTACTCATATCTACATCCCTCATTTTCGGAAATCCTAACCTTATATCATTTATCCTCTTATCAACGAACTGACCCACGTGAATATATTACCACTGTAGAAGTGATAAAATATGAAAGAATTGTAAATTGTTGACTCATTGAACCACGTTGAATTCGATCCGATATTCACAAGGATCAGCTTGGTCAGATAAGCCAGCATGCTCACCAGCAGTACCGCGTCGACAATGCCGATCACCGCGCCTAAGACACGGTTGATCGCGTTGAGCACAGGGAATCGGAACACCTTGACAAGCGGTTTGACGAGCAAAAACCGCAGGACGATCAAGAACAAAAAGAACAGGATGATCGTGATAAAAAACGTCAGCAGACCGATCGCGACGGGCTTGACCGCGGCGTCAACGGCATTGGTGATGGTGCCGTTAACGTTGGAGATCGGCTCAGCAAGCAGATTGGAGAGATCGTCCCTCGAGACGTTCAGCAGTCCCGTCAGCCATGTCGGCAGCGAATTGACGACCGTGTTCGCGGCGTCCGTGCTGACGTTCGACAAGGCGTTTGACACCGCTTGATTCAAAGCGGGTCTCACCATACCGTCATAAACAGCGGCGGCAATGATTTTTCCCAGCGCCGTGGACGCGATATAGGAAATCACGATCGCAAGAATGTGCGCGATGGATTTCGCCGCGCCCCGATGGATATTCACGGCGATCAATACAATAAAGATCACCGCAAGGATCAAGTCAAAGATCATATGCACCTCATAATCCGACCGCGTCGATATAGCCCGTGCACAGCACATAGGCGTCCGAGGACGTGTACAGTACCACAGAGTGAGGATCGGAAGAAAGCTCTTTTTCGGAGATGGCGCTGCCGTCCTTGGAATAGAGCAGTACCGAATCGCTCGTCAAAAGAGCGACTCTGCCCTTATAGTTGGAGAGATCGATGACCTTTTCATCCACGGAAAAGGATCTGTCCTCCGCACCGTTTGCTTTGTAGGATATGATATCGCAGTTTCTGCCGTCTCCCGAACCTGACAGGGAGATCGTATAGGTGTTGGTGTCGCGGTTGATATCATAGGCGGTCAGGTCTCTGCCTTCATAATCGGACGTCGTGATATCACCGTTGTAGGTGTTGACGACGTAAGAAGCGGAGCGGCCGATCGCGCAGACATATTTATCGTTCAGATACTTCACCTCATATATGATGTTATTCTCAAGCTCGGAGAAATATAAGGGAGAATCCTTCGTGAAATCCAGCACATAGATGGAAGCGATGTTCACGCCGTCAAGCGCGGAGACACCCGATACGGTCGCGCGGCTGCCAGAAGAATTCAGACTGACCGAGGTCACATAATAATCCGCGAAGGAATAGGCGAATATCTGTTCATGCTCCTCATTATAGACATAGAGCTTTGATAAATAGCCGCCGCTTTGGGTCACGATGGCGTAACAGCCGTTGTTCGCATAATCCGCGGTGAGGATATTGTTCTCCGCCTCAGCGCTGTAGATCTGACCCTCTTTGTCGACCAGCTGATAGCCTGTGCCGCCGAGGTTATAAACAAGACACCCTTTGTCCCCAACGGTCAGAACAGGGTTGATGAACGCGTGCTGTGCGAAAAAGACGCTTCTGCCGTAATTGTTCAGCATTTGCGTTTTGGTGTCCGAAGAATAACAGATATCCTGCCCGACGCGCACGAAGTTGCCCGCGCTGATACTCTCGCCCTTGATATCCAAGGGGAATCTCTCCTCGCTCTGACGGTTCAAAAGCCCGTATTGGAAGAAGTTCGAGATATTGTGCAGAGAGAGTTTATCGGTATTGAAAGCAAAAAATACGACGGCGAACAGCAGTACGATAATGACCGCTACCGCGATGATCCTCTTGCGGGAGCCTTTTTTCGCCTTCGGCAGGGGCGGTTCGTCCTCCGCTTCACGTTCCTCTAAGGGCATTTCCTCGTAAGACAATACCTCGCGATTGAGGCGTTCATCCTTTTTCTTCTGCTTTTTCAGCAGTTTTTCGAGCTTTTTTGCGTTTTTATTCTTTAAACGCTGATCTTTATTTTCAGCATGCTTTGCGGGAGCGGGATTCTCTTCTACGGGTTCAGAGACTTCTTTTCTGACGGTCTCCTCATTCTCCTGCGCAAAGCGCTTTCCTTTTTCATCCATATTCTCACCCGATTTCAGGTAAATCTATCATTAGTTTAAGTTGTCATAAAAGACTTTATTCAGATACAGTCCGCACGCGGGAGCGGTGGGACCTGCCGCTTTGCGGTTTTCAGCCTTGATGATATCGCCCAGCGTCCCGAACGGGATCCGACCGTTATTCATCGCGAGCAGGGTGCCGACCATAATGCGCACCATGTTATACAGAAAGCCGTCGGCGGCTACCGTGAAGGTCACAAGATCACCGTCTCCCTCGACCTTGAAATACTTCACCGTACGCGTGAAATCGCCTTTTTCGCGCTTATCGAGGGTGCAGAATGAAGTAAAATCATGCGTTCCGACAAATGCCTGCGCTTCATTGTTCAGCGCTTCTATATCCATATCATAGCGGTAATGGAGCGCCATCTCATGCAGAAACGGATTGCGCACGCGGCTGTTCCACACCTTATAGACGTATTCCTTGCCCTTGCAGGAATAGCGGGCATGAAAATCATCGGGCACGTCCTGTACGGCGGTCACCGAGACGTCATACGGCAGATAGCGGTTCATCGCCATCATCAGATGATCGTTGGTGATGGGGTGTTCGATCTTCATCGAGACACAGTACATATTCGCGTGGACGCCGCTGTCGGTTCTCGAACAGCCCTTGATATCGGGGCGCTCGTGGATGATCTGATACAGCGCGTCCTGAAAGACCTCCTGCACCGTGAGGGCATTGTCCTGTATCTGCCAGCCGTGCAGATTTTTGCCGCAGTATGCGATTGTCAACAGTAAATTTCTCATACGACGTAGTGAAAGAAAATATTGAGTAAAACGACTCCCGCGATCACCACGAGGGTGAATACGACGCTCCAGATATCACGGACTTGCATATGGAGCTGTTTCATACGCGTGCGTCCGTCGCCGCCGTGATAACAGCGACATTCCATTGCGACCGCCAGCTCATACGCGCGTCGGAACGCGGAGACAAACAGCGGTACCAGTACGGGAACGAGCGCCTTGACGCGCTTGATCAGATTGCCGCTTTCCATATCGGCGCCTCTCGCCTTCTGCGCCGCCATGATCTTATCGGTTTCTTCGAGAAGTGTCGGCACAAAGCGCAGGGCAATGGTCATCATCATCGCGATCTCATGCACGGGAATACGCAAGAGCTTCAAGGGCTTCATCAGGCGTTCCAGCGCGTCGGTCAGATCGGTGGGCGACGTCGTAAAGGTCAGCGCGGAGCTGAGTAGGATCAGGCACACGATACGGATGCAGACGAAGATCGCGTTATGGATGCCCGCCCATGTGACCTTGATGATCCACCACTGAAAAATCGGCTCGCCCGTGCCGTAAAAGAGATTGAGAAGCGAGGTGATGATCACGATAATAATGATTACCTTCAGGCTCTTTAAATACATTTTCAGCGGTACTTTGCTGAGCAGGACGATCGTGAGTACGGAAACCGCGGCAAACGCCAGTGAACAATAATTGAACGTGCAGAAGATCAGCGCGATATAGGCGATCAAGCTGACGATCTTGACGCGGGGGTCAAGACGATGGAGTACGGAATCAGCAGGGAAATACTGCCCGAGGGTGATATCTCTCATAGACGTCCCTCCCTCTTCAAATACTCCGTGATATCCCTGACGGCGTTCTCGACCGTCAGCGTACCCTTCGGCAGAGGGAATCCCGACGCGATCAGCGAATCCATGATCGCCGTGATCTGCGGGATACGCAAGCCCATAGAAGCGAGCTTTTCACCTTGTGAAAAGACCTTCTCAGAGGTGTCGAACATCTCCATACGCGCCTTGTTCATCACAAGGACCTTGTCGCATACCGAGGCGACGTCCTCCATCGAGTGGGATACCAGCAGTACGGTATTGCCGCGCTCTTTATGATAGCGGTAGATCTGGGTGAGCAGGACGTCCCGCCCCAAGGGATCGAGACCCGCGCACGGCTCGTCTAAGATCAGGATATCGGGATCCATCGCGACAACGCCCGCGATCGCCGCGCGGCGCTTTTCACCGCCCGACAGATCGAAGGGGGATTTTGGTAAAAGCTCCTGCTTCAATCCGACAAACTGGGCGGCGCTGATGACCCGCTGTGCGATCTCACTTTCACTCAGTCCCATATTGGTCGGGCCGAAGGCGATATCTTTCTCGACGGTTTCTTCAAACAGCTGATATTCGGGATACTGGAACACCAGACCGACCTTGAAACGGATTTTTCTGATCTCCTTCGGCTTGTCCCAGATATTGATGTTGTCAAGCAGGATGGCGCCCGCCGAGGGCTTCAACAGACCGTTGAGCATTTGGACAAGGGTGGATTTGCCCGAGCCTGTATGACCGATGATACCGATAAAATCGCCGCGTTCTACGTCAAAGCTGACGCTGTCGACTGCGGTGTGCTCAAAGGGCGTTCCCTGCGAATAAACGTAGGACAGATCCTTGACGCTGAGTAAACTCACGGGGTCATCACCTCCCTGAGCATAGCGGTACATTCTTCCTCTGTCAGCGGCAGTTCTTTGATCTCTACGCCGCAGGCTCTCAGCTTATGGCACAGCTCCGTCGCCTGCGGTACGTCAAGGCGGTGCTTTTTCATCAGCTCCACCTGGGAGAACACCTCACGAGGCGTACCTGACGTCAGCATTTTGCCGCTGTCCATCACATACACCTTCTCGGCGAGGACCGCTTCTTCCATATAATGGGTGATCAAAACGATCGTGATGCCGTTTTCTTTGTTCAGCTTCAATACGGTGCTGAGCACCTCTTCCCTGCCCTGCGGGTCAAGCATGGCGGTCGGCTCGTCGAGCACGATACAGTCAGGCTTCATCGCGATAATGCCCGCGATGGCGACGCGCTGCTTCTGACCGCCGCTGAGCTTGTAGGGCGCTTTTAAGCGGTGATCGTACATGTCGACCGCCTTGAGCGCTTCGTCTACCCGCTCGCGGATCTCGTCGGACGGGATACCGATGTTCTCGGGACCGAAGGCGACGTCCTCTTCCACGACGCTTGCGACAAGCTGATTGTCGGGGTTCTGCAGAACCAGCCCCACCCTGCGGCGGATATCAAAGGTCAGCGACTCGTCCGAGGTATCCATGCCGTCGATATACACCTTACCCGAGAGAGGGATCAGCATGGCGTTGAGGTGCTTTGCGATCGTGCTTTTGCCCGAGCCGTTGTGCCCGAGCACCGCGACGAACTCGCCCTTCTTTACCCCGAACGAGACGTCGTCGAGGACGAGCTTATTCTTCCCCGATTCGCCCTGTTCATCATATTGAAAGGTTACGTTTTGTACCGAAATAAAATCCATATACGCTCCAAATTAACGGCGCGTTATCTGCGCCAGATCGCGGTAGAACCGCACGGGAGGGTCAATCCCGTCTCGGTGACCTTCAAGCCGATCTCGTCCGAGGAGACCATTCCCCCGAAGCGGGGCTGTATCACCGTACCCAAAAGATATTCCATCACCGAGGGTGAAAGTCCCGTGGTGTAGGAATTGAGGATCACAAATTCCGCGTCGTCGGCAAGCACGCCGGCGCACAGCTCTACAAATTCATAAATGCGCTCTTCGAGCTTCCAGATCTCGCCCGACGGACCTCTGCCGTAGGACGGCGGGTCCATGATGATGCCGTGGTACTTGTGTCCGCGGCGTATCTCGCGAGAAACAAACTTCGCGCAGTCGTCCACGATCCACCGCACGGGCATTTCGGCAACCGCTGACGAAGAAGCGTTTTCCTTCGCCCAGTTGACCATACCCTTTGAGGCGTCGACATGACAGACCTTCGCGCCAGCTTTGAGACAGGCGATCGTGGCACAGCCAGTGTAGCCGAAGAGATTCAGCACATTCAGCTGACGGTCGGATTTACGGATGATATCGCCCGCGAAGTCCCAGTTCACCGCCTGTTCGGGGAAAATACCCGTATGCTTAAAGCCCATGGGCTTGACGTTGAACAAGAGATCGCGGTAACGTATCTGCCACGAAGCGGGGACTTTTTTGTACATCTGCCACTTGCCGCCGCCTGTATTCGAGCGCAGATAGCGGGCATGGGCGTTGCGCCAAAGAGGATTTTTGCGCTCCGTGTTCCAAATGACCTGCGGGTCGGGACGGATGAGGATGATATCGCCCCACCGCTCCAGACGCTCGCCGGAAGAGGAATCGATCAGCTCATAATCGCTCCAAAACTCAGTTTTTCGCATGAATTATCACTTTCTAATCAAATAAACTTCCCTGTGCCGCCGCGGTATTCGCGGGCACCTTATAGCCCAGGTGCTCATATGCCGCCGCGGTCACACAGCGTCCGCGGGGGGTGCGGGACAAAAATCCGATCTGCATGAGGTACGGCTCATAGACGTCCTCGATGGTGACCGCTTCTTCGCCGATCGCCGCCGCCAAAGTCTCCAGTCCGACAGGACCGCCGCGGTAGTATTTTATCATCGCTTCGAGCATGCGCCTGTCGTTCTGGTCGAGACCCAATTCGTCGATCTCGAGCCTGTCCAGCGCGATCTGAGCGACCTCGAGGGTGATGACGCCGTCGGAGATGACCTCGGAGAAATCGCGCACACGTTTTAACAGTCGGTTCGCGATACGCGGCGTACCGCGCGAGCGGGAGGCAAGCTCCAGAGCGCCTTCCTCGTCGATCTTGATATCTAAGATACCCGCCGAACGGGTGATGATCTTCGCAAGCTCTTCGGGCGTGTACATTTCAAGGCGCAGTACCACGCCGAAGCGGTCGCGCAAGGGAGCGGTCAGCTGACCTGCCCTTGTCGTCGCGCCGACAAGTGTGAATTTCGGCAGCGGCAGATGATAGGACGCTGCCATCTGACCCTTGCCGGTGATGATGTCGATGGCGAAGTCCTCCATCGACGGATAGAGGATCTCTTCCACGGAGCGCGACAGGCGGTGGATCTCGTCGATGAACAGCACGTCGCCGGGGTTGAGGTTGGTCAGAAGCGCCGCCAGATCGCCGGGCTTTTCGATTGCGGGACCCGAGGTGATGCGGATGTTCACGCCCATCTCGTTCGCGATGATGCCCGAAAGCGTCGTTTTGCCCAGTCCCGGTGGTCCGTACAGCAGAACGTGGTCGAGGGATTCGCCGCGTTTCTTCGCCGCTTCGATAAATATTTTCAGATTTTCCTTCGCTTTGTCCTGACCGATGTACTCGTCCAGTGTTTTCGGACGGAGCGGGTTATCGGAGTCAAGGGCGTCGGACGGGATCTCGGAGGTATCCATGATACGGTCCTCGAAATCCATCTCAAAATCGGTGTTGTATTCCATTACATTGATCCTTTCATTTCAGTGAAAGCATTATGCCATCTGTCTGAGCGTCGCGGCGATCATCGCCTCAACGCTCATGTTCGGGTCGAGCTTCGACAGGATCGGGGTCACGTCAGCCGCGGAATAGCCGAGGACGGCAAGTGCCGTGACAGCCTTCGGCACATTGCCTGTGTCGGCGATGACCGTGCCCTTGCTGACTTCAAAGCCCGCGGTATCGACAGCCTTGATCTTATCCTTCAGCTCCAACACGATACGCTGGGCGAGCTTCGGACCGACGCCCGAGGCTCTGGTGAGAGTCTTGCTGTCGCCCGCCGAGACGCACATCGCGATCTGCTCCGAGGACAGCTCCGAAAGGATCGCCAGAGCTACCTTGGGACCCACGCCCGTAATGCCGATCAGCATTTTGAAGGTGGACAGCTCGGACTTGCTCGCAAAGCCGTACAGCTCCATTGCGTCCTCACGGACGTTCATATAGGTGTACAGCATGGTTTCTGTATTCAGCTTCAATTGCTTCTGGGTCGTGATCGAGGTCTGGACACGATAGCCGACTCCGCCGCATTCCACTACGGCGTAGCCCGCGTCCATCAGGATCAGATTCCCGCGAACAGAATAGATCATTACTTGATACCCCGCTTCATCATATAGTCCCGCATGCCCGTTCCCGCGGCCTGCGTATGGGTAATGGCGATCGCCAGCGCGTCGGCGGTGTCGTCGGGCTTGGGCACTTCTTTGAGGTGTAAGAGCCTGCGCGTCATTTCCATCACCTGCGGCTTCAGCGCCTTGCCGTAGCCTGTTACAGCCGTCTTGACCTGCAGGGGCGTGTACTCGTACACGGGGATGTGCGCCTGCTCCGCGGCAAGGAGAATAACGCCCCTCGCCTGCGCGACCTGGATCGCCGTCGTCGTATTGGTGTTGAAATAGAGCTTTTCGATCGACATGACGTCGGGCTTGGACTTTTCGATCAGCTCGACCATATCGTCATAGATCTTCTTTAAGCGGGAGTTGAACTCGGTGTGCGCTTCGGTTGTGATCGCGCCGAACGCGACAGGGCGGTGCGTAATGCCCTGATAGTCTATGACGCCCCAACCGACGATCGCGTAGCCCGGGTCGATACCGAGGATAACCAAGCCTTCCACTCCTTTGCTCCGAATGTACATAAATAGACAGTTTATTATAGCATAAATACGCCCTTATAGCAATAATAAAATAAAAAAAGTCGCACCAATCCGCGACTTTTTTAAAGGATATATTTATGCAAAAAGATTATTACAAAACTGCCTTTTTCACCGTATGGAACAGTACCGCTCCGATCAGATTGCCCAAAGATACCAGCAGGATGTAGACGATCCCCTGCACCGTATACAGTGAGTACGCCGAGGACGCGGCGAAGTAGAACATGTCCGCTACGCTGTGCTCAAAGCCGCAGAGGATGAACGCGGGGATACAGGTGAACACCAGAAGATACTTCGGCAGGGACTTTTTGTCGTCGTCGCTTCTGAAATAGTCCACCGCGATATAGACGAGAATACCGCACAGCGCGCCTAAGATCAGCGTCTGCCACGGTTCTTGCGAGAGCTTTGCTTCGCACAGCGACAAGGCGGTCTCGGCGAGCTTTGGCTTTGCGAGCTGTACCAGCAGTCCCATCAGCATACAGCCGAGGATATTGCCCAGCCAGATCGTCAGCAGATACGGGATATAGGACGGCTTGTTTTCAAGGAGATAAGCGGTTTTGCCCGTGAACAGCAAAAAGCCCTGTATCAGGATGACCGACAGTCCCAGTGAGAACAGGATCGCGCCCAGAGGGGCTTTGTCAGCGGCGACACACGCAAGATACACCGAGCCGCCGAACGAGATCATCACGCCTGCCAATACGGCGGAAAAGAGGTTTTTGACAAACTTCATATCGTTCACATCTTTCGGTTTGATTTTGATTGACACTATTCTACCAGAACCGACGCGTAATTACAATAGTGAGTTTTATCAATTGTTCTTATCGAGCGTTATCGTACTGCCGTTACAGCTCAGCTCTACCCTGTCGCCGTAGAGCTGGTAGCCGAAGGTATAGTTCATCCTGCTGTTATCGTCGCAAATGATGATCCTGTCGTCGGAAATAACGGATAATCCCGATAAACTTAGCGAAAAATCCTCGTTTTCTGCCGAAAAAAACGCTTTTTCATCCTCAAAGGACAAAGAAGCCGTATTGCCGTTATCGTATTCCGCGTACCAGCTGTACATCCTCAGCTCATCCGAGGGGCTTGCGATCACCCTTGTACAGCCTGTCAGGATCAGCAAAACAGCCGCAGACAAGCTCGCTAAAAACATTTTACCGCGCATATACATCACCGTAGTAAGTATATGCGCGGCATAAATCTTTCAGAATATCACGAGGCGTTTTCTCTCATGCGGGTCGCCTGATAGCCCTGCATGGTCATGAACAGACCGATGACGTTGAAGATCAGCGTGATGACGGCGCCGATCGCGATCATCGCGCCGATACCGAAGGTGATGACGATGGCGCACGCGACACAGCACAATGCGCTGACCAGATACTTTTTCTTTGATTTCTTATCTAAGAGACAGAAGAAGAACGCCACCATCGGGAAGATCACCAGTACCGCGCCGACGATCACCAGCATGAAATCGCCCTTCTCGCCGTAGCCATTGTTCTGGATCAGCATATTGAACGCGGTGATATACGCGAAGCCCTCGTCGACCTCGCCCTGCATAAAGGGAAACGTCGTCAGGACCGTCTGGATAAAATACAGCACCGCCAGAAAAATGCGGATATGCTTCTCGGATTTTGACTCTACGTTCTCTTCCACTACCGTATATTTTGCCATAATGCACCTCATGTAACATTCAAAATCAAATTCAACATCAGTATATTAACACATTATTCACAACAATTCAACATTTATCGTTTGACAACTCCATAAAAAATGCTATACTCTTAAAGGATTCAAACTCGGGAGGTAACCATATGCATTGGATTCATGACACTGTTATCTATAATATTTATCCGCTGGGATTCTGCGGCGCTCCCAAGCACAATGACTTTCAGCTGACCTACCGTCTGGATAAGATCTATGACTTCATCCCCCATTTCAAGAAAATGGGTGTCAACTGTATCGTATTCAATCCTGTATTCGAAAGCAGCAGGCACGGCTACGACACCATCGACTACAGGAAGATCGACAGCCGCTTAGGCGATAACGCGAGCTTCAAGAGGATCTGCGATACGCTTCATCAGAACGGGATCCGCGTCATCCTCGACGGCGTGTTCAACCACGTCGGGCGCGACTTCTTCGCCTTCAAGGATATTCAGGAGCGCGGGATGGGCTCGATCTACACCTCATGGTTTTACAACATCCGCTTTGACCAGATGAGCCCCTACGGCGACAATTTCAGCTATGAGGGCTGGGCAGGCTTCTATGATCTGGTCAAGCTGAATTTACAGAACAACGACGTTGTCGAATATCTGATGGACGCCGTGCGCTACTGGATCGACGAATTCGACATCGACGGTCTCAGACTTGACGCGGCGAACGTGATGGACGTCAACTTCTTTAAGCGCCTGCGGTGGGTCTGCAAGGAGAAAAAGCCCGATTTCTGGATGTACGGCGAGATCGTCGGCGGCGACTACAACCGTCTGGCGAACAACGATACGCTCGACTCCGTCACCAACTACGAGATCTACAAGGGGCTTTTCTCCAGCCACAACGACCGCAACTACTTTGAGTTTGCCCACTCCATCGACCGCCAGTGCGGCGACTGGGGCATGTACAAGAACATCTACATGTACAATTTCGCGGACAATCATGACGTCACGCGACTTGCGAGCATCATCCGCGACAAGGCACTACAGAAGAACGTTTACACCATGCTTTACTGCATGCCCGGCGTACCGTCGGTCTACTACGGCAGTGAGTTCGGCATGGAGGGCCGCAAGCAGCGCCATTCCGACGACGATCTCAGACGAGAGCTGAACCTCGACGCCCTCGAGAATCCCGACTACAGCCTGTTTGAGCATATCTGCAAGTTAGGCTATCTCAGACATCACCTTGAAGCCCTGCAAAACGGCAAATACAAGAACGAGATGATCCAGCTCGAGCACATGTGCTTCTCGATGAAAACCGACAGCCAGAAGGTCTATATCCTGCTCAACCAGAGCAATGAGCACCGCAATATCGGGATCAACACGAACTTTAACGGCGTGCTGACCGACGTGCTCAACGATAATCAGCAGTACGGCTGTAACGGCTGGGTCGAGATCAGCGTACCGCCGATGAGCTCAATGATCCTTGTGGAGAACGACGGCTCTTTCCGTATCACCTATCCGACAGGATCGGAAGAGACGGTCGTTTTCGCTGAGGAAAGCTCACATGTAGCGGAAGAAGCCGTCCCCGAGCTTGTGCCCGAGGAGATCACCAAAGGCAGATACAGACATTTCAAGGGCAACGAGTATGAAGTAATCGACTTTGCGAAGGACAGCGAGACGGCAGAGAAAATGGTCATCTACCGCGCGCTGTACGGCGAGCGCGAGTTGTGGGTGCGTCCCTACGAAATGTTCCGTGAGATCATCGAGCGGGACGGCACAAAGATGAAAAGATTTGAGAAAATAGACTGATTCTTATAGAAAATGAGGAATTAGGAATGAGGAATTGAAGGCGGATATCATTTTTATCAATCCAAAACGCGAAGCGTTTCCCAAAATTTCTAATTCCTATTTTCTAATTCCTAATTCAGAAGTTGCATAGTTTTATGCAACTTTTTTTGTTATACGGCTATAAGTAGAAGGGAGTTTTGCATATGAAATACAAAAACGGATGGCTGAAATTATACCGAAAAATCTTTGAGAATCCTACGATCACCCGCTCGCCCGAGCATATGGTCGTATGGCTTTATCTTCTGTGTCACGCGACGGCACAGCCGTACAGAGCGATCTTTAACGGTAAAGAGATCGAGCTGAAAGCTGGTCAGCTGATTACAGGCAGAAAAGTGATTTCTCAATGTGTGAAAAGCAAAATTGCGGAATCCAAAGTACAGCGGGTGCTGAAGGACTTCGAAAACGCACATCAAATTGAACAGCAAACCTGCAACAAAAACCGCTTGATCACGGTCGTTAATTGGGAGTCATACCAAAACAGTGAACAGCCAAATGAACAACTACCGAACACCGAGCGAACATCGACTGAACATCAAATAAACAACACGCGAACAACTGCTGAACATCAGCCGAACATCAAGCGAACATCAACTGAACAACAACTGAACACATATAAAGAAAATAAAGAAATAAAAGAAGATAAAGAATCCTCTTCTGAAAAGGGTTTTAACCATATGAGCGTTGAAGAGGCGTGGGAGATCATGATGAGAAGGAATGGACAAGCCTGATCGGAAATAAACGTTCCGAAATAATCAAAGCCCGCCGATGATCTCGGAGGGCTCATGTGACAGAATGATGTTTATGTATCAAAGGTCGTTCGATTCTTCGGAAGCGTTCTCAAGCTCTTTTCTCGATTTCTTCGCTTCTTTTTCCACATACTTTTCATCATTGTCGACCTGCTTGCCGTAGACGACAAAGCGGGTAAAGAGGAACTCGGTGATGAAGTTCAGCAGCATGCTCAGCAGCTCGACCACGTAATGGTTCCACATCAAAGTCTCCGCCAGATAGTTGCCGCCGATGGTGGAGAGCGGCGTGAAGGCGCAGTAGTACAGGAACACCTTGAACATCGCCAGCGGGACGTTCGCGGCAGAGTGGAAGGTGAATTTACGGTTGATGGTGAAGTTGTATACGACCGACAGCACCAGCGAAATCAGATAGCAGGGCCAGTAGCTCCACGGCGTCAGCTCGGTCAGCAAGGTGAACGAAACGATCTGAATGACGCCTGCCGAGATCGAAAACAGGACAAACTTCAATGTACGGATAAGCTCTTTCTTTTTATTGCTCATAATAACCTCTTGATTCTTTCATTACACAAAAATGCGGAAACCCGTATGACGCGGGCTTCCGCGGAATCTCAGTCTTATTGTGCGGCTGCAGAAGAGGAAGTGGAAGATCCTCCCGATACGGAATCCTCATAAATGAACTTCGCCACATCCTTGCGGACGCCGTCCCAGTCGTCGATGACGATAACGCTCTGACCGTCGTTGGTCGTGCCGTATCTCCAGTGACCGAGGGTCGGCAGGGACATTTCTTCCATATCATAGCCGATATAGGTCATCATGTTGGAGACGAGGAAGGTGATGTCGCCCTTCTTTAAGTTGGTGGTGACCAGAGGACCGATCTTGTTGGCGATCGAGACCAGCTCGGTCAGCGACGCGTCCTCACGCAGATTCTTGATGATGGTCTGGATCAGGTTGCGCTGACGGGAGGTACGGTCCCAGTCGTCGCCGGAGAAGCTGTAGTCGGGGTTGCCGCCCAAGCTCTCTTCGCCGCGGTCACGCGCGTACCATAAAGCCTGATAGCCGTCAAGGTGCATCATCTGCTTCTCTTTGGTCTCATCGTACTGTAAGAAGCTGGTGACGTCAGTCTGATCGTTGACGTCGATCTGGGCGTTGATATACTTGATCTCTTCGAGGGTCAGCTCGATGTCTACGCCGCCCAGCGCTTCGATGACCTGACGGAAGGACGAAAAGTCGACCGTCGCGTATTTATCGACCTTGATTCCGAAGTTGGTTTCGATGGTGTCGATGGAAAGACGCTCGCCGCCGAAGGTGAACGCGGAGTTGATCTTGTTGTCGCCGTAGCCCGGGATGCTGACGTAGGTGTCGCGCTGGAAGGAAGTCAGCTTGAGCTTTTTATTCACGTTATCGATGGATAACAGGATCGTCGTATCGGAACGTCCGTGATCCTCCGCGCTGGCGGGAGTATCCTGACCGAACAAGAGGATGTTCAGCACGTTGTCGCTCGACAGAAGCGTCGCGCCGCCGCTTTGGACGGAATAGGTCGTTGTCTCTGATGTATTAGAGGTCGGAGCGGGAGCGAGGGGTTCAAGCTCCTTGAAATTCATCTGATCAAGCACATTGTAGTAAAAGACCAGACCCGAGCCGACCAACAGCATGATCAGCGAGAGAACCAGAACAAAGATCCTTCTGCCCAAGCCTTTGTTCTTGCGCTTCTTCGGAGCGCTGCGGCGTTCACTGCCGTAGAGCTTGTTTACATCAGCGGATGATGAAATATCAACAAAATCATCGTTGTATTTTGCCATCTGAAAGATACCGCCTTTCGTGGTTATTCGTCATGACAGGATATGCGCATGTACCTGCACATCATAAATATACAGTATAATTATACTCACAGAAAGCCTTTTTATTTTCTATAAAGGAATTATTGTCGAAATTAATATTTTTTTTACAACTTATAGTATATTATGTCGCGGCAAAAGGCATATCTTGTGTAATATAACATGCTTTTATCCCAGCTCGTCAAGCGTCAGATAGTAGGCGGGCATGCACTCTTTCATGAAGATATCGAGGGCGGGCAGGTTCATGTCGGCGATCGCCTGTTCGGTCGCTTCCTTGGCTTTTAAGAACTCATTGTTCCCCATCCTGACCTCTTCGACGCACTTGATCAAGGCGGAGAGCTTGTCGGCGGCTTTGACATACTTCTCCAGCACCTTATCCTCATTGGAGATGACGGGACGGTAGATCTCCCTGAGATCCTCGGGGAGCATCGCGATCAGCCTGTCCTCGGCGACCTTTTCGATCGCCTTATAGGCGTTTTTGATCTCGGGGTTGTAATACTTGATCGGGGTGGGCATATCACCCGTGATGATCTCGCCCGCGTCATGGAACATCGCGATGACCGCCGCTTTGTCCGCGTCAAGATCCTCATGAAGCCGTACGTTCGCGATATTGACCAGCGCGTGCGCGAGGATCGCGGCTTCGAGGCTGTGCTCGGAGATATTCTCGGTTTTTGTGTTGTTCATCAATCCCCAGCGGTCGATATATTTCATTCTGGAAATCATTGCGAAAAAGCTGTTCATTGGATAATCTCCTCATTTTTGACAAAATCATAAAATAATTCGTGCATTTTCAGATAATGTGTGCTATAATACATTAGTTAAAGTGCGTTATCATCATAACACATTTTTCCCGTAAGGTAAAGAACTTTCGACAGGAGGGCGTAAATTGGTACTGAATCGTCTTGCAGGCGACAAAAAGCCTTATGCCCTGTACGCGTTTTTGTGGGCGTTCCTGCTTTCGGCGTTCATCGTCGTTCCCGTCATGATCTATGACAAAGGGTACTTTTTGTATTACGGAGACTTCAACGTACAGCAGATCCCTTTTTATCAGCTGGCGCATGATTCCATCCGAAGCGGCGATACGGGCTGGAGCCACCTGACCGATCTGGGAGCCAATTTTGTCGGAAGCTACAGCTTCTATCTCTTAGGCTCTCCGTTCTTCTGGCTGACGGTGCTGCTGCCCTCGTCATGGGTCCCCTATACCTTCGGACCCCTCTTGATGCTCAAGCTCGGCTGTACGTCCCTGTCAGCCTATATCTACATCCGACGCTATGTCAGGCGAAAGGAATACGCCGTTGTCGGCGGCGTTATCTACGCGTTTTCTTCGTTCTCTGTCTACAACATCTTCTTTTTCCACTTTCACGAGGCGATGATCGCCTTTCCCCTGCTCTTGGCGGCTCTGGATGAGTTTCACGCCACAGGCCGCAGAGGGGTCGTCGCGCTGGCGGTATTCTTCTGCGCGACGGTCAACTATTACTTCTTCTTCGGACAGGTCGTCTTTGTCATCATCTACTACATCGTCAAGATGATCTCAAAAGCCTACCGTTTCAGACTCGGTGATTTTCTTACCTTAGCGTTCGAGTGCATCATCGGCTTCTTTCTGTCGATGTTCCTGCTGCTGCCGTCTGTGGCGGCGATCATCGGCAACAACCGCGTCTCGTCTATCATCAACGGCTGGAACACCCTGATCTATGACAATACTCAGCGCTATGTACAGATATTCGTCAGTCTGTTCTTCCCCGGCGATGTTCCCGCGAAGAACAATTTCACTCCTTCCGCGGGCGCGAGATGGGCTTCTGTCGCCGCGTACCTGCCGATGGTCTCCATGACTTTCGTGATCGCGTATCTGCGCGGCAGAAAGCGCGGGTTCTTCAGAAAAATACTGATCATCCTCCTAATCATGGCGGCGATTCCCGTTTTCAACAGCGCGTTCCAGTGTCTGAACAGCTCATACTACGCAAGATGGTTTTACATGCTGACGCTGATGATGGCGGTCGTGACCGTACAATCGCTGGAGAATATGAAAGCAGTCGACTTCAAGCGCGGGTTCGTCCCGACAGCCGTCATCACACTCATTGCCGCGGCGGCGATCGGTCTGATCCCCGATATGAACAGGCAAAGCGATGAAGCTGACCGATCGGTCATCGGCTTGGAAGCGTTCCCGAAAAAGTTCTGGCTGTTTTGCGCCATCTCCGTGATCGGGCTTGCGCTCACTTATCTTCTGTATATCCTTTACCAAAAAAAGCCCAAATGGTTTTTCAGAGCGACTGCCGTTTTCCTCAGTCTCTTTGTCGTCGGCTACAGTACCGTGTACATATGGAGCGCGAGAGTCTATGCCGACCGCGACGACGAGTTCATGATCAGCTACGCGCTCAACCGCGGAGAGGACGTTTCGCTCTATGATATCAAAGAGGTGCGTTCGGACTTTTACGAGACCTCCGACAACCTCGGACTTTTCTGGCAGGTTCCGACGATCCAGGCGTTTCACAGCATCGTCCCCGGCTCGCTGATGGATTTCTACAACAGCGTCGGCGTCAAGCGGGACGTAGGCTCCAGACCTTCTACCGACTATTACGGACTGCGTTCTCTGCTGTCGGTCAAGTATCTCTTTACCGAAGAGAGACTGCACAATGATAACGCAAGCCCCGACCGCTTCATGCCGGGCTATCGGTATATCGGCACGGAGAACGGCTTTGATGAATATGAGAATCTCAACTATATCCCGATGGGCTTCACCTTTGACCGATATCTGACAGAAGAAGAGTTCTTGGACATCAACGAGAGCGTCAAACATCTTGCCCTGCTCAAAGCGCTGGTGCTGTCGCAGGAGCAAATGGCGAAGTACGCCGACATCACGGGATATACAGAGGGAATGTATGATAATCTGAACTTATCCCATAACGATGACAAGCTCCAGGACGCCTTATATCCGAAATACAAGAACTTTGACAGTATCACCGCGGATTTCGTATATAACGCGGATGCCTTAGAAAAAGACGCGAAGCACCTGAACAAAAACACCTGCTCTTCCTTTGTGTACACAAAAGAGGGATTCAACGCGGAGTTTATCAACGCGGGAAATGATAATCTTCTCTTTTTCAGCGTACCCTATGACGAGGGATGGACAGCTTATGTCAACGGCGAAGAAGCTGAGATCGAGGTCGTCGACATCGGTTTCATGGCAGTCAGAGTGCCGGGACATACCACTAGCGAGATCGAGTTCCGCTACAAAACCCCGTATCTGAGAATCGGCTGTATCATTTCAGGCGCGGCGCTGATCTTATTCATCATCTATCTGATAATCAACAAGGGACTGCGTGCAAAGCGCACATCCCGAAGATTCTATAGAATAAAACAGAAATCCAATACATGAGGAGGAAACCATGAGTTTCGGAGAAAAAATACTCGATTATAAAGAGGACATCATCACTGATTTAGCGGAATTGATCGCGATCCAATCCGTTTCGGGGATCCAGGAGAGCTGTAAGGAGGCGCTCGACTGGGTGATGCGCAAAGCGCTCAGCTTCGGGCTGAAAGCGGAGAGCATCGACAATGTCGCGGGTCATGTCGAGCTGGGCGAAGGCGGAAAGCTCTGCGGCGTACTGGCGCATCTGGACGTCGTGCCCGAGGGCAACAACTGGAATTCTCTGCCCTTTGAGCTGTCTGTCGGCGACAACGGCTATATGTACGGCAGAGGTATCGCAGACGACAAAGGCGCTGCGCTTATCAACCTCTACTGTCTGAGAGCGCTCAAGGATAACGGCGTTGTCGGCAAAAACACCCTGCGCGCGATCTTCGGCACCTCTGAGGAACGCGGTATGGAGGATATGGACGAATACTTCAAGCATGAGCCTATACCTGATCTTTCCTTCACGCCCGACTCGGAATACGGTATCTGCAAGGGTGAAAAGGGTATCTTACAGTTAGAGCTGTACGCCGATACCCATGACGGCACGACGCTGACGCAGCTGCATTCGGGCAAAACGGTCAATGCCGTTCCCGATACCGCTTACGCACTGCTCGACTGTACCGAAAACGAAGATCATCAGTTGGCAAGACTTGCCGACGCGAAGCGCGGTTCCTTTGAGTTCTACTACACCATCGATGGCATGATGGTACTCTCCCGCGGCGAGGCGGCTCACGCGGCTGATCCCGACAAGGGTCTGAACGCCGCTACCGCGCTGATCGACCTGCTCACCTCCAACTTCTCGTCCCTGACGATGGGTTCTCTCCCCTCCTTCATCAGCCACTATGTCGGCACCGATACCGACGGCGTCATGCTGGGTATCAAAATGAGAGACAAAGAGTCAGGTCCGCTGACGGTCAACGTCGGCACCGTGCACATCGACGAGGGCTACTCCACCTGCACCATGGATATCCGCTATCCTGTTACCGCGAACGGCGATGAGATCCTGGAGAAGATCACCCGTCAGGCGGAAAAGGAGCATATCCACGTCAAGGTACTGGCGCACCAGAAGCCGCTGTACCTCAGCGAGGATTCCGATATCATTAAGATCCTGTCCGAGTCCTATGAGACGATCATGGGCGAAAAGCCCTCGATTTACACCACAGGCGGCGGTACCTACGCGCGCAAGTTAGGCGGCAAGGGCGTCGCTTTCGGTCCTGTCTTTGAGGGCGAAGTCAGCAACATCCACAACGCCAACGAGTGTATCAATGTGGAAAAGTTCTTCCTGCATGCTCAGATCTGCTTAGAGAGCATGTACAATCTTTATACCAAGGGATGATGTTTCTTGTCACCTGAAGCTATCGTAAAAACGCAGGCACGCAATATATTAAAACAGAATTATGTCAAGGCGATCGTCGCCATGCTGATCGTACTGCTGCCGTTCTACATGATCGACGGCGCTACCACCGCGATCTCCTGCGCGATCATGAACCTGATCTCGAATGAAGAGATTTCCACCGCCGTGATCTATTCCATCGGCTACCCTGTTGAGCTGATCGCGGGCTACCTGCTCTCGCCCGTTATCAACGGCTATGTCCGTGCCTATTACAAAGCCGCGTATACGAACAGCATAGAGCTGCGCGATGTGTTTTATTACTTCGGCGCGGGCAGATACGGCAACGCGCTGAGCCTGAATATCAGAGTCATCCTCAGAATGCTTCTGCCCGTACTCGTGCTGTATTTGCCGCTGATTATCTTTGAAACCGTCAGCGTCAACTTAGATTCCGATTTTTACGGATCAGTGCTCTACAATGATTTTTATTTCATTTTAGCGGTGCTGTCGACCATCACAACGACGCTGTACGCTACACGCTATTTCACTGTATTCACTGTCAGCGCGGACAATCCGCAGTTCACGCCGAGTCAGGTGTTCGCGTATAACAAGTATATCATGAAGTACCGTACCGGTTCAGCCGCGAAGCTGATCTTCAGCTTCACGCCGTGGCTGCTCTTGGGACTTCTGGTACTGCCGCTGCTGTACGTCATCCCGTATATGACCCAGTCGCTGTGCGTCAGCGCGAAATGGATGACGAAAGCCGCTTTAGAGGAGAATTGACATGAGAGTATCTCTGTGCACCATCGCACGCAATGAGGAAAAGGCGCTGAAAGGTCTTTTGAGAGATTTCCGTGACCAGAACTATCCTCACGGCAAAATCGAAGTCATCATGATCGACTCGGGCTCCACCGACCATACGCGCGATATCATGGAAGAATTCCAGAACATTGATAACGGGTTTTATGACGTCAAGATCTATACCTCGACGGGCAAAAATCAGGCGTCGGCTTGGAACGTCGCCATCGAGCATGCCACGGGCGATATCATCATCCGCGTGGACGCTCACTCCAAAATCCCGCGTCAGTTTGTCTCGAGAAATGTGTTCAACATCCAGGAAGGCGAGGATATCGTCGGCGGCGGTCGTCCCAACATCTGCGCCAACCCCAACCTGTGGACAAAGACCCTGCTTGCCGCGGAAGAAAGCCTCTTCGGCTCGTCGGTCGCGGATTACCGCAGACCCGCCGCGCAGAAGGAATACCACGACAGCCTGTTCCACGCCGCGTACAAGCGCGAGGTGTTCGCGAAGGTCGGCGGCTTTAACGAGGACTTAGGCAGAACCGAGGACAATGAACTGCATTACAGGATCAGACAGGCAGGTTATAAGATGTGCTGCTGTCCCGAGATCATCTCCTTCCAGCACACCAGAAGCACCTTCAAGCGCATGATCGGTCAGAAGTACGGCAACGGCTACTGGATCGGTCTGACGCTCGGCGTGTGCCCTGGGTGTCTGAGCTACTTCCACTTCATCCCCTTCGTCTTTTTGCTGGCGCTCGCGGCAAGCTCGCTGATCTGGATCTTCGCGGGTCAGCCTGTCTATTTCGCAATCATCATGGCGATGTACACGATGTTCAACTTCGTCAACACCGTCGGCGCGTTTGTATTGAAGAAATCCATCAATCCGCTGTTTTTGATCCTGCCTTTCCTCTTCCCCGTCCTGCATATCAGCTACGGTATCGGCACGCTGATCGGTCTGATTAAGATGCCGTTCTGGAAGCACAGCCTTGACGGCAGCGCCCAGCGGCGTATCGAAGAGATCAAAGAAGCGGTAAAGAAAAACACCGTCGTTTATGACGATGACGCGGAAGAAGTATTATGAGTGAAGTTTTGAATCTCGACAGAGAAACGCTGAGAAAATTACAGCTCAAGGAATTAGAGTCGCTCGTTTATTTTGACGAGTTCTGCAAAAGGCATGAGTTGACCTACTTTTTGCTGGGCGGCTGCGTCATCGGCGCGATCCGTCACAACGGCTTTATCCCGTGGGACGACGACATCGACCTGATGATGCCGCGCAGGGATTATGAGCGCATGCTCAAATTATGGAAACAGCATGAGAGCAATGAGCGTTTTCTGATGCTGAAAACCGACGGCAAGGTCTTTACGGGCAACTGCTTCGCGACCCTCGTCGACACCTCGGCGACTATGGTCAAGGAGAATCAGAAGGACATTGACGTGCCGCACGGGATCGTCACCGATATCTTCCCGCTGGACGGCTGTCCCGACGGCAGATGGCAGCGCTATATGCAGTACTATCACGCGATGATGTACAGCCTGTATATGACGGAGGTCGTGCCGACAAAGCACGGGGCGCTGATAAAGCTGGTCAGCTCGATCCTCTTAAAGCTGGTGCCCTCGCGTGAGCGCAGGACGAAGATCTGGAAAAAGCACGAGAAAAAGATGACCCGCTACGGCTTTCACACGCATGAAAAGTCCACGGAGCTTTGCGCGGGTCCCGGCTATATGCGGAACGCTTACCCGCACAAGGCGTTCGCGGATGTGGTGTATCACGAATTTGAAGGCATGTCTTTCCCCATCCCGCAGGGGTATGACGAGTATCTGAGGATGGCGTTCGGAGATTATATGGAGCTGCCGCCCGAAGATAAGCAGATTCCGCACCATGATCTGGTCGCGCTCGATCTGGATACGCCGTGCCGATAAACGCTTGACATTTGTCTCTTCCGAGAGTATAATGTAATACAGCAATAATATAAACAGAGTAAAAGAATACGCGTTAAGTGTTTGCTGTACGGGGAGTTGACAGCAAAACGAAGGGCGACGCGCCGCTTTTTTGTCACCAACGGACGCTTTATGAAATGCTTCAAAAAGCAGATACTTCAGTCCGAGACAAAAAAAGACGCACGCGTCCGCGGTGTATTCTTTGCATCCCGCTGTTGCATACGGAACGATCTCCTTGTGCACATAGGAATGCAGAAGGAGGTTTTTTATGTCTTATTTGAGAAAATTCGCAGATTCATCCAGAGAACTGACCAAGGTGCAGGCGCTCGCCGTGTGCGCGATGATGCTCGCGCTGAGAGTCGTGCTGGGAATCTTTACCAACTTCACGCTGGCGATCATGCCGTTCGTCAAGATCGGGTTCTCCTTTATCCCCATCGTGATTACCGCCTACCTCTACGGTCCCGTCTGCGCGGCGGTCGTTTCGGGAGCGGGCGACGTGCTGTCGCTGATCCTCGCGAATCCCACCGCCTTTTCGCTGAATCCCGCGCTGACAGCCTGCTATGTCTGGGAAGGAATCCTCTACGGGCTGATCCTGTACAAAAGCGAACTGAATCTGAAAGATATCATCATCACAAAGGCGACTGTGCTGGTACTGTGCGCCCTGCCGCTGAATACGCTGATCCTCAGCGGGATGATGAACATCCCCTACCCCACCCTGCTCTTGTACAGAACGGCGGTTCTGGTGCCGTTCGGAGTGGTCGAAGTGCTGATTGTCCGATTAATCAAGCCGCTGCTAATGAGAATAAAAGTTGTCAAAGCATAAGAAAAGCACCGAGGTTGTTCATTCCTCGGTGCTTGTTTTTTATCGATCTTACAGAGCCGCTTTGATCAGCGCTAAGAGCTCGTCATAGGTATCGCAGGCAGGAATGTCGGGATAATCCGCTTTGATACTGTCGGGAGCGCGGAACAGGAAGCCTGCCTTGCTCGCCTGGATCATGGCGAGGTCGTTGAAGCTGTCGCCGCTGGCGATGGTCTCGAAGCCGCAGGACTGGAGTGCGCGAACAGTGGTCAGCTTGGTCTTTTCACAGCGCAGGTGATAATCGGTGATCTTGCCGTTTTCGTCCACGATCAGCTCGTTGCAGAAGATTGCGGGCCAGCCGAGCTTTTCCATCAGGGGCTTTGCGAACTGAGAAAACGTGTCGCTGAGGATGACCGCCTGGGTGATGGAGCGCAGCTCGTCCAAAAATGCCTTCGCGCCGGGCATAGGGTCGATCTTCGCGATGGTCTCCTGTATCTCTTTAAGACCCAGACCGTGCTGATCGAGGATATCAAGGCGATATTTCATCAGTTTATCATAATCGGGCTCGTCGCGGGTGGTGCGCTTGAGCTCGGGGATACCCGAAGCTTCTGCGAACGCGATCCATATCTCGGGCACCAATACGCCTTCTAAATCCAAACATACAATGTTCATAAACTTTACCGTCCTTTGCAAAAAATCTTACATTACCATTAAACTACAGACAGCCGATTTTGTCAAGCTATCAAGGCGAAAAAGAGCCCATCCTTGCGGATGGGCTCGAATCATGTCAGATCAGCTTTCAAGATCAGGATTGTAGTTGTAGTATTTGCACCAGTCGCCGTTGTTCTTGCCGATCAGATCATCCTGGATAACGACCCAGATCTCGGGATAGTCGTCGTAAGAAATACCGATATCCTCACCGTTCACTCTGCCGTAATCCATTGTCTGCGGGGTACCGGAGCCCTGGCTGATGATGAAGTAGTAGTTCAGACCGCCGGGGATCGGGAAGGTCACGTTGTACCAGCCGTTCTCATCGGGGTTGGTGAGCGTTTTGCCCGGCCAGCCGGTTTCTTCATAGCAGTTGATCGCCTGACCGGAGCCGTCATATGCCCATGCCCAGAGGTTGGGATCCCATGTCTCGTCGCCACTGTGCTTGACGTGCATGACAGGGCTCGCGACGCTGTAGGAATACCAATAGGTAACAACTGTCTTCTTGTTCACGGTACCGGACGCGTTAGCAGGAGTTTCGTCGAGCTTATAGTAAGCGATGGTCAGAGGCTCGGTCGTGTAGCTGTCGCCGTAGCGCAGGGTCTGGACGGTCGCGGTCGCGATCGACTTAGTGCCGTCATCGGTTCTGCCCAGATAACGGGTGGTAACGGTGTAGACAGGAGCAATCATGCCCGCGCAGAAGCGCTGGAGCAGTGTTACGTCGGGAGAATCGGTCACGCCGTCGAGATCATAGTCGCCGCGCTTCTCATGCTCTGCGTCAAGACGGTTCAAATAAGCCAAGTGTCTCTGGAGAACGGTCACGTCAATGATATCGACTACGCCGTCATCGTTGAGGTCGCCATCGGGGGCTGTGAATCTCTCGGGAACATAGTCGCGATAGTGATAAGTAACAGTCTGTTCTTCATCAGAGAATACGCCTGTTTCGTCGCCCTCAACACGATCCAGCTCATACTGAAGCGGAATGGAGCCGTCAGCCGTTACGGAGTAGCCTTCGCCGGGCTTGCCGATCAGAGTGCTGCTGGTTAAGGTCTCGCCTGTAACGTCATAAACGCTGTTGACGGTCAGGGTGGAGAAATCGGAAGGAATCGCGGTCTCTTCGAAGGTGCTCTTCTCAACAGCGATCATTGCCGAGTAAGCGGGTACGGTAAAGGTTCTGCCCTTGACCTCGCCGAGCTTCTGGACGCCTGCCTGCTTGTCGTTGACAACGATGACCCACTCGGAATTATCGGTCACGCCGGAAGAGGCCTTAGTGAATCTATAATTCTTTACTATGTTAGCGCCATTGTAAATGACTGCGATCTTGCTCCACTCGCCCTCAGTGTTGTTATCGATGGTATAAGCGATCGGGTTCACGGAACCGGTTGCGGAAGTATCGAAATTATACTTATAGTTTCCGCCGGCAGCCTCTGTTACATTTGCGGTAAAGGGAGAGAACACCTTTCTCAGCTCGAACAGACCTCTGTAGTAGGAGACGATATCGGCGTTGGTCTCGAGGAGCGACCAGTCGATCATGTTCAGTGTAGCCGCACTCTTGTAGGAGTTCTCGTCGCCGTCCTTGGAACGACCCATCTCTTCACCCGCAAGCAGGAAGTCCATACCCTGAGAGGTGCTGATGATCGCGCCGGTCAGTTTGTTCTGAGCGACAACGTTCGCAAAACGCTGGCGGTAGTTCGCTATGGTGCCGTTCTGATCGACATAAGCGAGCTTATCATAAAGGGTATAGTTATCGTGGCAGGAAGCGTAGGTCAGGCACTGTTCGGGAGTGACAGCATGCCATCTTGACTTACCGACGGTGTTCGCGCGGATACCGAAGTTGACGCCGGGAGCGGAGGTCTTGACGTTCTGTACAAAGCCGCCTTCTTCCTTATGGAATACATTACCCTTGATCGCGTCACGGATCTGGTCGTTGAAGAAACCGATACGGGTGGAAAGCTTATCAGAGTTGCCCTGAGTGGTCATGAAGGTAGCAGTGCCCGCGCAGGTGGTGGGATCATAAACGGTGTCGCCTGCCCAGCCTTCGCCGTACATCACGATGCGGGAGTCGATATCGTCCATATCGTCGCGGATCATGTTCATGGTCTCGCCGTCGTGTACGCCCATCAGGTCGAAGCGCAGACCGTCGATATGGTATTCGTTGACCCAGTAGCTGATCATATCGCGCATATACTTGCGGTACATCGCGCGCTCGGAGGCGGTGTCGTTGCCGCAGCCGGACTGCTGGCTGTAGCCTCCGTCGGCAGTCATTCGATAGTAATACTCGGGAACAGAGTAGTTGAAGCAGGAATCAACAGAATAGGTGTGATTGTAAACCACGTCCATGATGACGCCGATACCTGCGTTATGCAGCGCCTGGATCATCGCCTTTGCTTCTTTGATACGGACGTTGCCGTCGTAGGGGTTCGAGGAATAGGAGCCCTCGGGAACACCGTAGTTCTTCGGGTCATAACCCCAGTTGAACTGTGAATCGTCGCCGGACTCGTCGATGGTCGCGAAGTCGTACATCGGGTTGATCTGAACGTGAGTGACGCCCAGATTCTTTAAGTAGTCGATGCCGGTGGAAATAACGCCCTTGTTGTCAAGGGTGGTGCCGGTCTCGGTGAAGCCGAGGAACTTACCGCGGTTCGCATCGCTGACGCCGGAATTCGGCGCATAGGTGAAGTCCTTTACGTGGACTTCCCAGATGATCGCGTCGGTCTGTTGGTCGGTAAAGACGTGAGAATCGCTCTCCCAGCCCTCGGGGTTGGTCTCAGCGGTTGTCAGATCAACGACCATGGAACGGTTGCCGTTGACGCCGACCGCGTAGGAATAAACGTCCTCGGTCTCATGGGTGATCTCAGTGGTGCCGTTATAGATGTGGTTGGGGTTGGTGATGGAGTAGGTGTAGTAGGTGTTGACGATGTCGCCTTCGACGGTAGTCGTCCATACGCCTGTCCACTTGTCGCCGTCCATCAGCTTTTCCATCCCGGTGGTGCCGAGATCCTGTGCGCCTTCTTCATCGTCGGAGCCGGTCGCGTAGCGGTTGAGCTTGACCTCAGTCGCCAGCGGCGCCCAGACCTTGAAAGTGGTGGCTTCGGGAGAGTAGATCGCGCCTAACTCTCCGTCATAGGCATATTCCTGATCCAGCGCCATAGCGGCGTCGCTGTAGGGATTGGTCGCGGCGGAGGTGGAAACGATCGCCACGGACATCATCGAAGCAACAAGCACTGCGCAGAGAAGCAGGGATATGAGCTTTTTTGTTTTTTTCATGCTTTTTCCTCCTTAATAATATAATAAAAATTATTATTGCAATAATTTATTATTCATCAATGTCGATCGCGTTCATCTTGCGCTTTTTGGACGAACGGAGCAGGATCGCCGCCAAGGCAAGGAGCAGGATCGCCGCGCCCGCGATGATCAGGTAGATCGTGAAATCAGCTTTCGGCTTCTGATAATACAGGATCACGTTCAGCTCGTTTTCATCAAACAGCGCGTTATCGTTGGAAATATCATAGAACTCGTAGCCGTCGAATTCCATGTCCTCGATCTCGAGCTCATCGCCCTCGACGCCCATATAGGATTTCAGCGCGAGGATAGAGCCGTCGTCAGCCATATACAGAACGTTCGCGGGACAGGTGTACTCGGTTTCCTCGTCGGATTTCTCCGCCTTTATATAACGATAGATAACCTCGATCGGCTCGTCGGCGTATAAGCCCGCGCCGTTTTCGGGCAGATCATCCAGATCGAGCGAATAGCCCTTGACGCCGGGGATGGACGGGGTGAAATACTGCTGTCCGACGCGGTTCGTCATCACAACGGTATTGGACAGGGGCTTGTCGTCCTCATCGACATATTTGATGGTGACGGTGGAATAGTCTCCCTCATACGCTTCACAGTCGACGTTCACGACGTCATACGCCTTGGTGAAGGAGCCGCTGAGCGCGGACTGAGAGAGGATATTATAATCGAACAGGATCTCGGACGGAGTCGCCGCTACGTAAGACTCTTTCAGGCTGCCTGTCAGGCGTTCTTCGCATACGACAGCGCCGTCGTTGGTCTTATCCTTATAGCGGATATACAGGAGACATTCGGGGGCTTCCTGCTCAATCTCCGCAAAGCCGTCCGCGTCAACTAAGATACACGCGGATGTCGCGGGGACATTGACAGAACCGCTCTCAGTCCCCAGAGAGGATAATCCCGCGCGGCTGTCATCCGCCATCTTCACCCATTCGCCCTCGGGCAGAGTGACCTTGGATGCGTTGGCAGTGTCGCCGTTGAGCACAACGACGACCGTCGGAGAACCGTCCATCGACAGTGAATATGCGATGGTATTTTTAACTGAGGTCTCCAGATATTCGAGGTCGGAATCGCCTGCCCCGTCACGCAGAGCGGGGATCGCCTTGCGGATCGCGATCAGTCCCTGATAATAGTCGGTCAAGAATGTGAAACGATACCGCGACTTCCAGTCGATTTGGTTTACTTCTACAGAAGAAATATAGGAATTGTTATCGCCCTGCTTGGTTCTGCCGAGCTCCTCGCCCGCCAGCATGAACGGTACGCCGCGCGACATCAGGACTGCCGCGGCGGAGAGCTTGTTCATCGCGACGAGGTCTTCCCTGCGCTGTGAATACTTCCCGTCGCCGTAGACGGAATCGGTCAGCTTATCGTAAAGAGTCAGGTTATCGTGGCAGGAGGCGTAGTTGACGCACTGTGAGGGCACGGAAGCCCAGCCTGAGCCGTCGCCCTCGATCGCGCCGCGGACGCCGCCCTTGGAAGAACCGTCCTGCACAAAACCTTTTTCGGCAGCATTGAAGTTCGAGCCCTTGATCGCGTCGCGTCCCGAATCATTGAACGCCCCGATCCCCTGATCGAGCTTGTACAGATTATCCTGATTTGCCAGCTCGATGCCCGCGGGAACGGTGGTGCTCATGTTCCATGCTTCACCGTACATAATGATCTTGTCGCCGCCGGGCAGCGCGTTGAGATCGGAGCGGATACCGTTCATGGTATCCACGTCCATCAGACCCATCAGATCGAATCGGAAGCCGTCGATATGATACTCCTGCGCCCAGTAAGCTACGGATTCACGGATGAATTTGCTAACCATGTAGCGTTCGGTCGCGACGTCGTTGCCGCAGCCCGAGCCGTTCGACCAGGTGCCGTCCTCATTGATACGGTGGTAGTAGGACGGAACCAGCTGATTGAAGAACGAGTCCTCGGAGAAGTAGGTATGGTTGTACACAACGTCCATGATGACGCCGATACCCGCGTTGTGAAGCGCCTGTATCATCTGCTTGCACTCCGAGATACGCACCCTGCCGTCGTAGGGGTCGGACGAATAGGAGCCTTCGGGGACGTTGTAATTTTTCGGGTCATAGCCCCAGTTGTACTGGCCGTCGAGGGATTCCGCTTCATCAATGGAAGCAAAATCATAGAACGGATTGATCTGAACGTAGTTGACGCCCAGCTCCTTTAAATAATCAACGCAGGTAGAGACGCCGCCTTCCGCGCCGCCGAGGGTCGTGCCTGTCTCGGTGAACGCGAGGAACTTCCCGCGGTTCTTCTCACTGACGCCTGAGGACGTGTCCGCGGAGAAGTCGCGGACGCTGACCTCCCAGATGACAGCGTCAGAGGCGTTGTCCGCGCGAGTAAAGCTGTCATCCGACCAGCCCTCGGGGTCGGTATCGTCAAGATCGACGATCATACCGCGGTTGCCGTTCACGCCGACAGCCTTCGCGTAGGGATCGACCACCTCATAGGTGTTGTCGCCGACAGTCACCTTATAGGTGTAGTACATGTTCTTGTAATCGCCGTCGAGCGTGATGTACCAGGTACCGACGGCTTTGGAGTACTTCATCGGCTTGACGGTGATCGTGTTGAAGCCCTCTTCCTCATCAGAACCTGTTTTGTAGATACAGACCTTGACGTCGTCCGCCGCGGGAGACCACACCTTGAAGGTGGTGTAGTCCTCGGTATAGACAGCGCCTAAGTCGGTATCGTTGTATACGGTTTCATCGAGCTTTTTGGCGTATGCGGCATAGCCGAGCTTCTTCGCGTCGGGCTTGGGAGGCTCGGTTGGAGGCTGGGTCGGAGCGACGGTAGGCTCCTCGGTTTCTTCCTCAGTCTCTTCTTCGGCTATGACTTCCTCTTCTATCACTTCCTCTTCCTCCGCGTAAAAGCAAGTGACCGCAACGGAGAAAAGGAGTAAACATACCAAAAGTAGTGAAATTACACGTTTAATCATCAATTGAACAACCTCAATTTGGCGGTTTTATACATAGATATCATAGCAAAAAAGTATACGTAATTAATTCTTTTAAAGCACAATAAATAATAATATTCGATAAAATTTATGTAAAGATTCTCTCGGTAACATCCGCTGTGTTTTTCGCATACAATATAATACCAAATGCTGGAAAGGAGCTCATTATGGAAATGGTCACATATATCGTCCGTCCGGGGAATACCCTGTTCGCGATAGCGCAGTTCTTCGGCACCTCGGTCAAAGAGATCGCCGAAGCGAACGGACTTGTCTATCCCTATACGATATATCCCGGTCAGGAGCTGGTACTTCCGATCGAAGAGATACGGTCGCCGCGCTACTATGTGGTGCGCCCGGGAGACACGGTCCTCAGTATCGCCGACCGCTACGGGCTGGAGATAGAAAACCTCTTGGCGCTGAACAATCTGGAGAATCCCAATATCATCTATCCCGGTCAGATACTCAGACTGACGCAGTAGTAAGCAAAGCTGCCGCCCTGTATACAGATACAGAGCGGCGGCTATATTATATTGCGGTCAGAGTAAAAAATCCTCCTCGAAAGAATACTGAACAGCACCTTTCGAAGAGGATATTTCTCGTTGCAGTTGTCGTCCATTATCCGGTTAAATCATAGGCCGGTCTTTATCAACTGTTAAATCAAATCATAATATCAGCCTGTCGGACGGAGCTGTCAATTCAGCGGATATATACTTCTGCATGACATGGGTATTATTCAGCGACGGCTGACTGAGCGTACTCTGTTTCATACATCAGCGGCATCTGATACTCGCGCTCATAAATTTTCTTCCATAGCGCAAAATTCCTGTCAAGCATATCCTTCACACCCTCGCGGTAGGAGAGGGACTTATCGGGATAAATCGGCTTACCGACGTGAATGGTATATTCCTGCACATAAAAGCCGTCCTCGCCCATGATATCGGAATCCTTCAACGTGATGAAGCACGGCAGCACGGGCACGTTGTTGCGGTACGCGAAGATATACGCGCCGTTCTTCAGAGGCTTAGGTTTACGGTAGTTCCACCACATCGACTGCTCGGGATAGATGAGGATGTAGTGTCCTTCTCTCAGCAGCTCATCGACGGCCAGCATGAACTTCTTCATCGTACCAAGGTTGGAGGAAAGAGGCAGGGTGTCACAGTTGCGCATCAAAAATCCATAGAAGCCCGGAAACGAGGTGTAGTTGCCCTCACGAATCACGCGGTAAAAACGACGGTTAGGCTGCTCAGCCGCGTCATAGGCGAGCTGAATGGCAAAGCTGTCGAAGGCGTTGAAGTGGTTGCAGGTGATGATTGCGCCTGTGTTAAGATTTTTGAAATTCTCGATACCCTTGATATCCTTGATGATCAGCTTCTTGTCCTCCATCAGCGAGTTGACAAAGCGTCTGGCGGCGGCGAAGGCGAGCTTGCTCTTAACCCTTTTCTTAATGCCCTTGGTACCGTATTTGATTTCGTCGGGCATGAGGGTACGCGAGGGCGGGTCGTCCTCCACATCCTCCGAAAAACGCCCCTCGCGCTCATACCGAGCGATTTTTTCGAGGATTTCAACACGGTCCTTAGCACGGACGGAGTTGTTGAGCTGACGCTGATAATTATCGCCGCGCTCCGTCTCCTGCTTGGCAAGCTCCAGCAGATTGAACATCACCTGCTCGTCGCGGGAGCGCTCCTCGGCCGTGTAATTATCAAGCTCTGCTTTCAGCGCGTTGTACGCGGAGGTTTGGGCGGCATACCGCCAGAAGATATCCGCGCCGGTGCAGTAGGCATAGTGCCATGGCTTTGACACCATGATATAATGGATGATTTTCGCCTCCTCAATCGGGTAGGGAAACTCGCAGTAAACCTCGGTGTTCCAGCGCTGATCCAGCCAGAGAATGTGATCCTTACAGATGAGGTTGAGATAATCCTCGTCCTGTGTGACCACAAAGTCATACTCGGCAAGCCTCTCGGCAAATTTTTTAAGCAGTCCGCTTTCACGGAAGCGCACGCAGTTAATCAGCAGGACGCCTGCGTTAAAGAAGTTGTGCCGCGAAACGCCGACGACCTTTTCTGCATAGGTGCCGTAGCGGTCGGTTTGTACCATCGCCTGCTCATGGCACGCGCCCAGCCAGTGCTCGCCGAGCTCAGTGCAGAACAGCTCGCTGATATCCCCCTGCACTACGGTATCGCTGTCGATGTACAGCGCTTTGTCCAGCTCGGGGAACATATCCGCGATGAACAGGCGGAAGTAGGTCGCCTTGGAATAATAGTCGCGGACAGGCAGGTTCTTTGTTACCGCATTCAGACGTTCGCTGACGTCGGTGAACACGATTTGAAAGCCCTCCTGCTCCAGCTCCATCGCCTGACGGCGCGTTTCCTCTCGGATAGAGGTATGCAGAATGTAGATGGTATAGTCATAGTCGCGGGACGCGTTGGTAATCAGCGAGTGAATCGACACCATCGTATACTTTACGAAAGCGTCGTCGCACGCATAGAAAATCGGAATATTGAGTTTACCCATAGTGATGATCCTCCGTATTATCGTATGTATTATGATTCCTGTTTTTTCAGCTCGAGGTATTCGCCGAGCACGTCGTCAAACTGATGATAGCGGAAGGTGTTGTGCACCTTATCGACCTGCCACTGCTTGATGTTCTCCGTATGCGGATAAGGAAGCCAGAAGAGTCTTTTGGAGAAATGCCGCACCACTGTATGCTCATGCAAAAACTTCTGGTCATTATATCGCTGCGGGAGCATTTTCTTTTTTGAAGTGGCATGTATCAGCGCCGTCTGGTCGGCAAAGAGAAATTTCTTTCTCCCCAGCTCTGCGCGCGCTTTTTTGAAAAGCCCCGTCTCGCGGCACTTTTGCATATTGAACAGCAGTACGCCCGCGTTCACATAGTTCGGATAAAGCAGGTACTTGCCGTAGTGGTCGCGCGAGGCGGCATATTCCGCGTCGCTGATGTCGATATCATACAGCAGGTGCGGGTCGCGGTTGAACAGGATATCTGCGTCGAGATACAGCAGCTTGTCCGGAATATCGTCCGCCAAATCCGCCAACAGACGAATCAGCGTATAAGGCGAACAGTACGCTCCCTCGTTGGGACAGTCGCCAAGCTCCCTTTCGTAGAGCTGCGTCACATCCGTGACGGTCACGGTGTTAGCGGGATGATAGCGCTTTATCGCCCGGTCAAATAGCCCGATGTGCTCTTCGGATAACGGTGTGAATTTGGGATTCAGCCGCGTCAGCGACATTGTAAAAATATGAAATGAAAACGGCTCGTCGGAAGCGGTACGCTTCATCATTGACAGCGCACAGGTGAGAAACCCGTCAAACACACCGTCGTTGCCGCAGAAAAGTACATTAAGCATTTTCGCTTTCCACCGGGGACTTATCCCCGGCGCTCTCCTTTCGTATGTATCGAATCACCTCGACGTCGGAGTTTTCCGCACGTTTGCACATAGCAGCATACACCTCGTCGCGCAGGTTTTTACGGCGTTTTGCAAGCGGCAGTTCCATATCGGGATAAAAAGGTCCGTCAATATAGGTAGTCATACGTGGCTTCTTCGCGTTTCCGCGTTTTTGATAAGTGTTCACAAAGCAGAACACCGGCGCTCCGTCCTTGCACGGGTAGCCAAAGGAACCGTCGGGAAAATTGCGGATCTTCGTATAATACGGCCAGATATGCGCCTCGGGATAAATCACCACGGCGCCGCCGGTTGTAATGCGCCCGTGAACACAATCGACAAAATTGCGGTACGCCTCCCGCGTATCAGGCAGAGGAATCGCGCCGAGAGAGGGATTAATCCGCCCGAGCACGGGCATGGACACATTGTTGGGATGAACGATGAATGACACCCGCTTGGGAAAGCAGAATACATTGGGAGTCAGCGGGTCGCCGACTGCCTGAGTATGATTGCCGTAGAGGTAAATCCCCTTTTTACGAAAGGAGCTGAGCTTTTCTCTGCCTACGGTGTGCTGACGGAGCGACAGCTTGACATAGAGAAACGCCAGCGGCGTCGCGATAATACGGTACCAAAAAAACCGGCTGACAGCGCGAAACAAACCGCGTCTGTCATACACGTAGCTGTCGTCGATTTTCCGCGGTTCAATCACCGCCGTGGAAAACTCGTCGTGTTGTTCATCCTCATAATAGATCACGGTTCGCTTATCCAGCTCAATTCCCTCCCAACTCCGTCGGCATAATACCTGTCAGGCGGAGATAAGCACCCCGTCTGAACGGCATCGGCAATCGGCACACTCCATAACGGCTGTGACCTATATTTACCAAGTTTAGATTATAAAGTACTATACAACAAAAGAAAAGCTATTTTATGTCGTTTTTTGTCTACAAATATCTGTTCGTGCGGTAGAGTTGTTTTGTGGACAATCCACCTTTCGTAGAGTGAAAAATACACTCTACCGATAGTAGAAGTCGCATGAAATCGCCATTTCCTCCGTGTTTTTCTTACAAATCGCTCCATGCGGTATAATTTGATGAGATGTACTATACTGACAGTAGAAACCACTCTATCACCGCGCTCAAAGTCCTTTTATGCAGGCGCCGCTCGTGCGCGCAGATCGCAACTGAGAGCGGACATAGAAATCTTTTGTTACTTTACGAAAACGAACAGCTTCTCGCAATGCAACAAAAGCGGCAGTTCCCTGCCGCCTATGTACTTTCCTTTACTGTTGTTTATCCTTAAGGCAACACCGCACAATTCAAGGCGTACGCCTTGCTTGCATATTATTCCGTCAGTATGCCCAAAAATTCATGTCCATACGTCAGTATGCACTCAAATTATTTTGACATACTGACGAAAAATCTGACTAAGCAATCCGCACACCTGAATCATGCGGTATTGCCTTAACCTTCTTGATACCGTATATCTTCCTTAAAAAGAATGACAGCACCTTTGGATGATCGAGTACGACTACCTTCATCACAGCCTCCTTGAATAGCGGCTCACCACCGCCGAGAGATACAGGTGACGATCAGCACGATCGCCGCGATCACGCACACTGCCTTGGTCGGCAGGATCGACGCTACGATCAGTCCCGCGCCGAAAGCGATCGGCACGCCGCAGCTCTTACATCGTTTCATGATCATCACCTCTTTACATACTACGCTGAGCGTATCAAAATGTTACTGTTGAAATACTGCCGTTTATTTGGTAAAATAACGGTGGTGATAACATGCGACAGCTGACGATAAACAAAAACGACGCGGGACAGCGGCTGGATAAATACCTGTCAAAACGCTTCAAAACCATGCCTAAATCCCTGATGTACAAATATCTCAGGACAAAATATATCAAGCTCAACGGCAAGAAGGTACAGCCCGACGTCTTTCTCAGCGAGGGCGATGTGCTGACCTTTTATATCCGCGACGAGTTCTTTGAAGAAAAGAAGAGCTATGATTTTCTTAAGGCAGGCAAGGAGCTTTCGATCGTATACGAAGATGACAACATCCTGCTGATCGACAAGAAGGTCGGCGTGATCTGCCATCAGGATAACCGCTACGACAGCGACTGTCTGATCATGCGGGTGCTGCGCTATCTCTATGAGAAGGGCGAGTATGACCCCGAGAAAGACAAGAGCTTCACCCCTGCCCTGTGCAACCGTATCGACCGCAACACGGGCGGTATCGTGATCGCCGCGAAGAACGCCGAGGCGCTGCGCGTGATGAATCAGAAGATTCGGGATAATGAGCTGCACAAATACTACCTTTGCGTTGTCAAGGGCGTCCCGAAGCCTGAGCATGCCGTGCTCACCGCCTATCACCACAAGGATGAAGCTGCCAACACCGTGGATATCGCCGATCAGCCGAAAGAGGGTTATAAGGAGGTCGTCACCGAATATACGGTGCTGATCCCCTCCTCCGACCGCTCTGTCTGCGAAATACTCCTGCACACGGGGCGTACCCACCAGATACGCGCGCACATGGCGCACATCGGTCATCCGCTCTTGGGCGATGAAAAATACGGCGACCAGCGCTTCAACGCAAAATACCACACGAAGCGTCAGGCGCTGTATTCCTATAAGCTGGAGTTTGCCTTCACCTCCCCCGCGGGGTGTCTGGAAAATCTTGACGGGAAATGCTTTACCGTCGATTCTTTCTCCTTTGCTGACAAAACACACATCCAATTATAAGAAAAAGTCATTCCTGACGATAAACGTTCGGAATGACTTTCGTTTTACTTATCGGGATTGATTCTGAGCATGGCGCACATGGTGCCGCGGTCGCCCTTAGTTGCGCGGTGGCTCCACAAAAGATCGCTGTTGTGCTGTGTGCAGACGTCGCTGACGGTGATATTCTCAGGCTTGACGCCGCAGGAAACAAGGATCTGACGGTTGCACTCGAGCATATCGACCATGTACTTGCCGCCATCCTTCGGGAAAACAAACTTCTCGCTGTCGAGACCCAAGGCGTAGAATTCCTTCGCGCACGGCTCGTCGACCTCATAACAGCATACGCGGATGTTCGGGCCGATCGCGCAGACAAGATCGGCAGGGTCGGTGCCGAAGCTCTCTTTCATGGTCTCCACGACCTTTTCGGCGATTTTACCGACCGTTCCTCTCCAGCCGCCGTGCGCAAGCCCGATCGCGTGGGTGCCCGTATCGACGAAGAATAAGGGCGTACAGTCGGCGTAGTAGGTGCACAGGGTCAGCCCCGGCTCAATGGTCACCAGACCGTCTACGCTTTGGATATCCTTCTCGCGGTAGATACCGATACCCTTCTCGGCAGAGGTACAGACGCGGACAAAGGTATGATGATCCTGAGAGGAAGCGACCAGAGAGCTGTAATCAAAGCCTGCCGCGCGGCAGAACAGCTGATAATTCTCTGTCACCGCGTCGCGGTCGTCATGGTCAAAGCTCATGTCCATCGGGTGTTTCGTGTGTGTGCCCTCGCCGAGCTTGGTGGAAAAGGCGTGACGGATAAACGGGATCTTCGACAGGCTGTCATAGGTCAGGAAGGAAACGCCGTCGACGGTATTCAAGGTAAAAACATCGGAGTGAAAGTTCATCATATCACCTTCTGAATAAATTGCAGAAAATATTATACTACCGAAATGTATGACTTGCAATAGTGAAAATATAATGATATACTTTATTTTGTATGGATAATCTTTATAGAATAAAACGGTGACTGTTATGAAAAAACAATTATTCGGGAACAGCATTGTACCGTCCTGCGTTTACTGTGAGCACTCCGCAACCGAGGGCAGCGCACAGATCTGCACCGCGCACAAAACGCTGAAAAACGGAAAATGCCGAAAATTCAAGTACAATCCCATCATGCGCGAGCCGAAAGGCATGGCGCCGCTGAAAAGCTATAATAAAGAAGACTTTACACTATACTAATCTCTAATCAAAATCAGACCTTCTTATTGGTCTGATTTCCGCAATACTTCGTTGTCGGACTTGACATACGCCAGTATGCCTGCATCCTCCGCCTCGTCTTGCGAAAATCATCCTCAATAATTTATGCCTGTTTTAATTAGAGATTAGTATATAAAGGAGAACAACGTGGAAAACACACTGAAAACAAGAAATAAGATCGTGCAGATCTGCTCCTGTCTCGCCATCTACCTGATCGCAGTGCTGTTCGCGATCCTGTCCGTCGCGAGTGTCCTGCAAACCTGCCGCATCGATCAGGCGAATCCCTACTCGGAGATCATCAACTACGACAACGATCTGGTGCTGACAAATCTCGCGCTGATCGGTCTGACGATATTGGCGGCGCTGTACTTGATGCGCAAAAACGTCTCTATCAGCAAGGTCAACACCAGATTCATCGTTCTGGTTATGCTATTGGTCACCACCATCGTCTCTCTGGCGTGGATCAATCTGGTGCAGTCAAAGGCGAGCGGCGACGCGATGATCCTGCTGAACACCGCACGCGACGCGGCAAACAACACCTACCAGAGCTTCCACACCTCTTACGATTACTACGGCAACCACAGCTACTATCTGTACTATCCCTTCCAGCTCGGGTACGTATTCTTCGCTGAGATCCTGTACAGGATCTTCGGGACAAACAGCTCCGATATCCTCTTCCAGATCCCGAACGTCATCGCCCTCGACTTCATTTATGTCGGCATGGTGATGATCGCGAAAAAGCTCTTTGACCGCAAGTCGGTCACCAACCTGACCGCAATCGCGCTGGCGGTATGCTTCCAGCCGATGTTCATGACCACCTTCACCTACGGTCTGCTCTTAGGTATCGCGTTCTCGATCTGGAGCGTTTATCACGTGATCCGCTACATGCGCGAGGACAGGCTGTTGAACGCGGGCTTTGCCGTTTTGCTCATGGCGGTCTCCGTCCTGCTCAAATACAACAACATGATACTGCTCGCGGCGGTGTGTATCGCGCTGATCCTGCACGTCATCGACAAAAAGAAGCTTTTGGCACTGGCTGTCGCCGCGGTGATGATCGTCTGCTCTGTCGGTCTGCAAAAGATCATGATCGGCTCCTATGCCGCCCGCAGCGGCGCCGAGCTGAACACACAGGTGTCCCAGACCTTGTACGCGTACTTGGGTATCAGCGACTCGGGCATGGCGCCGGGCTGGTACAACGGCAAGGCGATGGAGACCCTGCGCGACAGCAATATGGATGTGGACGCGGCGAATCAGATCGCTTCCGAAGGGATCAAAAGCCGTCTGAACACCCTGAGCACCACTCATCAGCTGGGCGATTTCATCAAGAAAAAATATTTCAGCCAGTTCAACGAGCCAAGCTATGAATCCATCTGGATCAGTCAGGTCAGAAATCACGATTATCCCGAAGGTCAGCTGCTGCCCGCGATCGTCACGTCAGTCTATACGGGCGGTCTGCAAAAGGTATTTGACAACTGGTTCAACTACTACGTCATGATGGTCTACATTTTCTTCACCGCAGGCATGATATGGCTGATCTTCCGCCGAAAGCTCAATACGGAAAGCCTGATCCTGCCTGTCGCGATCCTCGGGGCGATCCTGTATCACATGCTGTTTGAGGCAAAAAGTCAGTACATCCTCCCCTATTTCATCCTGATGATCCCGTTCGCGGTTTACGGCTTTGTCGAAAGCATGCGGACGCTGAGCAAAAAGACAGGAATCCTTTTCAGATAATACAACGCAAAAGCGCCGCGGTACATACTGCGGCGCTTTCCTTCTGCTATTCGGTTGTAGGGTCCGGCGCTACCGCTGATAATACGAAGCGACCTTCCTGAGCTTGCGCGTGGCTGACTGGATATGTCGTGTGACCGTGGATCTTGAGAGATTCAATGCGACGGCTATGTCCTTCATCTTCATACCTTCCAAATAATACATCATCATGCAGTCACGCTGGCGGTCGGTCAGTTCATGACGGATCGCACGAAACATGATCTTCTTCATCCTTTCGCGCTCCGCGCGGTTGTTTGCACCATGCTGGCTGAGCGAAAAAGCGATCAGATCGGTGTTGTCATCGCTCAAAGGCACACGCATGTAGCTCATGAGGTGATCCCCCGCGCGCGCAGGTGATCTGCCACAGCGAGCATTTCACGATAGATTCGCCGATATGCAATCAGCGTATCGGAGATACTTTTACGCGCGTCGGAACTGAGTTTTTTGTCATTCAAAAGAGCCTTTTTCTTCAAAATAACATTCATAATGCGGTCGGCATTCTCCATATACTCGGCCGCCCATTCGTTATAGTTCATTCACTTGTCCTTTCGATCATCTTACCTGTCGGTTCAAAAAACTAAACGTATTCGCAGATACCTGTCCCGAAAATCGGAACACATGAACATGGGGCAGTTCATAGCGGGAATGAGTATACTATCCACAATCATATACGGTATCGTCCTCTCCCGATACTTTTATTATAACAGAAAGCAGCGTGTTTTTCAATAGATTTTCGAATATTTGTTCTAATTTCTTTCTAAAAGAAAGGGCAGTCGTGAAACTGCCGATTCATATTTATGCTTTAACAGACGGCTTTTGCTTCTCCTTTTGCGGAAGCTCAGCAGTCTTTTTGATCACTTCCACGTGGTCATAGTGCTTTTTGAAGGTAATGCGTCCTTCAAAATCCTTGCGGCACCTCAAACAGCGGAAGTTCGCGCGGAAGCTCTTGTTTTTCAGTCTCCACTTACTGCGGCGCAGCGCGCGCTTGCCGCAGGTCTCGCAGTTGATGAACATTTCTTTTTTATCGATATGCGCGTCCTTCAGATCACAGATGTTGTAATTCTTGAAGGTAACACGCTGATAAAATTCATTGTCGCACGTGTGGATATACCCTTTGAGAAGCTCCTCGTCGTACAGTGCTTTGAAACACAGGGCGGTCAGCTCCGCGTCATTATAGGCGCGGTGGAGCTGTTTGTTCTCGTAGGTAATGCCGAGCATTTCGGCACAGGTCGACAGCCCCAGCTGATGGGCGCGGTCGCTGTTGCCGACGGCTCTCTGGCAGTACTTCTGGATATTGACGTAATACTTCAAAAAGGACAGCTTGTCATTTCCGAAGAAATAACGGTAGTTCTCCATCAGCACAAGGATATCGCTGTTGCTCCACGTCATCAGCACACTGTCGCCGAGGAATTTGCGGAACTTGGAGATCACATGAGAGAAGGTGTTCTTGCTGTCCTTCAGCTCATCGATCGTGATGTGCGTTAAAGCGGATACGTGGGGATTGAGCTTTTTGGAGATCTGCGGCGCGATCAGCTCGGAGAATGTCTCTACAATATTCAGTTGTTCGTCCAGTTTCACGGCGCCGAACTCGATGATCTCGTTGAAAAACCGATGGCGGTTTTTCGAGTAGGTACCGTTAAACTCCAAATCAAGAATAATATATTCCATATGACTGTACCGTATTGTAAAAAGGTATTGCTGACCGAAAACGTCAGACACGCCGTTGATGTTCTTTTCAATAAGATCTACACCCAAATAGGCGGAACAAGGGCACGCGTGCCTATTTGTTTCTGAACTGGTGCTTCATGCGCTGTTCTTTGCTGAGGATCTCCTTGCGCATGCGGATGCTTTCGGGGGTGACCTCGACCAGCTCGTCGTCGGCGATGAACTCAAGGCACTGTTCAAGCGACAGGATGGACGGCGGGGTGAGCTTCAAAGCGTCGTCAGAACCCGAAGCGCGAGTGTTGGTGATGTGCTTCTTCTTGCAGACGTTGACGGTGATGTCCTCGGCTTTGGGGCACGCGCCGACGATCATGCCTTCGTAGACATCTACGCCCGGTCCGACAAAGAGTCTGCCTCGCTCCTGAGCGGCGAACAAACCGTAGGTGACGGTCTCGCCTGTCTCAAAGGCGATCAGAGAACCCTGATGGCGGGTGACGATATCGCCCTTGTACGGCTCATAGGAGTCGAAAACATGGTTCATGATACCGTTGCCGTTGGTATCGGTGAGGAACTCGGGACGGTAGCCCATCAGACCGCGGGACGGAATACGGAACTCGATGTGGGTGGAGCCGCCCTCGCGGGCGCCCATATTGATCAGCTCCGCTTTGCGGGAGCCTAACTTTTCCATGACCGCGCCGACATAATTCTCGGGCACCTCGATCATCAGGTACTCGATCGGCTCATGCAGAACGCCGTCGATCATCTTGGTGATGACCTGCGGACGGCTGACCTGAAACTCATAGCCCTCTCTGCGCATGGTCTCGATGAGGATGGAAAGGTGTAATTCACCTCTGCCGCTGACCTTGAAGGTATCGGCGGAATCGGTCTCTTCTACACGCAGCGCGACGTTGGTCTCGACTTCCTTAAAGAGTCTGTCGCGGATGTTGCGGGAAGTGACATACTTGCCCTCTCTGCCCGCGAAGGGAGAATTGTTAACAATGAAGTTCATCGAAACGGTCGGCTCGTCGATCTTGACGAACGGCAAGGGGTCGATCGTATCGACAGCGCAGAGCGTTTCACCGATGTTGATGTCCGCGATACCCGAGATACAGACGAGATCGCCCATCTCGGCTTCGTCGCACTCGACGCGTTTTAAACCCTCAAACTCATAGAGCTTCGCGACCTTGACGTTGGAAGTAGTGCCGTCCTGATGGCACAGAACCGCCTGCTGACCCGACTTCACCTTTCCGCGCTCCACACGGCCGATACCGATACGGCCGACATACTCGTCGTATTCAATATTGGAGATCAAGAGCTGTAAGGGAGCTTCAATTTCACCCTGCGGGGCGGGGATCTCCTTGATGATTGCTTCAAACAGCGGCTTCATATCGGGGGTCATCTCATACGGATCAAGAGAGGATACGCCCTCTCGTGCGGAAGCGTAGACGACAGGGAACTCGAGCTGGTCTTCATCCGCGCCCAGCTCAATGAAGAGGTCAAGCACTTCGTCGATGACTTCCTCGGGTCTCGCGCCGTCGCGGTCGATCTTGTTGACGACGACCAGCGGCTTTTTGCCGAGTCCCAGCGCCTTTTTCAGCACGAAACGCGTCTGGGGCATACAGCCTTCAAAGGCGTCGACGAGCAGCAGAACGCCGTCGACCATCATCAGGATGCGTTCCACCTCGCCGCCGAAGTCGGCATGTCCGGGGGTGTCGACAATATTGATCTTGGTATCTCCGTACATGACGGAGGTGTTCTTTGATAAAATCGTGATACCGCGTTCACGCTCGAGATCGTTAGAGTCCATGACACGCTCATTAACGACCTCGTTTGAACGGAAGATGCCCGACTGGCGCAAAAGCTGATCGACCAGTGTGGTCTTGCCGTGGTCAACGTGCGCGATGATCGCGATATTGCGTAAATTCTCTCTGTTTGCCATATTATCACCTTAGTCTTTTCATACTGTACTTTTGACAATAGCACAGACTTCCTTATTTTACGTTAAAATTATAACACTTTATACAGAATAATACTATGTTGAAAATAAACGAAAATGAAATCACATCATGGAATATTATGTGCTTTACTTTATAACAAAAAAGATGTATAATAAGATGAATATTAAGTGTAGACAGTTGGTAGAGCACCTGACTACCAACTGTCCGAAAAGCTTCGGCGGAGTGACGGTCGCTACTGCCATTCTGCCTTTCCAAGATATATGAAAAAACACTACTTACAGGAGGTTAATTATGGGATTAACTTTAGCAGAAAAAATCATTAAGGCTCACCTTGTGACAGGCGAGATGGTCAAGGGTACCGATATCGGCATCCGCATCGACCAGACCTTGACCCAGGACGCTACCGGTACGATGGCGTATCTGGAATTTGAAGCGATGGGTATCGACAGAGTCCGCACTGAGCGCTCTGTCGCTTACATCGACCACAACACCTTACAGACAGGCTTTGAAAACGCGGACGATCACCGCTTCATCCAGACCGTCTGCAAAAAACACGGTATCTACTTCTCCCGCCCGGGCAACGGTATCTGTCATCAGGTACACCTCGAGCGCTTCGGCATCCCCGGCAAGACCCTGATCGGCTCCGACTCCCATACCCCCACAGGCGGCGGTATCGGCATGCTCGCCATTGGCGCGGGCGGTCTTGACGTAGCGGTCGCGATGGGCGGCGGCGAATACTACATCACCATGCCGAAGATCGTCAACGTAGAATTACAGGGCGAATTACAGGAGAACGTCTCCGCAAAGGACATCATCCTCGAAGTGCTGCGCATCATGTCCGTCAAGGGCGGCGTCGGCAAGATCATCGAGTACACAGGCGAAGGCATCAAAACGCTGACCGTCCCGCAGAGAGCGACCATCACCAACATGGGCGCGGAGCTGGGCGCTACCACCTCGATCTTCCCGTCCGACGAAAACACGCTCGAATTCCTGAAGGCTCAGGACAGAGCGGACGCGTATACCGAGCTGAAAGCAGACGACGACGCGGTCTACGACGAGCACATCGTCATTGATCTTTCTGAGCTCAAGCCTCTGGCAGCCTGCCCCCACTCCCCCGACGCAGTCAAGTCCGTCGAGGAGCTTGAAGGCATGGTCGTCAATCAGGTTTGTATCGGCTCCTGCACCAACTCCAGCTACACCGACCTGATGAAAGTCGCGCATATCTTAAAGGGCAAGACCGTCGCCGACGGCGTATCGCTCGCCATCGCTCCCGGCTCAAAGCAGGTGCTGAACATGCTCGCGCAGAACGGCGCGCTGTCCGACCTGATCGACGCGGGCGCGAGAATCCTCGAAAGCGCTTGCGGTCCGTGTATCGGCATGGGTCAGTCCCCGAACAGCAAGGGCGTTTCCCTGCGTACCTTCAACCGCAATTTCTTAGGCAGAAGCGGAACCAAGGACGCGGAGATCTATCTGGTATCTCCCGAGGTCGCGGCAGTTTCTGCCCTGACAGGCGTCATGACCGACCCGAGAAAGTATGCAGACGGCTACAAGGTCGACATGCCCTCTCACTTCCTGATCAACGACAACATGATCATCGAGCCCGCGTCTGTCGACGAGATGGATAAGATCGAAGTCCTGCGCGGTCCGAACATCAAGGAGTTCCCCAAGACCACTGCTCTTGCTGAGGATATCAGCGCGTCCTGCTCCTTAAAGGTCGAGGATAACATCACCACCGACCACATCATGCCCGCGGGCGCGAAGATCCTGCCCCTGCGCTCCAATATCCCCGCGATCTCCGAATACTGCTTCACCGTATGCGACAGCGATTTCCCGAAGCGTGCCAAGGAGCTCGGCTCCTCTATCATCGTCGGCGGCTCTAACTACGGTCAGGGTTCTTCCCGTGAGCACGCGGCGCTCGCTCCCCTGTATCTGGGCGTCAAGGCGGTTCTGGTCAAGAGCTTCGCGCGTATTCACAGAGCGAACCTCATCAACGCGGGTATCATTCCGCTGGAATTTGCCGACGAGAACGATTACAACAACATCGACCTCGGCGACGATCTCTTTATCGAGAACATCAGAGGACAGATCGCTGACGGCGACGGTATCACCGTCATCAACAAGACAAAGAACGTTTCTATCAAAACCAAGTGCGCGCTGACAGAGCGTCAGAAGGATATCATCCTCGCGGGCGGTCTGCTCAACTACACCATGTCAAAGTAAACGGAGGGAATTATGGCTAAGATTCAAATGAAAACGCCGCTCGTCGAAATGGACGGCGACGAAATGACCAGAGTGATCTGGCAGATGTTGAAGGACAAACTCATCCTTCCCTTTGTCGACCTCAAGAGCGAGTATTATGACCTCGGTCTTGAAAAGCGCAACGCGACCGACGATCAGATCACCGTTGACTCCGCGGAGGCGACCAAAAAGTACGGCGTAGCGGTCAAGTGCGCGACTATTACCCCGAATGCCGCGCGCATGGATGAATACAACCTCAAAGAGATGTGGAAAAGCCCCAACGGCACCATCCGCGCGATCTTAGACGGCACGGTATTCCGTCAGCCGATCCTTGTCAAGGGTATCACCCCCTACATCCCCACCTGGACTAAGCCTATCTGTATCGCCCGTCACGCTTACGGCGACGTATACAAGAACGTGGAAATGGTCGTCGAGAAAGGCTCCAAGGCGGAGCTTTGCGTCACCAAAGACGGCAAGGAAAGCCGCGAAACCATCTTTGACTTTAAAAACAGCGACGGTATCATCCAGGGCATCCATAACCTCGACAGCTCCATCAGCTCCTTTGCGAGAGCGTGCTTCAACTATGCGCTTGACCAGAAGCTGGATATCTGGTTCGCGACCAAGGACACGATCTCCAAAAAATACGACCACACCTTCAAGGATATTTTCCAGAAGATTTTTGACGAGGAATACAAGGAGAAGTTTGAAGCCGCGGGTATCACCTACTTCTACACCCTGATCGACGACGCAGTCGCGCGTGTCATCCGCTCAAACGGCGGCTACATCTGGGCTTGCAAGAACTACGACGGCGACGTCATGAGCGACATGATCGCAACCGCCTTCGGTTCTCTCGCGATGATGACCAGCGTACTGGTTTCCCCCACCGGCGTGTACGAGTATGAGGCGGCTCACGGTACCGTTCAGCGCCACTACTACAAGCACCTCAACGGCGAGGAGACCTCGACAAACTCCGTTGCCACCATCTTCGCATGGTCGGGCGCTTTGAGAAAACGCGGCGAGCTGGACGAGCTGCCTGAACTGGTCGCGTTTGCCAACAAGCTCGAGAAGGCGACCATCGACACTATCGAAAGCGGTATCATGACGGGCGACCTCTACCTGCTCAGCACGCTTGAAAACAAGAAGAAGGTTAACACCGAGGAATTCCTCGACGCTATCCACGACAAACTCACCGAAATTGCGTAAGGAGTAATCTCATATGCCTAAAGGCGTTTCTATACAGGTTATCAGACGTCTGCCCCGCTACTACCGTTTTCTGACGGAGCTGGAAGCGCAGGGCGTCGACAAGATATCTTCCACCAAGCTCGCATCCGTCATGAGCTCAACCGCGTCCCAGATCAGACAGGATCTGAACTGCTTCGGCGGCTTCGGTCAGCAGGGATACGGCTATTCTGTCCCCGTTCTGCGCGAGGAAATCGGCAAGATCCTCGGGCTTGACCACATCCATCGGACCGTGCTGATCGGCGCGGGTAATCTCGGCAGAGCTATCGCGACCCACCTCAACTTTGAACAGCTGGGCTTTAAGCTGACCGCGATCTTTGAAAAAGACGAAAAGCTCGTCGGCACCATGCTCAGAGGGATCAAGGTCATGCCTGACGAAGAGATCGAACGCTATGCCCGCGAGAACGACGTTGATACAGCCGTCCTCGCCATGCCGAAGGATGCTGTGGAGAAGATGATCGACAAGCTCTACGCCATCGGGATCCGCAACTACTGGAATTTCAGCCACTATGATATCGCGAAACAATACGACGACGTCATCGTGGAAAACGTCCACCTCAGCGACAGCCTGATGACCCTGTGCTACAGGATCAACGAAAAAAAATATCAGACATAAGCAAAGAGCAGTCACAAACGTGGCTGCTCTTTCTCATTTGTATCTCTTTCTCAGCTCGGTCAAACAAATCTTACCGAATCGCGAAAAGCAGAAGCTTCAACGTGTTATTGTCAGTATCGCTTAATGGAATTGAATACTTTTGAACCAGCTTTCAAATTTCGGCTCATAATTATCATATTGATTCACCATACAAAAGCCTTGCAGCGACCAATAAGACGTTTCCGTCTCGATCGCCGTAGTATAATACTTATAGGTATAATCCAGCTCCTCATTATAGAATGTATAAGTAAAATACTTGATACCGTTCTTTTCCTGAATAGAACTGATGTCCTCACCTGTGCTGAAGCTCTGTTGTGCCTCCAGATAATCATCCAATGATTCTACCGCTGAACCCTCAAACGAGCTGATAGATTCCTCTACAAAGAGCAAACCGATATTATCAAACTTATCGGTAATCGCGGCAGTGATGTCAGAACCTTCGGGTATCAAATCATTTGCAAGATGATAGCCCTTCGGCACGGTAATATCAAATTTGCCGGCGTCGAGAACAATCTCGTCTTCGACAGGTGAATCGTTATCTGCGACAGGCGAATCCGAATTGCTTTGCGTTGGATTGGCTAAGGCAGAGGAACTGTCTTTACCGGAGGGCAAAGGAACAAGAGAACATCCCGCTAAGGAAAGGATGAGGAATACGCATATCAGCGCTGCAAATGATTTTTTCATTAATTTACTCCTTTAGTGAAAATATTCAAACGGCATATGCCGTAATATCCAAGAATCAGATCGCCTTATCGTTCTTCGATCTTTTTATCCGAGATCGTTACTACCTTGTCGCAGATCTGCTCCACGGCTTTTTTGTGGGATATGATGATACAGGTTTTATTCTGCAATGCTCTCAGATTATGGAGGAGCTGTATCTCGGTCTCTTCATCCAGAGCGGAGGTCGCTTCGTCCAAAAGAATGATCGGCGCTCCTGTCAGGATCGCTCTCGCGATCGCTACGCGCTGTACCTGTCCCTCGCTGAGACCTCCCCCGTGCTCCGCGATCACTGTATCGAGTCCTTCGGGCAGCTCGCTGATAAAGTCATACGCGCAGGCGATCTTTGCCGCGTTCAGAATATCCTCATCCGTTGCGTCAGGAGCGACGAAGGCGATATTCTCCCGCAGAGTTCCCGACAGCAGGAAATTGCCCTGCGGCACATAGGAAAACAACTTTCTCAGGCTCTTATCAACGGTATACTCCTTCTCGGACGTATGTACAAATATCCTGCCCTTTTTGGGCTGATATACGCTCAGCAGCAGCTTCATCAGTGTGCTTTTGCCAATACCTGAGATTCCCTCGATCGCGACAAATTCTCCCTTGTCGATCGACAGTGAAGTATCCTCTAAAACGATATCGCGGTCAAACGCGAAGCTGATGCCGTCAAAACGGATCCCTTTCATTTCACGGTACAGCCGTTCTGTATCGACGTCGCTGTTAAGCTCCTGTTCCTCGGGAAGATCCTCGATCTCGAGAATCCTCTCCGCAGAAGCAAGGGCGTTGAAATAGGTCGGAAAGATATTGGTCATACCTTGGATCGGAGTGCGGATCTGACCGATCAGCGACGTGATCTGGATCAGAACGCCGTATGAGATCATCCCGTAGAACAGCATATAAGCGCCGTATCCGAGTCCCCACGCGAAAGCGAAAGCAAACAGCGCACTCATCCCTGTGCCTGTGATGATCGAATAGATATTGCGCTTGCGCTGGGCTTTGTAAGAATCCTCCTGTAATTCGAACGCGGACACGCGCATTTTCTCCTGCGCACCAAAGGTCTTTATCATCAAGAGAGAACCCAGTCCCTCCTGCATGAAGGAGCGGACTCTTCCCTCTTTTTCCTGTACGTTCTTATGCAGACGCTTTGTCAGCGGCTTGAACAGCGACGCTATCACAAAAATCAGCCCACCGCCAACGACAAATACCAATGCGAATATCATGTCGATACTCACCAGAATATAAAAGATACCGATGATCTTTACGATAAAAAAGACGAGACTGGGTATGATGGACACGATCGCCGAGGTCACAACACCGATGTCGTTGGTCAGGCGGTTCATCAGTTCACCCGAATGATACGCGGAGATATCGGAATATTCCTTTGTCATCATAGAATAAAACAGCGTCGATTTCATGCTCATATCGAGCTTCGCGCTGATCTTGAAACCCAAATCCCGCGCCAGAATCAGCGTGACGATCTGCGCGGCGGTGATTCCGAAATAATACAGCGCGTAGCGGATCACATCGTCAAAAGAACCGCCCTGAACGCCTTTGACAGCGGCGTCAACCAAGTAACGCGCGAACTGCGTGTTGTACACGCCGATAAAGGCGTTCAGTCCATAGACCAACGCCAAAAACAAGATATTATACCACTGAGGCTTTGCGCTGCGAACGATCCAGCGCAGGGCACTATTTTTTTTATGCACAAAAACCTCCATACAAACATTGCAGAGGCGGGTAATCATAATATACCCGCCCTTAGTTTATACTCTCTCTAAAATGAAATCCAGATCGCCGAGATCCCCTACCCCGTAGAACTTCACGCGGTGCATGACGCGCTCTAAGATAAAGAGCGTGTGTTTGGTGCGTTCCTGACGGACGTTCTGCGAGACCGCTCTCATGAACAGCGGCACAAAATCCTTCGCCTCGATCTCTCTGAGTGAATCGAAGCGTCCTCCGTCAACAAAAACGATCGATCTCAGCTTCAGCTTTTTACCTGTCACAGACTTGTCGCCGTTCAGCCCGAAAGGCGTATCAAAGACATAGTAGTCCTCATCCTGCATGCGGATACCGGGATAGTTGTATACAAACGCCTTGTCGCGCGGGATCAGTCTCACCAGATCGACAGACTCATCATACGGCGCCGCGATCAACACACATTCGCCGTCGGATTCGATACCGACCGCCTTCATCGGAAAGCCGTTATAATCAAAAATCGCCCATGAATACAGGGTCGCCATATAGGTGGATTCCAGAACGTCGGCAGTGATCCCCTCGTTCTCCTCCATCAGCTCCAGCATCCTGTCGTCGCTCATTTCAAGCGTGACATTCGGACTCGCCTGATAAGTCACCTCATAACGCCGAATGTTTTCGGCAAGAGTCGGAGATTTGGTTTTTATCTCCACATTCAAATCAGAAATACGATATAAAGCCATAAAAACCTCCGCAGTTTCTATCCTTTCTTCAACACACGATGATACGCCTTAGATAAAAGTATCCGTAAACGTTTTTTCAGCATCATCCGACGGACATATAACCGATAGCGAAAATCATTCACCTGAACTTCTCTGCCCTTATGGGTAAAAGCAGTCATCAGAGCAAGGACGTCATCGTCCCCGATTCCATACTCATAATCATACTGGTTATCGCCGCAGAAAATATACCCGCCGTCTTTCGTGAGCCCGATCATGCGATGCAGCACGAGTTGCCCTGATTGCGGACGCATATAAAACGCGACGTCATATTTTTTTAGCCGATCGGGCTTCTCGGAAAAAGTCACCTTATCGGTCTTACCGTCCAACATCGGCAGCATGCTGTTACCGGACGGGACGAAAGTAATACTCTGCCCGCGGTCAAAGCTGTCCTGCATCATCGCGATAAAAACCTCAGGTGATAACCGTTCACTCAAGCAGATCCGCCTCTCTGAGCTTATCGACAAAGCGGTCTACATCCGCCGACGCTTTCGGCTCATCAACTTCATATTCGTCCAATAATCGGGCGATAAGCTCTTCCCTGTCGCTTTCCTTTTCGAGAAGCTTCCATAGAAATGCGCCGCTTTCCGAAAGCTTGATGATTCCGGAAAAATCGACCGTTCTTGTCCTCACGGGAACAACGACATAGGAACCCGCGATTTTTTTCAGAATATAGTTATCTTTGATCTTCATATGTAACACCCAAGAAAATTATATCGTATCGTGTCACGATTTGCAAGTAGCAAATATAAATCAGTCGCGGAAATAAAATGAACCGACAATGAATCACGCTCTTCTATGCTCTCTGAGATTGCTTTGTCATAATTATCTCAAAGTTGTAATAATTATGCGTTTTACATAAATATTCGTTATTTTCCAAATAAGCAAAATAATTATGCAGAAATTTCCAATTTCGCATTATAAAGCAAACTTTACACAAAACCGCCATTTTGTGCAATATGCACAAAAGCATAAAATCCCAAAATCTCCTATCTTGTACGAAACGGCATTTTTGCAATATGCAAGATTCACGCATATTGTGAAATGTGCACAAAAGATGATGACTGTTTATATTTTGGCGTGAATCATGAAGAAATGAGCGGTCACCGTCTACAAATTTGTAATTTTTAACTGTTACGGTTGTGTAAGTCTTGCGGCTTTTAGCGATGCTCAGCGTTGTCCGGCAGAAGGCTTGGTTGACGGTACCTTTTTCACAAAAGATCCTGTACAACACAGCAAAGGTCAGTTCCCGCCGATCATTTGACAAGAGCTTCCCGATGGAAGCAATCCCCCCTATTTCCTTGTCCGCCCATCGCACCGCCCTACCGTATGACATACCGCAGCGCTTCCGTAACAAAAAGGGAGGAAATTATTAATGAAAACAAAAATTGACCGAATGAAAAACAGAGCCAAGAGTATGTCGAAACGCTCTTTAGCACTGATGCTGAGCATTCTCGTGCTGATCACCGCGGTCGGTGCAGGCGCGGTATTCACCGCGATCGCCGCTACGACTAACAGTGTTTCTGACGGACAGAGTGCGAGCGAAAGGATCGAAGCAACCGCCAACCGCTACGATACGGAAGAAACGATGCTGAACGGTGCGCCCGACGCCGCGGCTGCGGAAAATGACACTAACGCTGATGCCGGCGCCGCAGACGCTGTTACCCTTAGCAAGAAGGGCGGTACCGATTTAGCCGGTACGGGCGCTACTTATGCATTTCAAGGCAGTTTTCCCGGAATGGGCGGTTGGGATAGCAGTTATACCGGCGTATCATTAAATACCGCGTATTCTTTTACTGTTTCATCTACAGGCACTTATTATTTCCGAGTTTTGGATGGCTCGACAAGATTCGGCGCTTCAGCAGGTACCACTATTACAGGCAGTCAAGATTATAATTTGAATAGCAGCCACAGTAGTGATACTGATACACTTGGTGTTGTGGCTAATGTTACGGGTACATATAAAATCACAATGAAATCTTCGCCTAACAATGGCTCGGTAACTGTACACGTTGATTATCCTTCTGCTACTTCCTACACCATCTCCTACAACACTCCCACCAATGGCAGCTTTACCACAAAGCCTACTTCTGCTAATTCCGGCAGCACGGTTACATTTGTTGCAACTCCCGCTAACGGTTATGAGATCGATACTGTCACAGTTAAGAATGGCAGCACAAACATTACAACAACAAAAAAACGGCAACACATATAAATTTACGATGCCTGCCGCGAATGTCAGCGTCAATGCTACTTTCAAAAAGGCGTCGTACACGATCACAACCAATGCGACACAGTGCAGTGTGAGCGGCGTTACATCACCTGCCGAATACGGTTCGACAGTCACCTTTACCGTCACGCCTAATACTGACTACGCGCTGAAAACGCTGACTGTTAAGCAGGGCACAACCACCGTTTCTGTTAACGATAACGGCGGCGGTTCTTACAGCTTCACCATGCCCGCAGGCGCGGTGACTATCACGGCTACTTGTACTACCACAAGCGGAACGGCTGAGATTTACTTCAAGTCGGCGACAGCTTGGGTATATCATCCCTTCATCTCCGTCGACAACGGAGCGGAGCAGGAGATGACGGTTGACACATATCTGAATAACGGTACCAAGAGCGATGCGGTAAAGCCGAAGAGCGACACAGGTTCTCTGCGTTACGCATGGTATAAGATCAGCCTGTCCGGTATCGATACCTCCAAACCCGTTACCATTAAGGTTCGTGGAAATGACACCTACATGGAAGCGGAAGGCACCTTCACGATCGGTTCGGGCGATTCACTCTATCTCGCATGCGATAACCTCATGGAGGGCAGCACATTGGTAGATGTTTCGTCATTGTCTGCAGAAGCGAGAGACTTCTATGACACACCGCTTAACATGATAGACGATTAACATTGTGGTCAGCAATGAAACGCTCCGCACCGTTTGCGGAGCAGCAATGTGTAAACATTGAAATATTTTGGAGGAAATTAAAATGAAAATTAATTTAAGGCAAAAAGCAAAATCAGCTTTATCGATTCTGCTGACCCTTTGCATGGTGCTTTCGGTTCTCACCGTCGGTATTGTATCCACCGGCGCGTCTGAGGTGGATATGGCTGAGAGCGGAGTGACTACGGTTGCTCTTGCCGGTTCTATGAACGCATGGAGTACTTCAGCTAATACGGCAACTGTGTCAAGCAATGTCGCTAGTATTACTGTACAGCTCGGATCCGGTTCTTTCTCGTTTAAAATGGTAGAAGATTCCTCGTCGTGGTACGGTAATGGTGGAAGCTTTACCGACACTTGTAGTGCATGGGAATTCAAAACGAGTGATGGCAATTGTACCATTAATACAACAGGTGGTACTTACAAGTTTTCGTATAATACCAGTACTCACAAATTGACTGTTACTCAGGAAAAGGATCCTTATGTGTCTGTTGCAAGCGGCGATGGTTATTATATTTATGTTGGTGAACCAACTAGTTGGAATCAGTCAAATTTTGGTGTTACGAAAAACAACGCAGCCTATGATAGCGATAGTGCTCAGAGAGTGGCAAGCGGAAGTGGTTCGCAGTACACAATTAGCAGCAACACATATAAATTTGCTCCTATGTATGTTCCTACCGGTACCTATTATTATGGTCATGCCGGATATTCATTAAATAAATCAAGTGCTGCATCTGCAGGAAGAGCATATCTGGTGACGAGTACCACTACACCATCCGGTTTTACGTGGATAGGTAATGATGGAAGTAATGGTCTTCATTATAAGAACGGAACTACGTCAGCAACTACTACCTGCGATTCTACAGTACAGAAGGGAACAGATCTATCCGTTTCCACTACCTCATTAGGTTCTTCAAGTGTAGGTACTGCAAATTCCGCGACAAATACAAAGTATTACTTGAAAAACGGTTCAACATATACTTCTGTAAGTTTATCAAATGGTAAATTATCCACTTCTTCGCTTACCGAAAACACCACCTATTCCTTAATCACTTTAATTAGTGATGGTAAGGTTTATGTAAAAGCCGATACTGACAACTTTACTGTTACACCTGCTACCACCGACCTCCCGACTCCTACTTGGAGTTCATCATCCGTGGCGGCAAATGCCGGCGACACAGTTACTTTGACAGTGAACAACCATGCTACGATCAGCGGTCAGGACAGCGGCGTTACCTATGAGCTGTATAAAGGCACAACTAAGCTGACCTCCGGTTATAAATATAACAATGGTGTCTTTACTCTTTCTAATGTATCAACATCAAACGCCGGATCATATTATGTGAAAGCAATCGCTAACAATACAACCTTGTATAGTAATTCTGCTAAATCCTCGGCGGCAACCCTCGCCGTTTATGAGCCGATGTACGCCATTTCCGGTAACCATGTTGATTGGGGCGCGTACTTAATCGATTACGATAATGACGGCGAATATGATGACGATCCTAAGCAACTTGAACTTCTCACAAAACCTACCGAATCCGCCAACTATTTCAACACTTGGCAGGATGTTCTTGCTATTGACAATCCCACCGCTACTCCCGGCGTGTACAGCTTTACTTTCAAGACCAAGGAAAAAGCTGATTATGATTGGAACGGTTTCAATGGTATCGGTCTTTGTCTCTACCAGAAAGACACCGCTCAAAGGGCGTTTATCAAGAACGGCACAGCTTACAATACATCCAACAACGACCTGACCATTACCGACGACGGAATTGTAGATGGCGATAATCTGTATGTTAATAATCTGGGCACTCCTGCCGGCGGTTCGCTGGTGTTAAAGAGAGGTCAAACCTACACCATCACCATTGATCAGACAAAGCGTTATAGTAATTCTTCGAGCTATCCTTGGGGTAAGATCACGATCACAACCACCGACGTATTCGCTGACGTGGCGGCGAAAAAGCAGGTGTTCAATGCTACAGATGGTCAGTATGAAGATGCTGTCGACTGTGAAGCAGCCATCGGTACCGTATCGGCAGAACCTGTTCATAATGCAGGTTCTCTGAACACTATCCTTACCGCAGTCGACGTAAATGCCAATTATGATTTTATCGGTTGGTATACCAACGCTGATTGTACCGGTACTCCCGCAATCGCCGCAAGTGCATGCACCAAAACAGATAACACTTATACAACGCCGGTCACTATCTCTGAAACAACAGAGTATTATGCTTTATTTAAACAGAAGCAGCCGTCACAGTATACTGTTACACTGACCCAGCCCTCATATGGCACGATTTCGACAACCGGCGGCGTATCGGGAGATCAGGCATATCAGGGCGCGACGGTATCACTCAATGCAACGGTTACCGATCACAGTAAGGAATTCTCTCACTGGTTGATCACCAACGCTGCAACCGATGTAGATATCACCTCTACCGTATGCGCTAACCCCACTCAGGCAACTTCAACCTTTACCATGCCGGCTCTGAACGTCAAGGTAACGGCGATCTATTCTAACAAAACGCAGGTTTCGATCACAACGAGCAGTAACAATACCGACCTCGGTACAGCTTCTTATACGGCTGGCACCTACTATGTCGGCGACACAATTACCATTAGCGCGACCAATGTCGGCGGCGTATTTAGCAGATGGGTTGTCACCGGCGGTACAATCGACGACGCCAGCAGTGCGACTGCGCACATCACCGCTACCGGTTCCACCGTAACCGCAAGAGCGATCTTTGATTATAAGACGTATCAGCTGTATTATAACGGAAAATATTATCCGTTGCTTCGTCAGGATGACGGCTCATATGTTTCTACATTTAAAATCCCGTCAAACAGCAGTGACTTCACCGTTTATAATGCAAGTGATAAGAAATACGCAGTATCCGGTACCGGAAACACATGGGAATTCACTGCAAGTACCAGAAACGCAACCATTTATAACTCTACCACTGCAAATAATAGCGCTTGGGCGTCATCAGTAGGTAAACAGTACAAAAATACCAGTGCAGGCGCAGCCGCATATATGGTTTTCTATCCGCCGGGATATAAAATCAGTTCTACTACCTACGGCAATGGTCGTATTTCTCTTGTAACCGACAATATTCTTGGAGCTGTAGCCACTGTTTACGCCAAGGACGGTTCGATCCGTTACGCAAACGGCGGTACCGCTGACGGCGGCGGCGCCAGTTCCGGTGAACTGTGGAGTGATGGCGGTGACATTACGGCTAAGAAGGGCGTTACTACGGTGACAAAGATCAACAGCACCGCTGTTCCTAACCCTGACAGTACAAGATATCCGGATACTGTTGCAAACAGCGACCACCTCAAAATCTATTCTGCTCCGATCGGCAGCACCATCACGATCCAGACTACCGTTAACGAAACCTATAAGAATCAAGGCTTCTATGTAGGCATGTTTGTTATCAACGGCTGGAAGGTTGCGGCTTCCGACGCAGGTAAGGGCGTATATACCGCTACCTACACCCTGACAGATGAATATGCAGAGAATAATCTCAGCAGCGAAAAGTCTTTTGAAATTACACCTGTATATTACAACAAAAACTTCCAGTACGTTACCTTCTATGTTGACGCGAATTCCGTTCCGTCAAAATGGAAAACCACAATCTCCACCTGTGCAGACTACAGATCCACTGACGGTACATCGGCAGCTTCTTCGCATTTTGAGGGCTCTTATCCCGGTCAGCCGCTCGGACGTGAAGGTGACCTCTACGAAATCAAGGTAGCAAAGTATTTTTACGATTACAGCAGTACTACCGGTAAATGGACAGAGCATCCCAACTACTACCCGTCGGCAACCATTACCGCGTACAACTATGACTCCGTACATCACTATTACTATGTGTATGGTGATGACAATGTCAACACATCCAACAATAAAAACTACCAGACCTATGACTTTGCCGACTTCTCATATCTGGCACAGATAGATGGGATCGAAGCTATCCTGTTCAGATGTAAGTATGAGACGAGCAAAAACAACTGGCAGATTTATAATGTGACTGATGACAATAACGCTAACTATGATCCCAAAAGCGATGAACCGGAATGGTTCAATGTCAGCACCAACAGTGAATTAAACACATGGCAGTGGTTAACAGACTACTATGGAAACCCGATTGACGCGTTTGGTAACCGTATTGTAAAATCCGGCTCCGGAGAAAGCGCGGTATACTATACTGCTGAAGATCTTGCATCTCTTTCTCCCACAACTAATGAGCAGGTAAGAATTGTTTCCTACGGTAACAAAATGTCTACCGGTACTACCACCGTCAGAACCAAAGCTCAGTGGGCTACCGGCTGGGTCGTTTATACAAAGGGTTCAACCAGCGGAACGAAATACTTTAAGGCATACGGTACTCCCGCTGACTTTATTTGCACAACACCCGGCGACACTTCTACCGCGAATGTTAAGTATTATTCGGGCGGCAGTGCATCTGATATCAAGGGCAAGCTTACCATTATCTCTTATGATAAGGAAAGAACCAATAAGATCAGCGGCGTAGGCGATACCGGTCAGCGTATCGACGGTCAGTGGTACTATTCCGCTCAGCATGACTTCGATTCTACCGTTCAGGTACATATCACAACTGCTGAGGGTACCGCTGTTAAGAATACCGATACATCTGTCGACGCTAACAGCGCTGCTGCTGCCAACACAGGTTGGAAGGGTACTACTTCCAATACGCTTGCTACTCTGGACGGCAAGACTACCGAAACCTATAGTAATGTAACCACCGAGGCAGCGCTGAACTGTACTCTGGGTTCGGGTTACACCTTTGTCGGTTGGTATATCTACGACGGTACCAACTACACCAAGATAGGCGATAATTTTGCCGATCATAATACAACCATGACGATGAAGAAAAACTACACTATCGTCGCGGTCGTACGCGCGGTCGGCGCGGGTGATCTGGTTATCACTCACAGCCGTTATACTGGCTCGAAGCCCGAGGCGCATGACGGTTCCGGTAAGTATTTTGTTTCTGCTGTTGTAAAACATAGTAACGGCTCGACAACGACTATTTCTGAATCACAGAACTCCATTACTGTTCCCGGTCTTGCCGCGACGGATAAGCTGACCATCACGATCCGTACCGTATGTAACGGCGCCGACACCTTCTACGCATGGTATGAAGAAGCATTGGGCGCGAATTATTCCAGAACCGGTAACTACTATGAGATTTGCTCTGAGACAGAAGACCCGCTCGGTGAATCTGAAGTAAGCTATACGTTCTTTGAGGCTGATTGCTCCACCTTCTTTAATGGCAGTACATTAGCAAGAAATACGATCGATCTTTATTCTGACATCGTTCACGTTTCCGCATATGCGACTTTGACGTATAAGTACTATGACCGCTTCGCTCAAAACGGTGCTAATCAGATGGTATCTTATGTGGTTAGGAATGTTCCGCTGACTGATGAAGAAATCGATAACGGATATATTCCCACTGACGCTAAGATCTCTCAGTATGCTCCTAAGGTCGTTGACACGATCTATACCGATACCAAGTGGACGATCGCAGGTACTAAGGTCGAAAGAGCCGCTTCCAATGTTACGCTGATGGCTACTCAGACGCCTAAGACATGCTTCGTAGAGTATGTTCCCGGTGAACAGGTAGGTAATGATCTTCTGAGTGGCGATACTGAACTACCTGTCGGAGATATCGTATCTTGGAATACCAGAATCGTTGATTACAACAGCTGGCTGATCGACGAGAACGCTGATATGAGCAATCCTGACGAAAGCGATTTCTATGTCAACGCTCCTGAAACTTATACCGACGAAAATGCGGGTAGGACATGGACGTTTGTAAGGTTCGATGTTTATGAGTATGATCGTCTTACCGGAAATATAGGCGACGTCATCTACAGCACGAACGATCATACATTCGGGTACAGAATTTATGCTGACTGCGTGATCTATCCTGTCTATACCAATGAAGCGACCGTTACAAAGGAGCTGACCGCAAAGATTGAACCTGCGGTTCTGAACCGTGAAGTTTACGGTGATTCCGCTTCACCGACCGATAAGCTGTATGCTGACTTGCTCATATCCTTTATCAATGTTGCTGCTGCAGCAGACGGAGAAATTCCTGAGGAAATCAAAGATCTTGCCGCGGATTCCGGCTATACCATTGAAACAGGATTTGTACTTGACAAGACTGTACTTCTCAGTGATACTGACTTCAACACTCTTAAAACTGCGGCACAGGAAGGTGCAACCGATACAACTGATACGATCTTAACCAGATATACCAGTCAGTTTAATGCTTCGACAGCTGAAAGTGTTGCAAAGGGCACAGCTACAACCGGCTTCTCTAAGTATGTTCTTGATAATGCTAAGCTGACTAACAAGAACCGTACTGACGGTGTTGTCAGATTCAGCAACTCTGAGACTGCTCAAAAGAAAGTTTATGCTGCTTATTCGTACATCATTATTAAGAAGGGTAACGTATTAACCGCATTCGCTATTTCTGATGCTCAGCTCTTCAACTTCTGCTATCTTGGCAATAAGCCGCTTGACAAGGTTTCTTAATGGAATGGAGGAATGACAAAATGAGAAAAGAGTATTCAACTCCTGAAGTTGAGTTTGTTAAGATCCAGCTTTGTAATGATGTTCTGGGTGCCAGTGTAACACAACCTTTTACTCCTGAGGAAACGATCAATGAACAAATCTTTGATGAAGAAGAACCGTAAGTAAAGCATTTTTTGAATCGGCAGGTGGCGACATCTGCCGATTCTGCAATCACCTATAAACGGAGGTGCTATAGTTGAAAAAAATAAGATTATTATTACTGCTGTGTCTTGCGGTTTTGGTGGTGTTATCTTCTGTTGTGATTCCTGCTTCCGCCACAACTTATTATTACAGCTCCGGCTATGAGCTGTATAAAGACGGTGACAGCAACGGTTGGATCATCAATTCATGCTCTTTAGAAGACACTGAGATCTCTTTGCCGGGCTTTCTTTTGAATGATAATGTTACCACGGTTGGCGGTAACTGCTTTGAAAATCGCTCTGATATGAGCTATGTGTATATTCCAGATACGTTCACGACCATCGGCGCGTATGCGTTCAGCGGTTGTACCTCTCTGTCAACTGTTGATTTTGGGTCTAATCTAAACTATATCTATGTCGGTGCGTTCCGCTATTGTGATTCACTTGTCAGTGCAGATCTTTCTGACACACAGCTCAGCCTTATCGCTAACGCGGCTTTCTATCACTGTGATAATTTGGAAGAGGTCAGCTTACCTCAAACGCTTCAGACAATCGGATCAAACACATTTGCTATGTGTCCTAAGCTGAATAAGGTTTTGATTGACAGAAATGTAACCTCTATCGCGCAGAATTCTTTTGCAAATTCTCCGAATGTCGTCATATACTGCTACGAGGATTCTTACGCTCACCAATATGCAAAGCAAAAAGGAATAGCGTATGTACTTATTGAACCGGTCATTCCTACCGAACATCCTACAGAAGAGCCGACGGTTTCCGAGACTGAAGTTCCTACTCAGCCTGAGACGGTTGAGCCTACTTTGCCGGAGGGTTACTATCTCGGTGATGTTGACGGCAATAACCTTGTCGAATCAATAGACGCAACGCTGATCCAGCGATTGTTGGCAAACCTCGGTTATCCGGCATCCTGTGTCTATGAACACGGTGACGTAGATGGTGACGGCGGAACAACGATCATAGACGCAACACTGATTCAGCGGTATCTCGGAAATTTATACGTACCGTATGAAATCAATAAGTTTATCACTGAATGAAAAGAAGATAAATAATACTTTTTGATTGAGAATTCTAAATAAAAGAGACTACTGTATCACTACAGCAGTCTCTTTTACTTTATACCAGAAAATGAATTATCATTGTTTAAGAATCTGTTCGGATGAAATCTCCTATCGGATACAGAACAGTTAAATTAGCAAGATGACGCTCAATGAGTGTAACGTCGATAATAGTGATATCATCATCACTGTCAACATCACCGTGTTCATAGACACAGGATGCCGGATAATCGAGGTTTGCTAATAAACGCTGGATCAGCGTTGCGTCTATTGATTCGACAAGGTTATTGCCGTCAACATCACCGAGATAGTAACCCTCCGGCATAGTAGACTCAACCGTCTCAGGTTGAGTAGGAACTTCAGTCTCGGGAACAGTCGGTTTCTCAGTAGGAGGCTCGGTCGGCATATTCTCCGGGTCGAGAATTATATAGTTGATTCCTTCACTTACAGCATACTCGTGTGCATAGGAGTTGTAATACACGCCGAGGGTGATATCCGAATCATTCTGGAAAGATGATTTTGCAATACTTGTCACAGAGGCGGGGATCTCGATATATGTCAATGCAGGACAATTCGAGAAAGCATAATATCCGATCTCGGTTACGGTATCAGTCAGCGTTACACTGCTAAGCGAGGTACATCCGCTGAAACACTGGTTCGGTACATAACCTGTTGACGCGTCAAAAACAACAGAGTCTAATGAGCTGCATCCTTGGAATGCAGCTGTTTCAATTGTGGTAACCGTATTGGGGATCACCAAACCGCCGTCAAGATTCACGCAATTTGCGAAAGCAAAGGAACCGATACGTTCAAGATTTGTCGCATTGGAAAAAGCTACTGACGTCAATGCGGTATTATCAAAAAATGCTCTGTTTCGAATATCTACAACCGCGCGATTGTTTAATATATCGGGGACTATCAGTTCAAAGGCATTCTCATCATCCAGTCCATACAACGACACCTTTTCATTATTAATGAAAGTATACAGATATCCGTTGTAAGAGTAAATCGTTTCAGCATAGACTGTTGTCATACTCAAACATAACATTATAGCTGCTAAGACAACTGCAAGTAATGTTTTTAAATTCTTTTTCATATCTATCACCTATAATCTTTTGACTATCAAGTAAAGATTATTCTGAATGGAAGTAAGTACAGGCAGTACTTTTGGGGCACTGCCTGTAATCACAACAATTTGATTTAGAGGTCGCCGTCTATACCTTCGTCACCGGCACGAGTCGGGATCTCAGGTTGAGGCGTATATGTTGATGCCGCCAAAACATCAAAAGTCTTAAGTGAGACGATATCAATCTCAGGAGAAGAATATTTTCTTTTATTCATAAGATAATTTCCTCCTTTAATTAATCAATAAATGAACCGTTCTCGATCGTAGCCATATCGTAGATCGTGAAGTAAACGGGAGTCGGGCTGATATGAATCGTATTCGCTTTATCATTTACATCATAGATATAAGCATATGCCCTGAAGTACTTATACTTATTTGTAAGATCATCTGTAAGCTCATATTGTGTTGTGCTTTCAGTATGTCTCTTATTTGCTAAGCTGTAGTAATATTGAATACGGTTCTTGTTGTCAAGCGATGTTACGTCAAACTCAGATTTCGCAAAACCGCTCTGAGAGGTGTCGTTGATCAAAGAGGTCAACTTTGTCATAGTAGCTTCAGAGATGGTAGTACCATATTTGTTTCTATAGTACTCGGCGCTGGTTTCATATTCTTCTGTACCTGCCTTATATTCCATCGTACCGACCGCTTCGATGATCAAGCCTGCCTTCTTCGTATTTGCATCAAGATCTTTCAGCGTAACATTACCGGCGATGTTGTTGTAGGAAATCAGGAAGTCGGAGTAGATACGGTCGCCGCCGCCCTTGCGGGAGTCAGCCATAGCAGTAGCTGCGGTTGAAGCGTCACCGAAATTGCCCAAATTGTACTGGTTACGGGAGTTCTCGAGGAAGGTGATCGTGATACCGTTGGAAGAATCCAGATTCCTCTGAACATCCGGATCGAATCTGGTGTAATCATCCCATGTGCTGGGAGGAGAAGGCATATCTCCGGGGAATGCATTACCGTAGATAGGCTGAATGATACAATCCTGGAAGAGAGCAAGATTGAACTCAGGATCGTAACAACGAGTGTATTCTACAGATTCCTGATTATACTGTGCAACAGTGTGCACACTCCAATAGAGGAAGTAATACTTGTCAGCGCCGCTGCTGTCAGCCAGAATCAGCGGAGCCTTTACAAAGCTGGTATCCGCCGTCTTACTTTCATCAGGTATAACTCTTCCTGTTCTTGTATACCAATCTCGACCATAAATATCAGGCACGGGTACATAGTCCTGAGGTTCCTGATAATAAACCTTGCTGTCAGAACTATTAACAGTGGGATCGAATGTCTTTCGGTCAGTAGGAGAATACGGCAGATGGAAGGTTACATTCAGCTTTTCTTGTTCTTGTTCCAACTCAATAGAGAGTTTAAACGTAGCCGTTTCTGCCACCCAAGTTCTGGAGGGTATCGTGTACGTATTGTACATCATGGTTTTCTGGAAGTTATCTTCGTACGGTGCATGGCTGTTGATAAAAGTTCTCTTTATAGTATCACTGGAATATGCATCAGCATTGAACGAAAGCTCACCATTGTTATACACCATGTATTGCTCCAGTTCATCATCAGTAAAGTAACCTTTTACCGTGAAGGACTGATTGCCAAATGATTTATTATATGCAGGATATTTAAATTCCAGTTCATAATTGAACTCAGGCTTATCGATCAACGAATAGAACGGCAGAGATTTATATCGCTGCTCACCGGTCGAGCTATCGAACAGCTTACTGACTGAAAAATTATAAGTAAAGGTATATGTCTTTTGACCGTCACTTACTGTTTGATTCCATGTAGCCTCGTCGGGAGGAGTATGACCGGAGCCCAGATCAGTAGTCATACCCATATAATTCAGCCAGAACTTATTGAACTTACTGAAATCACCCACGTTGGTTTCGAGCGTAATTTTAATCGTATAAGCCGTCCTATCACTGCGTATAATGCTGCTGCCGAGTGTAATTGCCTTGCCTTCGGTAAATCCTTCTGAGAATACCGTATTATTGTTTCCGTCAACAACTTCCACCTTCACCTTACATGTACCGGTACCGGTAGACGCGGGATCAAGAGCGTGGCTGATAGTCAATGTGCCGCTGGGAATCTTGTAGTAACGGGCAACATAGACGTCGTTAGCGGTAGCCTCAGAATCATATATGTTATCTCTGGAAACCAGGGAGTACTTGCCGTTGGTATACATATACCAACCCTTAAATACATATTCGCCGTTAGGATCATTTACCGCCTTCAGCTTAAATACATGTTCACCGTCAGAAATAGCGGACGCTTCAGTGTAACCGGAAGTGTTCTGATAAGATTGACCCTGATAAGTAACTTCGTTGCTATTATCAAAATACGCCTGGAGTCCGGTTGCTAAACCTGTATGAACACTGGGATCATAACCGGAAGCGGAGGTATAATCGATACCGTTGCCTTGGTAATAGTCGCGGTGATACAAGCTGTCGTCGTCTTTTTCCGCATACTCAATGATCGTGTGCGCTGTCAAGAGCTGATCCGAGCTTGTGGTAAACCAGCGACCGTCGGAACGGTAACCGGGCTGACCGTCGTCGCTCGCGCTTTCAAGATTCAGGTTGGAGAAACCATCTTTAACCTCAAATTCATATGAAATAACGGTGGGAACTTCTGCTAAATCAAATATGAAAGATGCTCCGCTATGTGTTTTGGAAGAGTCATTAGCATACGCGTAATCATATTTATCTCTGAGGTTAGTTGTCCATGTCGGGTTAACCAAATAACTGGAAGAACCATAGGTGCTCTTGCCCTGACCGCCATATACTTCAAACAACTCATAGTGATCGTAGTCGCCTTCGTACTTCAGATTTCCGCTTGCGTCTACAGGCTTATACACCGCCCAAGCCGTTGCGTACTTACCGGCTTCGTTGTAGTCGTAGCCGTTGGATACGATACGGATCGGGTTGTAATTCGCCTTGGGATTCGTAACAGTTCCCGATGAATCCTTGGTGTCTACATAGTCGCCAAAGATATCCACACGGTTGCCGTAGAAGTCGGTCAGATTCTCCCACTGGTAAATAGAATCGTTGGGGTCGATCGTGTTAAAGCCTTTGCGGTAATCATAATCTCTTGTCGCGCTGGCATTATCGCTGTTGACATAGTAAGTGGACTTTCCGAGTTGGCTGGTAGCCTTGGTGTTATAAGAATCGTTCCTTCTGTAGCGGAAGGAGAAGATCATATCCTCGTCTTCGCCGGAAGCGTCCATCCTCTGCTTCAAATAGGTGAAGTCGTTGAAGTCATAGGTCTGGTAGTTGTTTGCCTGTACTGTTGACTCGTGACCGGTGCTTGTTCCTGTCGTACCGTAGAAGAGGTTAGAGTGGATTCTGTCCCAAACATAGTTGTTCAGCGTAATACCGGTAACGCCGGTACGGGGAAGATCAACAACATAACGTCCGTTGTAGTTGATCATCGGCTGACCGGGATATTCACCAAATATACGGTCTCCGGAGGTATTATACGCGTCGATCGCCAGTGTTCCGCCCCAGTTTTTGTATACATCGCCCGCAAAACCTTCAACATAGAAACGGATGTTATCGCCTGATTCGGTCTCTATGACGGCGTAAACAGGGGTGATCTCGATGTTTTTCTCGGGATAGCCGTCTATGGTAAGCTCAAATTCGTTATAGCCGGAGTGTATCCAATCTCTGTCATCATAAGTTGCCTGCTCTGCGCCTTCGCCATCAAACTCCTGCCAAAGAACCGAGAAGGATTCCTCATAACCGGACACGACAAAGCCCTTGACATAATAGCCGTTGTTGACATATGCAGACTTGGTTTGCGTCTTGATTTTGAGTTTTACACCGTTTCTGACGTCATTTGCCGTGAGATTGTAAGCAACTGCCTGACCGTCATACGCGTTATTATCAACTGTACCCGTAATGCTGGAAGGTGAAACAAGCTCTACCGTAGTGTCGCCAAATGCGCTGGTATAATCAGTGTTATATGTTTTGTAACCGTAACGGATGGTACCGTCCTTGGCAACGACGGTTACGCCATAGAGGTCGTCTTTATCGGTTGTGATCCACACTTTATTTGTAGCCGGATCATACACAACATAATGTGTTCCGCTTGCTTTTTTATAGGTATTAGAATCACTCCATGTCGTACCTGTCATCCAAGTAACATCATATTTTGTGCCATCGGTAGCCAGCGCTTGAGGGCTGGCGCTTCCTTTGGATCTTTCTCCTGTAGCATTCCTGACAATGATAAACCAGTTATCTGAAGTCAATGCTTCTGAAATATACGTTCCATTTGAAAGCTCTCTCATGTTTTGGGTAACGGATGCTCCTGCTAACAACTTATAGCCTTTCGGTCCGAAATTACCGACAACCGTTGTATCTGCACGGATCACACGGGTTACGGAAGTAGCTGTGGTATCAAACGCACTCCAAGATGTGAAAACATTGCCTGTTGTAGGCGTAGCGGTAAAGGTAACGGAATCGCCTTCCTTTACACTGGCTCCGGAGGTGATGGTGTTGCCGCTGCCATCCTTTGCAGTTACGGCACCATAGCTATTGTTGTTGCTGCTGAATGTTACTGTATAGCGGGGGATGTACTCGTCAGCTGAGTTGGAAATGGTGGCATCAGCAGATGTCCAGACCTCGTCGTATTGTGCTTGTTGGGTAGCTGAAGTAGGCTTAACGGAAGCATAATACGACTTAACTCGAGCGTTAGGTGTTACGGTAAAGGTGACAGAAGTGGAACCGTTCGTAACAGCGCGAGAATCAACAACGCTGTCATTATCTCTGTCATAAATCGTATATGTCAAATTAGTTACGCCGCTTGCAATATCGGTAGCTGTCACAGTTACTGTAGACGTCTGACCAACTGCGCTAAGCTCGGTCGGAGAAGCTGAAATGGTCAAAGAAGCGGCTACAGGATTGGTAGCAGCAACCCATGAACCTTTATTGGTATCTGCAGTATCATAATACTTGGTACTGTTTGTTGTGGTAGGATTTGTAGTTACAGGAACATATACAGGAGTAGAAGCAGAAAATTTACTGTCATTTGCATATGTTTCTGATAATTCAATGTAAGCAGCTTCGGTTTGCCAGAAGTTATTATAACCATTTTGCTCGTCTCTCAAGAAAACAACATGTGTTATCGAATCTGATATTGAAGTCTTATATAACCCCAATGCCGAATCATATTCCATCTCAACACCATTATCCCTACCACTGCTACCGGAACCTTTCTCTTTGTCCCAATAACTGGATGTGTAAAGGTAGGCGTACACCTTTGACCAATTCGTGCCTGAGTTATTAAAATAAATGTAATCAGATGAGGGTTCCGGATCATCTCCACCGCCGCCGCTGGAAGTTTTCCAGAACTTATATTCCAAGCAGTTGGCGTTGTTGCTCTGGATGCCAATCAGCTGGAACTTATAGGTGCCGGCAGGCAGGCTGACCGAGAACTGGGTACTGTCACCCTTATTAGCGTACCAAGTGTAGCTCTCTTGGCTGGAATCGGAAGGAGTACCCTGATTACCCTTACCGAAGTTACCGCCGCTGCACGAGAAGGTATAATAGATAGTCGTAGTCGCGCTCAGCGTAAATTCATAAGCAGAAGTACCCATACCGTGCCAACTGGTAGTAGACGTACCGATACCCAGATGGATACCATCGCCGCTGTCAAGAGCGGTAGACGAGAGGTCAACGCCCGCACCGGTATCTGCGAGGTCGGAATCCTTCTTCGCGAGAGACAGCATGGTTTCCTCTGTGTCATAAACGTCAGCAAAAGAGGTTCCATCCGCTTCTTCAACGTCAACGGTCTCAACCGCTGCGGATTCATCCGCAGCGTCGTCAGTCTTGGTGACAGCAAGCGCGCTGAGCACCGAGCCGGAGCCGATGGCGGTGAGAAGCATGACGCAGCACAGCACCATCGCTATCATGCGAGTGCTGAGCATTTTTGTTCCTGTTTGTGTTCGGTCGATCTTATTTTTCATGTAAAGATTCCTCCCTTTTGTTACGTGTGCCGTGATCGGTCGTGCGGTAGTAAGGGCAACGCGCTGAGCGGACGAATAGGGAAAGAGAAATCGATCGTCAAATGGCCGGCGGGAACTGACCTTTCGCTCGGAAACCTTCCGAATGCTTCTGCCGGACATCGCTGAGCATCGCTGTACGCCGCAAAACCTGCGCAGCTGTAACAGCCAAAAAATTGCTGAATCAGTGTTGATGAACATTATTTTCGGTCAAATTTCCGACAGAATATAAACGTCCATCAAAAATTGTGCACATTTCACAATATGCATGAATCTTGCATATTGCAAAAATGCCGTTTCGTACAAGATAGGAGATTTTGGAATTTTATGCTTTTGTGCATATTGCACAAAATGGCGGTTTTGTGTATGGTAAAAACGCACTACGCAAAAGAGCCGTTTTAATGCTTTATAAGCACATTTGGGCATAGTAACCCTTATCATCCTATTATTAATACTAGCATTATAGCAAATCGCCGTCAAATAGTCAATAATTTGTTACACGATTTTCAATTTTCTTGACGTTTTTGTGCATTTGTGCCAGATGATTGTGTTCGGTTTCGTGCAGAAATACAAAATGTTGTATTTTCGTATCAATTTAAAAAATTTCAATTTTGGGGGCTTGACAAGCCCTCTCCCCTCTCTTGATAAAAAAACAAGCCCCCAAAAGGGAGCTTGTTGAATGATCGGTTAGCGCAGTAGCTTTCAGCCAATCAGCGTTCGTGCAGAGCACTCCGCTTCTTGGGAAAGCCTTGCGTGGGAGTTGTATACCAAATCGAAGATTTGGACAACTCCTCAGCAGTGGCGCTTAGCCAATCGCTTTGCTCTTGGAGCGCTGTTGCATGGGAGTTGTATACCAAATCGAAGATTTGGACAACTCCTCATCAGTCTGAAGTGTAAGGTAAGAGTGCCAGCTGACGCGCACGCTTGATAGCGGTGGTCAGGTCGCGCTGGTGAGCGGCACAGGTGCCGGTCACACGGCGGGGCAGGATCTTCGCGCGCTCAGACATGTAGCGGCGCAGACGAGCGATATCTTTGTAGTCGATATGCTCAACTTTATCTACACAGAAACCGCATACCTTACGGCGGCGTCTGTTACCCATAGGTCTATCAGCCATGGTGGGTTCTCCTTTCGTATATTAGAATAGGACTTTTATCGGAAATACGCAGTAGCTTTCAGCCAATCAGCGTTCGTGCAGAGCACTCCGCTTCTTGGGAAAGCCTTGCGTGGGAGTTGTTAGCCAAATCGAAGATTTGGACAACTCCTCAGAACGGTAAATCGTCGTCTAAAGGCATTGCCTGGAAGTCGTCGGGCGAGCCTGCGGAATATGCCGCGGGCTGGGGCGCGGGAGCTTCGGGAGCGATTTGAGAGCCGCCGTACACGTTCGCGCGGGGCGCCTGATTGTAGCCGCCATAGGAATTGCCGCCGTAAGAGCCGCCGCCTGCAGAATCACGGCGTTCGCCGGTGAAGCTGACGTTATCGGCAACGACCTCGATCGCGGTGCGGTTCTGACCGTCCTTCGTCTGATACTGACGGGACTGGAGCTGACCGTCTACGGCGATGAGAGAGCCTTTAGAGAAATTGCGGCATACGAACTCAGCGGAGCTGCGCCATGCGACGATATCAAAGAAATCCGCCTGACGCTGTTCGCCTGCCTTCACATAGCTGCGATCGACAGCGATGCGGAAGGAAGTTACGGAAATGCCGGATGTAGTGGTTTTCAGTTCGGGATCGGCAACTAAGCGACCCATCAAAATTACTCTGTTGATCATAATAAAATCCTTTCGTTCCGGTTTACGGTAGTAATCGTAGGTAAACCGCTAAAATACTTATTCGTTTTTGCCTGATTACTCAGCAGCTTCTTCAGCGGCAGGAGCTTCCTCAGCGGGAGCTTCTTCAACTGCGGGAGCAGCTTCCTCGACCTCAGCCTTGGGCTCTTCCTTAGCAGCAGGAATCTCAGCGCCCTCGGGCTTACGGATGATCAATGAGCGGATAACGCCGTCGGTGATCTTGTAGATACGATCCAGCTCTGCGGGGAACTCAGCTTCACTCTCGAAGTTCATCAGCACATAGTAACCCTCAGACTCTTTGTTGATGAGATAAGCCAGCTTACGCTTGCCCCATTCGTCAACGCTCTGCAGAGTAGCGTGCTTCTCGATGAGAGCCTTGAACTTCTCGATGAGAGCCTGGATACCATCCTCGCCCTGCTTCATTGAAAATACCATTACGGTCTCGTAATTAGCCTTCAATGCCATGTTTACACCTCCTCTTGGACTATTGGCGCCATACAAATCTATATAGCGCAAGGTAATATTGTTGGTTATGGGCATAGTTACACACATAACAGGAGTTATTATATCGGAAAAAACTGAATTTGTCAAGGAGTAGCAATACTTTTTTCTGTTACGATCATGAGCTGAATCCGAGTCCTGAGATGGCGGTAGCTGTGGTCGTGATGATGAAGGAGTGTTCATCCTCCCCTATCACGGCGGTCTTGACGCGGTAGGCGTCGTGCGGACGGACCGCGCAGAGGATGACGCCTACGGGGCTTTTGCTGTAGCCGCCGCGGGCTGAGAGAAGCGTGACTCCCCTATCCTCTCTTGCGGTTATCATGTCGGCGATCTCAGCGGGCTTTGAGGTGATGATAATGAGCAGCTTGCCGTTGTCGCGGGAGAATCCGAACACGACCGCGTCGATCAGCTTGGACGAGGTGAAAATCGCAATCACGGCGTAGAGGGCATTCTCAAGACTGCCATAGACGATGGCTGACAAAGCGACGACTACCGCGTCGGAGAACAAAACGATACTGCCGATGCTGATGTAGGGAAATCTGCGGTTCAGATTGCGGGCGATGATATCCGTACCGCCCGTACTGCCGCCGCGCAGGAATATCAGCCCGAGTCCCGTGCCCGAGAGGATACCGCCGAAGATAGAGGCGATGATGAGATCGCCGTGATAGGAAATGTCCCACAGCGCGAACAGGTCGATCAGCAGGGATACCGCGCCTGTGGCGATAATCGTGCGAAAAATGAAACGCCAGCCGCTTTCGATACCGCCCCAGATGAAAAGAGGAATGTTGATGATCAATGCCATGGCACCGATCGGGGTGAAGAACAGATGGTTCAGCATGGTGGCAAGTCCCGTGACGCCGCCGGGCGCAATATTATTGGGCGCGGTAAAAAAATCGACCGACAGAGCATAGATACACGCGCCTGAGAATATCACAAGATAATCCCGCACGCAGGTCCATACTCTGTCGGTTTGTTTCATTGTTCACACACCCATACATTTATATATAGTTTATTATGAGCGTGAAAAGTTCATTTATGCGGTCATGTCTGCCTTTGAGATACAGCCAGCCGAAAAGCGCTTCCAGTCCCGTAGCGGCATGGTAATCGGAAAGAGTCGAGTGCTTTGACGCGGAATTGACCTTTGTATTGCGTCCGCGCTTATAGACTTCTTCCTCTTCCTCGCTGAGCTCGGGCAGGATCAGCCTGACATACTCCGCCTGACTTTTGCAGTTGACCATCTTCACCTTGCGCTGATTCAGCTCGCCGACATGGGCAGAGCTGTTCTGCACAAGGTACTCGCGTACCAAAAGATCATAGACGCCGTCGCCGATAAACGCGAGGTTCAAAGTCGGCATCGACTGAATTGTTTTATCGTCCATAGCCATCACTCGATAAAGTCAAACTCAAGGTCGTAGATGGAGACGGTATCGCCCTCCTGACAGCCCGCTTCACGGAGCTTGTCGATCACGCCTGATTTCTGGAGCAGGCGTTCGAAGTAGCTGAGTCCGTCGTAATCGTCGAAGTTGACGCCGCGCAGTACGCGCAGCAGCCACTTACCCTCGACCATATAGACGCCGTCCTGTACGGTGATCTTAACCTCGCCGAAGGCTTCTTCATCCAGCTCAGGCATAGGCTCGGGGTCATAGACCTTGATCGGCGGGAGCTTTGACAGTTCCTCAACGATCTGCTTCAAGAGCGGATCGACGTCATAGCGGATCGCCGCCATGATGGGGAAGAATTTGTAGCCCTGTTCCTCGACCCACGCCTTGAAATCGGCGATCTGTTCATCGGTCGCAAGGTCGCATTTGTTGCCGACGACCAGCATCGGACGCGCCGCAAGCTCGGGATTGAATTTTTCGAGTTCCTCGTTGATGATGCGGAAATCCTCTTTCGGGTCGCGCGCTTCGGAGCCGGATACATCGACGATGTGCACCAGCAATCGGCAGCGCTCCACATGGCGCAGGAACTGGTGACCAAGACCCGTGCCGTCGGCGGCGCCCTCGATCAGACCGGGGATATCCGCCATGACGAAGGATACGCCGTCGCCCATAGAGACCACGCCGAGGGTGGGATTGATGGTGGTGAAGTGGTAGTTGGCGATCTGAGGCTTTGCCTGAGAAACGACGGAGATCAGCGTAGATTTGCCGACGTTCGGGAATCCGACCAAACCGACGTCCGCAAGGAGCTTTAATTCAAGGGTCACCTCAAATTCCTCGCCGGGCATACCGGGCTTCGCAAAGCGCGGAGCCTGACGGGTCGGGGTCGCAAAGTGCTTGTTGCCCCAGCCGCCTTTGCCGCCTTTCGCGACAATAACAGGCTCTTTGCCGCTGAGATCGGCGATGATCCTGCCTGTCTCAGCGTCCCTGACGAGCGTACCGACAGGCACCTTGACGATCAGATCCTCAGCCGCTTTGCCGTACTTTCTGCCGCCGGAGCCGTTAGCACCCTTCTTGGCTTCAAACTTGCGCTTGAAGCGGAAGTCGGCGAGAGTAGAAAGATTGGAGTCCGCGAAAAAGATCACGTCGCCTCCCTTTCCCCCGTCGCCGCCGTCTGGTCCGCCCGAAGCGACATATTTTTCACGGTGGAAGGCGACAGCGCCGTCGCCGCCGTCACCGGCTTTTATCAAAATTTTCGCTTTATCTACAAACATAGGGTACCTCATTTCGTAGGGGCGACCATTGCTCGTCCCTACAGTATGAATACGATTAAAAAACAAAGGGCGGTTAAGTTAACCGCCCCATTTGGTCATTACTGCTCAACAGGATAAACGCTCGCGCGCTTTCTGTCTTTGCCCATACGCTCGAAGCGTACAACGCCGTCTACCTTAGCGAAGAGAGAATCATCAGAACCGCGGCCAACGTTGTTGCCGGGGTGGATGTGAGTACCTCTCTGCTTCACGAGAATGTTGCCGGCTAATACGAACTGACCGTCAGCGCGCTTAACGCCGAGACGCTTAGACTCGCTGTCACGACCGTTCTTTGTTGAACCCATACCTTTTTTATGAGCGAACAACTGCAGATTTATTTTCAGCATAACCTTACACCTCCGAATATGTGATTGTTAGATACTTTGGATATTGCTCCGAAAGGGAGCTTAAATGAAGCCTTAACCCGTCAAATAACGAACGGCATTGTTCGGCTTCGGAATCAGTCTTTACTTTCAGGTACATATCGCCGTCAGCTGCGTGCAGCTTCGGATCAAGTCCGATCACATCCGTAACCGTGTTGGCTGTCATATATGCAGCGCTTGATACCGCCGCGCATAAGATCTCGGGACCCTCGGGATTCATATCCGAGTGACCGGTGATGTGAAAGCCGTACAGCGTATCCGTACCGAAAAAGACGACTTTGATCATCAGGCGTTGATTGCCTTGATTTCAACCTTAGTGTAAGGCTGACGGTGACCCATCTTACGCTTCTCACCCTTCTTGGGCTTGTAAGTGGAGACATAGATCTTCTTAGCCTTATCGGTCTTGATGACCTCGGCTGTAACCTTTGCGCCGTCAACATAAGGTGTGCCGGCTTTGATACCGTCGTCGGTAGAAACAGCAACAACGTCAAATTCTACGGTAGCGCCGTTCTCCGCGTCGAGCTTCTCGACATAGATCACGTCACCGTTCTGAACCTTGTACTGCTTACCGCCGGTTTCGATAACTGCGAACATTTTATCATTCCTTTTACTCAGACTCGCTACTCTCAGGTGGCAACGAAGTTGCTTATATTGCAAACTGCATAAGCAATTTTACGCGCACTTAACAAACCCACAGTATGCGGCTTATATACTATATCATAAAGGTTTTTGCTTGTCAAGAAAAATTTACTGATTCTGAAGATGATACGCCTTCAAGGTGTTCTGCATGAGCATGGCGATCGTCATGGGACCTACGCCGCCGGGAACGGGAGTGATATAGGAGCATTTTTCTTTTACAGAATCAAAATCAACGTCGCCGCAGAGCTTGCCGTTCTCATCGCGGTTCATGCCGACGTCGATCACGACCGCGCCGTCCTTCACCATATCGGCGGTGACGAACTTTGCCCTGCCGACAGCGGCGACTAAAATATCCGCCTGCTTCGTGATCTCAGGAAGGTTCTTGGTGCGGCTGTGGGTGATGGTCACGGTGCCGTTCTCATGAAGCAGCAGCATGGACATCGGCCTGCCGACGATATTGCTTCTGCCGATCACAACGCAATTCTTACCCTCGACCGCGATATCATAGTAGTGCAGCATTTCCATCACGCCCGCGGGAGTGCAGGGCAGGAAATCATAATCGCCGATCATGATTTTGCCGACGTTATAGGACGAGAACGCGTCGACGTCCTTTTCGACAGAGATCGCGGCGATGACCGCCTTGTCGTCGATGTGCTTCGGTACGGGCAGCTGACAGAGAATACCGTTGACGTCATCCCTTTCATTCAGCTCCTGTATCAGCGCGATCAGCTCTTCCTGTGTCGTCTCGGCGGGGAGAGCGTATTCCAGCGAACGGAATCCGACATACTCACATGCCTTCTTTTTATTATTCACATACACGCGGGAAGCGGGATCGTCGCCGACGATGATGACAGCGAGGGTGATCTCCCTGCCATCCTTTTTCAACTGAGCGGCCTCGTCACGGATCCTGTCCTTGACGCTTTGCGATACCAGCTTGCCGTCTATCAACTGAGCCATATTTATCCCCTTTTCTTAGACTTTTTATAGGTTTTTGTGAACTTTCTGCCCTTCATGCCGTCATTCTTCTTACGGTTGACGATCAGCAGGATGATACCTGCCAGAACCAATGCTGCCGACAACGCCTGCGATACACGGACGTCATAGCCGAATACCTGAAACGGCAGATACAGGCTGTCGGTGCGCAGTCCCTCGACGATCATACGCTCCGCTCCGTACCAGACCAGATAGAGATAAAACGCCTGTCCGTGGTACTTCTGAAACTTGCGGTTGAAGATGAACAGGAACAAGAATCCCAGCGCGCACCATACCGACTCATACAGGAAGCAGGGATGCACCCCTACCCCGCCGGTATTTTCGCTGACCATGCGGAAAACGTTGTCCGTCGGTGTGCCGAACGCCTCCTGGTTGAAGAAGTTGCCCCAACGTCCGATCGCCTGACCGATGAAAAAGCTGGTCATCGTGATATCAAGGATCGGCAGGAACTTCATCTTGCGGATCTTCGCCATGATGAGACCGCCGACCAGCGCGCCGATGATACCGCCGTAAATCGCGATACCGCCGTCACGGATGTCGATGATCTCGGACGGATGCGCCGAGAAATAGTCCCATTTGAAAATCACGTAATAGGCGCGCGCGCCGATGATCGCGGTGACGATGCCGACGATCACGCAGTCGATCAGCTTATTGCGGTCAACGTCATAGCGGTACGCGTTGAAGTAGGCGTACAGCACCGCGAGCAATAGACCTGTCGCGATCAGGATGCCGTACCAATAGACATTGAAGGAGCCGATGGAAAAGGCAACGCGGTTGATCGGAAGATCTTCGATACCTAATCCAGGGAATGAAACATGAAACATTTAATCACCCAAATAGTGTTCTATGTCTGATATAAAGAGTATGACTTTCTGACAGATACATCAAACTCGCATCAAAACGAAAAAAGACTTGCCTCAGCAAGTCTTTTCGTTTTGGTGCGAGTGACGGGACTTGAACCCGTACGTCAAAGACACACGCCCCTCAAACGTGCCTGTCTGCCTATTCCAGCACACTCGCATATCGAACAGTCGAATTATAGCATTTTATTCATTAAATGTCAATATCTAATTTTGTAAAATGTTGAAATCCTCTCTTCGGTAATATAGAAAAATTCATAAATAATATTTGATATCTTCTATATATTATGGTATGATTAATTGATAATAAGATTTTCAGAGGTCAGTTATGGAATTTGAGAGATTTGACATGAAGAAGCCGCCGGTGCGGACAAAGTGGTATTTAAAACCGCTGACCATGCTGCTGTCGGCTCCCGATAATATCGCTCATAAAAATAAGCTCACGAAAATCGGATGTGATGATCTCAAACCGCCGTATGTCCTTTTATGCAATCATAACGCCTTCATGGACTTCAAGGTCGCGACAAAGATCATCTACCCCAACTGCGCCAACTACGTCGTAGCGATCGACGGCTTTATCGGGCGTGAGAACCTCTTGCGCAGCGTCGGCTGTATCTGCAAGCGCAAATTCACCAACGATGTCACACTTGTCAGACAGCTCAAGCGCGTCATCAAAAACGGCGATATCGCGGTCATCTATCCCGAAGCGCGGTATTCGCTGTGCGGCACGACCGCCATCCTGCCCGAGTCTCTCGGCAAGCTGTGCAAGCTGCTGGGCGCTCCTGTGGCCACCCTCATCTGCCACGGTCACCACGTCAATTCCCCCTTCTGGAACACCAGGAACCGCGGCGTGAAAGGAACACAGGCGGAGCTGAGTTATCAATTTTCTCCCGAAGAATTAAAAGAGCGATCTGTCGACGAGATCAACGCTCAGCTGGTCAAAGCCTTTCAGTATGACGATTTCCGCTGGCAGAAGGATAACAACATCAGGATCACCTATCCGAAACGTGCCGAGGGCTTGCACAAGGTGCTGTACCAATGCGCACACTGCAAAACGGAGTATCAGATGACGTCCGAGGGCACAAAGCTGAAATGCAACGCCTGCGACAAGACATGGGCGATGACGGAATTTGGAGAGCTATCCGCCGACAGCGGTGATACGGAATTCAGCCACATCCCCGACTGGTACGAGTGGGAACGTGAAAACGTCCGCAGAGAAGTCGAAAACGGAACTTATTCCACAGGCGAAATGCCTGTCACCGTCGACAGCCTGCCGAACGCAAAGCGTTTTATCAAGCTCGGCAGCGGCACTATGGTGCATGACAGGAACGGCTTTCATGTCCGCGGCAAGACCGCAGACGGTAAAGTATTCCGCATGGAAAAGAGCGTGCCGTCGCTGTATTCCTGCCACATCGAGTACGAATATCTCGGCAAACACGGCGACTGTGTCGACCTCAACACCTTAGAGGACACGTGGTATATCTATCCGCACGACTGCGAATTCAGCGTCACCAAAATGGCGCTCGCCACGGAAGAACTCTATTTACAGCATAAGCGAAACACCGGCAGAGAGATCAAGCCGGGATTAGCATAAAGGAGGTAAGTATGGACCTCAAAAGAATCATCGACGTTGCGACGGGGCGCAAAAAAGCCGATCTCGTCCTCAAAGGCGCGAGCGTGCTGAACGTCTTTACCGAGCAATTGGAGCACAAGGACGTCGCGATCTGTGACGGGTATATCGCGGGCTTGGGACGGTATGACGGCATTGACAAAATCGACCTGAGCGGCAAGATCATCGTACCGGGCTTTATGGACGGTCACATGCACCTCGAAAGCACCCTGCTGACTCCCGCTGAGTTTGAGCGCGCCTCCCTCCCCCACGGCACGACCGCCGTCATGGCTGACCCGCATGAGATCGCCAATGTTGCGGGTACACAGGGGATCGACTACATCATGCAGCTGTGCGAGAAGCTCGATATGCACATTTACTTCAACCTTCCTTCCTGCGTTCCTGCGGCACCTTTAGAGGAAAGCGGCGAAACTTTGGAAGCGGAGGATCTGAAGCCCTATTATGAAAAAGACAATGTCCTCGGACTCGCCGAGGTGATGAACTCCGTCGGCGTTACCGAAGGGGATGAAAAGCTCCTGCGCAAAATCAGCGACGCAAAGTCCTTTGACAAGATCATCGACGGTCACGCGCCGTTTTTGGGCGGCAAAGATCTCAATGCCTACGTCGCTTCGGGCGTCAGATCCGATCACGAGTGCACCAATGCGCATGAAGCGATCGAGAAGATCGCGGTCGGTCAGTGGATCATGATCCGCGAGGGCACTGCGGCGAAAAACCTCAACGCCCTGCTGCCCATCTGCAAACCGCCGTACTGCTACAGGGCGATGTTCTGTACTGACGACAGACATCCAGAGGACATCGTGCGGGAAGGTCACATCGACGCCATCATCCGCAAGGCGGTCGACAAGAGAATTAACCCCGCGCACGCGATACGGATGTGCACCCTCAACACCGCGGAATACTTCGGACTGCGCGGCTACGGCGCGGTTGCCCCGGGCTATCACGCGGATATCGTGGTGCTGAGCGACTTTATCGACTTCACGGTCGAACAGGTCTATATCGGCGGCAGACTCGTCGCGAAGGACGGCGCCGTTTTCAACGACAATACCATTCCGCTCCCCGAGAATGAAAAGATCCTGCACTCCTTCCATATGCGGGAAGTGACGCCTGAGAAGTTACATCTCGGCGAGATCAAAGAGCGTCAGCGCGTGATCGGTCTGAAAAAGCGCGAACTGCTGACGGATGAGATCATCATTCAGCCGACCGACCACGGCAGAGAGAACAACGGTATCGATATCGAACGCGATATCCTGAAAGCGGCGGTCTTTGAGCGCCATCACAACACGGGGCACGTCGGTATCGGCTTCATCACAGGCTACGGGCTGAAACGAGGCGCGATCGCCACCAGCGTCGCGCACGACTCCCACAATTTGATCGCCGTCGGCTGTTCTGACGAAGATATCGCCGCGGCGGCGGAAGCGGTGCGCAAAATGGACGGCGGCTTTGCCGTTGTGGAGAACGGCGAAGTCATCGAGACCCTTCCCCTGCCGATCGCGGGGCTGATGAGTCCGCTGACCATCGAAGAAACGAACATCCGGCTGCAAAGGCTCAAAGAAGCGGCAAAGCGGCTGGGCGTGTCGGACGACATCGACCCCTTCATGACGCTCGGCTTTGTCAGCCTGCCGGTCATCCCGATCCTGCGGCTCAACGGCAAAGGGCTGATCAACGTGACAAAACAGGAAATCGTAGAAGCAACATTTTAGGAGGAAACCCATGAAATACGATATCATCATCATAGGAGCCGGTCCGGGCGGTATCTTCTCGGCATATGAATTCGCTACCAAGCGCCCCGACCTGAAAGTCGCGGTCTTTGAAACCGGCAACCCGCTTGAAAAGCGCAAATGTCCCATCGACGGCGACAAGATCACATCCTGTATCAAGTGCAAGACCTGCGCGATCATGAGCGGCTTCGGCGGCGCGGGAGCCTTCTCGGACGGTAAATACAACATTACCAACGACTTCGGCGGCACCATGCACGAGTACATAGGACGCGACAAGGCGCTCGACCTCATGCGCTATGTCGACAAGATCAATGTGGAAAACGGCGGTGAAGAAACGAAGCTCTATTCCACCGCGGGCACAGACTTCAAGAAGATCTGCACCCAGAATAAGCTGAAACTGCTGGACGCTTCTGTCCGTCACCTCGGCACGGACATCAACTATATCGTGCTCGGGAATATCTACGACAAGATTTCTGATATCATCGACTTCCACTTCAACACCCCTGTCGAGCATATCGAGATCATCGACGGCGGCTACCGTGTTCATCACAAGGGCGGTTATGACGACTGTACCGACTGTATCGTATCGGTCGGACGCTCGGGCTCCAAGTGGATGGAAAAGGTCTGCGAGGAGCTTGATATCAGCACCAAATCCAACCGCGTCGATATCGGCGTGCGCGTCGAGCTGCCCGCGGTCATCTTCTCTCACCTGACCGACGAGCTGTATGAGAGCAAGATCGTCTACCGCACCGAGAAATTCGAGGACAACGTGCGCACCTTCTGCATGAATCCCAACGGTATCGTTGTCAATGAGAACACCAACGGCATTGTCACGGTCAACGGTCACAGCTTTGAAGATCCCTCGAAAAAGACCGAGAACACCAACTTTGCCCTGCTGGTATCGAAGCATTTCTCAGAGCCGTTCGAGGACTCTAACGGCTACGGCGAGAGTATTGCGATGCTGAGTAACATGCTCGGCGGCGGCGTCATCGTACAGCGCTTCGGCGACCTCGAGCGCGGCAGACGGAGTAATCACAAGCGCATTGAGGAAAGCACCGTCCGCCCGACTTTGCAGGCAACGCCGGGTGACTTGAGCCTGGTGCTCCCGAAACGTATCCTCGACGACATCATCGAGATGATCTATGCCCTTGACAAGATCGCGCCCGGTACGGCGAACGACGACACCCTGCTCTACGGTGTGGAGGTCAAGTTCTATAATATGGAGGTCGCTTTGGACGAGAACCTCGAGACCAAATATAAAGGTCTCTACGTCATCGGCGACGGGTCGGGCGTCACCCACTCCCTCTCCCACGCATCCGCGAGCGGCGTCTACGTCGCGCAGAAGATCATGGAAAAGATCTGATCCGCCAGACACAAAACACCCCTTTGTCACAGCGACAAAGGGGTGTTTTTATTGAATAGAGCATCAATCTCTGTATCTGCGTCTGGCTCTCTCTCTGCGGATTCTCTTCTTGCGCGCCGAGGAGGCTGCCGCCAGAATGATGATCAACGCAATCACGACGACTGCGGCAAGGATGACCAGAATCAGGTGCGATTTGAACCACTCGCCGAGGTTGTGGAAAAAGAGCTTCATGTTATCAAGCTCTACCGCCTTGGAGGCGACGATGTTGGTTGTGCCGACCGTCATATCGTCATAGTGCACGATAGCGGTACCGAGCACCTGTCCCTGTTCGATCGGCGCGTCGAAGCTGTCCTCGCACTCGACCTCGACCGTGATCAGGCTTTGGTCATAGCTGTTCGGCAGCAGCGCTGTCAACTCGCCTTCGGGGATCAGGTTGAGCTTATCATCGCTCTTGCCGAAGTTGACGTCCACCGTCTTGACGACGTCCGCTGAACCGTAGACGACCTGCTGGCCGAGGTTGGTATACGCCCAGTCATACAGCGAAGCAGTGTCGAGCATGGCGTAGTTGACGTCCTCTTCAAAGGAATACTGAGCGCCCAGTGCGACGCACAGATAGGTAAAATCATCCTTCTCGGCTGTCGTCACCAGACACTTGCCCGCTTCATCGGTATAGCCTGTCTTGATGCCTTTGGTATAGGAGTAGTAATACTTACCGCCCTGCTCAGAGGAGCTGAGCATATAGTTGGTGTTGGTGATGGGCTGATCAAAACGGGACGGCGTATAGCTGACCGTGTTGGTGATCTCCATAAAGCCGGGCAGGGAACGCGCGTATTTCGCGATCGCCGCCAGATCCTTCGCGGTGGTGTAATGGTTCGGGTCATGCAGACCGTGGGGGTTGGCAAAATGGGTATTAGCACAGCCAAGCTCGGCAGCCTTGCTGTTCATCATATCCACAAAGCCCGAAATACCGTTGCCGACATAATCCGCCAGCACCAGCGCCGCGTCGTTGCCCGACGGCAGCATCATACCGTAAAGCAGTTCGCGGATGGAATACTGCTCGCCGATATGGTCGGAAAGTCCCATCACCGTGCTCTCGGGATCAAGACCTGTCAGGACGTCCTCTTTGATATCGACCATCGTGCCGTCCAAGTCGGAAACATTGTCCGCGACGACAACGTAGGTCATGATCTTTGTGGTGGACGCGGGATACATCTGCCCGTCGGCGTTCTTTTCATAGACGATCGCGCCTGTATCAAGGTTTTCAAGATAGATCGCCCCTGATACCGTGCTGACGTCACAGCCGTAGTCGACCGCGGAAGCGGAGACCGACGTCACAAATATCGCGGCGACCGCAAGCAGGATACAGAAAACTCGTTTCATACTCATTCCCCTATCGTAATTATGATTTCTTCGCTTTGATCCGCTTCTCTTCACCGCTGAACAATCTTTTCAGATTATCCTTGTGGCGGAAGATAACGATCGCGCCGACCGCGAACGCGCAGGCGGTCGAGATCAGCACAAAGCGAAACCTAAGTTCGTTCGGTGTATCGAGATACGGCAGATAATCACAGAAGTAGGTTATCACCAAGGTATATACAGGGTATAATGCCGCGCAGGCAATAGAGCCCAGCGAGATCAGCTTTGTCGCAAAAAAGATGATCAGGAATGTGCCGAGGATCATCAGGAACACGCGCCAGTCGACCACCAGCATGAGAGCGTTGGCGGTAACCACGCTTTTACCGCCCTTGAAGCCGTAGTAGATCGGGAAGGAATGACCGATGATGACGAAGAGTCCCGCGAGGTATCTGCCGTATTTGACATACTCGAGGGGAGCGACGTCGTTGGTCACGGTCAGCTGAGAGAAGATCCACCAGCCGATGGCGACCGCGATAATGCCCTTGAGGTAATCGCAGATGATCGTCGCGATGGCAGGACCTTTGCCGACAGAACGCAGAACGTTGGTGAAGCCTGCGTTGCCCGAGCCCATCGTGCGGATGTCTTTTCCTGTTTTGAAGTGCGTAATGATGATTGCGGGGCTTAAACTGCCGATCAGATAAGCGATCACCATCGTAGCTAAAGTGCGAAGAATCAGTTCGAGTGTCACTTATTATTCCTCTCCCTTATAATAAATCTGATGGGTGTGCCGCTGAAATCAAAGGCTTCACGCAGGCGGTTCTCCAGATATCGCTGATACGAGAAGTGGAACAGCTCAGCGTTGTTGCAGAAGAAGATGAACGTCGGCGGCTTGACAGAAGCCTGTGTCATGTAGTAGATCTTCAGCCTGCGTCCCTTATCGGTCGGCGGCTGTACGCGGGCGGTCGCGGTCGCAAGCAGATCGTTCAAAAGACCTGTCGTGATACGCATTGCCGCGGTATTGGTCACATGGACGATATTTTCAAAGAGATTATCCAGTCTTTGACCTGTTTTCGCGGAAATAAAGACCGTGGGCGCATAGCTCATGAAAGCAAAATCACGCTCGATATCCTTGCGGAAGTTCTGCATGGTCTTGTCGTCCTTTTCGATCGCGTCCCATTTGTTGACCGCGATCACGCAGGCTTTGCCCGCTTCAAGAGCGAGTCCCGCGACCTTGGTGTCCTGTTCGGTGATACCTGTCTCGGCGTCGAGCATAATGACGCATACGTCACAGCGTTCGATCGCCATTTTCGCGCGCAGGATGGAATAGTGCTCGATATCGTCGTGGATCTTGCTCTTGCGGCGCATGCCCGCGGTGTCAATCAGGTTGAATACGCCGTGCTTGTTTTCGATCTTGGTGTCGATACTGTCACGGGTGGTGCCCGCGATATCCGATACGATACAGCGGTTTTCGCCTGTGATCTTATTGATCAGCGAGGATTTTCCGACGTTCGGTCTGCCGATAACTGCCACCGAGATCACCTCGGGATCGGCTTCATCCTCTTCAAAGCTGTCAAGCTCGCGGAACGCGGCATCCAGCAGATCGCCTGTGCCGTGGCCGTGCACCGAAGAGACCGCGATCGGCTCTATAGGCAGCTTGTAAAATTCGTAAAACTCCGCGGGCGGGTCGCCGATGGAGTCGCATTTGTTGACGCAAAGCACCACGGGCTTATTGCTCTTGATCAGCATATGGGCGACCTCTTCATCGGTCGCGACCAGTCCCGAGCGCACGTCCGTCACCATGATGATGACGTCGGCGGTGTCGATAGCGAGCTGTGCCTGCTCGCGCATTTGGGAAAGAATGATATCGTCCGAGAACGGCTCTATGCCGCCGGTGTCGATGAGAAGCGCTTTTCTGCCGCTCCACTCGACGTCGCCGTAGATACGGTCGCGGGTCACACCGGGCGTATCGTCTACGATCGAGATACGCTGACCGACGAGCTTATTGAACAGTGTGCTTTTGCCGACGTTCGGTCTGCCGACGATGGCAATGACGGGCTTAGACATCTTCCCCCTCCTCTCCTAAGATGGCATCCAATAACATTTTTCCGTCGTTATGGATGGGTAAAACTTCTATATTCAGCTTCCTCTTGACGTCGTCGATATGGACGTCGTCGAGGAACAGGTCGTTTTCAAATCGCAGCATTGCCGAGGAAATGAGCAGAACATCCCCCAGCGGCTTTGTTTTCAGCTGAGCGATCAGATCGCTTCCGACGATCAGCCCGCTGACGTTGATGGAATCGCCGAAGAAATCATTGACGATCGGGTATACATGGATCTTCACACGCGGGAACTTCGCTTCGACTTTATCCATCAGCTCCCTGAGATACGGCGCGGCAGAGGTGCCGCAGGCTAAAGATACCGTCCGACTAATATGATCGTCGGCTTCACGCCAGTCCAGCTCGTCATTCAGATCCTCACGCAGCTGGGCGATCAGTCCGATACCGTTTTCGATCGCTTCAAAGTCGCCGTAAAACGACGCGTCGGGGATCTCATATCCCGCCTTGATATACAGCTCGTCAGCGGCGTAAGCGATACGTTTTCCCTTGGTTTTCAGACACATATCGCCGAACTCTTCAAGGATATCCACCGTCTCGGCGGCTGTCTCTTTGGTAAAGGGCGTCAGCTTCGCCAATCCCTCGCGGTATTTGGTCAGCCCGACAGGGACGACGCCGATCAGGTTCACGTTCATGTCGTACAGATCCCGCAGGGAACGCTTCAACTCCTCGCCGTCGTTCCACCCGGGACAGCAAACGATCTGGGTATTGATCGCGATGTCATGGTCGGCAAAACGCTTCAAAATCGCCAGAGAATCGCCCGCGAAACGGTTGCCCATCATCTTCACGCGCAGTTCGGGATTGGTCGTGTGCACGCTGACATTGATCGGGCTGATGTGCATTTTGATGATACGGCTGATCTCATGCTCGGACAGATTCGTCAGCGTCACGTAATTGCCGAATAAAAATGACAGACGGCTGTCGTCGTCCTTGAAATACAGGCTTTCACGCAGTCCCTTGGGAAGTTGATCGATAAAGCAAAAGACGCATTTATTGCGGCAGGACTTTTCCTTATCCATCAGGTAGGTGTCAAAATCCAGCCCCAGCTCCTCATACTCGGGCTTGCGCACTTTTACGGTGTGCACCTCGCCGTGTCTGTCACGGATTTTTAATTCTAATACAGAATTAAGCTGATAAAAGCGATAGTCGAGCACGTCGACGATATCGTTGCCGTTGATCGAGAGCAGGGTGTCCCCCGCTTCACAGCCGGCGCGCTCGGCATAGCTATGGCGGACAACCTCTTTAATTGTAACAGCCATAGTTCCCTCCGATGTTTAATGAGGAATTAGGAGTTAGGAATTAATGGCGGGCGTTGCCCGCACCCGATTTTTATATGAGTATGAAACGCTTTATTTCTATCCAAAGCACAAAGTGTTCCAAAATTCCTCATTTCTCATTCCTAATTCCTAATTATCCAAAAAAACAAAAGGGCGGTCAGTTATCCTACTGCCCGCCTGATTTCTTTTGTTAACAGATTGAATTAGTCAGCGTCCTTGACGATGACCTGTCTGCCCTTGTACATGCCGCAGTTGGGGCATACCTTATGGGGAGCCTTGTACTCACCGCACTCGGGGCAAATAGACAGAGCAGGAGCCTGGAGCTTCCAAACATTAGATCTTCTCTTCATTTTACGAGCATGTGAATGTTTTCTTGCCGGTACAGCCATGAAAAACCCTCCTTACATATATCATCTTTACTTTAATAACTCTTTCAACGCCTCAAGCCGCGGATCAATCTCCATACTGTCGCAGCCGCAGTCGCCCAAGTTAAGATTATGTCCACATTTTTGACAGAGACCTTGACAGTCTCCCCTGCAAAGGAACTTGGTCGGCAGCTCTAAGAGGATATCGGACGAGGTCAGCTCATCTAAATCCAGGGTGAGGTCGGGCGCCTCAATGTAGTCGTCGTTAAAATCCTCTTCAAGATTCTCGATGATCTTGTGAGAGAAGTGATAATCGAACTTAAGCTCCAAAGGAGTCAGGCAGCGGCCGCACGCCGTATGATACACAAAAGCGGTATCGATCGACAGCGTTACCATGCCCGCCTTGTTCTCCACGTGAGCGTGAACCTCGACAGGCGAATTGAATGGATGTTCACCCGCGATCTCCACGTCGTTCAGCGAGAGCGTATAACTGACGTCTTTTGCGGCGCCGTCGGAAACGAAAATATCTTTCAAATCTAACAGCATAAGCCCTCCGCACAGTTATCTACATTAAAACGCTACTTGATATTATAATAAAAGCGTTAAATTTTGTCAAGTAAAAATCACAGATATTCTGCGAAAGTTTGAGAAAAAATTGATAATAAAGACAGCAAAACAGCCGCGCCGAATGATCGGTGCGGCTGCGATCGTTTCACTGTAATCAGATCTCTTCGCAAACAGCCTTCAGACCTGAGGGCAGCTCTGCCTCGGCAGAGGATACCAGCAGGGTGATGTGAGCCTCGCTCTCTTTGGAAAGAGCGTCCAGCTTGGTGATGAAGTCCTCGATACCGTCGACAGCCTCGGGAGCAATCTTGAAGGTAGAATCCACAAAGATATCGGTAACGTCGTAGTTACCCGCGCAAATACCGCTGATAAAGCCGAGAAGCATATCATAGCCCTTGATACCGTAAACGTCGGTGTCGATCAGACGCGCCTTATGGGTAACGTCATAGGTCAAACCCGCGCCCTTTTCGATAACGACTACGTTACCGCTGGACTTCGCGACGGCCTCGTTAGCGAGCTGGATGAGCTTCTTTGTCTTACCGGAGCCTTTTTTGCCAATAATTAATGTAACCATTTGTATATTCCTCCTGTGTTATGTTATGATAACAACATTTTTTACTTTAATCTTGCCTCGAGAGCCGCCTTCTGATCCTCATAGCCGGGCTTGCCTAAGAGAGCGAACATGTTCTTCTTGTAGCTTTCTACGCCGGGCTGGTTGAAGGGATTGACGCCGAGGATGTAGCCGGAGATCGCGCAAGCCTTCTCGAAGAAATAGATCAGATAGCCGAGATTGTATTCGTCCATCGCGTCAACGGTGAGGACGATATTGGGAACGCCGCCGTCGTTGTGCGCGAGAACGGTGCCCTCGAACGCCTTGCGGTTGACGAAATCCATCGTCTTGCCGGACAGGAAGTTCAGACCGTCCACGTTCTCGGGATCGGTGCCGAGAGCGATCTCACGCTGAACCTTATCGAACAGAACGACCGTCTCAAAGAGGTTGCGTCTGCCGTCCTGGATGTACTGACCCATGGAGTGCAGGTCGGTGGAAAAGATGACGGAAGCCGGGAAAATACCCTTCTGATCCTTACCCTCACTCTCGCCGTAGAGCTGCTTGAACCACTCGTTCATCAAGGTGAACGCGGGCTCGTAGCTGACGAGGATCTCGGTGGTCTTGCCCTTGTTGTAGAGCATGTTGCGGATCGCGGCGTACTTGTAGCAATCGTTCTTCTCGATATCGGGCTCGGCGAACTTCTCCTGAGCATCCTTGGCGCCCTGCATCAGCGCGTCGATATCTGCGCCGGAAACAGCGATCGGAAGCAGACCGACAGCGGTCAGAACACTGTAGCGTCCGCCGACGTCATCCGGAACGACGAAGGTCTCATAGCCCTCGCGGTCGGCAAGCTGCTTTAAGGTGCCGCGCGCCTTGTCGGTGGTGCAGAAGATACGCTCCTTAGCGCCTTCCTTGCCGTACTTTTTCTCGAGCATTTCGCGGAATACGCGGAACGCGATAGCAGGCTCGGTGGTGGTGCCGGACTTCGAGATCATGTTGATGGAAACATCCTTGCCCTCGCAGATCTCAAGCAGTTCCGCTAAAGCGTTGGAGCTGATGGAGTTGCCGGTGTAGTAGATCTGCGGCGTGTCCTTGCACAGCGCGTTGTAGTTCGGGGACTTGATGAACTCGATCGCGGCACGCGCGCCGAGGTAAGAACCGCCGATACCGATAACGACGAATATATCGGAGTTTGACTGGATCTTCTTGGCGGCAGCCTTGATACGCGCAAACTCCTCTTTGTCATAATCCGTGGGCAGATTCAGCCAGCCGATGAAGTCGTTGCCCAGTCCCGTGCCCGCGTGGAGCGCGTCATGCGCCGCCTTAACAGCGGGAGCGATACCGACATATTCGTCAGCGCCTAAAAAGCCCTGTAAATGCTTATCACTTAAAGTTGTAGGCATTGAATACCCTCCTTAAATTCCCAAGAAGAAATATACATACTTCCTCTTATATTAATAACAGCATTATACTATATTTTCGGGCTCAATGCAACATTTTTATCCGAATATTTATGAACAAAATCTAAATTTAGTCGGAGGACACGCCGACTGACACAATATCTTGCGATAATCGGAGGAGGTGGTGGAGAGTGGTGGAGTGTGGTGGAGCGGAAAGCTGCGCCTCCACCAACGAAAAAGCCACAGTTTATCCGGGTTTTGTGAGAGTTTGGTGGAGTTGGTGGAGTCATTCCGACTTGCGAAGGAACATTTGAAAAACGGAGCATAGTCCGTGAGTAAAAGACCATATAAAAATCTGTAAAACAGAAATGGTTTTTACTCCACCAAGTCCACAATGATCATCATAAAAGCACTGTTTATGCGGGGTTTCAGCAGGTGGCGCTGCCGCGAAAGTTCCACCTGCACCCCACCTGCGCTCTCACCGTCTCCACCTGTGTCCCTCTTACATTTTTATCATAGACTGCAGCAAGAGCATGAGGATGCTGCCGAAGCTCTTTTCCTCCACATCCTCTGCGGCAACAATATCAAAGGATGCGATCTCTTCTTCACCGAGTGAGAAGCTCAGACTGCCGACGACGTCGCCCTTGCTGACCGGCGCGGGGAGACTTTCGGGAACATCCAGCGTTTGCTCCACGCCCTCTCCCTCGCCCTTCGGCACGGTGAGATAGGTCGAATCGTCGCAGGCGATCTCCACCTCTTCCTGCATACCGCCCTCAACGGGAACGGGTGATAACTCATCCTCTAAGCTCAGCTCCCTGCACTCGAAGTTTGCGAAGCCGTAATCAAGCAGAGTCGCCGCGTCGCGGAAGCGGTCGGTACCGCTGCCCGCACCCAATACGACCGCGATCAGACTGAGTCCGTCGCGCTCGGCAGTCGCGCTGATACAGGAGCCCGCTTCGCCCGTCGTGCCTGTTTTCAAGCCTGTGATACCGTTATAGGATTTCAGGAGCTTATTGGTGTTGACGATCTGTGTCTCGCCGTCACGCAGATAATCAAGCCAGATAGAGGTATAGTCGAATATCTGCTCATGTTTGATCAGCTCGCGCGACATCACGGCGACGTCATGCGCCGAGGTGATATGCCCCTCTTCGTCAAGACCGTTGCAGTTCATGAAGGTGGTATCCTCCATGCCGAGGGATTTCGCCTTTTCGTTCATCGCCGCGACAAAATCGTCCTCACTGCCGCTGACAAACTCCGCCAGTGCGACCGCCGCGTCGTTCGCGGACGCGACCACGGTCGCCTTGACCATGTCGTCCACCGTCATCTGCTCGCCCTCTTCGAGCCAGATATCCGAACCGCCCATCGAAGCAGCATGCGCCGAGGTCGTCACCACATCGTCCATGTGAATCTTGCCGCTGTCGATCGCCTCCATCACAAGCGTGAGGGTCATGACCTTTGTGATCGACGCGCAAGGGCGCTGATCGTGCGCATTTTTCTCATAGAGAATTTTGCCGGAATTCGCGTCCATCAGGATCGCCGCGGGCGAGCTGATCTCGTCCTCGCTGAGCGCGCTGACAGACAAAGTGGGGATTGCCGATAAAAGTACCGCCAAAAAAATTGCCGTAAACAGTTTTAATCTCATAAATAAAGCACCTCTCTCCATATGTGTATGAGAGAAGCGCTTATATTATGCTATTCGATTTCGTCCAACAGGCAGACTGCCGTAGCGGAGATACCCTCCATCGAGCCTGTAAAGCCCAAGCCCTCCTCGGTGGTCGCCTTCACGCTGACGGCGCTTTTCCTGAGGCCGCAGGCGACGGCGATATTCTCGCGCATTTCGTCGATATACGGCGCAAGCTTCGGCGCCTGAGCGCAGATGGTGCTGTCGATGTTCACGGGCTTGTATCCCGCTTCTTTCAGCATACCGATCACATCCCAGAGCAGCTTCGTGCTTTCGATACCCTGATATTTCTTATCGGTATCGGGAAAATGCTTGCCGATGTCGCCCAGAGCAGCCGCGCCTAAGAGCGCGTCCATCACGGCGTGCAGTAAAACGTCCGCGTCGGAATGTCCGTCGAGACCTTTTTCAAACGGGATCTCTACCCCGCCGAGGATCAAATCGCGTCCCGCCTTGAAACGGTGAACATCATATCCGTGTCCGATTCTCATAGTATCACGTGCCTTTCTGTCAGAATATTACTTTCTTTTTGCCAACAATGCTTCCGCGATCGCGATATCCGACGGAGTCGTCAGCTTGATGTTGAAGTATTCTCCACGGATTAAAGTCACCTTCTCGCCGATTGCTTCGACCATTGAGCAGTCGTCGGTGACCTCTAAGCAATTGACAACGGCGTTGCCCATCGCGCGCTTGTACAGGTCTTTTTCAAATACCTGCGGCGTCTGGACAGCCCACATCGCCGAGCGGTCGGGCGTGGACTGTACGACTCCCTCTTTATCGACGACCTTGATCGTGTCCGTCACAGGCGTGCCCAATGCCGCGGCGCCGGTTTCATAGGCGGCGTTCAGCACCTTTGTAATCAGGTCACGCGTAATCAGCACACGCGCTCCGTCATGGATCGCGTAATGCGTCGTGCGTTTATCGGCGGCGTGGATGCCCTTGCTCACACTTGCCATGCGGGTGGAGCCGCCTGCCGTCACCGCGCTGACCTTTTTGAAATTGAACGCGATCTCTGCGATATCGTCGATATCGACCGACCTCGCGACGACGATGATCTCGTCGATCAGGGAACATTCCTGAAATGCTCTTAATGTATATTCTATCGCCGCTCTGCCGTTCAGGGGTATCAGCTGTTTTGACAGCTTGCCGCCCATGCGGGTGGAGTCTCCTGCCGCGACGATGATTGCGGATGTAAATGTGTCAGCCATAAATTATACGTTCTCCAGAGCCTGAGCGATGTCCTCGATGATGTCGTCGGGGTTCTCGATACCGACCGAGAAGCGTACCATATTCGGCGCGATACCCGCGTCGATCAGCTGTTGATCGGAGAGCTGACGGTGGGTCGTGGACGCGGGGTGCAGAACGCAGGTGCGCGCGTCGGCAACGTGAATGACGATCTTCGCGAGCTTCAAGGCTTCCATAAAGCGGACAGCGCCGTCCTTGCCGCCCTTGATACCGACGGAGATAACGCCGCAGGTACCGTTCGGCATATACTTCTGCGCAAGTTTATGGTACTTACTGGACTCAAGACCGGGATAATTGACCCACTCGACCTTGTCGTGGCTTTCCATGAACTCAGCGACCTTCTGCGCGTTGGAGCAGTGGCGCTCCACGCGCAGCGCGAGGGTATCAAGACCCAGATTCAACAGAAACGCGTTCTGCGGAGAAGCCTGTGAGCCGAAGTCGCGCATGAGATGGGTACGGCTCTTGACGATATACGCCGCCTTGCCGAACTGCTCGGTATAAACGATACCGTGATAGGTCTCGTCGGGTGTGGTCAGCATGGGGAAATCACCCTGTGTCCAGTCAAAGTTGCCCGAATCGACCACGACGCCGCCTAAGGATACCGCGTGACCGTCCATGTACTTGGAAGTGGAGTGAACCACGATATCAGCGCCCCACTCAAAGGGACGGCAGTTGACGGGGGTAGCGAAGGTATTGTCCACGATCAGCGGCACATGATGGGCATGCGCGACCTTCGCGAACAGCTCGATGTCGATAACGTCGAGAGAGGGATTGGTCAGGGTCTCGACAAACACAGCCTTCGTATTCGGCTTGAACGCCTTATCTAAATCCTCCTCAGTGATCTCGGGGCTGACAAAGTCAAAATCGATACCGAGGTCGCGAAGCGTTTTGTTGAACAGATTGAACGTACCGCCGTAGATCGCCGCGGAAGCGATCACATGGTCGCCGGTTTTCGCAATATTGGTAATGCTGATCAGCGAAGCCGCCTGACCCGAAGAGGTCAGCAGAGCGCCGACGCCGCCCTCCAAAGCGGCGATCTTCTTCTCAACAGCGTCGAGAGTCGGATTGCCTAAACGGGTGTAGAAGAAGCCGTCGGCCTCCAAGTCGAACAGCTTGCCCATCATCTCTGCCGTATCATAGACAAAGGTCGTGCTCTGGGCGATCGGAACCACGCGGGGTTCGCCGTTCTTCGGCTCATAGCCAGCCTGTACGCATAAAGAATCGATTTTCATATATTTTACCTCCAAATAGTTTCCTGTTAAAATAACCCTTGTTTAAAACAACCCTTTGATAAAGCCTGTCAGCGCGTCTGTCCCGAAAACGACCAGCGCCACCAGCGCTAAGAACAAAAGCGCCGTGATGATCTTGATGGTTGTCCTGAGAGCGGGATTCATCGGCTTATCCTCTTTTGTATCAGCGGTGCGCAGGCGGGTGATCTCAGCCTCTATCTCATCCATGTGCGGCTCAATCTCATTCTTCACCGTCTCGATCGTACTGAGCAGTCCGCTCGCTTTCGGCAGAGCGGAAAACGGTACGACGACAGAGATATTCGACAGCTTCACATCATAGCCTGTTACCAGCTCATTCGCGACGCCCTGCGGCTGGACGTTCTCCTCCACAAAGGGAATCTGAGCGTCCGTGAGCATACCTGTCAGCATGGCGCGTTCCGTACCGCCTATGATACACAACCTTATCGGCTCGTTGATATCCTTGATCTCGCTGAGCTTATGCTTGCATCCGTCAAAGGGCAGCGTCTCGCCGAAGCACAACGCCTTACAAACCTTGCAGTATTTCACATAAATACCCCCTATTCCAAACTATCATAGCATAAGACGGCTTCTATTTCAACTAAAATCACAGAAAAAATCACCATCCTCCTCAAAAGAAGGATGGCGAAATCTATATCAAACGCCGCCATGAGTAATGACAGACAGCGTTAACCAAAGAGGGGCTGCAGCTGCTTTCCTTCGAGCGCTTTTTCAATGCTCTCGGGGATCTTGTCAAAATGCGCTACCAGAGAGTTCGGCTTGTTCTCGGGATCGTCCTGAGAAAGCGGTACAAAGTACACGTTCTTGCGATTGAGGAGCTTGCCGATATTCTCTGCCGAGGCGCCGAGGGCATCGTTGGACGCGACGCACAGCACCACGGGAGCGCCGATCCTCAGCTGAGACTTCACTGCCATCGTCACAGGCGTATCGGTGATACCCAAAGCGATCTTTGACAGCGTATTGCCCGTACACGGCGCTACGACCAGCACGTCGCACAGCTTGCGCGGTCCGATCGGCTCTGCCCCGCTGACGGTATGGATCACGCTCTTGTGCGTGATATCCTCGACGCGGGTTACGATCTCCTGCGCCTTGCCGAAGCGCGTCGACACGGTATAGACGTTCTCCGACATGATCGGCAGGATGTCATGATCCATCCCCGCAAGCCGCGCCATCTCTTTGATACTTTTATCCAGGGTGCAAAAGGAGCCGGTCATCGCGTAGCCCAATTTTATCTTTTCCACCGTTTTCCTCCTTTATACAAGGTGATTCGTTGATCTATTCATTCATCATCTTCAAAATCGTTTCTTTGATGATCGTTCCCGCGGCAAGGGGAGCGGTTTTCCCGGGCAGGGATAACGCGTGGATACAGGTAAGGTTTCTTTCTTCAGCACGTTGAAAGTCGACGCCGCCGGGCTTTGACGCAAGATCGATGATATACACGTCCTCGCGCATGCGGTCAACGGCGGACTCATCCAGCACCAACGCGGGAACGGTGTTGAAAATGACCTGATACGCTGAGCAATCTGTCTCAGGATAATCGACCGCCTGCATCCCGCTGAGCGTGATCATCGCGCGGTCGGACAGCTTACGCGCCGCGACAGTGACGTTTGCTCCCATCGCTTTGAGATAGGACGACAGACACCTGCCGATCCTGCCGTAACCCGTCACCAGTATATCCGTGCCGAACACAGCACCCTCATAGCCGTCCATCAACAGCCCGATCGCTCCTTCGGCGGTCAGCTCGGCGTTGCGCCACAAGAAGTCCTCGCGGGCGGCATAGTCATTTACCTTACCCGACACGTAAGGCTGTATCTGATTCGCACAGCCGCTGAAAACAGGCTTATCACCGATCAGCTTCATGAGTTCGGATATCTGAATTTTCTCTTCTGAAAACGGCGTGTTCAGACAGCCGTCCGCTATCGGTCTTACGGGCAAAACAGCGATATCACATTCCTCTGCCGCCTGAGCGATCCCGCAGACCTGTATCTCACACAGGCTCATCAGATGATCAAAGCCCGCTACAAAAACCTCATGTCCCTCATTCACAAAAGCGCGGGCGGCAAACAGCATCCGTTTATCGCCGCCGAAAATCGCAACTTTCATCCTATCACCTCGCCACACCCTATACTATGCGATCCTCAGACAAATGTGAAAAGGCAGACTCCGCCATGAAGTCTGCCAAAGCAAATACAAATCTATGTATCATCCCCGAAGGGATGATTTAGCGTCAGCAAGATCAGCTCATCATGCTATCGCTTTTGCACTCGAAGGAGCGGCAGTCGACACAGCGCTCGTCGGTCGGATTCTTCTCATGAGAAGCGACGCGGATGCTGTCGAGGGAGCAGTAATCCTCTTCCCCGTTGTGATACTTACAGTCCTTGACGCTGCAGTGGATACAGCGGTTGACGTTGCTATCGTTGAACATACTTTCACCTCAGATTAATATTGCCGATTCATCGACACAGTTATTATTATCAAATATAAATACGGTATACACACAATCGGATTTTTCAAATAAGATAGAATGAGGTGATTTCATCATGTATCTTTTCAGTATGATTATCCTGATATTTTTCGCGATCATCGGGCTGTGCGCGTTCATCACGGCGCTGTTAGATATCGCGTACAAGGGCAACAGCCGCGCCGTGCTCCTGCTCACCGATATGCTGCCTGCCGACGCAGAAGCGTGTATCCGAACGGCGGCGAGGATCTGTATGCACCACACGCGGATAAGGCTGATTTGCGTGTGTACGGAGGATAATCCCGCCTATGACATCTGCAAGCTCATGCAGAAGGAATATCCGTTTCTAGAGCTTATGGACGAATACAAGGTATAGAAAAAGCCTCCCCGACGGGAGGCTTATCGCTTAGAGCTTAATTTGCTTGTACTCGTCGCCGAGGAAGTCGGCAACCTCTTTGAGGTGACCGGTCCGCTTGTTCTTCAGCGCATAGTGCTGTACAAGCCCGTAACCGGGATACTCGTTGCCCTCAACGATCACGGGACCGTTCTCGGAGAAAGCAACGTCCCAGCCGATATAGCGGCACTGAGGGATGCGTTTATGCGCCTCGACACACATATCAAAGGCTTCCTGAACGCCGTGGATGTACACGTCCTTGAACTTTACGCCGGTCAGCGGATGGGTGTCATACACCTGACCGTAGTCGTCGACGACGTTGCTGTCGATCTTGCCGTCGGCGCCGAGGCTGAAATACAGATCGTTGGTACAGCCGATGACGACGCTGTCGTCCTGATTAACGCGCAGGGCGTTTGCGATCATCTTGATCTCGCCCGCTTTGTTCATCAACGTGATGACACGGAAGGAGTTGACGACGTTGGGGTTGATCTGGTTGAGGTCAGGATGCTGCTTGATCGCGTCCTCAATGAGGAACTGGCCGCGCTCCTTGCACTCATGATAAAACTTTTCTACGTCCGTGATATCCTTGACGACGCACTTTGAGATACCGTGACCGCCTTCGCCCTTGGTTTCCTTGGCGAATACGGTGGTCTTGCCTTTGAGGAATTCTCTCAGATCGTCGGGGGAGCTTTTGCGCAGGTTGATGAAATCGCGCTTGAGATACTCGCGGAACACCTCGTCGAAGATCAGCTTGTCGCCCAGCACAACGATGTACTCTTCATCATTGAGATATGCCATCAGCCTGTAAAAGCGCTTGGCGGTAGCGAAGGTCTTTTTCTCCTCACGCGTTCTGTCAATAAAATGTCCGCGGAAATAATCCGTGTAGCCGGTGCCCTGCGTCAGGAAATTCCACATCAAACTGCATTTGATATAAAATTTGGACTTGCCGCTCTGCTGCTGAATGATCTCGATGTGGCGGTTCATTCTGTCCTTGCTGATATCCTTGAATTTGTTCATCAGCCACTTGGTAACTGACATTGCCATATAATCACCTTCTCAATGATGTTATTTCACATACACTCTCTCGTTGTTTTTGCCGATGCCTAAGAGGATCTCCGCGAGACCCAGTCCCGAAGAGCGGGAGAATCTGCCCAGACTGATACCGCCGCCGAGCAGGGTCACGGTGTCTGTAAGCTTGACGCGGTTGTCGATCTTGACACAGCACATGTTCATGCCGATCTCGCCGATAATCGGATAACGCTTGCCGTTGATCTCCACGACTCTGCCATGGTTTGCGTGACCGATACCGTTGTTGTAGCCGACGGGAAGCACCGCAATACTGATGAGCTCCGTCGCCTGATACTCGGCGTTGTAGCCGACATACTCGCCCGCGTTGACGTCCTTGATCTGCAAAATGCGGCATTTGTAGGACATCGCGGGACTTAAATCAAGCTGTACATCCTTGATGGTCTCGGTCAGGTTGAATTTACGCTGATTGCGCTTGTCTCTGAGATCGCGGAGTCTGTCCTTGACGCCGTTCCCATATGATGTAGGACCGATATTGTAGCCGTACATGATCAGTCCCATGCGGGTCGTGGTGGCAATATCGATCTTCGGGTGCGCGAGCAGCGAAACGCCGCTGCCGAGGTGCACCATCGGGATCTCGTCGAGATCGATCAGGGAGGTCAGTTCCTTGAAGCGGCGGATCTGATTGTCGTAATGCGGGTCAAAGATACCCGCGGTAGCGAAGTGCTGATAGATGCCTTCGAGGAAATGCTCGGATTCATTGATCAGCTTGACCGCTTCTTTGATCTCGCCTTTGTCCTTGAAGCCGAGTCTGCCGAAGCCCGCGTCCACCTGGATATGCATTTTAAAGCTGTGCTTGACGTCGGTCTCGAGCATTGCTCTGAGGTATTCGATATCGGGGATACCGAGCGTCAGGTCAAGGTCGGCGGCTTCGCTGAGTCGGTCGAGCGCGACAGGCTCCAGACACAGCACGGGAACATGCGTGTTGAAAGTCCTGAGCTCCTTCGCCTCTTCCAGGGAAGATACGGCAAAGTATCTCAGCCCGCCCTTATGGAGCGCTTTGACCGCCCGCATGCCGTGACCGTAGGCGTCGCCTTTGACAACGCCGATATAGCTGCGGTAGTCGGGGTACTTGTCTAAAATCGCCTTGATATTGTTGGTCAGGCGAGACAGATTTATCTCAACATAGGAATCAGTCATAATGTCCCTCTTTATTTCTTTCTGCGAATCAAAATGATCGGAGTCGTCTGGTGATCCTGTCCGCAGGGGTTGTCCGCGATCAGACCGAGGAGCTCTTCTTCGCTCAGGGTGATGTCGGAGGAATAGCCGAGCACTTCCTGACCAAGGTCGTTCGCGTCGACGATCATGCAGGACATGCCGAGCTTTTCTTTGATCTCGTCGCAGACGCCGGAGGGATTCTCGGGATTCTCGATACCGATATCGCGGTACTCAGCCCAGACATGGTCATAGAAGCCGTCGAGACCCGCTACCTCGGAGCCGACGATCTCATAGAACACGCCGCGCTTGCCGAAGAGCTTGCATACGCCGCCCGCAAGGGACGCCCAAAGCACGCGGGGCAAACCGACCTTGGAGATCGCGTACTGCATTTTGATGGTCTCGCCTACGCCGACGCCGGTGTCGGGATGGGAAGCAAACTTTGAAAGGAATTTCGCCCAGAAACCGATCTTCAGATCCTCGCGCTTGACGACGCGGTTCTGGCACAGCGCGATGATCTTCTCGGAAGAGGATACGATATCGCCTTCCTCGTACAGCGGGGATACGTACTTTTTGAATATCTCGATATAATCCTCGCCCTGCTGAACAAAATGCGTTTTGATCGCGTGGCGCATATAGGTGACGCCGTTAACGGTAATCTCAACCTTTTTGCCTTCGTTTGCAACAAATTCCATGATTTCACCTCATAAGGTAGCATTTTTACAAAATATATGATATACTGATTTCTGCAATACAAGATATATTGTTCAGGTAAAAACAATATACACACGCATATATGAGTATTATAAGATAATTTGCGGAAAAATTCAACAGTAGAATTACCGATATTATCATTTTCACACAAGGGATTATTATGACTAATAACGAACAGCTTTTTGAAATAAACGGTCAGGTGGAGAGCGTTATCTACCGCAATGAGGAAAACGGCTATACCGTACTGGAGCTCAGCGGAGATGAAGCGCTGATCACCGCTACGGGCATCATGCCGCTGGTCAGCGTCGGCGAGAGCGTCAAGCTCTTCGGCGTTTTCAAGAACCACGCCACCTACGGCGAGCAGTTCGCGGTATCCGCTTTTGAACGCTCCATGCCCGAGAACCTCGACGGTATCCTCAAATATCTCTCGAGCGGTGCGATCAAAGGGATCGGTCCCTCGACAGCCCGCAGACTGGTGCTGGAATTTGGCTCAGATACATTGAATGTCCTGGAAAATGATCCTTTACGTGTTGCTAAATTAAAATCTATTTCTCTCAAAAAAGCTCTTGAAATCAGTAAGCAATTAAAAGCAGCAATTGGCATCCGCGAGCTGATGGTCTACCTCGCGGCCTACTCCGTCTCAGCGAACGCCGCGGTGCGTATCTGGAAAAAATACGGCAACAACGCGATCGTCGCGATCGAGGAGAATCCCTATGTGCTGTGTGAAGAAGGCTTCGGCATTTCCTTTGAGACTGCCGACATGATCGCCCTCGCGCAGAACACCCCTCAGGACGCGCGCGTCCGCGTGCGCGCCGCTCTGGCTTTTGTCTTAAAGCACAATCAGCTCAACGGGCACACCTGTCTGCCGATGAATAAGCTGATCGAGGCGACAGCAGGTCTCCTGGAGATAGAGCCCGTATCCTGTGAAGCGGCATTAAAAGAGATGACAGACGACAATTCGCTGATCTGCGAGACGCTCGACGAAAAGGAATTCATCTTCCTGCCGTCGCTGTATAACGGTGAGACATACATTGCCGCCCGTATGAAAATGCTGCTGCGCTATCCCGCGCCCGCGATCGACGGCGCACAGGAAAAGATCGCGGCTGTTGAAAAAGAAACAGGGATCGAATATGCCGACTTGCAGAAAAAGGCGATCTCTGACGCGCTGACCACAGGTCTGCTGATCCTGACAGGCGGTCCCGGCACGGGCAAAACCACGACCCTCAACGCCATCATCCGCCTGCTCAAAGAAAGCGGTCAGAAGGTATCCCTATGCGCTCCGACAGGCAGAGCAGCCCAGCGCATGACTGCCGTCACAGGCGTAGAAGCGAAAACCATCCACCGCATGCTCGAGGTCAGCTACGATATCGAGGACAAGCCTGTTTTCAAGCGCAATGAACGCAATCTGCTGAACACCGACGCGCTGATCGTGGATGAGGTCAGCATGGTCGACACCGCCCTGCTCGAAAGCCTCATGCGCGCCCTGCCCCTCTCCTGCCGTCTGATCCTGGTCGGCGACAGCAATCAGCTCCCATCTGTCGGCGCGGGAAACGTTCTCCACGACCTGATCGCATCCGACATCATCCCCGTGGTCACGCTCAACGAGATCTTCCGACAGTCCATGCAGAGCCTGATCGTCACTAACGCCCATAAGATCATACAGGGCGTCATGCCCGATATCCGTGTGCGGGACAACGACTTTTTCTTCATGCCCGACTACAATCAGGAGAGTATCGCCGCTACCGTCGGTGATCTCTGCGCCCGCAGGCTGAAAAACGCCTACGGCTATAACCTGCACGAAAATATTCAGGTGCTTTCCCCCACCCGCAAGGGCGTTTTGGGCACTTATGAGTTGAACAACCGCTTACAGGCACTGGTTAACCCCAATCCATCCCGCGGAGTAAAGGTCGGATTTTACACGCTCTATGAAGGCGACAAAGTCATGCAGAGCCGCAATAACTACGATATCCTGTGGAACAAGGACAGCGGCGAATACGGCGAGGGCGTATTCAACGGCGATATCGGTGTGATGATCGAAGTCAACAACGCGTCCAAAATCTATAAGGTGCGCTTTGACGACCGAATCGCCACCTATGACCACGAAAGCGTCGGCGACCTTGAGTTAGCCTATGCCTGTACCGTCCACAAAAGTCAGGGCAACGAATTCGACTGCGTGATCCTGCCGATGTTCCGCGGAGCGCCGCAGCTGATGTACCGCAACCTGCTGTACACCGCTGTCACCCGCGCGAAGAAAATGCTTATTATCATCGGCGACGAAAGCGCTTTGCGCTATATGGTAGAAAACAACCGCCGTATCGGACGCTATACGGGACTGAAAACATTCTTGATGAGGGATTGATATGGAAGTGATCCGCACCTTAACAGCGCTGGTCTTCTCCGAGCGCTGTCCGTACTGCAACGATCCGGTCGAACCGTGCGAGATCGCCTGTCCTGCCTGTTATGACAAGCTCCAAAGAAAACATCTCGCGATCAAAGGCGGCGCGAGGGGCTTTCGCTGTGTATCGTCCTTTGTTTATGACGGCAAGGTGCGAAGGATGGTACTGCGTCTGAAGTATCATGACCGTATCCAATATATCCCACAAATCACAGGGATCCTTGCCGACGATATTATCGGCGCATACGGAGAGAAAGCCTTCGACCTTATCACCGCCGTGCCTATGCACTCCCGCGATTTAAAGAAGCGCGGGTACAATCAATCGGAGCTTTTGGCAAAGTCGCTTGGCAAAAGTCTCGGTATTCCCTATCACGATACTATCCTCAAAGTCAAGCGCACCAAAAAGCAGCACAAGCTGAAATATCAGGAGCGCAAAACCAATCTGAACGGCGCGTTCGCCTTGATCGACAAAGACCTTATCAGGGACAAGTCCGTCCTTATCATCGACGACATCGTCACCAGCGGCTACACCTTGGGCAAGTGCTGTAAGGCGCTGAGCAAAGGAAAACCGAAGCTGATCTGCTGTGCCACTATCGCCAACGCTCAGCACAAATATCCCGAGTCTTCCGTCATATAAGCTATTGAAATTGTCAGGATTCTTGTATATAATAATCTCACAGAAACCAAAAGGAGAAACATATGGATATCGCTTTAGATTTAGGTACAGCCAACTCGCGGCTGCGCGTCAATAATCAGGAGAACGCCATCGACCAGCCGTCGGTGATCGCATACAACAAGGATAACAATGAGATCCTCGCGGTCGGCGAGGAAGCATATGCCATGCTCGGCAGAACGTCTGCGAAAATCAACGTCGTATTCCCCTTGGAAGGCGGCGTCATCGCAGAGTCGGGACTGGTCGAAGAACTGGTCAACATCTTCATGGCGGAGGTCTGCACCAGCCGCGTCGTCATGCCCCGTGTCGTCGCCTGCATCCCCGGCGAGATCACCGAGGTCGAAAAACGCGCGATCGTCGGTGCGATTTCGAGCTTCGGCGTCAGACGCGTCCTGTTGATAGAAGCCGCGAAAGCCGCCGCGTTCGGCAGCGGACTGGACATCATGACGCCCCACGGCTGTATGGTGGTCGATATGGGCGCGGGCACTATTGATATCGCGGTCATGTCGCTGGGCGGCATGTCGGTCAGCAAGACCATCAAGACCGCAGGCAACGCGATGGATGAAGAGATCATCAAGTATGTCCGCCGCAAGCACGGGCTGATCATCGGCAAGGCGATGGCGAAATCCTGCAAAGAAGCGGTCGCCAGCGTTTCAACGCCCGAAACGGAGCTGACCTTCCGACTGAAAGGCAGAGACTCCCTGCGCGGACTCCCCCGCGCGGTACAGGTCACTTCCACCGAGATCGCGGAGGCTGTCAGCGACATTGCGAACACCATCCTTAACGCCGTGATCGACGTTCTGGAGGACACGCCGCCCGAGCTGCTCGGCGACATCCAGATGGACGGTATCATGCTGACAGGCGGTCTTTCCCAGATCATCGGCATGAAAGAACTGCTCGAAAAAGAGACAGGGATCGCGGTACATATCGCAAAGAACCCCTCTGACAGCGTCGTCGCGGGCTGCTTCAAGGCGACAAAGTTTATCGAAGAAGCCGAAGCCCAGCGTGCAAACCTCAACCCGCTGATGACGGTTTATTAATACAGTTGTAAAGAATGCTCACGGCAAACCACCGTGAGCATTTGTTTTATCGTTCGTTTTTTCTGCGCTGGAAGCCGTAGGCGATTTTCAGCAGACCCTTTTCCGACAGGAATTTGCGGAAGAACAAGCCTGTTTTCATCATCGCGCCGGGAATGATGATCAGCTTGCCTTTCAGCGCGCCGTCGATCGCGGTGCGGGCGCACATCTCGGACGAAATGCCGTCGACGGCGAATTTCACCTTTGCTACCCGATTGAACTCGGTGTTCACGGGTCCAGGGCACAGCACGGATATTTTCACATGACTACCCTTGCGGCGCAGTTCCTCATAGATTGCTTCGCTCAGACGCAGCACGTAATTCTTCGTCGCGTAGTAGGTCGACAGCAGAGGTCCCGACATAAAGCCCGCGGACGACGCGACGTTCAGGATGATCCCGCTGTCACGCTCTGTAAAATCGCGCAGAAACAGCTTTGTCAGGATATGCACCGCGCGGATATTGACGTCGATCATGTTCAGCTCTGTATCGAGGTTGGTCTTGATGAATTCTCCCGCAAGCCCGAATCCCGCGTTATTGATCAGCATGTCGATCTTTTCATCCTTCACCCGCTCATACAGCGCATAGCAATCCTCTGCTCTTCCGACGTCGAGGACGATACATTGAACATTGACGGTATCCAGTTCCTCTTTCAGATCTCTGATCCTGTCCTCACGCCTTGCGACGAGGATCAGATCCCAACCCATTTTAGCCAGATATCGCGCCATATCTCTGCCGATACCCGACGACGCGCCTGTGATCAAAGCCTTCATAATCATCACATCCTGTACTGTAATTATTATGTCTAGAATTTTACAACTTATCGCTTGCTTTTGTCAACCGTTTCCTATACAATAATGATATTGTTTTCACGGGAGTTGATAGCATGGAAGAAGCGTTGAGCTTTTGGGAAACGCTGAAAAAAAGTATCATCGAATTCCTACCGCAGTTGGTCGCCGCACTGATCATCACGGGAGTTGGCGTCTTAATCGCGTTCATCGTTGTGCGTATCGCAAAAAAAGCGATGGAGAAGCATAAGGTCGACTCATCTCTGTCAGCCTTTATCTGTAAGGCTGTGCGGATCCTCATCTACATCATGACGCTGTTCTCGGCGTTATCCGCATTAAAAATCTCTACCGCGGGGCTGGTCGCGTTCTTTTCAACAGCAGCCGCCGCAATTGCCTTAGCTTTGCAGGATCGGCTCAACGATATCGCCAGCGGTATCGTGATTCTGTTCACAAGACCCTTTGTCACAGGCGATTTCATCGAGTTTGACAAGTATCAGGGCTATGTGCAGAAAATCGACATCATGCACACCAACATCATGACCTATGACCGCACCAACGTCATCATCCCCAACTCCGTTATCTCCGCGGCACAGGTGAACAACCATACCGCCCAGCCTGTCGTCAGGGTGCAGGTCGTCGTCCCGATCCCGTACGAAGCAGACGTCAAAGCGGTCAAGGAGATCCTTTATCAGGTGCTCAAAGAAACCGATCTTTTAGTACGTGACGAAACGCACGCCGACTCGGTCAACCTCGAAAAGTTCGGCGACAGCGCGCTGGAATTTACCGTCCGCTGTTTCTGCGACTTCAAGGACTACTGGACAGTCTACTACAGCGTGACGCAAAATGTGAAAGAAGCGCTGGACAAAAACGGCGTCACCATCCCGTTCAATCAGCTCGACGTCCATATCAAAAACGACTGAACCTATGAAGCGGCTGCTGTTGCGACCGCTTTTCTGCTATAAGAATCTGATACCATTACTTGACTTGTCGGACAGAAAGTATTATTATTTTAGTTAATGTCGGCGCTTCATACCAAAAAATGCCGACCGAAAGGAAACATAAAATGAAATTCGATCCGATCGTCATATCCCTGCTGGATACCGACCTGTACAAATTCAATATGGATCAGGTCATCTTCCACAAGCATACAGATCTGTGCGGCAAATACTATTTCAAGTGCCGCAATACGGATGTCCGCTTCACTCCCGAAATGCTCAGCGAGATCAACGCCCAGATCGACCACCTCTGCACCCTGCGCTTCCGCAAGGACGAGCTGGATTATCTGCGCTCCATCCGCTTCATCAAGAACGACTATGTCGAGTTCCTGCGCCTGTGGAGACCGATCCGCGAGTATGTCACCACCGAGCTGAGCGGGGACGGAGAGCTGTCCATCATCGTGGACGGTCCTCTGTTCTCAGCCATGCAGTTCGAGATCCATCTGCTCGAGATCGTCAACGAGGTCTACTTCCGCATGTCCTATGACTACGATACGCTGTTAAAATCAGCGGAAGAAAAGCTCAACGCCAAGATCGAGGCGCTGAACAACGGCACCTACACCTTCAAATTCGCCGAGTTCGGCTGCCGCCGCAGACTCTCGCGCGAGTGGGAGGACGTCGTGGTACGGAGACTGTCGACCGAGACGGACAAGTGTATCGGCACCTCGAACGTCTATCTCGCGATGAAATACAACCTCACCCCCATCGGCACCTACGCGCATGAGTTCGTGCAGATGTATCAGGGCATCGACCGCTATCCCCTCGCCTACACCAACCACTATGCCCTGCGCGACTGGTACGACGAGTACGACGGCGACAACGGTACCGCGCTGACCGACACCATCACCACCGATCTGTTCCTGCTCGACTTCAACCGCTCTAACGTCAACAACTACAGCGGCGTCCGCCACGATTCGGGCGATCCGTATGAGTGGGGCGAAAAGATCATCAAACACTACGAGAGCTACGGCGTAGACCCGCGCACAAAGCAGCTGCTCTTTTCCGACGGTCTCGACTTTGACCGTGCCCAGAAGCTGTATGACCACTTCAAGGACAGAGCAATTGTCGCCTTCGGTATCGGAACCTTTGTTTCCAACGATACCTGCGCCGACCCGCTGAACATCGTCATCAAGCTCCAGTACGTCAACGACAAGCCCGTCGCGAAGCTCTCCGATAACCCCGAAAAGAGCATGTGTCATGACGAATCGTATCTCAAGTACCTCAAGCGTTCCGTCGCGTTCCGACTGAACCGCGAATCACTTTAAAATCTAATATACGCAAAAAAGCGGACAGGATCTCCTGTCCGCTTCATTTATGCAGTTTTATTCTGCAACAGGGATCTCCTGTTCGGGTACGGTGAAGCCGTCTCCGACATACACGTAATACACGGTTTCATCAGAACCGTCTGTCGTCTGAAAGCCGAGATACCATGCCTCACGGTTGCGCAAAAATCTCTGCTCCTGCGAAACGCACTTGTACCCGCCGCTGACAACGCCTTCATCAAACGCCTGCTGTGTCGCGGCTTGGAGAGTCATTCCCGCATATTGATCGTCGCTTTTGGACTCGGGTTCCTCTATTGCGGCAGCGGTCTCAGCCTGTCCACTCACGATTTCATTGTCCTGACCTGCGGTCTCGCCTTGAACAGTCTCTTCCTCCTGCGGCGTTTTCTCCGCGCCGATCGGAGAAACTGTCGACTGAGCAATCGTAGCTTCTGTCGTCTCTGTCGCACCGATTGTCGGGGCGTCAGTCTGCTTTTTACAGGCTGTAAAAATCACACAGGTCACCGTCAGCGTTAACGCCGTTAAAGCGCATATGATCCTCTTCATTTTCGTTATCCTTTGCGTATCTGAAAAACTATCTTAATTTTACCTTACAGGCGGTATCCAACTCATAGGGATTACCCATATTTGCAAGATAACGCTGGATCACCGTCACGTCGGTGACATTCAGCTCGTTGTCCTTCATCGCCGCGCGGATCGCCATTCTGCCGTCGTCATTCACACGCAGACCTACTAACGCACGTTGGATACAAACCGCGTCGACAGACTCGACAGCGCCGTTGCCGTCAGCATCGCCGCGCAGGAATTCATAGCTGAACAGATCGAAATAATCATACAGCCACGCGTTGCGCTCATTCAGCCAGTTTTTCAGATAGTCCATGTTCTCGGCATAAGTCGGAAGCGGTCTTTTCTGATAATTATACCACCATTTCGACCAGGTCCATACATCGGCGTTGCGTGTAAAGAGCTCCATATACGAGGCGCTCCATGTATCCAGCAAACCGCCGTCGGCAGAAATACCGGCCATGTAGTCGTAGTTCTCCTCATAAACCCGTTTGACTTCATCCATGAACCAGCTCTTGTTGCAGAGGTGCTTATAGATGTTTCTGTTGTTCTGCAGGATACCGTCGCTTGCCGCGGTAGCCTTCGCGCGGGAAGAGTTCAGATTGGCATTCGTGTTGCCCGTGGACATGTCATAGTCCCACGCGGGGCCCGCGTAGAGCTTGCCGTCCTGATAGAAGTAGAACACCGAGCTCATGTCGAAATCAAATGTTTTCAGATATTCGTTCAGTAAATAGTATTTTGAGAAAGACGGCACGTCGATGACGGCTTCTATCTCTTCCCTGCTGCCGTTTTTCAGCGTATTGATAATTTGCGTCATGGTATCGACGATATACCCGAGCTGATCGTCGTCGGGCTCATCGGGATCGCTTGCGATAAAACGCAGACCGTCTACAGTAAAGTAGGTGGTGTCCTCTTCCTCTCTCTGCGCTTCATATTCGATCAGAAAGTCCTTTTTGCCGTCGTTGCTCTCGATGTCGATATTGACCCTGTCCTTACCCTCCTGGATCGGCTCATAGAGCTCATAGCAGCCGCGGTAGGAATCATCGACGATCACCTCAACGATACGATGCTCGGAGGTGTAGGGCAAGTCAAGATGACGCGCGAATTCATTCGCCATATAATTGCGGAGCAGTGTAGGGTCAAAGGCGTTTGCGAGCAGCGCCCACTTCTTGCCCTTGCCCATCCCGAGGACGTCCTTTTTCTTTTCAAACTTAAAGGTATATGCCTTCTTTTGAACGAAGGTCATAGCGGTCGTGTTTCCGCGTACCTTAAATGAGCACGTATCACTCAGTACAGAACCATCGGTATCGGTGATCGTCACCACAGCGTCAACGTAGCCGTCATCCTTCTGTAAGCTCGCGCCGTTGCCTTCTTCCGTTGTAATGCGGATCTGCGGTACGATCAGGTCGCCGTCATCCGCAGTAAAGGCAGCTGCTCTGTCAGCGCCGACTGCGGCAAGGTCATTGACATCTTCGATGATCTCCTCATAAGGCGGCTCAGATATGTATTCTTCCGCGAACACCGTAAAGCACGATGCTCCGACGATACAAAACGCAAGCATAAAGCACAGCGTTATAGCGATCATTCTTTTCATATCATTCTCCTTGTTGTTAACAAATTATCTGAATACTCCAAACAATACGGAGTACAGCGAAAACAAATCTCAATCATCGCTTAAGAGCATGCAGACGATTCAACACCCGCAAGATAAAGCAGCGGACAGGAAACAGATCGCACCAAAGATGGGCGTAAATACGGTAACCTGCACTGTATACAGACTTCATCTTACCTTTGCGGACGATAGCTGTCAGCACGCCGATAATATGGCGATCCGTGATCCCCTCTTCGACAATATTCCGATTATCGCCGCAAATGACATAATCGTTCTGTCGTACCTTGATGATACGGTGCAGGACATATTGTCCGCTGTCGCGCTTATAGAGCGGGATATCCAAACGTCTGAGCGGAAGCTCGGGCTTTTTGATCACCAAAAGATCGCGCGGCTGTATCAGCGGATACATGCTGTCCCCTATGTTGGTGTAGATCAGCTCGCCGCGCTCGGCGATCACCTGTTCAAAAGAGGATTTAGCCATCGATGGCACCTATTGAGCGAAGCTTAGCGATCACGTCGGAGATATCCGCGCGCATATCGCTCTCGTCGCCGTCGAATCTTTCTTGCATCACAGAAAGGATCTCATCCTCCGATGTATCCTTCAAAAGACAGTTCAGGATAACTTCTGCCGTTTTGTTGCCCTGCACCAAGCCGTGGAACGACGCGTCACCCGTGGGTACAAGCAAGGTTTCTTCCCCTAAATTGTGTACAATGAATTCATCCTTCAACTTCATATAATCACATCCGTATCCGTTATCATGAATCTGTCTTATACTAATATTCAATAAAAGACTTTAAACAGATATTAGCGGAAAATTTTGCAGAGCGCGGCGGAGGTCGCAGGCATACTGCCGTATGTCAATTATCGGGGTCCCCAACGCACCCCTGCGCGGTGGGGAAAGGAGGAGTCGCTTCGCGAGGTCAAGGCATACCTACTGGATATGCCTACCGAGTACAGCGTGCGACGACGCCAACAAAGCTATGCAGAATTTTACGCAATAGATGTTAAAGGGTTTTATGGAATATTAGTATTAATCAAGACACATAAAGGGACCGTAAAAACAGCCCCTCGCTCAACATATTTGATTATCGCATTTGAACGGATAATTGTCAATGCTTTTTGCAAACATTTCCTCTGTTTGCTGTATTTTATCAGTAAAGCCGACAGCAGATCATATCCCGCTGTTTTTGTAGAACTGAACGATATCGTCCATAAAATCCCCGTCAAGTTCATTGGCGGTCACAGGATCGGAGACTTCATCAGTTGAAGCCAAGCGGTAATCCAGCGCCTCATCGCTCAGCCACAGTCCGCTGTGACCGCTGTGCAGCGGATCTGAGAGGATGGTAAGACTCAGATCGGGGTTGTCGGAATCACTGAGAAAAGCGCTCAGGCGCACCGCTTCGGGGATCGTGCTGTCATCACTGCCTTCGAAAACCGCGACAGGTTTTCCCGCTTCATAGATACATTGTGAAGCGCTCTGACTTCCCCGACCGCTGAACACAAGGCTGTTTTCGAGCGACAGAAAGGGATATTCGATATCCGCGAGGATTCCGACATAATTCCTTGCCGTTTCACGCATGAGCATCGTCGGAGATTCAAAGCCCGAGAGGATGACAGCCGCTTTGACAGAGGGAAGAATGGAACAGGTCGCGACGGCATAGCCGCCCGCGGAATGTCCGTAGAGATAAATCGGAAGCTGATTCAAAGCAGGATCATCCGCAACCGCGTCAAGTGCAGACCGCAGATCAAGCGCGGGCTGGGATAATCCTACTGTACCCGTACCTTCGCTTTCGCCGATACCTGTACCGTCATAGCAGAGAACGTCATACCCGCTGTCGGCAAAATACATCATCTCGGGCAGATGCGCCGCGCCGCTCTCGCCAAAGCCCGCGGCGATCACTACCAGTCCCGCGGGTTCTTCGCAAGTATAACAGTATCCTGTCAGCGTATTTTCACCCGACGGAAATTGTATCCGACGGCAGGGATAGCGTGAAGCGTCAATATCGTCATACCGCATGGAGTACGCGGGAAGCGTATCCCTTCGCGGAAAAAATGAATGAAAAAACAGCGAAGCCGCGACCATCGACACGATACAGAAAGAAAGAATCACTACCAAGAGAGTAGAAAGCACCCTTTTCACATACGATTTTGTTTTTGTATGTAAAGACATGTTCAATCTCCTTTCTTATTCTTTCCGTAAAATTTTCTGTCATTCCTATAAAAAGTAATCGGGGACAAGTCGCCCTGTCCCCGATAGGTGCATGTTACTGATTAATAATAGTAATAACCGCTGCTGTAGTAGTTGTTATAGGAGGACGTCGCGCCGATGATCACCGCAATAATAATAATCATCCAGAACAACGTACAGACAATACCGGCAATCAGACCAACCAAACCTAAAATTTTGCCTGTCTTGGCACGACCTGATAAAACATAACCGGAAGCAGCATACTTCTTTGCTTTACTCAATGCAATAGCTCCAAAAATGATACCCAAGAAATTGACATAAGGAATAAACGCAAAAGAAATCGCCAAAATTCCGAAAACAAGCACAGATTTCGACATGCTGCGCTCAACAGGGTCCTCCATCGGCATGCCTGCGTTATACTGAGGCTGAGCGAAATCGTACTGCTGAGGCTGATACTGGGGCTGCGCGTACTGAGGCTGAGCAGGCTGCGCGTACCGGGGCTGCTCAGGCTGCTGAACCGGCTGTGCGTATACGGGCTGAGCGGGCTCAGGCTGAACCGGCTGCGCGTACTGGGGCTGTTCGGGCTGCTGAACAGGCTGTGTGTATACGGGCTGAGCGGGCTCAGACTCGACAGGCTGTGCGTACTGAGGCTGTGCGACCTCCTCTACAGGCTGGGGAGCAGCCTCCGCAGGAGTACCGCAAACACCGCAAAACTTTGCGCCGGGAGCAAGTTCGTTTCCACATTGCTTACAAATCATATGTTTTACCTCCTTATATTGATATATATGATGTATGCAACTACATTATATATCCAAATGCTGAAAAAAGCCAATTACAGTTTCGTCATATCTTTCGGGCGCGTTGATACGCACGCGTGAATGGTCGCCTTTATCGAACCAAACGAGCTTCTTTTCGCTCTGACAGCGGTCGTATACGCGCTGTACTTCGTCGGGCTTTGAAAAGACATCCTCACGGCTGTGGAGGAAGAGGATCGGCTTTTTCAGCTTGTCGATACGATAGACAGGACCGTCATGCACGACGTCAGCGCCGCCGAAAATACGGATATACAGCATGACAAAAAAGGTCGCGGGCTGAACGGGATGATGGCCGTCGATCAGGTGGTTGACGAAGGAATCATGGAAGGTGGTGTACATTCCCTCCGCCGCCATCGCCTTGAAGTAATCGGGGCACTCGGGCGCGGTCAAAGCAAACAATCCGACACATGAACCGATACAGATACCGTGTATCACGATACTGTTCTGATGGAATTTGTCGTGCAGCAGCTCACCCCAGCGCAGGATATCGCGGTATTCCTTGAAGCCGAGGGAATGGTATTTGCCCTCGGAGAGTCCGTGCGCACGGTTGTCGATCACTAAGACGTTGTAACCGAGCTTGCGGTACGGTTCGGCAAAATAGTAGGAATAGAGCAATGACTCCATCCTGCCCGCAATGATGATCACCGAGGTATCGGAACCGAAATCGAAGTATTCACCGACCAGCCTGAAGCCGTCGCTGACGATCTCGACAGGCTGTTTATATTCTGCGTACTGTTGATCCCACGCGATACCGATGTCAAACATCCTCTTATATTCTTCGTCATCAGGGATACTGCACTCTCTGCCCCACTTCTTCTTAGAAGTCCTGACCAGCAGGACTGAGTAAAGATAATAGCCTAAGATCGGCAGGGGCAGCAGTCCTACGATGACAACAGCAATAATGATCCAAATCCAGAAAGGCATAACGACTCCTTATACTTTATGCTAAACCGACGATCCAGTGGTAGATCTCCTGACCGCCGTCGATAAACTCGAAATCCATCAGCGGATAACGCGCGGACAAAAGCTCATACAGTGCCTCTTCCCTGTCGGCGGGAACGTCCTTGCCGCGGAAGATCACGCAGGTCTCTTTATCATCGATATCAGGCACGACCGATAACGTATCAGCGATCGTCTTGGCAAAATCCGAGCCTACGGAGACGATCTCGCCATCGAGGAGTGCGATCTCGTCGCCCTTTCTGCATGAGATCTCATGGAAGGAATAGTTGCGCGAGGCGACCGTCTGGCTGACTGTCGCGATATTGTCGATCCCGCTTTGCATCTGGGAGACGCGGAACTTCGCGTCGTCGCTGTCGGGGATATCCATTGCCATCGCGAAATATCCCTGCGCGACGCTCTTTGACTCGATCACCGTGATGTTCTTGCGTTTGGACAGCTCCACCGCCTGATTCGCCGCAAGAATGATGTTGGGATTGTTTGGCAGGATGACGATTTCTTCCGCGTCGAGCTGTTCGATCGCTTCGAGGAATTCTGCCGACGAGGTGTTCATGGTAGTGCCGCCGTCGATCACGATATCACAGCCGAAGTTTTGAAACAGCTCCTTCATCCCCTCGCCGTTGACGACAGAGATGATTGCGAGCGGCTTATGCTCCTTTTTCTGATTCAGGTCACGGTCATGCTCGTTGTGCTGGACCTGCATATTCTCCATCTTGAAGGTCAAAAATTCGCCGTACTGTTGGGCGAAGGCAATCACCTTCGAGGGATAGAGCGTGTGGATATGCACCTTCACGCGCATGCCGTCCACCACGACAGCGATCGAGTTGCCGAAGAAGCGCAGTTCACTGATGAAATCGTTCTTCGAAAACTCCTGCTGATAGCGGGAATGGTTCAGCCGCTGTAAGATAAATTCGGTGCAGTAGCCGTCGGTAAACTCCGAATTCTCATTGAACAGCGAGAGATCGACCAATCCGCTCTGCGGGTGAGCGTTTTGCTCCTTCGGGATGATGACCTCGCCGTACAGGCACTTGAGCATGCCCTCTACGATCAGGATAAAGCCGTATGCGCCGCTGTCCACAACGCCCGCTTCTTTCAGCACGCTGAGCATTTCGGGCGTATAGGAAAGCGTCTTGCGCATTTCGGCAATGTACATCGAAAGGATACTTTCGATGGACGAGTTGCGGGTGATCTGCGTGCGGATATGCTCGATACCCTCGCGGGTGACGGAAAGGATCGTACCCTCCACAGGATGGACGACCGCTTCATACGCCGTGCGGTAGCCGCGGATCAAACCATTGCGCAGCTCGCCCGGACCGATCAGCGGAGAACGCGTCATCTCCACCGCGAAGCCCTTAAAAAACTGCGACAGGATCACGCCGGAGTTGCCTCTCGCGCCCAGCAGCATACCGTCCGAAAGGCTCCTGAGATACGCGCCGCAGTCCTCGGAGGACTTCGCGTAGCGCGTGCCGTTGCCAAGCGTCAGCGCCATGTTGGTGCCGGTATCGCCGTCGGGCACGGGAAAAACATTCAGACGGTTGACCTCGCCCTCATGCTGCTGCAAAAAGGCAAGACCGTTTTCTATCATTTTTTCAAGTAATATTCCGTTGATTCTTCTTGTAGACATTACTAAAACCAATTTTTTAGATTTATTTCGCCTCGGCGATAAACTTCTCGATCAAAGCGCGCTCTTCGGACAGATCCTCGGAGATCGGCTTGCCCATATAGTAAGCCGCCATCAGTCCGGGACCGATGTTGATGCCGCAGAACGGGAATACGTCGTTGATATAAACCGCCTTCGGATGGAACTTCTCTTCGATCATCTTCTTATACTGCTCCGCCTGCGGGAAACGGCTGGTCTGAGCGATAAAGATATACTGATCTTCGGGGTTCTCGATGGTGGCTTCGATGTACTTGAGCAGTACCGCGTATGCCGCCTTAGCGCCCTTCGCCTTGCCGAGAACGGTCGTCAAACCGCCGGCGTCGAACTCGCCGATAGGCTTGATACCCGCGAGCTGACCGAAGAATGCCTTCGGGTGGGTGATCCTGCCCTTCTTCGCGACAAAGCTCAGATCATCCAGCCAGCCCGCCTGATGGAAACGGTTCTTGTTCTGCTCCAGATACTCCGCGACCTCTTCAAAGCTCTTGCCGTCACTGCGCAGGATGGAAGCGTGTACCAGCATGAGACCGAAGCCCGGACCGAAGCGCATGGAATCGACCAGAGTGATCTTCGCGTTCGGGTACTTCTCCAGAATATTCTTGCGGGCAGTCGTCGCAAAGCCCAGTGCGCCGGAAATAGCGCTGGAAATGGTTACGCAGATGACGTCCTTGCCGTCCTTGACATAAGACTCAAACGCGTTCTCGTACTCCGTGATATTGGGCGGAGCGGTCGCGTAATCGTTCGGATTCTTCTTCAGCTCGGTGTAGAACTGCTCGCGGGAAACATCCTCCCACTTCATAAAGGTCGGGACGTCGCCCTTGCCGGGCAATACCAGATGTCCGTTGATGACCTTGATATCATACTTCTCCTGGAATTCGGCGGAGAGGTCACAGCCCGCGTCCGCCATCAAAATAAATTCACTCATTGTTATTCCCCTTTCATTTATTTGATATATTGTTCAATATAATTTGACATTGCTTTTGTGACCTGTTCTTCACCCGCGAGAAAGGCGGTGGTGTGACCGTCCGAGTCAACGATCACCATTTGCTTCCCAGAGGTACAGGCTTCGAAATTCGCCTGACCTTCCGACAGATCGACCGTCGGGTCGTTGGTGGTATGAAAAAACAGGATCGGTTTTTTCGCGTTCTTCAAATGCCCGACCGTCTGCTCATTGATGTCGATATGCATATCATGCCTGCATAGCAAGCGGATCAGCGGGATCAGCACGCCGAAAGGCAGGTGCATGCGCTTCGCGTCATGCCGGAGCTGGTGCTGTATCGAGACATACGCGCTGTCGATCATCATGCACTTTACATGCTCATCCGTCATCCTGTCGGACAGATACGCGAGGGTCGTTCCGCCCATCGACGCGCCGTACAGCAAAATTCGCTGTGATGGGTCATTATTTTCAAGATACCCGATCCATGAGAGAACGTCATCCTGTTCTAACAGCCCCATTCCGCTTTGCTTACCGCCGCTGTACGAATGAGCGCGCTGGTAAATGACCAACAGATTGAAGCCGCTGTCATACAGCCATCTTGCGGGCGACACCAGATTCACATACGGGTCGGCGTTGTAGCCGTGCACCATGACGGCGGTTTTATCCGCGCCGCGGTCATAGTGATCGGCGCAGAGCGTCACGCCGTCCTTTGCGGTGATACTGACACGCTCATATCCCGCCTCTTTCAGATAACGCAGGTCGGACAGCATCCGCTCCTTATACAGCTCGACAGACGGCTTATGCAACCGTTCATCATCGAGCGGCAGTACCTTGCGTCGACCGAACACGGAACGGTAGCAGACCACCGCGGGAGCGAACACAAAGATCACTGACAAGAGAAGAATTGCTATGAAGATGTAGAGAAAAAGCATTTCGACCCCTGCTTTCTGTAAGATTATTGGTTTTTATTTTTTCTCTGAAAGAAATTTTCTGAACTTTTCGCGTACTGCCCGCTCCTGCTCGGAGACCGACTCGCCGAAAACGACCTCGTTGACAAAGTGCTCGCAATTGTTGTGGATCAGGCTGTAGCCGCCCTCGCCGATACGCGCTCTGGCTTCGGCAACGGACTGTTCGGGAGATTTGCGGCGGCGTTTTTCTTTGAAGCTCAGCACTGCCGTCTCAACCAGCTTCCCGCAGGAAAAGACGTCGATATCGGTAGCGAGAACCTTGATGTTCTGCTGATTTTTCAGATTTTCCGCTGTCGGCGGCAGTCCGAAGGCGATTACCTCGTCGTCGCTGACAAAGAGCCCGTAGTGGTACACGGAGCCGAGCTTCACGCGGATGATGTCGCCGAAGCAACATTCCCGATATTCCCATTTCATTTCAGACGTTCCTCGATATAGGTGATGACGTCGCCGACGGTCTCAAAGTCGTTGATGGTCGCGTTGTCGAACACGATCCCGAAGGTCTCTTCGATCGCGATAACGAGATAGAGCACGGAAACAGAGTTGAAGCCCAGCTCAGTGATAAGCTTGGTGCTCTCGGTGCAGTTTTCGATCTTGTCGCGGTTTTTATCGTCGGCAAAGAGCAAAATCTCTTTCAGTTTGTCAAAAATCTCAGCTCTGCTTAACATTTGTGATACCTCTTGATCTTCATACTGGGCGTGCGCTCAAAGTCGGAGTCGCGCACGATGATGCGGGAGATCTTCTGCTCGGAGGGCAGCTCTGCGTTGATCTTCTCGAGTTCTTCGGTGATGACCTGTACAGGGTCCACATCACCCAGCTTCGCCACCTCGGGAGCGCGGGGCACGACTTCGAGAGCAAGGATATGTGTGCCGTTCTCGATCACGTCCTCATACACCTGCGCGTCTTGAATCAAACTCAGTTCAAGGAACTTGACCTCCAGCTCCGCGGGAGAGATATTCTCGCCGGTCGGCAGGACGATGATCTCCTTGATTCGTCCTGTGATATACAGAAAACCGTCATCATCAAAACGAACGAGATCACCGGTGCGGAAGAAGCCTTCTTCGTCGTATACGCCCTCTTCCTCTTCGCCGATGTAGCCATCCATCATGTTCTTACCCTTTAAGAGCAGTTCGCCGTCAACGACCTTGATCTGCTGATTCGGATAAAGGATACCGACCGACTCGGGCTTTTTGAGGTTTTCGGGATTGCCGGAAACGAGATTTGCGCTCTCGGTCAGACCGTACCCGGGCAGAAGTGTGATATCAAATACCTTCTTATACTCCTGGATCAGGTAAGGCGGTACGGCAGCCGCGCCGCAGATGATGTATTTCAGCGAATCGCCGAGCATGTTCTTGTTGAACTTCTTTGACAGGTTCAGCGCCATTTCCGCAAGCGCGGGAACCAGCACCAGAACCGTCGGGCGGAACATCGCGATATCGCGGAACATGTCCTTATTGTTGCGGCAGATGTACAGAGTCGAGCCGGTGTACAGTGCGCTCATCAGGTTGCGGATCAGTCCGAATACGTGGGTCAGAGGCAGTACCAGCAGATAACGCTGACCGAAAACGTCCCACAAGCCGTAACAGCCGTTGACCGTACCCTGCATGACAGCGGAGTTGGACAGCAGAGCGCCCTTGCTCTTGCCTGTCGTGCCGCCTGTGAACATAATGACACAGGGATCGCCGCCGTCAGGGAAAGCCATATCCACATCGGTCTCGCCCTCTGCGTCGGAAGAGATCACCGTGACGTCGGGACGCTTCATAGAAAGGATCTCTAAATTATCTTTTAAAGCGGGATGATAAACGAGTGTATCGATACCGAACTTCATCACACAGCCGAACACAGTCATTTTATCGAGCTGGGGCGGCAGGATCACCGCGGTATAGCCGAGAGTAGTGACTGCCAGATACGCGCGGACAAAGTCATAGGAATTGGGGCAGTAGATACCGACGCGGGGCTTTTTGTCCTCACGCTGTATCAGTGAGCGGAATCTTTTCACATCCGCTTCGATCTGTGCGTAGGTATACTTTTTACCGTCGTCCTCGATCGCGATAACGTCGGGATACTGTTCAACAGATTTTTGCCACATTTCGGACACGCTGTCCATCTCAACAATGCGGTCGAACTGCTGCGGGTCGCAGTACTTTCTGAAAGGTTCTCTTGAAGTTATTTGCATTTTAGATTCCTCCGATAGGATTATTTTCCATGTTGTTGAAAAGCAAGCTCTTTCAGCTCTGATTCTTTATTAAAAATCAGGTTCGTCACCTGCTCGATGTCGGACATCGTGGGACGACCTCCGAACATTTCGTTGATGTCGATCGCCTCGCCGATCACGATACGCAGTCTGCTCCATCGCGGTTCATGCGCCTTGATATAGACGGGGATGATCGGCACTTTCGCGCGCATCGCCATCAGCACCATACCGCTTTTGAAGCCGCGCATTTCACCCGAACCGTCGTTGATGTGCCCCTCGGGAAAGATCGAGACGACCTCGCCGCTTGTGAGGTGTTCATTGATCTCCTTCATCGTCCCGAAGCCGGTGTTCTCGATGTCGATCGGGATACAAAGCACGTGCTCCAAAAACCATTTTGCCTTGGTCTCATAAAACTGCTTGTTGCAGATATAGTGCTGTCTGCGGTACCATACCGCCAGCATCAGGTACACAGGGTCAAAGAAGCAGTTGTGGTTCGACACCAACAGTGCGCCGCCTTTGATTTTCTTCTTCGCGGCTTTGTTTTCATAAATGAATTTCGGACGGTACCAGGTCAATGTCGGCAGAACGCCCGTGATCCTGACAAAATCCACAAACAGATATTTCAGGGAAAACAACTTAGCCTTTTTTCTTTGTTCTTTCATTCAGCATTTGTCCTAAGTCAATGATTTTGTCCCGCATGACACGGGTCAAGAACGCGATATTCTCCTTATCGCTCAGCGCGGGATCGGCGATCTCGGACGGAATGATAGGCGTGCCGATCATCACATGCGCGCGTTTTTTGAGATTGAAATACGAGCCGTCCGTGTACAACGGCACGATCGGGGTATCGGTCGTCAGCGCTAAGTACGCCGCGCCTGTCTTGAATTCGAGCGGCGGAGTCTCCCCAACTCTGGGCAACCGTCCCTCGGGACAGATACCGACCACACCGCCCTTTGACAGGATCTTTTCCGATTTCGCCATAAAGCCGTAGTCGTGGGTATTGCGGTTGACATAAATGCCGCCGAGCATTCGGAGCAGTAAACCCAGCCCGGGCTTATCCATGACAAGCTCCGACATTTGAAAACGTAATGTACGCCGCCAAAAGACGAAGATCGCGACAGGATAGTCAAAGACCGACAGGTGATTCGAAATCAGGATCGCCTTGCCGCGGATACGGCGGGACTGCACCGCCTTGTTTTCATAATATATCTTTTTGCGAAAGCAGATGAACTGGATAGGCCATCCTGTGATCTTCGCAAACCAGTTAAACAAAAAGTAAAACATATCTTATAATTTATCCGATAAGTATTCATGGAACTTTGCGACTGTTGATAAAGCCGCGCTCTGCTCCACAGGGATCTTCACCGAGAACTCGGTCTCCAGCCCGCTGATCATACCGAAGTAGTCGAGCGAGGAACCGCCTAAGTCGAGGAAGAAATCCGCCTGCTTGGGGATATCCTCCGCTTTCATGCTCAGCGCGGCGGCAAAGAACTCTTTGATCTTCAGCGCCAGTTCATCGTTCAAGCCTTCCTCCGCATTCAGCGGCTTGACAGGCGTGAACCTGCCGTTTTCCAGCTGATCGCGCAGACGGATACGGTTGAGCTTGTATTCATCGCCGACGATCAGCCGATCGCTGACGTACAGGATCTTGCGGATCTCAGAGGATAAATGCATTTCCTCTAACTTCGCCTTGACAGCTTTGTCCAGCGCGGCGAACTTTTCCTCGGAAATGAACGCGCCCACTGAGATCACCAAGGTCGGGACGACCTGAGCGCCTTCACGCGCGCCGATCAGGCAGACTTCGTTGACATTTGTCAGCTTCAATTCAGGCTCGATCAGGTTGGGATTGAGGTTCTCGCCCGAATAGCCGATGACCAGATCGTCCCTTCTGCCGAGTATCTTATAATGTCCGTTGTCGCAGACAGCTAAATCGCGGGTTTGGAAGAAGCCGTTGTTGATGATTTTGCGCTCGCCGTCCTCGATGATATAGCGGGCGATCGCCTTGCCCTTGACCTCCAGCTCGCCGTCCGCGTTGATACGGTATTCCATGCCGTCCATCGGCTTGCCGATGTAACAGTCGTTGAGGATACTCGGCTTTTTGGAAAGTTCAACGGATGTAATGCCGATCTCGCTCATGCCGTAGCCGTCGGCGATATGATAGCCGATACCATTGAAGAAGCGCATGGCGTCGGTGGAGATCGACGAGCCGCCTGTAATCATGAAGCGGATGCTTTCGCCGAACAGATTCTCTCTGACTTCCTTGAACGCGAGCTTTGAGAACGCCTCGCCTAAGGCGGAGTCGCCGAGCTTATAGCGCAATTTCATCGCTTTGTTGAACTTGTTCTCCGTCTCTTCACCGCGCAGGTGGATCGTCTTTTTCGCCTGTTCATAGACCTTTTCCCAGAACAGCGGCACAGCGAAGATATGCGTCACCTCGTGACGGCGCACCGTGCCCGTGATCGTCTCGGGCATCATATCCTTTAACTCGACAAAGGTTCGCGAGAAGAACGAAAACCAGATATATACCGCTACCAGACCGAAGGCGTGGTAGAACGGCAAGAATGTCAACAGCTTCAACCTGTCTTTATAATGGCGTTTGATCAGATCACATTCGGTGATGATCCCGTAGCTGCCCTTGATCTGGTGGAACAGCTCTTCGGCAGAATAGGCGCAGAGCTTGACATGCTGCGAAGTACCCGAGGTCATGACGAGGATCTCCGTGCCGAACTTTTCGGGAATGATCCGCTCGTTGGGGCGTTTGATCTCCTCATTCATCACGGTTTTGACAGAATAAGTGCGCTTGTCAGAAACGACCGCCTTCGCGCCGCAGTCACGGATCGCTCCTTCGACCATCTCCTGCGACAGGCGCAGGTTAATGAGCAGAGGTGTATATCCGCAGATGATGATTGCCCAGAAATTCTCTATCCAGTCAAGCGAGTTGTCCATCGACAGTCCGACGACAGAGCCCGCTTCTATATCGCTCAGCAGTCGGGACAGCGACAGCGACTTTTTCATGATCCTGTCCTCGACCTCGCCGTAGGTAATACTCTCGATCCGATAACCCTTGCTGCGCTCATACATGATATTGTCCTTTTCCTGAAACATCAGGGAAAAGAGCGTTTCCATCGTAAGCCCCTGTTCCTCAAAGGTCCTCAGCTTAGACTGTACATAGTCCTTGATACTTTTATACTGTCCGAGTCCGATATCTCCCATAATCTTTACGGTCAGGCGGTCAGTACCGCCGAAAGCCGAAACTCTCCTTTTTAGCATTAACGTATTAATGTTATCACAGAACAGCCCAAAAAGCAAGGAAATTCGACATTTCCCACGGATTTACAGCCATTCTATCCATATGAAAAAACTGCCGGCAGAATGACTGTCGGCAGTAGATATTTGATAGATCAGCCGCGGTAGAGCTTCTTGGTCTCGTACTTCGGCTCGGTGGTGAGCAGGATACCCAGCTTTTTCAGCGTGCGGGTATCTGTCTCGGAGAGGATAACGGTCGCGTGCGCTTCACAATTTCTCAGCTTCGGCAGCTGCTGCATAGCGAGTCTCGCGGTGGGATTGGTAACGGCGGAGATCGACAGCGCGATCAATATTTCGTCGGTATGCAGGCGGGGGTTAACGGAGCCGAAGCTCTCGACCTTGAGCTTCTGGATCGGCTCGATAACCGCGGCGTCGATCAGATCGACCTCTTTCGGGATCTTGCCGAGGAATTTTAACGCGTTCAGCAGCATGGCGGAGCATGCGCCGAGCAGATCAGAAGTCTTGCCGGTGATGATGGTGCCATCGGAAAGCTCGATCGCCGCGCCGGGGTTGCCGGTGGTTTCTTCTCTGTCAAGCGCGGCGGCGATCACGGGACGGTCGTCGGCAGAGAGCTTGTTCTGCTTCATCAGCAGTCCGATCTTATACGCTTCATCGGGAGAGCCGTTGCCCTTCGTCTGATTACACATTGCGGTGTAATAGCGGCGGATGATCTCCTGATTCGCGGCGGCACAGGTCGCCTCGTCGTCGATGATACAGTTGCCCGCCATGTTGACGCCCATATCGGTCGGAGATTTATATGGCGATTTGCCGAGGATACTCTCGAACATGGTGTTCAGCACGGGGAAAATCTCGATATCGCGGTTATAGTTAACGGTCGTAATGCCGTAGGCTTCGAGATGGAAGGGGTCGATCATATTGACGTCGTTGAGGTCGGCGGTAGCCGCTTCATAGGCGACGTTGACAGGGTGCTTCAAGGGCAGGTTCCAGATCGGGAAGGTCTCGAATTTCGCGTAACCCGCCTTCACGCCGCGCTGGTTCTCATGATAGAGCTGAGAAAGGCAGACTGCCATCTTGCCCGAGCCGGGACCGGGCGCGGTGATGACTACCAGTCTGCGCGAGGTCTCGACATAGTCATTCTTGCCGTAGCCGTTCTCGCTGACGATCAGATCGACGTCGGAAGGATAATTCGGGATGGAAAAGTGATGGTACACGCGAATATTATTCTCTGTCAGTATCTCCTCAAACTTCACAGCGGCAGGCTGATCGGCAAACCGCGTCAGAACGATCGAGCCGACATAGAGCCCGCGAGAGCGGAACACGTCGATCAGGCGCAGGACGTCGAGATCGTAGGTGATACCGAGGTCGCCTCTGACCTTGTTCTTCTCGATATCGTCGGCATTGATGACGATGACGATCTCAGCTTCGTCCTTGAGCTGCATGAGCATTTGCAGCTTACTGTCGGGCTTGAAGTCCGGCAGGACGCGGGACGCGTGATAGTCGTCAAAGAGCTTGCCGCCGAACTCCAGATAGAGCTTGTCGCCGAACTGGGCGATGCGGTCACGGATGTGCTGGCTCTGCATATCCAGATACTTTTGATTGTCAAAACCGATTTTCATGATACCATTCCCTTGCTCACAAAATATACAAAGGAATTTTATCATAAAATGACACCTCTATAAATATGTAAAAGAAATTTAGCGAATTTTTGTAAAGAGCACATTGCCCGCGCATGGACAATTGGCAGAAGATGTGATATAATGCTAATATGATAAATTAGAATTTACAGGAGGTATAAGATAAATGCAATTACGATTAAGACAATACAAATCTTGCGATGCTGATAGTATTGTAAGTTGGATAAAAGACGAAGACGCTTTACGTAAATGGAGTTCAAACAGATTCGGTGATTTCCCTATTACAAACGAGGATATAAACAACAAGTATTATAAAAACAACGGAGATTGTATTGAATGTGTTAACTTTTATCCTCTAACTGCCTTTGACGAAAACGGAATTGTAGGTCATCTGATTTTGAGATATATTGATGAAGAAAAGAAAGTAATCCGCTTCGGCTTTGTTATAGTAGACGAATCAAAGAGGGGGCAAGGGTTACGGCAAGCAAATGCTAACCCTTGCAATTAAATATGCTTTTGATTTTTTCGGCGCAGAGAAAATTACGCTTGGAGTATTTGACAACAACAAGCCTGCGTACTACTGTTACAAAGCCGCAGGATTTATAGAAACCGGCGAAGAGATAATTTATGAATTTTTTGGTGAGCATTGGCGACTAGTTGAGATGGAACTCAAAAGATAAGTTTGATAAAAAGATAAATTCCGATTTATGTTATCTAAGATTATAACAAACAAACTCCAATTTGTCTATCAAAAAACTCTGAACAGCAATCTGCCCTTCAGAGTTTTATCACTTAATTTAAATTATCGATCAGATACCAACATATATCATTTTCACAGATTGAACGCGTCTGTTAACCCCTCCAGTTTAGTGTTGTCCTTTTTGACGTAATACAGCTCTGTGATCTCTGTGGTGGTATGTCCAAGGAGATCAGCTACTTGTTTTACTGTGAGGCTCTTGATCGTTCCATCGGGTTGCTTGATGCCGTTGATTAGAGTGGTGGCGAAGGTGTGTCTAAGGGCGTGCAAGCCTTTCAGTTCTTCTTCAGGGATACCTGCTGCCGTCTGCAGTCGATAGAAGCGTCGGAGCAGATTGATTGGCTTGATGAAGTCACCTTTTTCATCCGGGATCAAAGGGCTGTCCTCGCCGAGATACACTTCCTCTCTCAGTTTCTTTATCATCTCGATTGCCGTATCGTTGAGAGGTACATCTCTCACGCTGGTGGCTGACTTTGGAGGACCCACCTTCTTTTCCTGTCCCCTACCTCGCTCCATTCCATCTCTGCGGTAATACTCTTTTACCGCTCGCCTTATTTGCCATAATATCAGCTCCTTTTATCTATATTCTATCATTTTTATATATAATATTCTATTATTTGACAATATATTGCATTTAGAAAAATAGTTATTGTTTTTGTTGAAAAATCATAAATTTTCATAAACAAAAATGTGAAAAGATAAACCATTATCATGCCAATCCTCCGGTTTCAACTATAATTAAAAAAGAGCCGAGAAATCTCGACTCAAATCAATATGCTATTCCTCGTTTGTACTTTTCTATCTTTAACAACAATATACTTCATATCTTGGACACGTCAAAATCATTCGTTTTAATCCGTAACAATTATCATCGATTATAAAACTCCACAGTTACAGGTATGATTCTCTGTCGCTTGCGTCTTTTATAATAATGATCAGCGTGAAGGTGTCGCCGTAGGCAATACCTCAAACTTTGTTTAATGCAATTTATACTTCAATTATTCCAATGTCTCTTTTAAGAATATCTCTAATAACTGATGCTACAATACATGGGTATAAAAGAGCCGTATCTTTAGTAACAGACCATATTTGTCCATTTTCTTCATTATCTGCACCATGGTCAGCCGCGTTTCGAACTTGTCCTATATACTCAATCATACCTTTATGTTTTTTTGACAAAAATGCGCTTAGCGCATCCCGTTTCTGTATTATTCCGTTTCGATTTGATAACGAAACTCCTTTATTAGATGCGTATTCATTTAAAAAAGATTCGAAAGCGTTTGCCGCGTGTACAATTACGGATTTAGTATCAGGAAAATCTGCTCTTGATTTTTGAAAAGCATTTGAAAGTGGTTCAATAACTGTGGATGAGTTAATGCTGTTATAGATGTTATCCCCAAAAAACTCTTGTAGTAAACTTTCTGAAACAGAACTCATAGATAGAGATGATTCTATAAGCGAATATGTATTATCTTCATCAACAAAGCTATACAGATTTGCCCCTTCACTTTTTAGCGTTTTAGCATATGTTGCAATACTAATTAATGTATTCTTGATATCCCTCTCATTTGCAGAAATAGAACATATTATTCTTGTTTGTCTGCAGGCTAAATCAATTTGATGTGTGAAACCATATCTTGTCCTAAACACTTTGAACGGCGGGTATTGTTCCAAAATCAGGCGCATGATAGCCGCTTTTTGATTATCAGAAGTAGCTGTAACAAGTCTTTCTGCCAAATAAGACTTCACATCGTAGTTCCCGGTTGAGTTATCCCGAACCAGCATCTCAAGTTCAACAGCCATACAAAGTGCTTTATTTACTTGATCGTTAGTTGCAATGCCGGTAAACTCACAAATATAATCAATACCTGCACTTTTCCCTTTTGCAACAACAGCATCCACAACAGAAACAATATCTTCAGCAGTTGTTAACGCTATATTGTATGCCATAAGATTGTTCTCCCACTTCCAGTTTATTCTGAAAGATCTCCCAACAGTTTTTTGAGCTTCTCCGATAACTCCTCAATTTCATTCACCGCACAATTGATATTGATGTTAATAGTAATTGAATTGGAGGAACTGCAGGAAGTACTCTGTTTGCTCTGTGCAACACTCACTGTTGGAATGTTATTGTAGGAAAGATTGTCTTCGGCATTCGCTTGTTCCTCTTCTGCATCTTCCACAACTGTGAGTTTACCATCAACTTCAATTAACACATTTATTGACTTGAATATTTCAATTAGCGCGCCAGCTCCAGTGCGGGATTCCTTACTGTCCTTCATACCCGAGGAATAAATGATATGATTAATAAAACTTGAACGATCCATCCCGTTTCGTATTCTAACTGCAGAAAGCATCCTACTTAGAAAGTCATTGTCTGCAATTATTTCTTTCCAAATACGCTCAATTTCATCGCTAACTCTTGAAGTATAGGCTCTTCCTAAAGCCCGTCCTATTTCAGTTGCAGCCTTCTTATTTCCTTCAGTTATCAAGCCTATTTGAACTAAAAAGCCATTATTTTTACTAACTGTAGTTCTGGGAACTCCTGTCGCTTGGCTTATCTGATCTAATGATAAAGCAACACCTTCTTTTGCGCCAGCATATGCTTGAATAAATTTTAAAACCTCTTCATAAGAAGATGCCGGTAGTTTAAAAGTTTCTGCCATTATTGTTTTCTCCTTTGCTTTCTTATCATTGTTTTAGGATAACTTATAATCAGTTTATATTATAGCATATTTCATTCTTTTATTCCATTATATGACACGCAGAAAATAAAACGCTCTTTTTGTATAAAGGACACTAATTTTCATAAACAAAATTGTGAATAACAGCAGATTAACCGCGACATATTAATAATTTTGCGATTTAAATATTCTTTTATAATACTTCTCAATTCAAATTGTTTAGAACTAGATCATCGAGAGTAAGCTAACGAATGTGTTATACCTTTCTACAATCTGATAACATAACAATATGGATGTGTATAATACTTGAAATTAAAAAATCGGGTTTTACTCTATGTCTATTGAGTGACTATATAACCCTCTCACAAATCGTCTGTGTTGCGTTTTGCTTTATTCTCTAAGTCTTTATATTTGCGCAGTAGAGAATAACCTTACAAAAGCGAATAACGGGGACAGCTAACAAGTCGTCACCCTCACAATGAGACTTGTAATTGCAGAGCTGTTTCATTTCTGTGAAGCACTACTACCAATTGTGATAATCTTCTGCTTGGTGGCGTTTTTTATTGCGTTATTCTCAGTTGTATGATAGAATTAACTTAACAATTAAAGGTGGACAATCTTATCTGATAATTGAAGGTGAAGGCTGTGAAAAAAGGGAAGTTTTTAAGTACCGTTATGATTGCGGTTGTTGTTTTGTCTATGATACTATGCAGTTCGTTATCTGCCGGTGCTGTAACAAACCAAGTGAATTACAACACGGTTGACGAATATTTACAGTCCTGTGTTAGGAACGCTCATATTCCTGCGCTTTCTATTACCATTGTGAACAAAGATAATGTGTTATTTTCAAGCTGTTACGGGGAGTGTGATGACTGCGATACACCGTTTGTTCTCGGCTCGGTCAGCAAATCCTTCACGGCAGTCTGTGTGATGCAGCTTGTTGAACAAGGAAAATTAGATTTAGACGAAAAAATCTCAGCTTATTTACCTAATACTACTGACGGAGATAAAATCACGGTCAGTCAGTTACTCAATCATACGGGTGGACTCGGCGAACACCAAACACTTGAAAACTACCACATTATCAATCAACAGAATGAACATCACTACGCCAATGTGAATTACTCTTTACTCGGTAAAATCATTGAGAAAGTCAGCGGTTTATCTTATGAGGAATATGTAACGAAAAATGTCTTTGAACCTCTTAATCTTTCGCATACTGCCGCTACACAAAAGGAAAGTGTCAATAACGATTTGATTGACGGTTATACCGATTATTGGGGGTTTCAGTTAAAATGCAGCCACAAGTACCCAACATCTGAAAACGTATGGATCACAGCGCCTGCAGGCTATCTTTCTTCCTCGACCAACGACCTCGGACGGTATCTGCAAATGTACTTGAATGGTGGAGAGAATACCATCTCAAAGCATAGTGTTGATAAAATGTTTTACGGCGATACAGTTTATGTAGAGGATGACGTTCCGTTCTGGTACGGTTACGGCTGGGCAACAGTCAAGGAACCGTTGCCTGAGCCGGTATTGGTTTAGGCTGGGGCGTCATACTGATGCTTTTGGGTGAAAGTCCAAATGAGATAGCGGATAACGAATATATGCTAAACCATTTGCGAATTGACCTGATTATGCTTGCGGTCTTTGCTGTTGCCGTTCTTCCTCTTTGTTTATTACTCCGCTATCGAAAATCACTCAAGAAGAACAAAAAAGTCCGCAAGGTGATTTTTCTTGTGATTTATCATTTGATATTGCCAATATTCATATTGTTTATTGTTCCTGCTTTTTTCATACGCCGCTTTGGGTAGCAGAAGCATTTGTACCGGATGTTTTTATTACCGTCATTCTCTCAGCAACTTTACTGTTTGTTACAGGAACTATTAAAACAATAATACTCATAAGATATTCGTCAAAAGCAAGGAAGATTTAATACTAAATGTTTATTGCACTACGTTGGATTTGTATTTAGCGAGGATAAAAATGAAAAAGATTAAATGGTTTTTCTTTGATATTGGATCAACGCTAGTTGACGAAAGAGTTGCTTACCAAAATAGAATTCAAAGAACGATAGCAAATACTGATATCAACTATGATGATTATTATCAAAGAATGGTCGAGATTTCAAAACATGACCAAAACGCATACAAATATATAATCGAAGAATACGGCTTGAAAAAGGCTCCTTGGAACAGCGAAGATGAATTTGTCTATCCTGAAGCAGAGAATTGTTTGAGCGAGTTAAGCAAGCATTATAAAATTGGTATAATAGCAAATCAGGAATTGGGTAGTGAACAGCGATTGAAAAAGCTTGGCCTACTCAAATATATTGACCTTGTTGTCGCTTCTGCCGAGGAAGGTGTAGCTAAGCCCGATCTGCGAATATTCCAAATTGCGATTGACCGTTCAAATTGCAAGCCCGAAGAAGCGGTAATGGTCGGTGACAGGATTGATAATGATATACTTCCCGCTAAAAAAATCGGTATGAAAACTGTGTGGATCAAACAAGGTTTCGGCAGTTACGCAGAGCCCAAAACAATAGAAGAACACCCCGATTATATAGTCAATAGTTTAATGGAGATAGCAGAATTATTCAGGTGAGATTATGAACATTACTTACAGAAAGCTAAATGAAAACGACCTTGATATATTTATATTATTGCGAATCAATCAGTTGCGAGAGGAAGGTGCAAAAGAGGATATCGACCTTGAGCCTGCTTTGAGAGATTACTATCTGCGACATTCGTCAGACGGCACATTTATCTCTTGGCTTGCCTTGGATAAGGATAGGATCATCGGTACAAGTGGAATATCTATTGTAGAAAAGCCGCCTTATTTCGGTTGCCCAAGCGGTAAAATTGGACTACTGTCAAGTATGTTTACAGATACAGCCTATCGAAGAAAAGGTATCGCAAAGACATTACTTTCAAAGGTAGTTGATGAAGCTAAAAAGCAAGGATGCGGTACCGTTCAAATCACCGCTTCCAATATGGGCGTACTTTTGTATTCTGATTTCGGCTTTGAGAAGAACGATAACTTCATGCAGTATAAACTGTAACATAATAGCGATGTTGACTTATATTATCTCAGCCGCAGTTTAGCCGCATTTGGAGAAAGTCTTTGAAATGACAGCAGAAAGGATAGAATCCTGTTAAAAGGCTCAGAAAAGCGATTGATCCTCTCAAACTTAGAAAAACGGAATCAAATGATGTAGAATCGCCCCGGGAAATGTAACAGATTTCAGAAATAATTCTTGACTTTTCAAGGGTGAGATGTTATACTATTTCTCGCATGAAAGAGGGCGCCGCACATCAGCGCGACACCCGATCTCACAATCAAATATTTAGGGGTATAGCTCAGTTGGTAGAGCAGCGGTCTCCAAATCTCTAAGAGGAGACCTTTTTTATTGCCCTTTACACCGTAAGAATGGCTTAAACAGTGATGTTTTGGTCATTATTTTTTTGCCCTGTTTTCAGTATCAGCCACCCAAAATCCGCTCCGAAATCGTCCAAAAATTTGCTCATAGTATTGAAATAGTATCATTTTAGTAGTACCCTCTGAAAGGCGCGAAAAAGGCCTCCATATCCGCTCGATTTGGAGGCCTTCTTTTTGCTCAAAATCCGTTTTATGACACTTTGTGAATTCAGAATGTTTTCCAACACTTTGCTTTCATAAACGCCATCATCTCACCGTTATCTTTGTCTTCATAATAACTGATGAGCAGACGTTTGAACTCGGGAACATCGTCTTCGGGAATAGCGATGAATCCTTCTCCTTTGGATATGAGGTAGTGATTCGCAAAAATCACCGACGCTCTCTTGTTCCCGTCATTGAATATCTGTGTCTTCATGCAGTACAGACAAAGGTTGATGGCATTCTCTATATAACTGCTTTCGCTATGAACGATATCATCGATCCGTTCCATGACAACGGTTTCTATCGGGAGAGGAGGAATATAGCTCGTTCCTCCAATCGTAACCGGTACACCTCGGATGCGTCCTCCGTAACTGTAGAATCCCTCATTGACCAGCTTTGCTATATGACATAGGATATAATAACTGCTCTCACATTGGATCACATCACGGTCAAGGATAAACTCCCACGCGTGCTTCAGATTCAATATCTTTTGTACATCACTTGCGGAAACGCCATTCACCTTGCCGTTCTCAATGATATCTTCCGTTTGAGGGAATGAGGTTGCCACGCCCTCTAAGACTGCCTGCGAATAGATATTTGCCTTCATATTCGCTCTGGCGAAATCAAGATTAAGCACAACTCTGCTCGGAAGTTCATCAGATGAGAACCCTAGTTCAGCAAGTTTTCTGTCAATGCGTCTGATATTCTTTCTCAGTTCCCTTGCCTCACGATTGTATCGTAGCAAAGACTGATAAAGCTCATCTGTGTACACATCTACATAAGTAGAGGTAGACCTACTGCCTACACGCTTTCGGACATACAGGTATTGTCCATCATTTATTGTTTTTATTTCCGGCGTACCGTCATACGGCAGCAGATTCAAACGAGCTTGATAATCTGCTTTTTCTTGAAGCAGTTCCTGTATTTGATCAAAATTATTGTTCATAGCTACTCCTTTAGGGAACTTTTTATATCTCTATTATACATAAATGTTCCCTAATTGCAAGTGCTTTATTCATTCTTATAAATTAAAGGCATCAGTCAAACCTTCCAACTTTGTGTTGTCCTTCTTGACATAATACAGCTCTGTGATCTCGGTCGTGGTATGTCCGAGGAGATCGGCTACCTGTTTTACGGTGAGGCTCTTGATAGAACCGTCAGGTTGCTTGATTCCGTTGATCAGAGTGGTGGCGAAGGTATGTCTGAGTGCATGGAGACCTTTCAGTTCTTCTTCAGGGATACCTGCTGCCGTCTGCAGTCGATAGAATCTTCTGAGGAGATTGATCGGCTTGATGAAGTCGCCTTTTTCATCAGGGATCAAAGGGCTGTCCTCGCCGAGATACACTTCCTCTCTCAGTTTCTTTATCATCTCGATTGCCGTATCGTTGAGAGGAACATCTCTCACACTGGTGGCTGACTTTGGAGGTCCTACCTTCTTCTCCTGTCCCCTACCTCTTTCCATTCCATCCCTGCGATAATACTCTTTTACTGCTCTCCTGACGTGCAGGATTCGGCGTTCTATATCGATATCCTTGTTCAACAAACCGCACACTTCTCCCCTACGCAATCCTGTATTCAACATCAGGAAGTATACGGCAGATTGCTTGTACAATGGCTTACCGTTGCCGAAACACTTGAATGCTTCGGCTTTGAGTAATTCTATCTCTTCGGGAGAAAAGATCGTTACAAGCTCATTCTGGGGCTTATTCTCATTGCCCTGGGCTGAGAGATAATTCGATTTCTTAATCATCTCGACATTCCGCATGGGATTCTTTTCTATCAAGTCCTCACGTTCAAGGTATCTGAAGAACTCGCTGAGCAACAGATACGTCTTCTTGCAAGTCGAGTATGATTTACCGCTCAGCATGATTTCATTGAGCACCTTCTTGATATCCGCTCCTGTAATCTCTCTGACAATTTTCTTGCCGAGATAGGGATAGATTTGGTATTTGGCGGTTACCTCATACCTGTCGTAGGTCGTCCTTTGCAGCGACGGATACTTGAATACCTCCAGCCAGTTCTGCATACTCTCCTGTAACGGTTTGGTGCTTGCATTGTCTGCAACGATCTCCGGCTTGTCGTAGAAATGCTCGATGTAGTTCTTGATCCTCTCTTTGACTTCCTTTTGGGTATCGGCTGAGAAAGATTTGCGTTTTCTCTCTCCGTGCTCGTCCATATACCAGACGGAACCATTCCATCTGCCATTCTTATTCTTGCTCGTTGTTCCGTTCGTTAACAGTTTTCGTTCCATATTAATGCCTCCTTTAGCTCAAAACAATACCATAAACCATCTGCAATATCCAGTTACAAAAGTCTTTTTCGGCGGGTCTGGCTTTTCTTTGCTTGGCGTAATAATATTTGAAAAAAATCGGAGTCTTTTCTTTGATAATGCAAGGTAAATTCTTCGTCTTTTTACATGATAATACAGGCGAAATTTCTACTTGTAAACCTCCTAATCCTGAGCTAAAATACAGCAAACTTTTAGGAGGTTTTACTTATGAAAATCAAGTCTGTATTATCCGTTTCTCTCTGTATGGCAATGATGATATCCGTTTCGGCTCATGCCGAATCCCGTTTGATCGGCGACGTTGACGGTGACGGTGAAGTCTCCGTTGCTGACGCGACGATCATCCAACGCCATGTCGTAGGGATCAAGACGCCTTTCAGTGTTACCGCTTCTGTTGCCGATGTTGACGGAGATCATGCTGTTACGCTGATGGACGCAACGCATATTCAGCGCTGGATGGTGAATCTTCCTGAGACCTGTCCAATCTCAAAACCCATTTCCGAACCGTCACCGACCGATCGATATGTAACGGTAGAAGGCGTCACATTCGATATGGTAAAAGTCCCGTCTGAGATCGTACTGAATGACGACAATCTCTCAAAATGTGTTACCTTAATGCTTGTACCGCAGAGCGAAATCGATCCTTATGATGTCACAACTGTTGTCAATAACGGGCATTACATTAATCGAATCGATTATTCTGAGAGCCGATTCAAGGAGAGTTATCTGATGGAAAAGAACAGCGATATCCTCCACGGATACGACTGTGAAGTTATCGATGAATCAGACAGCTCGCTCGCTTATGTCTACGCTCACTATAACGGTGGACTATATTTCCCTTACCAAACAAGCATATCTGCTACCGTTAAAGCGCATGGCAGCTTTCCAATCGAGCTGTATTACAAGGGTGAACTGATTCGTCGGGTGAACGTAAAAGTCGACGTCAGCCATGCTCCAACCTATACCGAGAACAATATCAATATTGTGAAATCGGTTGAGGAAGCATGCTGGACTCTGTCCATGACCGTCAGAGAAAAGATGAAAGCGTTCGCCGAATACGTTCGGGACAACTATACATATAACCAAATCATGTGCGTTGACGGTGCGGTTATAACTGCTTTCGCCGCGAGAGATTTAGGTCTGGAATCCATGCTTCTATATCCCGGCGGTGAACCAACACAGCTCTGTGACAGGCATATTGTGACCTATAATCTGTATCACAGCACCGTCGTTCCGGGCGGTCACTGCGCTTGCCTGATCGTGTACGACAACTGCACCATGCGCTACGATGTGCAGGGAGGGCTGTGTATCATCAAGGAGTACAAGCCGTAATCTTTCATCAGATTTGCCGCCCTTCGGGACGGCTTTTCTTTTTTACACCCAGTTAATCCGGACAATACTATCTCTGCCTATGCGAGGAAAACTATTCTCTTTTGTTCAATATTTCACACTTGAAAAAAGCAAGCCTCTCATTAAGCTGTAATTCATCGGACGTATTTGGTTATACAGCACCTAAATAATGATTTTACGCTTCAAGCAAGCCACCTAAAACAGACGACTCGAAACCTTTCAAAAATGGCTTAACGGTCGGCTCTGCCGTCCGTTGTGGTGCGAGGGGCGGCGAAAAGCAAGCCGCCCCTCTTTCTCCTGCTTAATAATCGAACCTACACCGCATTCGTCAAAGTTGACAAATAACCTAACTTAACGAGCTGCCCTTGTCACTCTGAATCGGGGACGATATTGACCGGGACGATATCACCCCTATGCTAAAACGCCGCATAACTAAGCGCTTTTTGCCGTATTTATGGTGTGGAGAATAATATCGTCCCCATCGTCCCTGAGATCCGAATAAGTGTACACCAAGGTCAAAATCCTCGTGTGATTTTTCTTCTCACGGGTAAATTCTACGCCTGCTTTTTGAAGCTCATTTTCATATTTTCCGAGCTTACGGGAGAGGACATTGCTCTCGATTTTCAGACCTAATTTCTCACATAATTCTGATGCAGTTCCCTCAAAAATCTCTTCGCGTTTGAGATAAGAGAGCAGGCTGAGCATAGCGCCGTCGTTCATAAAACCGTCGCTCTCAAGACTGCTTTTACCCAAACAATTCCATCTGAAATTTTCAAACTGAATGGTCAAAACTTTCTCAGGAATATCTCTCCCGCGCATGTAAAGCTTCGCAAAATCCGAGCACGAATCGTCCTTTTTTAACACAAAAATATTGTCCGCAGCGCCGGTGATTCCTGTAGAACCTGACACGGTATTGAACGGATCTTTGTCCGATTTCTTTCTCGTATGATGCACGCAAACGATCGAGAGCCCGCGCCTTTCAGCGAGCCGTTTGAGGATCGAGATTACCTTGTAATCGCCCGCATACATATTGCCCTTGACCTTACGCACCTTTTGCAGGGTATCGATCACTACCAGAGAGGTATCGGGATGCTTGTCAATGAAAGAATCGATCTGCTTTGTCAGCTCACCTGAGAGGCTATCTGCCATAACAGCAAAGTGAAGATTAGAGGGAGCTGCGTCCGTCAGCTTCATCACTCTCTCACGGATTCGGCTCAGACTATCCTCCAGACAGAGATACAAAACGGTGCTCTGTTCGGTATCAAAACCAAAGAATTTTTCGCCCTTTGCTACCTTGATACAGAGGTCAAGCATCATCCATGACTTGCCTACCTTTGCCTGACCGGCGAGAATATTCAGTCCTTGGGAGAGGAAATCTTTGACGACAAACCGCACGGGAGGCAGCTCCATCTGCATCAATTCTTCACCTGAATACGTTACCATTTCCTTCTTTTTCATTCTTCTATCTACCTTCTTTCGATTGATAATATGTAAACAAAAATCCCATATCGGAGACGGCGCTGCGCGAGCGTCGTTCCGATACAGGATTCCTTCGTCTTCAACTCGATACCGATTATTCACTCACACTATACATCTTATTCTATTGTAAAACTCATTGCAGCTTATGGGTAACGCATACCGCGACTCCCTGTATCTGTAAATCTTCGGGATAAATATCCGGATATGCTTCTTTATCTTCGTTGCAGGAACGGAGAATATACTGTCCGTTTTCTTTCACAAGCTGTTTGAGATTGTTCTTGCCCTCGTATAAAGCAACGACATAATCGCCACTGTCAGCGCCCTTTTGCTGTCGGACGATCACATAATCTCCGGGATAAATCCCTGCGTCAATCATGGATTCGCCTTTCGCGATCAGTGCAAAGAAGTTGCCTGTGCCGACGATACTCTCCGGCATACGAATGTATTCGATGACGGTTTCTTCTTCCTCCTGCCCCTCCCCGCAGGCAACATATCCGAGCACCTTCATATATTTTGACGGACTCTCCATTTCTGTCTGCGCGGTGCTGATGCTCCTTCTGCCGTTGTATTCGATCTCACCGCTTTCCTTCATATCGTTCAGATAACGATGTACGGTCGATACCGGAATACCGGTACCGGCTACGATATCTCTGACAGAAGGATAGCGGCTGTTCTCAGCATAATACTGATTGACATAATCATAGATCATTGTATATCTTGCAGGTGTTTTCTTAGCCATGATATGATCCTCCAATTTATGAAACGATGTGTTTTGAATTGGTGATAGTATAACATGGACATTCAGATTTGTCAATAGATTCAGAACAATTTGTTTTAATATTTTCAAACCAGCCTTTTCTTTGGTTGACATACCATATTTTGACAGCTCTGCAATCCCTTCACAAATGCTCACAAATCGTCAGTGCTGTGATTAGATTTACATTCCGAGTCCCATATCTTCATAGAAAACAACTTTAACAGAAGCGAACAACGGCGAGACACCTATGGTCTCACCGTTGTCGTATATCTGCATATATTTCTGTTATCATCTTCACACCGAGCTTGAAGCCCTCGATGTAGGCGTCCTTCTCGGAGAGAGCGATCAGAGACAACTGGCAGTTATCTATCTGCGACAGCTTCTCTTTCTGTTGCTCGGTTGTCAGCAGTTGTTTCAGTTCATCAAGTAAACCTGTCATCTCAGATAGCTTCTTTTTTGTGTCCTTGCATTGTTTGTACTCGCTCGGATTGATATTACCGAAGTAGAAGTTCTCTAATGTGGTCATGGTATCGGCTCCTTTCAAGCACAACACAATACCATGAAAAATCAAGAAGTCAATCACAATTTGAAACACTCGCCCATAGCTCGCATGCCCTACCGAGTGAGTGTTAACCGCGGAATCATAAAACCTTATAAATTAACTAAAAAGCAGTATAACAAGAATATCTTTTGACGAGGTATTTTATGGTTTAGAAATAATAATCTACATTTTTCCGAATTATATAATCGACTTGCCCATCTCATAGGCTTCTTTGAAGGCGGGAGTTTCTCTGACCTCGCCGGGCTGATAAACTCCTGTACCGTAGATGATACCCATCTCCTTTGCGCCCTCCACACAGTCTGCATAGCCGCGGAAGCACTCGATCGTGCGCTCCTGTGATTCGCGTTCCTCGTCGGCGCAGGTGACGAGATAGTAGAACTCCTTGTCCTTTACCTCTGTCCAGCGTGCGACAGTACGGTCGATGAGCGTTTTGAGCTGTGCATCGATGGAGTAGAAATAGACGGGGCTGGATAGGACGATTACATCCGCGTCGATCATCTTCTGCAGCAACTCAGGCATATCGTCCTTCTTGGCGCATACGCCGCCGGACTTCTGACAATAATAGCATCCGGTGCAATACCCGATCTTCTTTTCCGCTACGCGAATTTTTGTCACTTCATTTCCGGCTTTGATCGCTCCACGCATGAACTCGTCGCAGAGGATATCGGAATTGCCTCCTTTACGCGGACTGCCGGACAAGATCAATACTTTTTTGCTCATTTTGCTTCCTCCAAAATATGAGTGGTCATTTCATTTCTGTTCTCAATATGAGTAATTACATGCTCTGCTTTAAAATCTCAATGATCTCTTCTTTGGTCAATACCTTGTAACCGCCGTCGAGTATGAATGTGCCCTCGGCAATCCCTTCGAGCATATCCTCTGTTGCGCCGAGCTCGCTGATATTCATAGCAAGTCCGAGCTTCTTCATCCAGCCTTCCATGGCGGCGAGACCTTCGTTTGCAACTTCTTCGTCAGTTTTTCCATCGGAGCAGATGTCCCAGACTTCCGTCGCAAAGCGCTTAAACTTCTTGAGTCCGTAAGGCATGATCGTTCTGTAATACGGCAGCGATACCGCCGAAAGCGTCATACCGTGTGTTGCGTCCGTATACGCGCCGACAGACTGACCGATCATGTGAACCATCCAGTCAGTGCTCTTACCGCGAGAAATCAGCGTATTCAGCGCCCATGTCGCCGTCCACATGATGTTGGAGCGTGCCTCATAATCATCAGGATTCTCCACCGCGATCAGCGAGCTGTGGACGACTGACTTCATCAGCGCCTCAGCGATATAGTCGGAGGTGTTGTCATCCTCACCGGAGAAATACTGCTCGCAGATATGGTTGAAGATATCGTAGATGCCCGCGACCATCTGGCGCTTCGGCAGGGACATCGTATACTTCGGGTTGAGGATAGAGAACTTCGGCATCACTTCATCGCCGAAAACATGACCGATCTTGAGCTTTTGCGCGTGGTTGGTGATGACGGAACCGCCGTTCATCTCGGAGCCGGTGCCGGTCATCGTCAGCACACAGCCGACAGGGACGATCTCACAGTCGGGTTCCTCAAAGCGGATATAATACTTCTCCCACGGATCGTCATTACAGTGAACGGATACGGATACCGCCTTTGCGTAGTCGCAGCACGATCCGCCGCCCACGGCAAGCAGGAGATCGACATGATTCTCTCTGGCGAGCCTGACGCCCTCATTGAGCTTATCGACCGTCGGGTTCGGCATTACGCCCGCATCCTCCACGATCGTTTTACCGTTCGCTTTCAGGATAGCAACGATCTCATCATACAGACCGATCTTCTTGATCGATCCGCCGCCGTAAATCAGCTGAACGGTCGTGCCGTACTTAGGCAGTTCCTCGTTTAGATATTGAAGCGAATCATCGCCGAAATATAGCTTTGTCGGGTTGTGGTAACTGAAATTTCCTAACATATTATTTCCTCCGATCATTAATTTCTTTTATGATAACATATTCTATATTGTCCTCTTTGTGTTCAGTATGTAAGGGTGATCGTGACGCTGCCGTTGGATAACAGAACTGTCAATTCCTCCGTTGTTTTGTCGGTGATATGACCGAGGCGTGTATATGCCCACGTATTGGAGCCATAGAACACGACCATTTGACTGCCTGAGTAGAGGATGACGTCGCCCGGCCCGGTGGTGATCCTCGTATCGTTTCTCGGTAAAGTCATGCCGAAAGAACCAACCTGTTCAAAACTGCCGTACATGGACATTTGGATCGTCAGCGGATCATTCTTTACCGCTTCTTTCAGTACCTCAGTTGATTCATTATCTTCCCACTCAACTGTAACGGGGGTATTGTTGATATACATTTTCATTTCTGTATTCACTGTCGTCGGCTCTTCTGTCGGCTCCGGTTCGGTAGGCTGAATGGCAGCTTCTTCTACCGGAAAACGATCGATCAGATTCACGAGCTTTCGCTGAATCAGTGTTGCGTCGATGATTGATAATTCATCTTCACCGCTGACGATAGCGGCTTTCATATTAAAACTCGGTACAGGGATCTCCACCAGATGCCGTTGAATACAGGTTGCGTCTACTATAGACACATCTCCGTCACCGTCTGCATCGCCCCAAATAAATGATTGCGGCTCTGATGTATCAGTCAGAGCAACCTCACTCGCTGATACTGCAATTCCCGACAAGCAGAGAATGGCGGCAATTATCAGACTGATTATCCTTTTCATGACCTCACTCCTTAACCTAAAGTAATTGTGATAACGGTATCGCCGTTAGAAAGCAGATTTGTCATTTCGTCGGCGCTTTGATCGGTGATATGCCCAAGACGGGTATATGCCCATGTGTTAGAGCCGTAAAACACGACCATTTGATTGCCGGAATATAGGACGATATCTCCTGCGGAGGTGGTCGTCTGCACATCATTTTGCGGTAGAGAGGTGCCGATAGAACCAACCTGCTCAAAGCCGCCGTACATGGACATATAGATGGTGAGGGGCTGATTCCTGCACAGCTCTTTGAGTGATTGTACTGCGTCATTATCCTCCCACGCGACTGATACCGGTGTGCCGCCGATCGTCATTTGAAGGTCGCCG
>JAFTGL010000010.1 GCA_017457955.1 Ruminococcus sp.
CGCGAGGATGAAGTCGGGATCGGTCATCAGCGCTCTGGCGATCGCCATACGTCTCAGCTCGCCGCCCGACAGCTCCGACGGCATCGCCTCTCTCAGGTCGAGAATACCGAAACGCTCCATCAATTCCTGCGCCTTGCCGATGTTCTCCTGCGTCCGTTTGGCGTACATCATCGTGGGCAGGAGGATATTTTCCTCCACGTTCAGCGTATAGATCGCGCCCGCGCTTTGCGGGATCACGGCGATATGGCAATTTCTGAACCGCGACAGTTCCTTATCGGAGATCGCGTAGAGATCGGTGTCGTCGATACAGACCTTTCCCTGCGAGGGAGATAACAGCCCGCCTAAGATATTCAGCAGCGTCGTCTTGCCGCCGCCCGAGCGTCCCGTGATGACCTTCAGCTCACCTTCACACAGGGTAAAATCCGTCTCACGCAAGGCATAAAAGAAGTTAGCGCCCTCTCTTTGGCGTGGGAACTTCTTCGCGATGTTTTCCGCTTTCAGCTTCATCAGTTATCACCTCTCAGAATCACGCCGGTATCCGCCTTTGCCGCCTTGCGCGCAGATACGGCGGAGGTCAGCGCACCCGCAAGCATGGTTGCCACAGCGGTAACGACCGCCAGAATCAAAATGGTCATGGTATCAGGCAACAGGAACGGTACGCCTACCGAGGACAGAAGCGCGTCGGAAAAGAGTGCGAATATGGCAAGCGTCAGCAGAATACCGATAACAGAACCGGTAAAGGTGATCATCAGCGCTTCCTTGAACACCACGCCGGACAATCGGCTTTTGGATGCGCCTAAAACACGCAGAACGGCAAATTCCTTTTTTCTCTCGTTGTTGATCATCGAGAATGCCACCGACATGATGATAACGGACAGCACCCATACCACGCCGATCAGCACGCTGACAGCGGATGATACCGCCGACAAACTGCCGGAAACCGAGGTGATCATGCTCTTGGAGCGGACTGCCTTGATCCCCCTGACATGGGTATTGATATCGCCGGTGACCTCGTCGATGTCATAACCGTCCTTCACCTTGATCAGCACAGAGGAGATCACCTTGTCGGGATCGGCGCCGTTGTAGTCGACGAGCTGTTTGACAGATGCTGACTGCTTCATGGCCTTGATGGTGTCGATGTTGCAGTAGATCGCGCTGTCAAGCTCGGTACCGGTACGCTCGAGCTGTCCGACGACATGACAGGCGTTGCCGAACAGCTTGATGTCCGTAGAGGTGGAGACCTCGACCGACGCGCCGACAACGACGTCCATATAGCCTAATTCCTGCGAATAACTGCGCTCCACCCACGGCAGGATGGAGAAATCGGTATCAGGATCAAAGCCGATGATCTGCACCTTCACGGAACAGCAGCCCGCATTGGCGGAGACCAGAAAATACTGCGCCGTCATCTTTTCGATCCCGTCGATCTCCTCGGCGATCTCGTCATAAACGGAGCTTTGCATATAAAACGCGCCGGGATTGCCCTGCAGTATCACCGACTCAAAGGAGCCCTTGGTCGCCGCCTCATACGGCTCCACGATGATGTCCGCTCCGAGACGCGCTTCAAGGCTGTCGATGCCGTTTTGCAGGCTCATGACAGCGATCGTTCCCCCAAACGCGGAGATCGCCAGAAATGCCGAAAGAATCATCAGCGCGACAGAGCGCACGGGCTTTTTGATCAGATTGATGAACGGAAGCGACTGAAAGCTCTTCATCTTACTTCTTCCTGATGCAGATGATCCCATTAATCAGCGAGAACAGTGCAACAGCGGCAGACAGCAGGATCGTCCACGGCTTCATCGTCGCCTGGCAGGACATATCCGCCATCATGCACAGCGGCATGATAACGCCCGGGATCAGCGCCGTCACAACGCCGCAAACGGTCGTCAGGAATGACAGGACGGCGCCGACTTTGCTTTTCAGAAATATAGCGATCAAAGAGAGCGCAAGCATCACCGCGCCCATGATCGTGATTACGGTATTCGCCTGATGGCAGTGCATATCCGCACCGCAGACGGACTTGAAAAAGGTCAGAGAACCGATCAGCAGCGCCAGACTGAATACCGCGCTGACGAGTCCCATGATACTGATTTTCCTTTTATTCATCATAACTACTTCCCTTCTTTTAGACCTGAAATCGATCTACAACCAAAAATATTAGCATATGCTAACCACTTTGTCAATTAGTGGATTTCAACTAAGATTCTGTTTACAAAAGCCTCTGCCATGCCATTTTGATTCAATTTGCAAAAAACCTATTGACAAAGCAGGAAAGATAAAATATAATGAGTTAGTCAAGGCTAACGCAACAGCCGCTTTTATTTTCACAATGAGTTAGCGGTAACTAACTCATTAGCTTAAGCTAACAGCTAAGCGGTGAAAAGGACTCAAAGAAAGGAGCTTCGGGATGGCAGGCACAAGATTCGATGGCAAGACGCCCTCGCGTATCATCAAAAACGAATCCAGAGAAGATTATCTCGAATCGATCCTTCTCCTGAGCCGTCTGCGCAAGCGTACCATCCGCTCCTATGAGATCGCCGATCACATGGGTCTGAGCAAGCCGAGCGTATCGCGCGCCATGGGTATCCTGCGCGAGCAGGGACTTGTTTCGATGGACGACGACTACTATGTGACCCTCACCGAAGCAGGGATAGCAGAAGCCGAGCGCGTCTATGCAAAGCACTGCTATTTCAAAGAACTGCTGCAAAGCGTCGGCGTAGAGGAAGAAATCGCCGAAAACGAAGCCTGCCGTATCGAGCATATCATCAGCGACGACAGCTTCAAAAAGCTCAAAGCGGCGCTTACCGTAAAGCCGCTCGTTACAGAATAATCAGCTTATCCCCTATTTGCATATACATTTTTCTTCATAAGACAAGCTTTTTTGTCTTTCCTCTTTTTAACGAATATGTTAAGACACATCGGCACAGAGTTCTTCCGCTCTGTGCCGATGTGCTAAAGGATAATACGAAACACGGAGGTATCATATGGGTCTTTTCAAAAAATATGTCAACCAGACCAGAAAACCCGAGGGAGCTCTCGGCAAAATGATGCTCGGCGGCATGAACAGCGGTCACGCAAAGCTCGCCGACTGGGGCATGTCGCACCTGAGCGGTATCTCCCCCAAAAAGATCGCTGAGCTCGGATGCGGCGGCGGACGAAACGCGGGAGAACTGCTGAAAAAATATCCCGACGCGGCGCTGACAGCGATCGACTATTCCCCGCTTTCGGTAGAGAAATCCACGGCATATAACGACCGCTTCATCCGTGAGGGACGCTGTAGCGTCAGGCAGGGAGACGTTTCCTCGCTCGATCTTCCCGATGATACTTATGACCTTGCGACCGCTTTCGAGACGGTCTACTTCTGGCCGGGTCTTGAAAAATGCTTTTCGCAGGTGTTCCGTGTACTGAAATCGGGCGGTACTTTTATGATCGTCAACGAATCCGACGGCACGGATGAAACCAGCCTAAAATACGAGAAGATCATCGACGGCATGAAATGCTATACGGCAGAAGAGCTGGGATCGGCATTGAAGTCGGCAGGCTTTACAAGCGTTACCGTCGACCATCATCCGCAGAAGCCGTGGATCACAGTGACAGCTCAGAAATAACAGCAAAAGCCTCGAAGAGTTTGAAGCGAACGCTTTGAGGCTTTTATGATTTGTTTATCGCTTTTTACACAGGAAGCTGCCATCCGAGATCAGCGGGGATATCTTTGTTTCATATAGATCAGCTTTGCCGCTCTCCCTACGCCTGTAAAGAAAGCATTTTGGCATAAACGCCGTTCTGTTTTTCAAGCTCCTTCGGCTTGCCCTGCTCGTCAGCTCTGCCGTCATTGATGACGACGATCTTGTCCGCGCCCGCGACGGTACGCAGGCGGTGCGCGATGATCATGACCGTCTTATCCTGTATCAGCTTCGAAAGCGATTCCTGTATCAGCGTTTCGTTC
>JAFTGL010000011.1 GCA_017457955.1 Ruminococcus sp.
CATTTTGGAATAAAGTTGTAAAGCAATATAGACCACGGATAACACAATTAAATGACACAGAAACAGTATTATCTTTTTGCACGGAATAACATATTGTGATTTATCGCCGATTTTTCACTTTTGTCGGCGATAAAAAATCGGCGATAACAATTCTCGTTTCAGGATAATCTGTTAACGTTTGAGATACCGTTGCCAAGCGCAGCGGCTATCTTTGGTTACAGCGTATTTATTTTTGACATGTGAAACTGTTGTTATTTATCTGCAAATATGGTACACTGATTAAGTAAGGCGGTAATAATTATGAGTATTGTTTTGTATCACGGAAGTAAGGAGTACGTTGAAAATCCGAAGATTATCATATCCAAATACAACAAGGATTTTTATTTCGGGTTTTATTGTACTTTGATAGAAGAGCAAGCTGTTCGTTGGGCAACCAGAATTACAGGTAGCGGAATTATAAATAAATATGAGTACAATCCGAATACTAATCTTAAAGTATTATCATTCCCTGAAATGACAGAGGAATGGTTAGATTTCATAGCCGCGTGCAGAAACGGTGTTCCTCATAATTATGACATCGTAGAAGGTCCGATGGCTGATGACACCATCTTTAACTATGTCGAAGATTTCCTTGACGGCAGGATTACGAGAGACGCGTTTTGGGAATTGGCAAAATTCAAGCATCCTACACACCAGATTTGCTTTAATACAGAACAAGCGTTGAAAACTCTTAGTTTCCTTGAAGGGCGTGAAGTAAATGACCGTTAACAGCAATAATTTGTTTTATCTGTGCAGCTTGGTAGAATACATCGGCAGAAAGCAAAGCTTAGAGAGAAAAGCTGTTGTTAATTCGCTCGGTGTCGATAACCTTAGCAGAATATATGAACAGGCGGATATACTTCATTGCGAGCCCATTGAAAAAATAGCCGATGAATACATCAGCTACTTTGATATTCCGAAAGGCAGTTTTGATAACGTCGGCAGTTGCCATTATACGGTGCCCGATCACTTTACAATCGGCAAGGTGTATCAGCGGTTGATAGAAGATACATTAAAGGACGATAATCTGATACCGCATATTATTGAAGTATTTAATTCTTGGGTGAGTGACGGAATCAGTAATTATAATACAGATTTCTACTATCAGCCCCGTGCGTATATCGCACTCTGTTATAAAGAAAATAGATTGATAGCTTGACTGACCACATACCCGACCATATCGCCGTCCGGAGCACTTGGAAACAGCGCAGGTAAGAGCGCTCAATAGCATGTTTTCCGGAGCGGAAACCACTATATGTGGTTATACGGAAGCATTATCAGACTATTTAATATATTTGGGAGCAGGATGTCGGGGGTTCAAATCCCTTCACTCCGACCATTTGATAAAGGGAGTATCCTCGAAAGGATACTCCCTTTATCGATTCAACCCACAGGAGGAGTGAAGGGATTTGAAGGCGACCGTGCCAAGCGAGGAGCGCAAAGTCGCTCCGAACGCAGGTCAAAACAGTCCGGCGGACTGTTTTGAGGGAGAGCGCTGATGGCGATTTGTCAGGAGGTGTTGATCCGAAGACGAGATACTCTTCGACCGACACCGCGAACGTACTTCACTCCAACCATTTGATGTATTCAACAATCGGTTATCCGTTCACCGATGGCTTTTCTTTGATAAGGCGAGGAAGAATTTGTCCGTCGGTCTATTGTAAAGCAAAGCGTTTTATGATATGATTTTTCTATCTGATAAAGGAGCGTTGTTTGAGAAATGGTCAAAGAACCGGTACACGACCCGCTGTTTTTGGGGATCAAATCGAAGGATGCTGTCAAGGAGGATATTATCGTCGGGCGGGACTTGCTCGACACGCTCATGGCACACAGAGGAACGTGCGTCGGCATGGCGGCAAATATGATAGGAGTTACCAAACGTATCATCGCGTTCAGCGACAACGGCAGATACACCGTGATGTATAATCCCGAGATCATCAGCAAGTCGGGGATGTATCAAACCGAGGAAGGCTGCCTATCCCTGCTCGGCGGTCCCAGACCGACCACGCGATACAAGACGATCCGCGTGAGGTATCAGGACAACAGCTTCACTTGGAAAACCTCGAGCTACACCGGCTTCACCGCACAAATCATCCAGCACGAGATCGACCACTGCAACGGTATATTGATATAAGTTAACGGTCAGGCAAGACACACCGTCAAGCCTGACCGTTTTGTTGTATATTCCTGATTTATGAGCAATAGCTCTTGATGCAATCACTGATATATTCAGCCGTACCTTCGCCGTGACTGTCGATGTTCTTCGTGAAGCGTTCGTCGGCGACGTACATCTGCCCGAGTCCTGCGATGATGTCATCGGTACATGTGTACATCCGCTCGGTAATGAACTGCTTTAACATTTCCACCTGCAAACGTGCTCTTTCATCATCGGGAGCAACACCCTCCGCTTTCATCTCAGCGAAGCCTGCCATGATCGCGTCCATCCCTTCGGACAGATCGTTCCAATCTGTTGGAGTATAATTCGCAGTACGCTGTTCGCTCTCTTTGTAAGCCTCGGTATCGCCCCAACGCTCACGCGCTTCGTCCGCATACTGCTTTCTCGTTTTTTCATAGTCATTGTTCATTTCAAAATCCCCTTTCTCCGCGCTGTCGATCGCCGCGATCAGCTTTTCGAGTCTGTTCTTCTTCAGCACCAAAAGCTGACGCTGTTTTCGGAGCGCCTGCTCTTTGTCATAGTCGGGTGAACTGAGGATTTGTGCGATACTCTTCAAAGAAAAATCCAGTTCGCGGTAGAACAGTATCTCCCGCATACGGTCCAGACAAGAGCTGTCATAGTAACGATAACCGCTGCAGTCATCCACCTCGGACGGTTTGAGCAATCCGATCTCGTCATAATAATGCAGCGTACGCACACTGACGCCCGTCAGCTCGGCAAAATCCTTGATTTGCAGCTTCATCTCTCATCACCTCGGCACCAGTATATCCTATGACGCAGCGTCAAAGTCAAGAGGTTTTTGAAATGTTTGTAAAAGATTTTCTATTCTCTGTTCATAATCGGATGGATCAGAATGACCTGCTCTCCTGCAGAAACCATTATTTGCTATTCCCTTTCACAGTGTGTCACAAATCATACTTTTGAACAAAGTCAAGGATCGCGGCGACTGTTTTCTCCTGCTGTTCTTCACGGGTGATCGTCGCTTCACCGTCGCCGCTCTGTCTGCCGTAGTTGCCGAACTGCGCGTGGTTGCCGCCTGTTATCACAACTTCCTGTGAATTTGACGGATAATTCGATTTTGCTTTTTCATAAGCGTCACGCCCCAGTACCATATCCTCGGTACCGTATATCGACAAAAGGCTGATATCATCGCCGAGCACGTTGTTCGGATAGGAGGCTAACAGCACGACTCCATCGACAACATCACTGTTCTCTGCCGCGCAGCCCGCCGCCGCGATACCACCCATAGAGTGACCGGACAGCAGCCACGTTTGATAATCATACTTGTCGATAATCCTTTCAGCGGCGTTCATATCGAATATCGCTATCCGCATCGGGGCCTTCAGCAGAAAACAGTCGATACCGTTTTCTGCCAGCTTCTTCATCAGGGGAAGGTAGGCTTCACTGTCGACCTTTGCGCCCGGATAGAATACAAGAGCCGTATCTTCGCCCTCGCCGTCAATCATATAGGCGCCGTCGATCTCAGTTACCTGTACACTGTCAGACTCCGCCCAGACAGCAATCGCTTCATCCTCAGCAGGATAGTGGATGCCGACATACACGAAAAACGCTACACAAATCACCAGCAGTCCCGCAACGATACCGATCAGGATATGTACGCCGACCGGCGGCTTCTTTTTCAGCTTCTTTCGGATGATCCCCGTGATCAGGAAGGATATTCCGAATATGACCGCCAATGCTGCAAGCGATAGAAAAATGTATTTCATAAAGATGCGTTAAACCTCCTCCAACTTTTTACAGTGATCCTGCGACCTCCATATCAGCAGTATTCTCCGTACTCACAGCCGATATGAGTCGCTTCGATTTCATCTACCAAAACCAGCTCGCCGTCCACCTTGTCATAGAGCTTCACGATGCCTACGCCGTTGCCGCCGTTCCAGAGCCGATTGTGCTTCTTTGTACCGTCGGGCGCTTCATAGTTGACGAGCAGCATGTCTTTCTTTTGACAGGTAATCTCGGTTTCCATCACGGCGTCCTTGTTCTCCTGCCTGACATGCCAGCAAACGTCGCTCTCCCGCTCTTCAAAGGAGAATTCTGTTTTGACATTCAGCCAGACATGGGAGAAGTTGAAATCGTACTCCTTGCCCTCATAATAAAACACACCGAGCAGGCGTCTGTCGAGCGGCACAAAATAAACCTTCGGTCTGCCGCCGCCGATATCGAAAACGCTGTTTTCCAGTACCTTTCCTGTCAGCTTGCTTTTCAGGCAATTGGATGACAGCCACACCCACGGGCTGGTAAAATCCCTGCCCCAGTTCTTGTCGGCATAACCGTAGCTTTTCTCGGGCGTCACGATATACTTCTTGCCGTTATAGGTGATCGTACCTTGGTAAGCACTTTTCATTCCCTCTGCGTGCCAGTACATGGCGAACGCCTCGATATCGCGGAGCGCCTTGCTTGCGCCGTAACCGACGTTGAACGCGATCTGTTTATCGATCGTCAAGCTCCATGACAGATCGCCTGCATCACACATCCACTCGGGATGTGCCGCGGCTTCCTCGGGAGTGATCGAGATACTGCCCTTGAGTCTGTACTCTGCCGCAAAGCAATCATCCGCCTCAATCTGATAGGGCGCTTTTCTATGTATCCGTACCTTTTTCAGAGAGAAAAAGCGATGCAGCTGACAGTGATCCTCGCCCCAGCAGCCCGCCTTGACCATTAGGTATGACGGCGCTTTCCCTGCCGCCTGATTCTCGGGAAGCTGTCCGAGTACAGGTTCGTCCTCGGCAAGGGCAGGGTTGCAAATAAAGAATTCAATAAAAAACGGCTTGTCTTCACCTGTCTCTGCGTCCTGAGCGGTAAAGCTGTGCCACCACCAGTCATAGCCGTGTTGCGCCAGTGGTCCGTGCAGCATAAACGCGTTCCGTGTGATATCATGATAATTGAACATTTCAAATTCCCTCTTTTCTTATCATCTTTCCATTCTGTTCAACAGCCACGCAAACGCTTTTGCTGTCCTGAGATCTGCGTCTTTGAAATGATTGCCATGATTCCATTCAAGAGTACAATTGATACGGCTGTCACTCAGATGGTGATGGATGGATCGGATCGCGTTTCCTACCTGTGCCATCACGGGATTGCGCGTTTTCTCCTCTTTGTCGCCGAGGCTCAGATAGACCGATTCTGTCTTTATCCGATTCTGAATGACATAGTTCTCGAAATCAGGAAACCATACAGAAGGTGAAGCCGCCGCGACTCCTTTGAACACATTCGTCTGATACGCCGCCCACAGCGCAAAGAGTCCGGCTAAGGAATAGCCGCCGATAAAGTATGTCTTGCTCTTATCCTCGCATAACGGAAGCATGGCGGAAAGCGTATCGCAGGCTCCGCCGCCGAAGGCGTCTTTACCGAATACAGCAGGTGTCTGCCACGGGGATAGATCCGTGTTCCAGTCATCGACCTTGACGGCAATCAATCTGAAATCTTTATCACTGTTATCTGCGATCGAAGCAATCTCGTTCTCGATCAGCGCAAGATCATGTTCATCTACCGTCTGGATCAGGACAATATCCGACGCGGGATTTCCATACTCATCAATTTCCATTACTGCTCCTCCTGTGAATGAAAGCCGCTACCACATGACGGATCGGCGGAGAGATCTCCGATAGATCGATTTCATGAGGTGAAAAGAACCTCAGCTCTTCCATCTCTCCGTCCTGTGATTTCGGCACGCCGTGCCATTTCCTACAAATATAGATGATCTCAAAATTGGAAACTTCGTCGCCGTTGGGATAGATATAATGCGCCTCAGGACCCGAGTTGACATAGAAGAATTCAAGCTCTTCCGCAGTCAAGCCCATTTCCTCAAACAATTCGCGCTTGGCACAGTCCTCCACATATTCGTCGATCTCAACAGCGCCGCCGGAATAGCCCCACATTTTGTTATCCGAACGTTTTCCCAGCAGTATCCTGCCCTGAGCGTCAACGCAGATGATGCTTGCCGCGCATTGAATAAGCGTTTTGTGCCCGACGATCTTTCTCATCTCAGCGATATATCCTGTCATTCTTCCACCCTCACCGTTCTCTTCGTATCGTGATCTGTTGGCTCATGCTTCGTTTTCCCTGATTTTGATACCGAAGCATCTTTGTATCATTTGATCGGATGTCGTACAACGGTTTTCAGCTTTTCGGGAGCCACCTTTCTCGCATCACTGAGGTAAATCTCATGGTGAAAGCGCTCTTCAGTAATATCCAGGGCATAGCCCTGACTCTCCATATACTCGTGCATCAGCCGTACCGTCTCGGGCTCGTCGTCATAAGGACCGATATGCATGCACTGCACGCACAGCCCCTCGTTATAGGTCAGAAATTCGACCTTTGAAAAATCAGTTTTCTTCTTTTCGGTTGCTTCTTTTACCGCCCAATCAACATCTGCCTTTGTCACAAAATCCGGCAGACGGATCAGCGAGATCCAGCTGAAGGTCTCTTTATGAGCATAATCCACTCCGGTCATACCGTCCTGCCACCAAAAGCCCTCCAGCGGCGGCACGACATAATCAAAATAGCCGTCGATCTGACGATCACCTTTCTTGCTCATTTTGATGGTGTAGGCAATCGCGTACAGCATACCGATTGCCTGTTTGTACGCGCCGTCCTCCGCGTTCGGATCGCCCTGCCCGCGCACCGCGATATAATTCATCGGCGGCACGGTCACAATGGTCGGCTTTTTCGGAGGCATATAAAATTCTTTGTACTCTTTCTTATAGTCAAAAGCCATCGTACTTACTCCTTATCCTTTTCCTCATACGGTTTATCCCATGAACCGATCTCGATCAGATTCCCCTCTGGATCAGCGATATAGCAGGTTCGCTGTCCCCACGGTTCGGTGGTCGGCTCCATCACCGGCTCAGCGCCGTTCTCCACAGCATACCGATAGGTCGTGTCGACTTCAGAGAAGGAATCGACATAGAGCGCCAGCTCGAAATGACCGTTCAAGCCTTTGACATAGTCATACCTGCGGCTTGTCATCTTCTCAAAATCCTTCCTGCCGAATAGCAGAAAGAGCGTTCCGTCCTTGACAAGATAAACGTTCCCCGCGTCCTCCGCCTCTTTGATCTCAAAGCCGAGAACATCCCTGTAGAAGCGGATCATCCTGCCCATATCGTTGACAAACAGTCCAAAACCGTCTAATCGCATAGTTCCCTCCATATATTTTTTTTATCGTTTTATGATCACGTATTCTATCTTAACTGTCCTATTTATTTCTCATATCGCTTTTGCTGTACCTGTCAAAGTGTTTTCACAACTTCGTCCATCGCTTTGGACTCTTCGTGGAGCTTCATCGGCTTTGCGTCATCCGCGGGATAGCCGAGGGTCAGCAGGAGAACGGGCGTTTCGTTATCGGGCAAGCCGAACGCTGCCTTGACCTCGCTCGGCTTGAAGTAGTTCACCCAGCAAGAGCCGATCCCGATGTCCCACGCGGCGAGCATCATGTGGTCGGCGACGATGCTGACGTCCTGTATCCCCGCATGGCAGCCTGCTTCAAGCGGGCTTTTCCAGTCCTCATCTTCATTCAGCGCGACGATCAGCACCACAGGCGCGTCGAACGCACAGCGCGAGAGCGTGCGGATCTTCGCTACCGCCTCAGCGCTTTTCAGCACATAGATACGCTGGGGCTGATAGTTGCACCCCGTCGGCGCGACCATCCCCGCCTTTAGGATCGCGTTCAGCTCCTCGTCCGTTATCATATCGGGCTTATATTTGCGAACGGAATACCGCTCGCGGATCACTTGGTTAAATTCCATAAACTATTTCCCCACTTACACAGTTTCTCCATCCGTTTATCTGCACGGTCCTTTCATTGCTTCATGGAGGATCTCTTCTGCGTCGTTACCGACGATATCCAGCATCTCCGCCTTTATAAGCGAGACGTTTGGGATACCGAAGAAATTCTGCGCAAGGCTTTTGATATACCCGTAACTGTAGGTCGGATCATACGGTCCTCCCGCGGTCGTCACATAGATCAGGCGATCCGCCCGGCACAGACCGCGCGGCATACCGTCCTCACCGTACTCGGAGACGATCCCCGTGACATAAATATTTTCGATATAGGTCTTCAGCGGCGCGGGAAAAGACAAGTCCCAGTAAGGCGCGGCGATCACGATCGTATCTGCACAAGCGAACTGTTTCGCGTAATCAAACATCCTGTCGCCGTAGTCGCCCTGTTCGATCAGAGCGGAACGTCTCTCCAGCGTTTCACGGTCAAGCGGGCACAGGTTTTCTTCATACAGCTTCAATTCCGTTACGCCACCGTCAAGCTGACTGAGCACATGGCGGGCAAGCCTGTCCGTCCTCGATTCTTCACGCACACAGCAATTGATATACAGGTTCATATTATCACCTTTTTCATCATAAACTTTTTTACTGTTATCATAACAGATTCAGAAGTAAACTTCCACTGTTTTTATCATATTCTTCCTTTTGTCAGAAGGTTATGCTATAATGCTGTCAAATCATAACGATAAAGGAAGGGATCATATGAAACTGACACCGGAAAGAGCGAAAGAGATCAACAGCACGGTGGTGACCGACTTTAATGTGATACCGTCCAGCTGTCAACGATCTCCATAAAAGGATCTGAGGCTTTTTCCACCGCGTCGATTTCTTCAGGCGTATTTTCGGTCAGCTGCGTATGATCGGAAGGAAACAGAGCGGCATTGTCCCTGTTCATACTATACCAGTCCTGCGCCTTATAATTTGCAGGAGTATCCGTTTCGGTCAGGGACGGTCCATACCGAAGTCCTTCCAGCATCCGCAGGATATGATCCTTTAATGAATCTTCGGGACGCCACGGCTCAGACGGACAGTAGGTACCCTTGGAGTACCATTCGGGATGGAACACGGGAGGGATATCCAGCATGCATATATACGGAGCGGTTTCGGGATAGGAGTCCCACAGCGTCACCCGTATGGTACACCGACGGATCGCCCCGACGGTACACTTCCCTTTCTCGGCGGAGAATACATAAGTTCTGAGCTTGACCGTCAGCAGGTATTCCTGCACGTACGGAAGCTCGCCTTTTGCCGCGATCCACGAGAGGTACGGGCGGTTCTGTATTTTCAGCATTTCGCGGTAATCAAACGCCAAACGTTCTTTTCTGCTGTCAGGCATATTCCGTCTCCTTTTTCTCAGTAAATAGTACAAGGTCGTGAAAGAAAGCTTCACGACCTATTTGTTTTGTATTGAAACAATTTTTATCCGTCGATATACGAACGGCTGCCGACGGCCGCTCTGAACGCGGCTTCTGTGATGTTTCCGCTGACAAACTCTTTTGCCGCCTCGATGAACCTTACCGCATCGTCAAGCGCCTGCCGATACAAAGGTTGAAAACCGCTCAGATCCATATCGTCTATCGCCTTGCTGCGATACGAAACGAGCCTGAGCTTGGTACGCGTTTTTCCCGCAAATCTGTCGAGCGTACCCTTTTGATCGGACACGATACGGAAAAACGGAGCCATATCGCGGCGGCCTTCCCTGAGCTTTTCCCACGCGTCGTTCCAGCCGTAGATCTTCGTGATCGCTCCGCCGACTTCCTTCCGCAGCGTATCGGGCAGAAACGGCGGGATACGGATATTGCCGCCGCTCATCACATCTAATTTATGTTCGACAGCCATATGCATCGAGGCGCTGAAGCCCGCCATGCGGTTGATATACGGATGGGTGGTCGAATCCAGCGCGTAATGGCACAAAAAGCCGCAGAGATACGAAAACACTTGGCTGTCATCTTTTGCCCTGCGTGCCAGCTCCGCAAGGAAATCCCCCGTATGCTCACGGTGCATTGCAGAAGAATAACGGTTGACGCGGTTGCGAAACGGCGGCAGATACCAGCGATAGAACAGATACGGGTCGGGCCCTAAAAGTCCGAAATCAAAGACAGCGCGGTCAACGCCGATCTGCGCGCGGTCAAGCACCTGAGCGCCGAATTTGGTATGAACAACGATATCGGGCACTGTGCCGTCTCCTTTCTTTGGTGATGTTATTAAACCATATGCGATACGACTTATTCGTCCTATCGTACGGGTTCATTTTAAAAACTTCTTCAAGACCCTTTCCTCTTCATCGGGAAAGAGCTCTTTAAAGTGATTCAAAAGTCTCTCATAGGATTCTTGGGGCGTTCTTTGATAAACCGCATCCGAAAATGCTTTTCCCATAAAGCTCTCGGGCGTCGCGTACTCCGCTACACCCCAGCCGTATGGCTCGCCGAACCTGTCCTTCATATACACAAAGTCGCTGATGATCACATACCCTTGGCTTTGCAGGCGGGTGATGATCGTATCAAAGCCCTTGACCCCGCCCTTGCGGTAGTCGCCGATCTTCTTGAGCTCCTTCGAAAGGATCGGGGCGTTCGCCTCGATCAGATCATAGAGCTGCTTGTCCTTCAGCGGCGCGAGACCGTCGTCATAGCGCGCGTCAAAATCATATCCGTCGCGGCGGTAATTCGCGAAATCGGGAAACCACTCGGGGCTGATATAGCAGGCTTTTTTTTCAAAGAACTTTCCGTAGGCACAGCCTGTCTCGCGGATCACAGGGCCCTTCCACTCCCACACAGGCCAGCTGCCCGTCTCGTTGTCATACCAGCAATCGGGATCGATATGTTCCTCGATCGAAAAACCTGCGACAGAGTTTTCAAAAAACGGCAAAAAGCCGAACGTGTCGATCGCTTTGATCAGTTCAGCTTTACTGTGTATGATAAAATCTTTCATTTTCATTCTCCATAAAGCGTCAATATTCGACCTTCAAACTATCGACCCGATAAGTCCTTTTGAATTCTTCTTCATCCTTAGGCGAGCAGATCAGCATGACCTCGGTGAATTGTCCGCTGCGCTTATCGCGGAATCCCGCGACCTTCTCGCCTGTGCAGATCGAGCCGCGTATCACGGAGACCTGTGTTTCAGGATCGAACGGTTCTGTCTCAAACCGCGAGCCGCCGCTCTTAAAGCTGAATAATTTATGCTTCATCATAACCTCCGTCAGTGATACCTGACTCTGAACCCGCGCTCATCGGGAACCGCCTCGATCGTTTTCACATCCATGCGGTCGATACGGATATATCTGCCGCGATCGATACCCGTGATAACGTCGTCGATCTGCTGCTCCGTTCCCTGTATCTCCATCGACACGGAGTCGTCATATTCGTTCCGCACCCATCCTGTCGCTCCGTACATGTCGGCGGCGGTTTTCGCGTAATAGCGGAACCCTACCGCCTGTACGCTGCCGTAAAAGCGGATATATTTGCGTACGATCTTTCTTTTGGCAAACATATTTTACCTCTTACTTTTTATAATAGATCTGATCGGGATAGCGGGACGAAACGGTGATGAAGCCGTCGCCGAGGGTGAAGGTGTACTCCCAGCCCCCATGATCCTCAGCGCCGCCGATCTCCGACGCGACGGTCTTATCAGCGTTGTCGAACTCCATCTGATAGTCGACGTCGATCATTTTTCCCTGTTCGGTAATCTTATGAAAGATCAGCGTCAGCCCCGTATCGGACACATCGGTGATCTCAAGACTTTCACCGCCGGCGTTTTCCCATGTGCCGAGCCAGCCGCTGTCCGAAGCGTCATTTGGAGCGCTCTCGGGCATTAGCGAATAGGCTTCCTCCAGAGAGCGCTTTTCCCAGTCGCTGAACGGCGCTGTATCGGGATAGTCATAGGTCGTATGCTCTTCGTCGATATAGCGGATCATATGATCGTCCTTGAAATAGAGACGGTGTTCCTCCGTGCCGTCAAAGATAAACGCAAAGACGAGCTTGCCGCCGTGAAAGCGGTAGTCCCTCGCGTATCGCCAGCCGTCTGTTCCGCTCTCGACCGTTTTCTGTACGTCATCGGCGGTCGGCGTATAGTAATAGACGCGGATCTTCGCAATCTCCTCCTCCAATTCATCGGCAGAAATGGAGAAGGGCGCTTCGGTCGGCTTTTCTGTGGGTTTTTCTGACGGCTTTTCGGAAGGAGCGTTGGTCGCCGCTTCTGACTCCGATACCGCCGCCGTCGCTTCTTCACTGACGGCAACTGTTGCGGAAGGCATTGTGTCAGGCTTTAAGGCAAAGAAAGACAGCATGAGCCACACCAATAAGCCAAGCACGCATACGCCGCCGGTGACCGAGAGGGCGATGATCAGCCCTTTATGACTTTTCGGCTTCTCTGCGGGAGCAGTAACAGGAGCAGATCCGCGCACTGCTTCCGTATTCATTTCTATGTTTTTGCCGCCGATATTCTTTTTGCCGATCGGCGCACCGCATTTAGTACAGAACAGCTCGCCGTCCCGCAGCGGATGACCGCATTGTTCACAATACATGATACCCTCCTAAAATCATTACTTCATAGCGCAAGTAAAAACCTTATCCTGTCAGAACGGGAAAGAGCCTCCCCACCGCCGGAACGTCCTCCGCCCGAGGATGAACGTCCGCCGGAGCCTTCGGGACATTGGTCATAACATTTCCTACGTTGTGCTGAGTATAAACAATCGATATTGACAGTATACCATCAAAAAAATCGTACTTCAACAGCTATCGGCACAATTCTCTCATGATTTTTCACATACCGTTCACACAGCTGTCAAACGGCTTTCATATTGCAGGCATACAATATAGCCACAATCAAAAATATGATGCAGGAGGCAACAACATGAAACGAACTACTCTCAAAATCGCGTCCGTCCTGATGGCAGGGCTGATCACCGCCTCTCTGGCGGCATGCGCGAATGAAAACACCACTGACGAAACACAGGCGGCGACTGCCGATACAGCAACGATCGCGGCGACTGAAACAGCGACATTGCCTGTCGCGACAGAGGCGTCCGCAAAGTCGCTTTCCGAAAGCGATATCACCGTCAACGAGACCATCGAAAACAGCGCTGACGGAGAGCATGCGGTCTCAGCCGACGGCGAGGGCGCAAGCTACAGCAATGTGAAGGTCGTCAAAACAGGCGACAGCAACAGCGGCGACGAAGCCGACTTCTACGGCGATAACGCCGCGATCTTTGCCACAAACGGCGCGACCCTCGACCTCAGCGAGATAGTCGTCGATACCAACGGCACTCACGCGAACGCCGTGTTCAGCTACGGCGAGGGCACGACCGTCAACATCAGCGACAGCTATATCACCACATCGGGGAACTGCTCGGGCGGCTTGATGACCACCGGCGGCGGTACGATGAACGCGACCAACCTCACGATCAATACCTCAGGCAACTCGTCGGCGGCGATCCGCTCTGACCGCGGCGGCGGCGACGTGAATGTCAGCGGCGGCTATTACACCACCTCGGGCACAGGCTCCCCCGTCATCTACTCGACAGCCGACATCACCGTGGATAACGCCACCCTGACCTCCACCGCTTCACAAGGCGTAGTCGTCGAGGGCAAGAACAGCGTCACCCTCAATAACGTGACCCTCAACGCCGACAACAACAAGAAAAACAGCGATAAGTCCGAATGGTATCAAGCGGTCATGATCTACCAGAGCATGTCGGGCGACGCGGCAGAGGGCACCTCGTCCTTCACCATGAACGGCGGTACGCTCACCAATGAGAACGGCGATATCTTCTTCGTCAACAACACCGCTACCGAGATCCGCCTCAGCGAAGCAAACATCATCAACAACGACAGCGACGGCGTGTTCCTCAGAGCGGCAGCCGCAGGCTGGGGCAGCGAGGGCAGCAACGGCGGTCAGGTCAGCCTGTACGCCGAGAAGCAGACCATCAACGGCGATATGATCGTAGACGATGTGTCGAACCTCAACCTCTATCTCAGCGACAGCTCCACCTTCAACGGCGCGATCAACAGCGACGGTCAGGCAGGCGAGGTCTATGTCGACCTCAGCGGCGGCTCAAAGTGGGTTCTGACAGCTGACAGTTACATTACTTCCTTGACCTGTGACGCTGACAGCATTGACCTCAACGGTCATACGCTCTATGTAAACGGCACCGCCTACACCGCGGGCACTGCTTCCACGGGCGAAGCGATCGCGGTCGTCTCCACAGGCGGCGGCAACGGCGGCGCTCCCGACAAACCCGGCGAGGGCGGCGGTCACAGCGGCGGCACCCCTCCCGCAAAGCCCGAATAATATAGCCCAAATAATCTCCATTTCTTTTTCATGATAACTTCTTTACGCACAACAGCCACCCAAAGCGGGTGGCTGTTGTGTTATATAGGATGCTTTGCTAAAGAGATAACAGCTCGTCAACGATCTGAGCCGCCTGACGGCACAGCATGGGACAGGGGCGTTTCTGATAATACTCCGCCGTGCGCGCTTCGGGATCTCTCCCCTCCTGCGCGTTCACCCCGCTCAGCAGTTCACGGCAGATGATAGAGCCGTTTTGCTCCTTGAACCGTCGGGCAAACTCCTGCACCAGATGATAGTGTTTCTTTTTCGCTTCGAGGTCATCAGGGTCGCTGTACCCCTTGACCAGTCCGAGCACCATCGACGCACCGCTGACAGCGCCGCACACCTCGCGCATACGACCCAGTCCCCCGCCGAAGGAGGACGACAGCTTCACCGCCGTATCATTCTCGAGACCTGTCACATCCCCGAATGCCATCAATACGCTCTGGGCGCAGTTATAACCCTGTCGGAACAATTCCTCTGCTCTTTCACCGTGATCCATGTGCTCACCCCGCTTTATACGACTCCATGATACTATAACGAAACGGTTTCGTCAACCGACAAAAAGGCTCCGGACATTTCTGCCCGAAGCCAAAGAGAAAGTTATTGCGATTATTACTTGAGGCTGTTCTGGACAGCGACGGCTACCGCGACGGTAGCGCCGACCATGGGGTTGTTGCCCATGCCCAAGAAACCCATCATCTCAACGTGAGCGGGAACGGAGGATGAACCCGCAAACTGAGCGTCGCTATGCATACGGCCCATGGTGTCGGTCATGCCGTAAGAAGCGGGACCCGCAGCCATGTTGTCGGGGTGCAGGGTACGGCCTGTGCCGCCGCCGGAAGCAACGGAGAAGTACTTCTTGCCCTGCTCGTTGCACTCCTTCTTGTAGGTGCCTGCAACGGGATGCTGGAAGCGGGTGGGGTTGGTGGAGTTACCGGTAATGGAAACGTCAACGCCCTCTTTGTGCATGATCGCAACGCCCTCGCGGACGTCGTCGGCGCCGTAGCAGCGAACGTTCGCGCGCTCGCCGTCGGAGTAAGCGATCTCCTTGACGATCTTCAGCTCGCCGGTGAAATAATCGAACTGAGTTTGAACATAAGTAAAGCCGTTGATACGGGAAATGATCTGAGCGGCATCTTTGCCCAGACCGTTCAGGATAACGCGCAGCGGCTCTTCACGAACCTTGTTCGCGTTGCGGACGATACCGATCGCGCCTTCAGCGGCAGCGAAGGACTCGTGACCCGCGAGGAACGCGAAGCACTTGCTCTCGTTAGAAAGCAGCATAGCGGCGAGGTTGCCGTGACCGATACCGACCTTGCGGTTGTCGGCGACGGAGCCGTCGATACAGAAGCTCTGCAGACCGATACCGATGTAGCGGGCAGCTTCCTCAGCGTTCTTTGCGCCTGCCTTCAGAGCGATAGCAGCGCCTACACAGTAAGCCCAGCATACGTTCTCGAAGCAGATGGGCTGGATGCCCTTCGCGATCTCATAGGGATCGAAGCCGGCGGCCTGACAGATCTCACGGGCTTCCTCAACGGAGGAGATACCGTACTCAGCCAGAACGCGGTTGATGTTTTCTATACGTCTGTCGTAGTTTTCAAATAAAGCCATACTGTGCACCTCCCTTAGTCTTTACGCGGGTCGATATACTTCGCCGCGTTGTCCCACTGACCGTAGTGACCCTTAGCCTTTTCGATCGCCTCGTTGGCGTCCATACCGGCTTTGATGAAGTCCATCATCTTGCCGAAGCTGATGAATTCGTAACCGATGATCTCGTTGTCCTTGTTCAGCGCAAGCTGAGAGCAGTAGCCCTCGGTCATCTCGAGGTAACGGGGACCCTTTTCGCGGGTAGCGAACATGGTGCCGACCTGCGAGCGCAGACCCTTACCGAGGTCCTCGAGAGAAGCGCCGACCAGCAGACCGCCCTCAGAGAACGCGCTCTGGGTTCTGCCGTAAACGATCTGTAAGAACAGCTCGCGCATAGCGGTGTTGATCGCGTCACAGACGAGGTCGGTGTTCAGCGCCTCTAAGAGAGTCTTGCCGATCAGGATCTCGGAAGCCATAGCCGCGCTGTGAGTCATACCGGAGCAGCCGATGGTCTCGACCAGAGCCTCTTCGATGATGCCTTCCTTAACGTTCAGTGTGAGCTTGCAGCAGCCCTGCTGGGGAGCGCACCAGCCGATGCCGTGTGTGAAACCGGAAATATCCTTGATTTCCTTTGCCTGTACCCACTTGCCCTCTTCCGGGATGGGAGCAGGACCGTGATACGCGCCCTTAGCGACAGGGCACATATTCGATACTTCTGCTGTGTAATACATAAGCTTTTCCTCCTTCAGTTTAAGCGTCGGGAAACGAACCTCCCGCCGCAGTAGTCCAAGGTTGCCTATTAAACCTTATGTACATTATAGACGAAGCACCCTGATAAGTCAATACAAAGATTGACAGAAAGCACCAAAAAATCGGCGGTATAACGGCGTTTTCTGGCTGAAAAACTCTTTACACCTTCCTCTTGATATGCTATCCTTGTATCAGCAGGCAAAAAGAGGGGATACCCTATGAAAAAAGCTGTAAAAGCGATCTTAATACTGATGGCGGTGATGATGATGTTCAGTCTGTTCGGCTGCGGCAAAAGCAAACAATATGACATAAAAACCTATCTTGACAAACCCGCGGGTACAATGCTCATCGACTACTTTGACCGTACGGTCGGCACCCCGATGGAACAGCCGTACTTCGAAATGGTGATGTACACACATTCCGAGGACAAGATCCTGCTCGAACGCTACACTCAGGGTGGTACGGACAACGAGCACTGCGACCGCTACCTCGTCCCCGTAGAAGCGGCTCAGGAGGTTTTGGATGTGATCAAAAAAAGCGGCATGGACAGGTGGAACAGCCGCAGTGATACCGTCGGTATCTGCGGCAAAGCATATGTCTGCAAGTTCCCCGACGGAAAGGGAGATTATATCCGCGTCACAAGCGACCGCATGCCCGAGGACGGGACGAGAGCCTTCGGCGAGGTGAGCGCCGCGATGAGCGCTTGGGCAAAGGACGAGTACAAAGAATAAACAGTGCCTTCCGGCGTTTGTCGGAAGGCACTGTTGCTTTTACCATATTAAATGAATGTTCTGCCCGAGCCGATCTCGAAATGACACTTGGCGATGCCGAGATCGAGCTTTGCGAACGGCGCGTTCCCCGTCACCCGCGCGACGGGCTTGCCGCCGTCGAGGGTGAAGAAAAACTTCTGCTGATTTCTGGCGGTCGGCGCAAGGAGCGCGGCTTCTACGCCCGCCTTGAACCAATCGGGCATATCCTGCACGTCTGTCACGTCGGAGAGCGTCTTGGAACGGCGGCTGTGACCGCTGTCCACGCCGTATCCGATCGCGATCACCAGCGCAAGCCTCTCTCCCTCGCGGATCTCAGCGGTCGCCTGCTTGCGCTTGAAGATGCCTGCCCAGCAGGTATTCAGCCCGAGCTTCTGCGCCTCGAGCACCACCCGCTCGCCGACATAGCCGCAAAGCTCGTCTAAGCTCTCACTGTCCTTGCCGACCATCGCGATATAGGACGGAACATGGCTCCAGCCGCAGATCTTTGACACAACGCCGCTGAACACTCCGCCGACATCCTCGATCAGCTGCATATGCAGGTCATATTCTTTGTTCAAACGGTCAAGCAGTTCTCTCAGTGCTTCTGCCTTTTCCGCTTCGATTTTCTTATCCTGATAGGCTCGCACAGAATGTCTCGCCTGTATTGCCTGTAAGTCTGTCATAGCTTCCTCCGTCAAATGGAAAACGCCCGTTCTCACGGGCGGAAAGTTTATAGTAATCCGTTGTAGCTTGCCAAAGGCGCGAAGCCCAGCTTGGTGAGGATCTGTGCTTCTTTCAGCATCAGGTCGTCCTTTGCCTTTTTATCGGTATAGTACTGTCCCAGCAAATTCAGCACGCCGTGGACCGACGCGTACACAATGCCCATCTCGAACGGCTGGTTATACACCTGCACCAGTTCGAGGATACGCTCCACCGAGATCACCAGCGTACCAAGATCATCACCGTCCTCCTCAGACGGAAGGGAAATCACCTCGGGGGCTTCAAAGTTGCTGACGCGCTTATCGCTGTAGGTATCCAGCAGTTCGTTGTCCGCGAACGTTACACGGATCTCCGCCTGCGCGTCATAGTGCTCATGCTGCAGCACGGCGTGACAGCTGCGGCGTACCAACATGCGCGTGCCCGAAGGGATTTTAAATTTTGCCTGCGAATTCTCGATGATAACTTTCAGATTACTTGCCATGTTATCGTCTCCTCTTTGTAGGTTTAATCGGGATTATAGCATAGAAAACGGCTTTTGTCCACATTAAACAGAAGTGAATCTAAAAATTTGTTAAAAATTCACATAATCCAAAAAGAATTTTAGATATTTTCACCCGCAAAAAAAGCCCATTTTAAGCCATTATTCAAGGTTTTTGGCCTTTTTTGTATATAAAACACAACAGCCTTCGGCATATTCCGACAACCGTTTACAAAAAAACAGACCGCGTATGATCGAACATCATACGCGGTCCGTCAGAATCATTTTAACATAAAGAACAGTGCGAAGGTACCCGGACCGCAGTGAGAGGTAATGACACAGCCCGCGGTGGATACGATGACTTCATCACAGCGGATGAGCTTTTTCAGCTCCTTCTTCCAGCGCTTATGATCCTTTTCGCTGAAATCGCAGGTGGTGTGCAGGATGATGCGGCGGGTGTCGATCTGACCCTCATACTCCGCAAGTCTGTCCTGCAAATACTTCATGCGGCAGATATCATCCTTGCCGCGGTACTTCTTCGCGACGCTCATCGCGCCGTCCTTCACGACGATAGAGGGCTTGATGTTCAGAAGATTCGCGCCCAGCAGCGAGACGCTCGAGCATCGGCCGCCCTTATGCAGGAATTCCAGCTGACTGAGCAGGAAACCGCCGACGTTCTTTTCGATCAGGTCGGCAGTCATCTGGGCGATGCGATCGCCCGAAAAGCCCATGTCTCTCAGCTCGCAGGCACGGATCGCCAGCAGCGTCATGCCGCAGGACAGCACACGGCTATCGACGATGTGGATCTTCTGCTCGAACTCTCCTGCCGCGATCACCGCGTTCTGATAAGTAGAGGACATATCGGACGCAAAGGCGATGTGGACGATCTCGGTATAACCCTCGCGAAAGATCTGCTTGAAGAACAGGCGATAACCCTCGGGAGTCACCGCGGAGGTAGAGGGGAGCTGTCCCTGTTCCTCATAGCGCTCGATGATGTATTCGGGCGTGATATCCACGCCGTCGGTGAAGTCCTCATTGTCGTACAGAACGTGCAGGGGAGCGACACGGATGTTATATTTTTCGGCGATATCGGGAGAGATATCGGCGGTGCTGTCGGTCGTGATGATAATACGGCTCATAAAATCACTCCTTATCCATGCGAACTGTCAAATTGTTTCGCACTTCTATGACGGGATTTTACCACTAACGCGCAGGGTTGTCAAGCGTTCATGCTCCCGCGCGGTTTTTCAGAGTCGGATAGGGTTACAGAACTTAACATGATAAAACATGCTGACAGTTGTTATCACTGTTTTACCCTGTCGTGCGGAAGAATACAAACAGCTTCTGCTAAAAACACAAAGAGACCGCAGCATGCCGCTGCAGCCCCTTTGCGTATATACCAAAAAGTTGATATCCGTTATTGCATTTCACTGTCGCCGCTCATGATATCCTGCTTGAACTCCTCGTTCATGTCGGGATACGCGGAGAGCATCGGCTCGACCTTGACGCCCTTCTTGCGGTCGAAGTAGTTTTTCGTGATCTTTGCGACCAAGCCGCTGAGCGCGACCAGACAGATCAGGTTGGGCAGCGCCATCAGGCCGTTGAAGGTGTCGCTGATATCCCAGACCAGTCCGCTGTGGATGGTGGCGGACGCCGCGATCAGCAGGACATAGATCACCTTGAAGATGATGACGGGGTACTTGCGGTTCTCTTCCTTCATAAAGCCAAAGAAGAACTCGACAGCCTTCTCGCCGTAGTACGACCACGCGATGATCGTGGTGAACGCGAACAGCGGCAGGATGATGGAGAAGGTCGCCGTACCGAACGCGCCGAAGTTGGTCGAGAACAGGGACATCGACATCACGCTGTCCTCCATCTCGGGCGAAAGGGTGCTGATATCAAAGGTCGTCAGGAACATCAGCGCCGTGAGAGTGCAGATGACGAAGGTGTCGAAGAAGATCTCGAACACGCCCCAAAGTCCCTGCTTGACAGGCTCGCGGGTCTCGGACGCGGAGTGTGCGATGACCGAAGAACCCAAGCCCGCTTCGTTAGAAAATACGCCGCGCGCCATACCCTTTTTGATGACCGTACCGAAGGTGAAGCCTAAGATACCGCCGCCGACGGCATTGAAATTGAATGCCTTTGAAAAGATCAGCCCGAACGCCTCGGGGATACGGTAATAATGCGTCACGATGGCGATGATCGCCAGCACGATGAACAGCAGTGACATGAACGGCACGAGCATGGACGCGACCTTGCCGATACGCTTGATGCCGCCGATAATGATCGCCGCCGCGATGACCGCTACGACGATACCGACGATCAGCTTGACTAAATCGGCGTTTTCGTTATTGCCGGTGATACGGGAGAAGGTCTCTGTCAATGCGCCGGAGATCTTATTCGTCTGTACGCCGCTCATGCCGATCGACGCGAAGATACAGAAGATGGACGCAAGGTACGCCAGCCACTTCCATTTCAGACCGTAGGCGATGTAGTAGAACGCGCCGCCCGCGAGGTTGCCCTTGCTGTCCTTCTTGCGGAAGTAGAGACCGAGGACATTCTCGGCGTAATTGGTGACCATGCCGAAAAAGGCGGAGATCCACATCCACAGCACCGCGCCGGGACCGCCTGTCAGGATCGCCGCGACGACGCCGATGATATTGCCGGTGCCGACGGTGCCCGAGATCGCGGTCGAGAACGCCTCGAACTGGGAGATCGAGCGCACGCGCCCGTCCTCCTGCTTTTTCTTGCCCAGACTTTTGATGGTCGGCACGATGGTCGTGTTCAGCGACTCGCCGAACTTGCGCACCTGCAAAAAGCGGGTGCGGATGGTCAGCAGCAGACCTGTGCCCAGGATCAGGATGATGGTCGGCCAACCCCAGACGTAGCTGTTGAGAACGCCGTTGACCTGCTCAACCGTTTTGAGAAAACTTTCCCACATGATTGTTCTTCCTCCTTGATTTCCTCGTAGGGGAGGGGCGCGGCACACGTGTCTGCTCCTCCCGAATAAAAAGAATAACATTCAGTGCAAAGCAAATGCTTTCTTCAAAAGGAAAGAGCCGTAAACCCATGTTACGACTCTCAAGCACGATGTAAAATGTCCGCGTATGCTGACATCTTGATCTCCGTCCTTTTGCCTGAGAGATTGACGCGATAACGCGCTTGCACCTTCGGCATCCATCCGCAAAAATACGATGGAATTCTCCGGAGTACCGTCCTCACGCGGTCAAGCGTCTTTCTACATCTATATGCAAAGGCGCTTTTCTGCATGATTCATTCGGCACGATTCTTTTTCTGCTGTCTATTATACCATTATCACAGCGGATTGCAATAGTTTTTGTTGACTTTGTGATTTTTTTGACGGATAATACTTTTTATTAAGACAAACAGAGGGGTTCATCATGAAGCATTATTACCCGACCTATTATCAAGACTTCTTCTGTATCGCCGCCGACTGTCCCGACAGCTGCTGTCAGGGATGGGACGTTGTGATCGACAGCGATACGGAGCGCTTTTACAACACCGTCAAGGGAGAATTCGGCGAAAAGCTGAGGAACGCGATCTATACCGACAGTGACGGCGACCGTATCTTTCGCCTTGCAGATCAAAAGCAATGCCCTTTCTGGGGAGCGGACAGGCTGTGCGACATCTACAGGGAGCTTACTGAAGAACACCTCTGCACTACCTGCAAGCAGTTCCCGCGCCTAAGCATGGAATACGCGGAGTTCACCGAACACAGCTTGGCCCTTGCCTGTCCCGAGGCGGCGCGGCTGATCCTCCTGACCGACAATGCCTACGCGTCCTTCACACAGGAAACATCCGCAAGATGTGAGGATTATGACGCACAAGATATGGAAATGCTTCTGCAAGCCCGCCGAAAATGCGCGGAGATTCTCACCTCACAAAAACCCCTGTCTGAACGCCTGCGGGAATTTCTGGCATACGGTAAGGAAGTCCAGAACCGATTACAGCCGTATGAAGAGCCGAACCAACCCTTTGAGAACTCCGCGCTATCAGCGTTGTTCGGCGAACTCGAATATATCGACAACAATAACCGTATTATAATCCAAAAAGCGTGCGAGCATGCAGCCGATTTCGACGGACAGGAACCCGCGCTGACACGCCTTGCGCTGTATTATCTTTACCGCTACATTCTGAACGCCGTCGGCAGTCTCGACGTCCTTGCCCCGATAAAGCACATGGCAGTATCAGCCGTCGTCATTTCCAACCTCGCCCGTGATCTTGACCTCTCCCTCACCAAAGCGGCTCAGCTTTATTCCAAAGAGACAGAGCAGAGCTATGAGAACATGGAGCGGCTGTATGACGCGTTCGGGTATGACCCCGCGTTCTCGACGGAAAACATCATTAATCTTACCTCATAAAAAATGCCATCCCGAGAATCTCTCAGGATGGCAATTGTATTATCTTAATATTTCGCACTCTACCGCGACGGTATCACCGTGGACAATATCGAACAGCTCTCTGCCGTCCGATACCGCCTTGCGGATGGTCAGCGTATCGCCCTCATGGGTCTGACCGGCGTAGCGCACCTCGATCTCGCGCACGGGACGCTCGCGCAACTCCTTTACCGTATAGGTGTTCATCAAAAAGCGCACATACGACACGTTGTTGGTATGCTGGATGAAGTCGATATCTCCCGACTGCACCACGACCTCAGCGATTTTTTCCAGTCCCTCGTGCTTAAGGCGGCTGAACGCGATCTCTCTCTCGGGCGTCTCCACATGGGTATCCGAGGTCACGCCGACGTCGCGGATGCGTTTGATCTTCTGTGTCGATAGCTCCAGCACGCACATCTCGATACGCGAGTAGACGCAGATGTTCCCGTCCAAGTCCTTGATCACGGTGTCCACCGTCATCTTTGCGCCCTTTGCAGACGAGATGTAGCTTTCGATCACACATTTCTCGCTCCAGCGCGGTGTGCGGTCGATCTGTATGCGGTTGCGGGTAAATACCCAGACACAGCCGTATTTTTTCTTCAGGCTGACGCCGTCGAGCTCCAGCTCGCCCAGCATTTCGGTCAGATAATCCTGCGCCAGATCAAACGCGCCCTTGACGCTCAAAACGATATTGGGGTCACAGATACTGGCGGGGATGACCGTCTCTTTAATCAGTTTCATCATATCCCTCTTTTCAGCGTTATTTTAACACAACCGCGCCGAAAATTCAATGGCAGGTTTGCGCCAAAGCGGTTTTTTCTTGACATTAACGCATTATTAAGGTAAAATATTTTGGGTTATGTTAATCTCAATCAGATGATAATAATGATAAATGAGGGCAGAGATATGGATATATTTGAAAAATGCGAAAAATTCACACTGGCTGACGACTACCGCGAAAAGGGCATTTACCCCTATTTCCACGCGCTGGAGACCCGTCAGGACGTCGAGGTCATCATGGAAGGCAAACGCCGCATCATGCTCGGCTCCAACAACTACCTCGGTCTCACCACCGAGCCGTCGGTCATCGAAGCGGGCATCAAGGCGCTCGAGAAATACGGCTCCGGCTGTTCTGGCTCCCGTTTCCTCAACGGCACGCTGAGCATGCACTTAGAGCTTGAAGCGGAGCTTGCCGTGTTCGTCCACATGGACGAGGCGGTCACCTTCTCGACCGGCTTCCAGTCCAACTTAGGTATCATCAGCGCCATTGTCGGGCGCAACGACTATGTCGTCTGTGACCGTGAGAACCACGCGAGCATCTATGACGGCTGTAAATTGAGCTACGGCAAGATGGTGCGCTATAAGCACAACGATATGGAGGACCTCGAAAAAGTTCTCAAATCCATCCCCGAGACCGCGGGTATCCTCATCGTCACCGACGGCGTATTCTCCATGGGCGGCGACATCGCCAATCTTCCCGAGATCTGCCGCTTAGCGGAGCAGTACGGCGCGCGCGTCATGGTCGACGACGCTCACGGCTTGGGCGTCATCGGTGAAGGCGGCAGAGGTACCGCGAATTACTTCGGTCTCGAGGATAAGGTCGACATCATCATGGGCACCTTCTCCAAGTCCCTCGCGTCACTCGGCGGCTACATGGCGGCGTCCCACACCGTGTGCGACTATGTACGCCACAACTCCCGCCCGTTCATCTTCTCGGCTTCTATCCCGCCAGCATGCTGCGCGGTGGCATTAGCCGCTTTAAGACATCTGAAGGCTCACCCCGAGCTGCCTGTCAGACTCAACGAGCTTTCCGCCCACGCGAGAGAGGGCTTCCGCAAGGCGGGTCTCAAAATCCGCGAGAGCGCAACGCCGATCGTCCCGATCTACACCTATTCTATGGAAAACACGCTGATTAAGGCGAAAGAGGTCTATGACGCGGGCGTTTACGTCAACCCCGTCCTGCCTCCCGCAACAGCTCCGAACGAGTGCCTGCTGCGCACCAGCTACATGGCAACGCTGACCGAGGATCTGATCGACGAAGCGGTCGAGATCATCGCACGCGTTCTGCTCGCCGACAATGGCTGATAAGAAAGTCGCCGTCGTCACCGGCGGCAGCAGCGGTATCGGACGCGCCACGGCGAACAGCCTGCTGATGAAGGGCTGTACCGTCTATGAGCTATCCCGCCGCGACAAGCCGCAGAGCGGTATTCGCCACCTGACCGCCGACGTCACCGACGAAGAACAGGTCAGAGCGGCTGTCGGCGAAGTCATTGACCGCGAAGGACAGATCGACATCCTCGTCAACAACGCGGGCTACGGCATCTCGGGCGCCGCGGAAATGACGTCCTCTGCCGACGCTCACGCCCAGCTTGAACTGAACCTCTACGGCATGGACAACGTCACACGCGCTGTCCTGCCCCATATGCGCGAGAAGGGAAACGGCAGGATCATCTGCGTCAGCTCCATCGCGGGCATTTTGCCGATACCGTTCCAGCTGTGGTACAGCGTCAGCAAAAGCGCCATCGCCGCCTATGTCCTCGCCCTGCAGAACGAGGTGCGTCCCTACGGTATCACGGTCTGCGCGGTACTGCCGGGCGATATCGCCACAGGCTTCACGGACGCGAGGCAGAAAAACGATTGCGATAACAGCGACTACAGCGGACGCGTCCGCCGATCCGTTGCAACGATGGAAAAGGACGAGCGCGGCGGCATGAGCCCCGATAAGGCGGGCAAATATATTGCGAAACTCGCGATGAAAAAGCATACCCGTCCCCTCAAAGCGATCGGACTGTCCTATAAAGCGGTCGCGGTGCTGACCAAGCTCCTGCCGAGGAGCCTGTCCAACTACCTCGTCGGAAAAATCTACGCGAAATAATTTTTATACATACGAAACGGCTGTCGCACATCGCGGCAGCCGTTCTTATACATTTTATGGAGTTTTATTGATTGCGGTTGGATTTTACCTCTTCTATCTCGATCGTTCCCGTGACAGCGTTGTAATTTACCCGCACGGATTTGCGCTCTGTCTCGCCGATACTGTTTTTATACATACCTGTCGCGACAGCGCCCGAAAGCGCCTCGCCGTCCTCATAGGGCGATACCGTGATCTCATAATTACCGCCCGGCAGGAAGAAGGATGCGATCGCTACATTCTCCTTATCGGCAGAGTAGTTGCAGGACGCGGAGTATGATTTCTTTGTATCGGTGTTCAGCATAGTGATGGTAAAATTCGGCTTTTTGCCGTCTCTGTAGGCGGGATTGCCGGAGGACGCCTTTGAAGAAGCGGAAGAAGATGTTTTCGGCGTCTGCTCCTGCTGTTCTTCCTCGGGCTGAGAGGTGACGATCTGCTCCTCCTGAGGGGTGTTGTTTTCTTCCGCGGAAAACGACACAGCAGACGATGATGCGGATGAGGACGCAACGGAAGAAGCCTTGTCAGCCGACGCCTCGGCGGTCGTGGGTATGGGAGTTGCGGTCACAGTCCGTACGACCACGCTTTCGGCGTTATCGGGAGTCGCGCCTTCGGTTTGATCCTCGCCGCAGGCGGTCAGCACAAAGCATACCGCCAAAACCAGTGCCGTTAAAATAATCAAAAGCCTTTGTTTCATATATAAAATCTCCTTATTCTTCTATCGAGTGAAATGTTCAGGGAATCAGACGGGCGGAAACCTGAGCGCCCTTGCGCGGGCGGTCTCAACGCGGCGGGTCTGCAAAGCGGACGAGTATTCTTCGGGCAAGTTGCCGAGTACCAGCCAGTCGATGACACGGTCGCAGCTGCCTGTATCGACATGGTCGAAGTACAAGGGCAGCATCCGCTCGACCTTATCAAATTCGTAATCCCCCTCACGCATCGCCCTCAGCAGCTCGTCGAAGGTCAGGCAGATCTTGCCGGGCACATTGGAGGCATAATCGCGGTGGAATCCGCGGGACACCGCATAGCGGTCATGATCGTAGGCGAAGAAAAGCATCGGCTTCTTCATCAGCATGAATTCATAGATACAAGAGGAGTAGTCGGTGATCAGCAGGTCGGTGATATAGAACAGCTCGTTGATGTTGGGGTAAGCGTTCATAGAAAAGAAGCGGTCGCGGAATCGTTCCTCGATCCCGACCTCGCCGGGGACCCACGGGTGCATCTTGAAGAGCACGACGGAGTCCGTGTCCTCACAATAGCGGTAAAGACCCTCGAAGTCGATCAGATCATAGGGATAGTAAGCGGTTTTCCGATTGCGCCCGCGGTAAGTCGGTGCAAAGAGGATGACCCGCCTGTCTTTGAACGAGGGATAAGTCTCATAGAGCTGACTCTCGACCTTGCGTCTGTTTTCTTCATCGAGGTAAGGGTCCATGCGGGGCATACCGGTAGGGATGACCTGTTCCTCGAGGATACCGAACGGCTCAGAGAAAAAGTGCCTGATCGCCATGGAGTCGGAGATCGCATAGTCGCTGCGGCGGTGAGCGCAGAACGGAGCAGGGCAGCCGAAGTGCCCCCACCGGCTGTAGCCGACGCCCTTGAAGCCCGCGCCTGCGTGCCAGAGCTGGATCACCCTGACGCTGTCAGAGAGCTTCAGCGTATTGAACGCAGGGACATAGTCGTCGATGATGATGATATCTGCCTTCGCGATCCTTGCGATCACCGCGGCGGTAGATAATTTTGAGTAAGATTTGCTCTCTGTGTTGCGAAGCGAGTGCTTGATGACATAGCTTTTGTCAAGTCCTCGCCCGATCATCCTGTCGTATAGCGCCGACATGCTGGGTGCGAGGACGTCCCGTTTTTCATCAAGGAACAGGATACGGGGTTTTCGCAGGAATCGGAAAGCCCTGATAAACGAATAGATCACCCGCTGGAACAGAATATTTGCCGCGTCGGCGGTTTTTTTGACAAACCGTTTCAGCCGCGCGGATATGCCTCTCTTGCGGTAAAGGTCATCCTTCTCATCAGACTTTTTCGCGTTCAAAAAAATGAGACGCAGCTCGGGAAGATCGGAGAATTCATCAGTCATGAAGCTGACAGTATAAACGCCGTTCCCCGCGCCGTAGACAAAGCTCCGTCCATAGCGGGAAAGCGTCTCGAACGAGCCGTCGAACAATACGGCGATAGGCTCACCGTTTCCGTCAGAAGCGAGAATACGGTAAGTCCCGCTCTCAATACAGCGGTTCAGCCCGTTGTTGGTCACGTTCAGCGACAGACGGAAAACGTCTCCGTCAACACCTGCAAGACGGAATTCCGCTTCGACCCTGCCCGACAGCGCGACAAGATAGAAGCGGAGAGAATGAATTCTTTCCGCTTCTTCGTCTGTTGCTAAAGTCAGATTCAGGTGGATCCTCTCCCACGAGGCGTCCTTCAAATATATCACAAAAACATCTCCCTTGACGGACAGAAGCTTTCAGGCGGTATCGCCTTTACTCTTCCTCTAAAATGGCAACCGCTCTGCGGATACCTTCCTTGAGGTCGACTCTCGGCTCCCAGCCGATGGAGCGGATACGCTTGTTGTCCATGATCTCGGGGGTGGGATCGCTCGGCGAAGGCTCGGGCATGACCTCGTCCTCGGGATTTGCGAACGCGAGCTTCATGTTGCGCTCGGGGAACACCTCGCATGCCGCCTGCGCAAAGCCGCGGATGGTGGTGTTGGACGCTTCGTTAGAGATATTGTACGGCACACAGTTCTCGCCGTCGAGCAGGACGTGGAGCATGGCGGTGACCGTGTCGGTCACATAGCAGAAGGAGCGGTTGGTCGCGCCGTTGCTCTTTAAGAGAATATCCTGACCGCGGACGATGTTGGCGATGAACTGCGCCCAAACGCGGTCGTCGTCGAGACGGCTTGCGCCGAAGATGTAGGACGGGCGCACGATGCGGATGTTCATGCCGTACTGCTTTGCGTAGCTTGCCGCTAAGGTCTCAGCCGCGCGCTTGCCGATGGCGTAGCAGTTTTTGTAAGAGGTGAAGTCAACGTAGCCGTTGTCATCCTCTTCGATATAGGGCTTGCCTGTATACAGAGTGCCGTAAACCTTTAAGGAGGATACGATCAGGGACGCTTCCGCATTGCTGTCCTTCGCGAAGTTCAGCGCATTTTCCGTACCGCTGAGGTTCGCGCTGATGGTGCCGACGGGATCGCGCTCAAATTCGATATTGCTTGCCTGAGAAGCGGCGTGGATCACGAAATCCGCTCTTTCGGCTTCGATCGGGACGGTGATGTCCTGCACGATCAGCTCGACGTCGTCGCGCTCAAGGAGCTTGCCGAACTTCTTCTTTGCGAAGTCGCCGAAGCGCTCCAGCGCCAGCACCTTGATGTTGTCGCCGTAGAGGTCGTTTCTCAGCAGGATACCGCAGGTCATGTAGTAGCCGATGAAGCCGCCCGCGCCGGTCAGGAGCAGGGTCTTGCCGCGGAGCTTGTCCCATGAGATCGGAGCGTTGGCGATATCTTCAAGATTGGTATAGATACTCTTTTTGACGCAGTCTTTTACCTTATAATCCATATTTGAGTTCCTCCTTGGCGAATTTCTTGTAGTTCTCATAATAATACTGCGAACGCAGGGTAGTCAGATCCTCGGGCGTGGTGACCTTGATATTGAAGCGCTCGCCGAGGAAGATGTGCACCTTCTCGCCCAGCTCGATGAACAGCTCGCTGGAGGATACGGGACTTAAGATCCCGCGCTTGTACGCCTGATCGTGCGCCCAGAGGATGCGTTCCATCGTATAGCCCTGCGGCGCCTGGGTGATGTACATGGTACTGCGCTGGTAGCTCTTTCCGCAGGTCTCGCCGTCCTCAGAATACAGCAGGCTGTCGATGGACGGAGTGACTGGCACGGCAGTCTTGTATTTCTTGGTCTCGTTGATACAGTTGGTGATGAGCTCTTCGCTCAGCATGGGGCGGACGCCGTCGCAGATGAGGATGATATCCTCGGGATCGCGGGAGAATTCGTGGGTCGCGACAACGCCGTTGTGGATGGAGTCAAAGCCGTTCACGCCGCCGGGGACGATGGATTTGACCTTCTGCACGTTGAACTGCTCGATCAGCCCCTCGAGGTGCCCGATCCAGTCCTCCTTGCAGGCGATGACGATATTGTCCACCATCGGATGGCGGGCAAAATGCTCCATCGTGTGGATAATGATGGGCTTGCCGCCCACCTCTAAAAACTGCTTGGGCAAATCGACAGACTTCATGCGCGCGCCGATACCGCCCGCAAATAACATCGCAGTGATCATAATAATTCCCTTTCCTTATCAACGGTCGTTGCGAACCCGACACATGCGTTGCTGGGGGAGCACAGTTTCGACCGATTTTCATAGATATAATAACACATGATTATATTATCATACCCGCAAGTGCTTTGTCAACACAGAGACTTTTGTATTGCGTTTTTTCGATCACACTGCTATGATTATCTCAACAGAATGAACCTTTTGCGCTCCTCAATTGTATATATAATGAAATTCTTTTAGGAGGAATCGACATGAAAAAAGCCATCTCTTTATTATCTGTCATAATACTGATCGCCGTACTGGTCTCGGGACTTACCCTCAGCGCGGGAGCTGTACCGATGCCCGAACAGATCGGCGACGTCAACAACAACGACTCAGTCGATATCGACGACGTGACGCTGATCCGGCGCTACCTTGTCGGTCTGGAGACCTTTGACGTGTACGCGCTCTCAAAAGCTGATTATGACCACGACAAAGACGTCACGGTGCTGGACGTCACTGCGCTTCAGCGCACGCTCGCGCATATGGACGTGCCCGAAAGCTGGGGCGGTCTTTTCCTTTCAAGCTCTTCTATCCACCGTATCTACTCAAACTACGGCTCCGGTAAAGCAATGACAGGCATACCTGTCACCATCACCGCGGAAGGCATAGATACCAGCCCTTACTATCCTCAGCCCGACAGCTTTTTTGAACCGATCGAATACTTCTTTGAGATCGGTCAGGGCGATTATATCCGCGATGAAAGCGGCAAGATCATTTTTGATGAAAACGGTTCTCCGCAGTATCACTATGACGTATACGCACAGCAGGACTGGTCCGAGCAGAACAATATCACCTATACCTTTGAAGAAGCGGGGAACTATTCGCTGACCATCAAATCGCGCAACCGCTTCGGCTATGAGGATCAGGATCACACCTATCTCACTGTCGTCGAGCCGTTCAGCGCCGATCAGCCCGTCATCACCTCTGTCATCACCGACAGGGGCAACAGCTTGGGACTCCTGCAGTATGACAAGATCCAGCCCTCCCGCGATGACGAAAGCCTGACCGTCACCACCCTCGTGACAGGCGGCAGCGGCAGCTATGAATACTATTTTGAGCTGAGGAACCCAAAGGAAACGGTCATACAGGATTACAGCTCCGACAACAGCTTCACCATCGACAAGGCGTATCTGCCCGGGTGGGCGGAGTATGAAGAGCTGAAACAGCGTGAAAACGAATATGTTTCGCAAAAGTTTGCAGAGGGAGCATACTGGGTCGAGATCCCGCATGAGTTCGAATATGACGCGGACAACTACGATCCCTACGACCTGATCGTCAAGGTCAGGGACAGCGAGGGCAGCGAGACCTCCGAGACCGTACAGATCGCGCCGATCTATGACTTTGACTATATTGGATGATAAATGTACAAAAGGCTGCTGTGATACGAAATCACAGCAGCCTTTTCTAAGCCAGCCGAGAATAAATCCGAACACGCTGTAAATGGCAATATTTCGGCATTTTTCGGCTTATCAATCTTGGCAGGCGCCAGCCTGCCTGCACTTTCTGCACCGAAAACTGCTCGAAATCTTGCTGATTTTCAGTCCTTTGGAGTTTTGCCGGAGCAGATTTTTGTCTGATTGCGGCAAAACCACAGCGAACCCTGACGGGTTCGCGAGGATTTTAACAAAGAGCAGGCGAAAATCTGCCCGTCAAAACCGGGTTCGGATTTGTTCTCGGTTGGCTATGCAAAGAATATGTTTTTCACAAAGATCTCGATACCTATGGCGATCAGGATGATACCGCCCACCAGCTCGGCATGCTTAAAGATACTGCCAAAGCTCCTGCCGATCCACAGCCCGAACAGGCAGATGATGAACGTCACCGCCGCGATAATGAGCGACGCGAGCAGTGCCATAGGCAGCTCATAGTCGGCGATGGTGAAGCCCACCGACAGAGCGTCGATCGCGGTCGCGATCCCCTGCAGCAGCAGGACGCCGACCGTCAGACGGCGGGTCTCATCATCCTCCCTGCCCCTGAGACACCCGACGATCATCTTGATCCCGATGTAGAGGAGCAGTCCGAGGGCAATATAAGGAATGAACTTTTCAATCACACCGAACCAGCCCACCACCGTGCGCACCAACAGCCACCCGACCATCGGCATGAGGAACTGGAAGAAGCTGTAAGTCCCCGCGACGGCAGTGCATTTCAGCGGGCGCATTTTCGGCTCGGCAAGCCCGTTCGCGATCGACACCGAGAAGGCGTCCATCGCCAGCCCTACGCCCAAAAGAATGGAATTGAAGAGAAATAACCACATAGGATTCGCTCACTTTTTGCAGATCGTCAGCCATTGGCAGTCACGGCAGACCTCGGATAATTTGGAACACCCGATGATTCTATCATATGCGCGGGCGGATAATTCATTCCACCGCAGAGTGTCGCCGACGCTCAGCCCCAGGAGTGCAAGCGCTCTTTCGTCTATCGCCCGCACCTTATCGTCCGTCTCGCAAACGCCGCCGGCATTATGCGGGCATTTCTCGCACAGCATGTCACAGCCGCTATGGAGCGTGACCGCGGGATCATCGCTTTGCAACACCCCGATGACCGCACTCATATGGCTGACAAAGGCTTCGCTGTAGCCCTTGCCCTCAAAAAACTGTATGCACAGCGCGTGGTGAGGACGCAGATAAATCTGACTCAAAGGGCAACTATCTTTGACAGGCGGTTCGCGAGGATCATCGCCAGCGCGATCTTCACGCCGTCGGGGATCAGGAACGGCACTACACACAGCATGAGCGATTCGCCGATGTGCATGCCCGTCACGATCATGAACCAGATCGTGCCGATCGCGTAGCATACGAGCACGCCGAGTATCATAGAAAGCGTCAAAGGGAGCGCCTTTCTCTGCCATTTATCCGCGGCGAGACCGATGATCAGCGCGCAAGGAATGAAGCCGATGATATAGCCGCCGGTCGGACCCGCGAGGATACCCACGCCGCCGGACATCCCCGCGAACACGGGTACGCCTACGGCGCCCAACAATACATAGATGAACACGCTGAGCGTCCCGCGCTTCCAGCCAAGCATGGCGGCAGCCAGACAGACCGCGAAGGTCTGCAGGGTGATCGGCACCTCGCCGATGGGGATACTCAAGATGGAACACACCGCGATCAGCGCGGCGAACATCGCGGTAAAGACCAGATCCTTGACCGCGGTTTTTGAACGGTTTTGCTCTTTGTCATGGGAATTTGCTGACATAAAAAATACCTCATTTCTCAATTTCAAATTGATTATACTACCAACTGCCGAGCAAGTCAATTATGAGGATTTTGACTGAATTTGCTTGATTTTTGTGAATTATGAATAGAAAAGAATCCGAAAAATAGCCATATAGCGAATTGTCTTTTTTTGAAGCATATGTTATTATTAAATATGTATAAAATTATCATAGAATCTTTAGATGTTTTTAACACTTTAACTAACGAAAGGAATTGGCACGGCATGCGCGAGACCATCCATCTGAACAACGGCTGGGATTTCACCCCCGACTTTTCGGAATCCTTTTTAAACGGCGGCGGTGAAGCCGAAACCGTCCGTCTGCCGCACACCTGCGCGGTCACGCCGTTTCACTACTTTGATGAGAGCATCTATCAGATGGTCTGCGGCTACCGCAAACGTCTCGACCTGAGCGGCAGAGATGGGCGCAGAGCCTTTGTCGTGTTCGGCGCGGCGGCACACTTTGCTAAGATCTACCTCGACGGCGTGCTGATCGGCGAACACAAGGGCGGCTACACCTCCTTTGAGATCGAGCTCATCACCGAGAACCCCTCTCCCCTATTATGCGTAGAACTCGATACCCGCGAGAGTCTCGATATCCCGCCCTTCGGTCACGTGATCGACTACATGACCTACGGCGGGCTTTACCGCGCGGTGCGGCTCGAATACCGCGCAGAAAGCTATATCAGCGACCTTTTCCCGAAGCCCCTTATCCCCGACAGCGTCCGCGTCACGCCGAAGATGAACAGGAAGCTGATCGCGGGCATGACCTTCAAGGGCGTTATTGACTGCGATGCCGATGTGGTCGGCGGAGCGGACGGTATCCGTCTGTACCTGACCGAAAAGGGCAGTGAAGCGATCCTCGCCGACAAGCTCTTTGCCCTTGATGAGCCCCTAAGGCTCACCGTACCCTCGGCACACCTGTGGGATACCGAAAGTCCCGTACTGTACGACCTGCACGCTCAGCTGATAAAAGATAACAAGGTCACCGATACCTTAACAAGACGCGTCGGCTTCCGCAGGGCAGAATTCAAGACAGACGGCTTCTACCTCAACGGCAGGAAGCTCAAACTCCGCGGGCTGAACCGCCACCAGAGCTACCCCTACGTCGGCTATGCCATGCCGCGCAGTATGCAGCGTCTTGACGCGGATATCCTCAAAAGCGAGCTTGGCTGCAACGCCGTGCGCACCTCGCACTATCCCCAGTCGCACCACTTCATCGGACGGTGTGACGAACTGGGACTTCTCGTCTTTACCGAGATACCGGGATGGCAGAACATCGGCGGCGCAAGCTGGAAGGCTCAGGCGGTCGCGACCACCGCAGAGATGGTGCGCGAATACCGCAATCATCCCTCCATCATCCTCTGGGGCGTACGTATCAACGAGAGCAAGGACGACCGCGACTTTTATATCAGAACAAACCAAGCTGCACATGATCTCGACCCCACCCGCCCGACCGGCGGTGTGCGGTGTCACAAAAAGAGCGAATTGCTGGAGGACATCTACACCTACAACGACTTCATCCATGACGGAAAGCAGGCGGGCTGTGAGCCGAAGAAAGCGGTCACTTCCGACATGACAAAGCCCTACCTGATCTCCGAGTACGGCGGACATATGTACCCGACTAAGGGCTTTGACGACGAGGAGCACCGCCTCGAGCACATGCTCCGTCATGCGCGGGTACTGGACACAGTAAGCTCCCACGACGATATCGCAGGCTCCTTCGGCTGGTGCTTCTTCGACTACAACACCCACAAGGAGTTCGGCGCGGGTGACAGGATCTGCTACCACGGCGTATGCGATATGTTCCGCAACAAAAAGCTCGCCGCCGACCTCTACGCGATACAGCAGGACGACACCCCCATCCTGACGCTCAGCTCCTCCATGGACATCGGCGACCACCCCGCCTCCAACCGCGGACGCGTCTATATTCTCACCAACGCCGACTGCGTCCGTTTCTACAAAAACGACCGCTTCATCCGTGAGTACACCCACGCGGATTCCGAATTCAAACATATGAAAACCCCGCCGATCGAGATCACCGACTACATCGGCAGTCAGATAGAAGAAAACGAAAACTTCACCGAAAAGCAGGCGGCATACGTCAGGGATATCCTCAACGAGTCCACCCGCTTCGGGATGAACAACCTCTCGCTCGACGCAAAGCGCAAGGCGGCGTGGCTGATGACGCGCTATGGCATGAGCTTCGACGACGCCTACGGACTTTACGGCAAGTACATCGGCAACTGGGGCGACGACTCTGTCGTTTACCGCTTTGAGGCGGTCAAAAACGGCAAGGTCGTCAAAACGCTGAACGTCTCGCCCTTTGAGGAGCGTGTTCTTACGGCTCAGGCCGACCATACAGAGCTGATCGAGGATAAAACCTACGACGTCGCGGCGGTGCGCATCCGCATGACCGACCAGAACGGCATCACCCTGCCCTACTATAACGGCGCGGTAAAGATGCAGCTCGACGGCGACGCGGAGCTGATTGCCGAAGACCCCGTGATCCTTCGAGGCGGCACAGGCGGCATCTATATCCGCACCAAGGGCAAAAACGGCAAAGCAGCTTTGACCCTCAGCGCAGATGGCGCGGAGAGTCTTACGATCGGATTCACTATCACTATCAAGGAGGACAGCGATGGAAGATAAAAGCAAAATCATCTTCGGGAACCAAATCAGCGCGAAAGACTACAAAAGCGCGCTGAACTCGAAGAAAAAGTATCTGAAAAAATACGGCGACGACAGCAAAAAGGCGTACACAGCGAAGCTGGTCGAAAACGCCACGCTCAGCGATCCGCTCGGGGTGCTGGATATCCGCGTCGGCGAGGGCGGGGGCGATATCCCCTTCGATACCGAGAAGGGTATCATCGTCGGCAACATCCGCATGGGCTTCGGTCACTATCGTATCTCTATCGCGATGGCGAGTGCGGCTCACGCGCTGGGCTACACGCCCTACTGGATGGACCTCAACTCCTACAAGGATACCACCTGCACCAAGGTCATCGGCGCGCAGAACGACTTGTACAGCCTCGGCTCCCGCCTGTCACAGAAAAGCAAGCTGTTCAACAAGATCGTATGGGAGCCGATGAACTATGAGGGCTTCAGACAATTAAGCTACAACGCCTCCGACCAGAAGAACGCCGAGCTGATGGCTCCCGTGTTCCACAGCGTTCCCAAGGACATCCCGCTGATCGGCACGCACGTCTGGCCGGCGCAGGCGGCTCTGCACGCAGGCATGAAGCACGTTGTCAACGCGATCCCCGACAACTGGCCGATGGCGCTGCACCTTGCCGAAGGCGCGACCCACACCATCCAGACCCACCAGAGCTACATGGGCTACCGTATCCTCAACGGCTTCCGCAAAAAAGCTGTCCTCAACCCCATGCCGGCGAAGGACTTGGTCTACACAGGTCACTATATCGACCACGAGCTGGTCGCGAATATCGAGAAGGACTGCGACGCGCGCTTAAAACGCAAGCAGGACGGCAAGCCGATGCGCTTTCTGCTCACCATCGGCGGCGCGGGCGCTCAGCGAGAGCTGTTCGCGGCGGTCATCAAATACCTGCTCCCTGCCGTCAGGGAAAAGAAAGCCGCCCTCTATGTCAACGTCGGCGACTACAAGGCGGTTTGGGAAGAACTGGTAAAGGAGATCCCGGGACTTGCAGAGTTATCTACCACCCATTTCAACGACTGGTCTGACACGAACAGCTTTGCCGAAAACGCGATCATCGGCGACATCGAAGGCGTGCACGCCTTCTGGCATGAGAACATCTTCGAGGCGGTCTACTGCACCAACCTTCTGATGCGCTCGGCGGACGTACTGCTGACAAAGCCCTCTGAGCTCGCCTTCTACCCCATCCCGAAGCTGTTCCTCAAACGTATCGGCGGTCACGAAAAGTGGGGCGCGATCCACTCTGCCGAGATGGGCGACGGCACGCTCGAGTGCGAGGACATCCCGCACACCCTGCAGATGGTCAGCCTGTTCCTGAACGAAGAAGCGACCTTGAAATACATGTGCGACCGCATCAAAGCCAACAAGATCGCGAGTCTCTACGACGGCGCGTACGAAGTCGTCAAGATCGCGATGGCAAAAAAGAATCAATAATCGTTATAAATATCGATCCAAATCATCAGGGAGGAAATCATGAAACGTTTATCTAAAAGACAAATGCGTATCTTCGCGGTCGGTCAGCTCGGTTGGTCGACCCTCAGCGGTATCATCAGCGCGTGGTTCGTCACCTTCTATCTGCCCACACAGGCGGATATCTCCGAGAACGGCGCGATCCAGTACATCACCCCCGGTCTGGTCATCGGCGGCTTTCTGACCGTCCTCGGTCTCATCACCGCGCTGTCCAGAGTCTTTGACGCGGTCACCGACCCGCTGATCGCGTCCATGTCCGACCGCAGTAAAAATCCGCGCGGCAGACGTATCCCCTTCATGCAGTACGCGGCGATCCCGCTGTCCGTGGTCACCGTTCTCCTGTTCTGTGCTCCCGTCAACATGATCAGCGGCTGGAACATCGCGTGGATCTCGGTATTCATCGTGCTGTTCTACCTGTTCATGACCATGTACTGCACCCCCTACAACGCCCTGATCTCCGAGTTCGGCAAAACGCAGGACGACCGCATGTACATCTCCACCGCGATCTCCCTGACCTTCTTCGCGGGCACCATGCTCGCCTACACCCCGTTCGTATTCGCGGGCTTCCTCAGAGGCAGCGTGGGCTTCGCGTGGAGCTACCGTATCTGCTTCATCGTGCTGGCAGTCATCTCTTGCATCTGCATGCTGATCCCCACCTTCGCTCTGAATGAAAAAGAGTTCGTCGACACCAAGCCCTCGAACGCCAATATGCTCAAGTCCTTAGGTGCGACCTTCAAGAACGGCAGCTTCCGCACCTTCGTCGGCTCCGATATCATGTACTGGGTGGGTCTGACCCTGTTCCAGACTGGTCTGCCGTTCTTCGTCAAGGTCTCTATGAACATCAGCGAAGCCTACACCATGTACTTCCTCGGCGGCATGACCATCCTGTCCGCTTGCTTCTATCCGATCGTCAGTAAACTGGTCAGAAAGTTCGGCAAGAAGAAGCTCGTCATCACGGGTTTCCTCGGCTTGGCGCTCGCCTATGTGATCGCGGCGCTGATCGGTATCCTCGGTACGGTCGAGAACGGCAACGGCTCCATCCCCGGCATGGTATTCGGCGTGCTGATCTGCGTGATCGCGGCGTTCCCGATGGCGCTTCTGGGCATCATCCCGCAGTCTATCGTTGCGGACGTTGCGGAGGCTGACGGCTATGAGACAGGCGAGAACCGCGAGGGCATGTTCTTCGCAGCCCGTACCTTCGCCATGAAATTCGGTCAGTCGCTCGCGATGCTGGTATTCACCTCGCTTGCCATCATCGGCACTACCCAGAACCAGAGCAGCAACGACATCACCGCCTCCGTCACAGGCATGACCATCGTCGGCTGGGTCGCGGTCGCGTTCTGCGTACTCGGCGCGGTCATCCTCAGCTTCTATAACGAGAAGAAGGTCATGTCCACCATCGAGAAGAATCACAAGAAATAATCAGGATGATAACCTATGATCAAAAAACTCAGCGGCGAGCGGGAGAGCTTCCTCCTGCAGACCGATAATACCTCCTACGTGCTCGCGATCACCGACACGAAGCATCCCGAGCACATTTATTACGGCGCGAAGATCGACGTCGACAGCGCGGATGATTTAAAAGCGATCCATGAAAAACGCGAATTCGAGCCCGGCAACTCCATCGTCTATAACAAGGATACCAAGCTCGCCCTCGAGGACATATGTCTCGAGATGTCGGGCTTGGGTCACGGCGATATCCGCGAGCCCTTCATTGAGCTTGTCTATCCCGACGGTTCGCGCACGACCGATTTCCTCTATCAAAGTCATACGATCACGGATGAAAAGCCCGTTTTCACCGACCTGCCCGGCTCCTATGACGAGAGCGGCAAGGTCGAGCACCTGTGCCTGACCCTTTCTGACGGTGATCTTGTACTGGAGCTGCACTACTGCGTCTATCCCGAGTGCGACGTCATCACCCGCTCGGCAAGGCTGATAAACAACGGCAACAAAGCTGTAAAGATCGAGCGCCTGCTCAGCACGCAGCTCGACATCCCCGATAAAGACTTCTGCGTGACGTCCTTCCACGGCGGCTGGGCAAGGGAAATGAACGCCTCCACCTACCCCGTCCTGTCGGGCAAGCACGTGATTGAATCGCGCACAGGAACCTCCTCTAACCGCGCGAATCCTTTCTTCATGCTGCACCGTCCGTCGACCACCGAGACCGCGGGCGAATGCTACGGCTTCAATCTCATCTACAGCGGCAACCACTACGCCGCGATCGAGGTGACCCCCTACGGCAAGACCCGCGTCGCGCAGGGCGTCAATCCCTGCGGCTTTAGATGGATATTAAAGGGCGGCGACAGCTTTGAAGCCCCCGAGGCGATCATGACCTACAGCAGCAGAGGCTTTGGCGGTCAGAGTGAAAACATGCACCGCTTTATCAAGGCGCATATCCTGCGCGGCGAGTGGAAGGACAAGGCGCGTCCTGTTCTTCTCAATTCGTGGGAAGCGAGCTACTTCAACATCAGCGAACACAGTCTCGTCACCCTCGCGAAAGCGGGCAAGGAACTCGGGATCGAGCTGTTCGTCATGGACGACGGATGGTTCGGCGAGCGCAACGACGATACCCGCTCCTTAGGAGACTGGGACGTAAACCCTAAGAAGCTCCCCGGCGGACTGCGCCGTTTGGGGAGCAAAATCACCGCCCTCGGGCTGCAGTTCGGCATATGGGTCGAGCCGGAGATGTTCAACGTCAACTCCCGCCTGTATGAAGCCCATCCCGACTGGGCGATGGCAGTTCCCGGCAAGCGCCACAGCGAAGGGCGTAATCAGCGCATCCTCGACCTCTCTAATCCCGAGGTCGTCAGCTATATGACCGATAAGATGACCGAGGTCTTTTCCTCAGCGGATATCAGCTATATCAAATGGGATATGAACCGCATTTTCTCGGACGTTTTCTCTCCCTATCTGCCCGCTGAAAATCAGGGAGAGGTCGCCCACCGCTATGTCCTCGGACTGTACCGCATGATGGGTACGCTGTGCAAACGCTTCCCGCACATCCTCTTTGAGGGCTGTGCGGCAGGCGGCAACCGCTTTGACCTCGGCATCCTCTGCTACTTTCCGCAGATTTGGGGATCGGATAACACCGACGCGCTCAGCCGCGTCCATATCCAAGAGGGCTACAGCTTCGGCTATCCGCAGTGCTGTGTCGCGGCGCATGTTTCCGCCAGCCCGAACCACCAGACCCTACGCTCCACCCCGCTCGAAAGCCGCTTCAATATCGCCGCCTTCGGCGTACTGGGCTATGAGCTGAACGTCCGCGATATGGGTGCAGAGGAAAAGGAGCATGCCCGCCTGCAGATCGAACTCTACAAGGCATGGCGCGAGGTACTGCAGTATGGCAGCTTTTACCGCCTGTCTGCCGACAACCTTCACACGTGGATGTGCGTCTCGGACGACAGAACGCAGGCGGTCGGAATGATCTTTCAGGAGCAAAGCGAAGCCAACACAGGCTCACAGCGGTTTTTCGCGCGGGGACTCGATCCCGAGCGCACCTACCGCTTCCGTAATATCTCCGGCAAGGTCAACATTAAGCTGTTCGGCAGTCTCATCAACACCATGGCGCCGATCCATGTCAAACAGGACGGCGTACTGCACAACCTGATCGCACGCTTTTACAAAATGGGCGGCGAGACGGAGGACTGTACCGCGAAAGGATCTGTGCTGATGAACGCGGGCGTCGCGCTCAGCCAACCGTTCTCCGGCACAGGCTACAATGAGAATGTCCGCCTCTTCCCGGACTTCGCGTCACGGATGTATTTCTTCGAAGCGATCAAATAAACTATATATAGTAAAAGCCCGATTTCGGCAAGCGCTGAAATCGGGCATTGTTATGTAAAAATCATTTCATTTTGTTGACGATGCGGGCAGTGAAATCTGATGTAAATATGCTTTTCATCAGCCTGTCATAGAAACCGTCGGGCAGGAGCGTATTCATCACGACCAAAGGCTTTGCGCCGAAGCCGAACAGGTATCGGGCGCGGGGCTTCTCTTTTTCAGCCGCAAGATACACCTTTCTCGCGACCGTCATCGGGGTGGTCAGCAAGCGGTTATCCTCACTGTATACCTTACGGTACATCGCGGCGACCTTATCGCAGTCCGCTTCATAGCGCGAGTCTTTTCCCGCCTTTTCAAGGTGATCCGCCGCGATCCTGCCCCAAGAACTACATACGCCGCCCGGCTCGATCAGGACAACGTTGATACCGTAATCTATCAGCTCCCGCCTGAGGGCGTCAGATAACGCCTCCAGCGCGTACTTTGTCGCGTGGTACCAGCCGCCGAGGTAAGTCCCCGCACGGCCCCCTGCCGAACCGAGGTTGATGATCCTGCCGCCCTTCGGAATATGCGGCAGAGTCTTTTGGATCATCCGCACCGTGCCGTATACGTTGACGTCCATCTGCCGCTCAGCGTCCCTGATCGGGACGGTCTCGATGGGACCGTAAGCCCCGTAGCCTGCCGCGTTGATCAGCGCGTCGATGTGACCCTCGCGGGCAACGACCTCGCCGACGCACGCTTCACAGCTCTTTTCGTCGGTGACGTCCAGATACAGCGGACAGACACCGCGGATCTTCAGCTCATTCAGCTTTTCTGTCCGTCTGGCGGCGGCGTAAACACGCCAGCCCCTATACGCGAACAGCACCGCGCACGCTCTGCCGATTCCCGAGCTTGCGCCCGTGATCAGTACGACTTTCATCATTTCCTCCGTTAACGAAAAGAGGGATGACATTAGCATCCCTCCAAAAACTTTTATCTCTTCGGCAGGACGTAGCCGATTTTCTTCATCGCCTTTTCCACGGTGCGGTGGCTCAGACGCTGTACGAACTCGAGCGACTTTGTATAGCACTCTTCCATGTACTTCTTGTCCTTGAGGTAGTCCTGATACCGCTTGCGGATAGGCGACAGCTCCGCAACGACAGCCTCGCCGACGGCGGTCTTAAAGTCGCCGTAGCCCTTGCCGTCAAAGTCGTGCTCGATCTGCTCATAGCTGAGTCCCGTGACCGCGGAGTAGATGGACATGAGGTTGTTGATGCCGTCTTTGCCCTCGGCATAGCGCACCTTCATCTCGCTGTCGGTGACCGCACGCTTAAACTTCTTCATGATGACGTTGTCGTCGTCGGTGAGCAGGACATAGGCGTTCGCGTTCTCGTCGCTCTTGCTCATCTTGGCGGTCGGATTCTGCAGGCTCATGACGCGCGCGCCGTCCTTCGGGATGAAGCCCTCTGGGACCGTGAACACGTTGCCGTAGATACCGTTGAAACGGTTGGCGATATCGCGGGTCAACTCAAGGTGCTGCATCTGATCCGCGCCGACGGGCACCTTGTCCGCCTGATAAAGCAGGATGTCGCCTGCCATCAGGCTGGGGTAGGTAAAGAGACCCGCGTTGATGTTGTCGGCATGCTTCGCGCTCTTGTCCTTGAACTGCGTCATTCTCGACAGCTCGCCGAACTGGGTGTAGCAGTCGAGGATCCAGCCCATCACCGCGTGATCGGGGTTGTGGCTCTGGATGAAGAAGGGCGCTTTCTCGACGTCAACGCCGCAGGCGAGGATCGCCGCGTACATGTCGATAACGTTCTTGCGGAACTGCGGGGGATCCTGACGCACCGTGATGGTGTGCAGGTCAGCCAGCGCGTAGATACAGTTATAGGTAGGATCCTCCTGCATTTTGACCCAGTTCCTGACAGCGCCGAGGTAGTTGCCTAAAGTGATAGCGCCGCTGGGCTGGATCGCGGAGAATACGATTTGCTTCTTTTCGGTTGTGTTTTCCATAGTATCTGTCCTTTATTTGATGATTTCCTTCGCCAGTCTGCCGATCTCCTTGATACCCTCGGTCAGATCCTCGTCGGTCGGGGTGGAGAAGTTGATGCGGAAGCTGTGGCAGGGCAAGTCGCTGTCGGTGAGGAAGGCGTTGCCGGGCACGACGCAGACCTTGCGCTCGGTGAGGCGCTTGCAGAAGTCGAGCATATCGACGTTCTCGGGCAGGTCGCACCAGATGAACAAACCGCCTTCGATCTTATTGTAGCTGATACCGTTCGGCACGACGTACTCGTCGAGGAGCTGCATACACAGGTCAGCCTTGACGGTATAGAGCTTTCTGAGGTAATCGAGGTGACCCTCGTAATCGTACTTCGTCATGAACTCGTTGCAGAGCATCTGCGACCACATCGTGGTGTGGACGTCCTGACCCTGCTTGCAGATGATCATTTTCGCCATCGCCGCTTTATTTGCCATCATGAAGCCGACGCGGATACCGGGCGACACGACCTTGCTGAACGAACCCGAGTAGATGACGATACCGTCCTCATCAAAGCTCTTGATCGCGGGCACGTCCTCGCCGTAGTATCTCAGGTCTCCGTAGGGATTGTCCTCGATGATCAGACAGTCATGCGCTTTTGCCAGTTCATACAGGCGCTTTCTCTTGCCGAGCGACATAGTTACGCCCGAAGGGTTCTGGAAGTTCGGGATGGTGTAGATCATCTTGGCGCGGGGATTTGCGTCGAGCACCTTTTCCAGCTCCTCCATGTTCATGCCGTCAGGCTCCACGGGCACGCCGACAAGCTCGGTGTTGTAGCTGCGGAAGGTGTTCAGAGCGCCGACAAAGCTGGGCGCTTCGCACACCAGCACGTCGCCCTCGTTGAGGAAGCTCTTCGCGGCAATATCCATCACCTGCTGTGCACCTGAGACGATGATCAGCTCGTCGCTGTCGCTGCCGATATGATGCTTTTCTTTGAGATAGCTTTTCAGGGTGTCGCGCAGGGGCGCGTAGCCCTCGCTGACGCCGTACTGCAAAACGCCGATGGGGTTGTCACGGAGCAGCCTTGCGGAGATCTCGCTGATCGCCGCGACAGGAAACGCGTCGGGAGCGGGATTGCCCGCGGAGAGAGAGATGACCTCGGGGTCGGAAGCGCTCTTTAAAATCTCGCGGATGGCGTTCGGTTTGAGCGCCAGCACACGGTCGGAAAATCTGTAATCCATTGATATCACACTTTCTTATACTGGTTTTTACTGAAAACCAGTATTGTAAAATAAAACCGTATAATATGATAGCATAAGTTGGCCGTTTGTGCAAGAAAATCGGCAAATTTCTGTATATCTGTACTGTAAGATCGTTCAGTTATCGCCAATATCATCACGATTCTTTTCGTATTTCACACCGAAAAAGCCCAAAATAACGGAATATTCTTTTGATTTTATCATATTTTAGCGATTTTTCGGTTGTATCTGAGCGATTTTTGTAGTATAATAGTAAGGTATATAAAGCGCGCCGATCAGATAACGGTGATCGTATTTGACCGGCATTTTCCGAACCGAAGCATGCGGTTCACCGAATTGGAGGAAAAAATGAAAAAGCCATATCAGGCTCCGCGGCACGGTATCGCGATCCTGTGTCTGCTGCTGTCAGCAGTCACGGCGCTGTCCCTTACCGCGTGTAAAAAGATGGTCGACGCAGAGAAAAGCGCGACAGAAGAAGCTGCTCCTGTCGTTCAGCAGGAGCCGGAAACGACCGCTCTCTCAACCGACCCGCTGCAGTTCGATACCCCGAACATCCCCGACGACGGCACCTCAGAGGGTTACTTCTCCGACGTAGACTCGGGCGTGTACATCTACAAGGGCATGACGCTGGAGCTTTCCGGCGCGAGCGACAGCGCCGCTCAGGACTACTCCTCGGCGATCTCTGAATTCAAGAGCGCCTGCCCCGACGTCACCGTCTACAACATGGTCATCCCGACCCACACCGAATACGCCCTGCCGCAGCGTATCATCGACAGCGGCGTAACCACCTCGTCACAATCACAAAACATCAAGACGGTTTACAGCAGCTACACGGCTGATGTGAAACCAATCAACTGCTACAACACGCTCTCCGAGCACATCGGCGAGTATATCTACTTCAACACCGACCACCACTGGACGGGACTGGGCGCGTACTACGCGTATCAGGCGTTCTGTGAGCAGACCGGTCAGACGGCTTTGGATGTCAGCGCGTGCACGGAGCACAAGATCGAGGGCTTTGAAGGCTCGTTCTTCGATACGGGCAGCGACCTTACCCCCGACACCGTGTCCTACTGGACGCTCCCCTACGAGACCCGCGCCACCTGCACGGTCGAGTCGGGCGACGAGCCCTACGACACCGATATCTTTATCGAAGGCCTTGAAGGCGTCAACGCCTACATCACCTTTATCGGCGGCGACTCAGCGCTCTTTGTCGAGTACAACGACAATCTCAACAGCGGCAAAAAGCTTGCTGTCATCAAAGAGAGCTACGGCAACGCCTTTGTACCGTGGCTGACCAACAACTACGACGAGGTCCACGTCATCGACTCCCGCTACTTCACGGGCAGCTTGAAGGACTATCTGTCAAAGAACGGTATCACTGAGATACTGTTCATGAACAACATCATGTCGGCAAACAATCCCTTCATGGTCGACGGGATCAGAGAAATTTTCTAAGAAGGAGGTGAGACGGAATGATAGCAAAGAAGGTCAGAGTCAACGTATACGGTATGCTGGCGGACGGTCTGTACTCCGGCTACGCGAACGGCGAAGGCATCAAAAACAAAAGCGCGTATATCATCTCTAAAAAGCCGCTGCGTGACTGTATGTTCGGTGTTGTCATCGCCGTCGCAGCCTTCAAAAATGCGGGCGAAAAGCTCATCATCGCTCCCGAGGGCGAGATCTACTACGAGCCCGCTATCCGCGAAAAGCTCAGCCGCCTGCACAACGCCGAGATCGAGAGCCTTTCCTGCTTATACGAAAAGAGCTGCGGCGCCATCGTCATCCACAAGAGCGGCGACCGCTGCAAGATCCTTCTCGTCCGCAACCATAACGGACGCAACTACAGCTTCCCCAAGGGTCACGTCGAACAGGGCGAGACCGAGGAGGAGACCGCCATCCGCGAGGTCAAGGAGGAAACGGGGCTGGATATCACCATCATCCCCTCGTTCCGCGAGGTCGCGGACTACTGCCCCTTCGGCAAGATCCGCAAGCGCGTGGTGTTTTTCATGGCGCAGACCATGAGCGATAAGGTACATATCCAGGAGGAAGAGATCGACTCCTACATCTGGGTCGACCTGAACGAAGCTCATAACCGCTGTACCTACGACAACGACCTGCGCGTCATCCGCAAAGCGCGGGAAAATATACATAAGCTGAAATAGTCTGGATACTTTCCGCTGCAAAGCCCAAGGATTTGCAGCTTTGACTGAAACCCAATGCAGTAACGACAATGCTCCTGACAAAAAGTCGGGGGCATTGTCGTTTTGGGTGACAGGAGTAATCCTGTCACCCTGCCTTGTGTCGATCGTGTTATTCATTTATTTGGCATATTCCATGAATTTTGTCAATCATTTTTATTTTCTATAAAAGCAAAAAAGTAGCTGAAATCAGTTGACTTCATGCGAAAGCTGTATTATAATAGCGATAATGATATACCTTAGTAAGCGTTACATAAATATACAGTCCGTGCATTTTCATCTATGACTATCCACGAACCGTATTCTAATAAGGGAGCTGGAAATGGTTCTGACTAAAAGCGAAAAGCAAATCATGAATCTGTTATGGAGCGTAGACCGTCCCCTGTCCTGTTCAGAGATCGTCGAGATGTCTGACGACAAGACATGGAAGGACAGCTATGTCCATTCTCTGATAAAATCCCTGATGAAGAAGGGCGTCGTAGAGATCGAATCGTTTGAGCTGATCTCGCGCAGTTACGCGCGTAAATTTTCACCGAAGCTGAGCAAAGAGGCGTTCCTCATCCGCGAGTATCTGGCGGAAAACCCCGAGAACAGTATGCTCAAGCTGTTTCAGACATACGCCGACTCCTCGGATGACGCGCAGGAGATGAAGGACATCGAAGCCGTCATAAAAAAGTGGAAGAAAGCCCACGCTGAATAAAGACAATTCCTTATCATTTTTCATGTTGTTTTACCAAATGCCGGTTAAAAGCTGAGGAGGCTTTTGACTGGCATTTGGTATATTCCCGCGTCATTTGCCCATGATAAAGGAAAAGGAGAATGATGATGGAAAACAAATACGCGGGTACAAAAACCGAACAGAACCTCAACGCGGCTCTCAGCGCGGAGTCAACAGCCAGAAGCAAATACACCTTCTATGCCGCGAAGGCAAAGGAAGAAGGCTTCGAGCAGATCGCGGCGCTCTTTTTGAAAACTGCCGAAAATGAAAAAGAACACGCCGAAATATGGTTCAAAGAACTGGGAGGGATCGGCAGCACCGCAGAAAATCTCGGCGCAGCGGCAGACGGCGAAAACTACGAATGGACGGATATGTATGAAGGATATGCCAAGACAGCCGAGGAAGAAGGCTTTACTGAGCTTGCGGAAAAATTCCGTCTGGTCGCCGCGATAGAAAAGACGCATGAGGAGCGCTACCGCGCGCTGCTCAACAACGTGCAGACCGCTCAGGTCTTTGAGAGAAGCGAGATCAAGATGTGGGAGTGCCGCAACTGCGGTCATATCGTTGTCGGCACCAATGCACCCGATACCTGCCCCGTATGCAGTCACCCGCAAAGCTACTTTGAGCTTCGCGCGGAAAACTACTGATACAACACCCTATCAAAAAAGAGCTGTCAGTGCGACAGCTCTTTCGTTTATTGATCTATTTATCCGATACGCCCGACGTTGGTATCGGTCGCTAAATTGTCGATGGAATACAGCACCAGCACCTGATCGATCCCCTCGCTCTCGATCAGCTGAGATACAGGGCTGACGTAATAGCGGAAGTCGACCATGATGATCTCGCTGTAGTGGTCGGCGAGGAACGGCACTAGCGAGTGGGCAAAGCTGTCCTTGATGACCAGCAGTTTTTTGTCAGAGTCGGCGTCCTGATTTGTGATCACGGTGTAGGGATGGTTGCCGTCGAGGTAGACGGGATACTTGTCGTCCTCTTCAAGGTGGGTATAATAGAACATATCCTGCTGCTCGGAGGTCTCGTCGCCCTCGGTGACGGCAGTGGTCACGACGGCGTCATTCGCGGGATTATCCCAGATCTCAAGCGTATCGGACGGGTTCATCCAGAAGCCCGAGGACGAGTAGGTCGTGCCGTAAAAATCGGGATATGAGGTGATCTCATAATCACTCTGTGTAAGCGGCGTATAGCCAAGCGTTTCGCCCAGCGCCTTATAGGCGGTATACGCGCCATAAGCCGTCCAGTGGTGGTCGGTCTTGTAGTAGATCTGATTGCCGTCGGCGTATTCATCCTTGAAGGTGTCGCGGATATCCACGAACGCCGCGGAGGACAATGTCTCCTTCATCTCGGAGAACATTTCATCGTCACGGTATTCGCCGTGGACGGCAGGCAGGATGTCGGAGCAGATGTAGCCCGTGGAGGGAGCGATCAGGACGGTGGTGTCGACGGGACAGCTCTCGGCAAACTCTTCGATATAGCCGACGTTGCGCATGAGGTTCGACATGTCCTCGGGATCGTTAACGAGGTAATCGTCGGTGCACTTGTAGATTCCCGTCGAGCCGTTGTTGCCGATACAGTAGTTATAATAGGCGGATAGGCCGACCCAGAAGTTGCGCCCCGCGGTCTGATCGGAAAGGAACTTCTCGAAATCGTCGCCGAAGTCGCCCGACATCAGGCTTTGGAAGCTGAACGCGGGAGCCTGCTGGAGATAGCGCTTCTCAGAGGAGGAGTATTCTTTTTTGGGCAGGATGATGAACAGCGCCATCATCACGACGATGAACAGCACGAACACGATCGCGGGTAAACATTTGTATACCTTTTTCAAGAAAAATCCTCCCTTCTGACAATTAGGAATTAGAAGTTAGGAATTAGGAATTAGGAATTAATGTAATGTAGCATATGTAACTTTTACAAATGGGTGTGGGCAACGCCCACCATCAACTCCTCATTCCTCATTTCTAAATCCTCATTATTTAAAATCTGAAGTACAAGAACGGATTATAGCTCTGCGAAACAAGCAGGGCGGTGGAAATGCCCAGCACCACGATACAGAACGCGGTTTTGAGGGCAGGAGCCGCCTTGGTATTCTCTATCTTGCGGTAAAGCTTGGTCATCACGGGCGTAGAAGCGAATGCCGCCACCAGCAGCATCGGCAGATAGGACAGCGCCAGCGCACCCGCGTCCGCGGAGATCACCGTACCGCCGAAGCCGAACATCGATGTGATGAAAGCGCCCATCTGACCGAGGTCGCTGAAGTAGAACAGCACCCAGCCGAAGATGATGAAAAACAGCGCGTAGATATGCTGAACAAAGGCAGGCGCCTTATCGAGCCACTTCTTGAGCACGAATTTTTCGAGCACCAGCAGAACGCCGAAGTACAGACCCCAGAAGATGAAGTTGAAGTCCGCGCCGTGCCAGAAGCCTGTCAAAAACCAGACGATCAGCAGGTTCAGCATTTGTCTTGCCATGCCCTTGCGGTTGCCGCCCAACGGGATATACATATACTCCCTAAACCACGTGCCCAGCGAGATATGCCATCTGCGCCAGAACTCGGTGATACTTTTGGAGATATAGGGATAGTTGAAATTTTTGAGGAACTCAAAGCCGAACATGTTGCCCAGTCCGCACGCCATATCGGAGTAGCCCGAGAAGTCGAAATAGATCTGGAAGGTGTAGGCGATGATCCCGACCCATGAGCCCAGCCAGCCGTTGGGCATATCATTTTGCAGGAGCTTGTCCCACAGCGCACCCATCTGGTTGGCAATCAGCACCTTTTTCGCAAGACCTACGCAGAAGATACATACGCCCTTGGTAAAGTCGTCGAGGGTCTCTCGGCGGTGATTGAGCTGATAGGCGACGTCCTTATAGCGGACGATCGGTCCCGCGATCAGCTGAGGGAACAGCGATACATAGGTGCCGAAGGTGATGATGTTCTTCTGCACGGGAGCATCGCCGCGGTAGACGTCGATCGAGTAGGACATCGTCTGGAAGGTGTAGAAGCTGATGCCGATCGGCAGGGGGATCTTCAGGGCGGGGATGTTCAAAAACGGCAGATAATTCAGCGTTTCGGTCAGGAAGCCCGCGTACTTGAAGAAGCCCAAAAGGCTCAGATTGATGATGACCGACGCGACAACAAAGCGCTTTGCCTTGCGCTTGTCGGTCTCGCGGTATTTATTGATGAACCAGCCGCAGGTGTAATCCACGATGGTCGAGAAGATCATCAAGGTGACGAAGACCGGCTCGCCCCAGCCGTAGAAAACGAGGTTCACGATGAAGAGCAGCAGATTGCGCCACTTGCGCGGGCAGATGTAGTACAGTATCAGCACGACAGGCAGATACATGAATAAGAATAATAACGATGAAAATACCATGGTGAACCTCCCTTCGATGAATTAGGAATTAGAAATTAGGAATTGAGGGCGGGCGATGCCCGCACCTGTTCTATATACAAGATTGAAACGCTTCATTTTCATGATATAGGAATACAAAAGCCGAAGGCTTTCCCATAATTCCTCATTCCTCATTCCTAATTAAAACAAAATGTTCTTCGTAAAGTCCTGACCGCACCTCGGGCAGTGGATATGCTGCACTCCCGTGCGCTTCTTAAGCCTTAACTGCGCCTTGCAGTGGGGACAGCGCAAATAGCGATGGGTCTTGAAATCCCGCACCTTCATATACTGACGCTTGAAGAAATCCGCCACGGCGGTATAGATGCTGACGAAGCGGTTATTCTCGTACAGACGCTTGGTGATGTTGGTCGACAGCGAGCGGAAGATCGCCAGCGCGCCGAGCAGCAGGATAATGACCATCAGAAACGGACTGCGAACAAAGAGATTGATCAGGTACAGCACTGCCGCCAAAATCCAGATCAGCGTATTCAGTTTATCGTGTCCGTATCTGCCCTGCATGAATTCGGCAGCCTTTTTCAGAAAATTACGCAAGATATCACCTCGTCGTTGAGAGTGCGTGGAGTCCTTGAATTGACGGATGTTTATATCACTTAACTTTTATATTACCATATGAAACCGTGCTTTTCAAGAAAATAATTCCTATGGACTATTGAAGTTTCACGAAAGAAAGGGTATACTTTTAGGCAGATTGACAAAACAGTTAGTAGTTAGAAGTGAGGAGTGAGGAGTTTATATGAACCTGAGTGTTGTCCGAAACTCCTAACTCCTAACTGCTAACTCCTCACTATCACCAAAGGTGACTCTTATGGACAAATTCAAATCCACCCTTCGCCATGACGCTTCAAGGGTAAAACAATATATCATCTCATTTTTCAAATGGACGCTGATCGCTCTGGTGACGGGAGCGCTGGGCGGCGCGATCGGCGCGGGCTTCCGCTATGCCATCAGCTACGTGACCGATATCCGTCACATGAATCCGTGGCTGTGTTATCTGCTGCCGCTGGGCGGCGTGATCATCGCCTTTTTGTACCGTGTGACGCAGCTCAGCGGTCATGCCGACACCAACCTGATCATCAACTCGGTGCGCACCGATGAAAAGGTGCCGATTCTGCTCGCGCCCGTGATCTTCGTCTCCACCGTCGTCACCCACCTCTTCGGCGGCTCAGCGGGCAGAGAGGGCGCGGCGTTACAGCTGGGCGGCTGTATCGGCAGTTTCATCGGCAGAGTCGCGCGCCTGAACGAAAAGGACATGCCCATCGCCGTGATGTGCGGCATGAGCGGACTGTTCTCCGCACTGTTCGGCACCCCGCTGACGGCGACAGTGTTCGCGATGGAGGTCATCTCGGTCGGTATCATCTACTACAGCGCCTTCCTGCCGTGTATCGTCGCGGCGCTGACGGCGTACGGTATCACTCAGCTCTGCGGACTGGACCCCGCGGCATACATCCTGTGGGAGATCCCGAAGCTCAGCGTGCTCAACATCCTCGCGGTCGCGGTCATCGGTATCGCGGCGGCTGTCATGAGCATTGTTTTCTGCGTCTCGCTCGAAAAAACGCACGCGTGTGTGGCAAAATTCTTCCGCAACGAGTACCTGCGCACCGCTGTCGGCGGCACGGCGATCACGCTTCTGACCCTGCTGATCGGCACACGCTACAACGGTATCGGCGGCGAAGTCATCGCAGCGGCTGTCGAAAACGGCAGCGCTCTGCCCTACGACTTCATCCTCAAAATGCTGTTCACCGTCATCACCATCGGCTTCGGCTTCAAGGGCGGCGAGATCATCCCGACCTTCTTCATCGGTGCGACGCTGGGCGCGACGATCGCCCCGCTGTTGGGACTTCCTGCGTCCTTCGGCGCGGCGATCGGACTGGTGGCGCTGTTCTGCGCGGTGGTCAACTGCCCCATCGCTTCGATCATTCTCTCGATCGAGCTCTTCGACAGCAAGGGGATCATCTTCTTTGCCGTGGCACTATGCGTCAGCTACATGCTCTCGGGCTACTACAGTCTCTACTCGGGTCAGAAGATCATGTACTCAAAACGCAGAGCGAGATTCATCAACAGAAACGCGAAATAAAACGGCAAACACAATTTGAGATTGCCGTTAATTTTAGATAGATAAATCAGAATTTAGGGTGGATTATGGATTATAAAAAGATTGCAGAATTTATCAGTAAACAAAAAGTTGCTTTTATCTGTTCTGTCGATGAAGACGGTTTTCCGAATGTAAAAGCAATGCTTAAACCCAGAAAAATTGATGGGTTACATCAGTTTTATTTTTCAACAAACACTTCTTCAATGAGAGTAAAACAGTATATGAATAATCCCAATGCCTGTATTTACTTCTACCATAAAGGCTTGATTAAGTACGCGGGTGTTATGTTGAAAGGCAAAATGGAAGTGTTGACCGACCAAAAAACAAAAGATATGATTTGGCGCAAAGGAGACACTTTGTTTTATAAGGGCGGTGTTACTGATCCCGACTACTGTGTTTTGAAGTTTAATGCCGTCAGCGGAAGATTCTATTGCGATTTGAAAACGGAAAGTTTTGCAATTGAGTAATACAAATTCTGATTTTTGTGAGTAAATACCCGCAACAAAACGCCCCGAAGCAACCGTCAGTTGCTTCGGGGCTGAATTGTTATTTGGTTTTCTGCGCTGTACTACAAATGCAGCAGCGCTGTCGCGATCTGGAAATAAACGAACAGGGAGATCGCGTCGACGATCGTCGTGATGAACGGCGACGCCATGACCGCGGGGTCAAAGCCGATCTGCTTGGCGATCATCGGCAGGGTACAGCCGACGAGCTTGGCGATGAAGATGGTGACGATCATCGTCAGGCACACCACCAGCGCGACCATCAGGGTGATCCCCTCGTTGTGGAGCACGAGGCGGTCAAAGAGCATGATCTTCGCAAAGTTCGCGGCGGCAAGCGTCACGCCGCACAACAGCGATACCCGTGCCTCTTTGAAAATGACCTTGAAGATGTCCTTGAACTCGATCTCGCCCAGTGACAACGCACGGATGACGGTAACGCTCGCCTGGGAGCCGGAATTACCGCCGGTATCCATCAGCATGGGGATGAACGCCGAGAGCACCAGAGAGCCTGCCAAAGCGTCCTCAAAGCCAGTGATGATCATGCCCGTGAAGGTCGCGGAGATCATCAGGATCAGCAGCCACGGGATACGCGCGATGAAGGTCTCGAACACGCCGATACGGTCGTAGGGCTTCTCGGTGTTCGGGGTGATAGCCGCCATCTTCTGGATATCCTCGGTAGCCTCTTCTTCCATGACGTCGATCGCGTCGTCGACGGTGACGATACCGACCAGACGGTTCTCTTTATCGACGACCGGCAGGGCGAGGAAATTATACTTGTTGAACATCTGGGCGACGACTTCCTGGTCGTCGAGGGTGTTGACCGAGATGACGTTGGTCTCCATGATGTTCTCGATGACCTCGTCATCCTCAGAGAGCAGCAGGGTCTTGATGGTGACGATACCGATTAGGGTGGAGGAGCCGTCCGACACGTAGCAGGTATAGATCGTCTCCTTGTCGATACCGGTGCGGCGGATGCGCTTGATCGCTTCCTCCGCCGTCATCTTGGGTCTGAGGATGACGCACTCGGTCGTCATGATGGAGCCGGCGCTGTCCTCAGGGTACTTCAGTATTTCGTTGATTTCTTTTCTTGTTTCGGGATCAGCCTGACGGAGAATTCTTTTGACCACGTTCGCGGGCATTTCTTCGATCAGGTCGACTGCGTCATCGACATACAGCTCGTCGATGATCTCTTTCAGCTCTGTATCCGAAAAGCCGTGGATCAAAAGCTCCTGCGTATCCTCGTCCATCTCGACGAAGGCGTCGGCAGCCGTCTCCTTCGGCAAAAGCCGGAACAGCAAAGCTGTTTTCTCACTCTGCAGATCCTCAAAAACCGCCGCGATATCGACGGGGTTCATGGTATTGAGAATGTCGCGCAGAGTGGAATAGCGCTTGTTCTCGAGAAGGGTCTGGATCGTCTCGAACAAGCTCACCGTATTCCTTTCCATAAAAATAACCTCCTAAACAGCCTCGGCACGCAAATGCATCGCCAAAGCCGCGCAACCTATGGGTGTGGGAGCGGGGAGGCACTGAGGAAGGTTTTATAATAATGAACAGGCAAGATGAACGCCTGCAGCGTCACCTTGGCACGTATCATTACACCGTCGCCCTCCGGCAGCGCCGCTCGTACTTCCAGCGTCCATATTCTCGCCTCTTTCTTTTCATAGATTCTGTCGGCACACACACCGACAGTACTATTATTGTACTCTCCCGCGCCAAAGAAGTCAATCAAAATATCGCCGAAATTTATATAATATTTATCTTGATTTTATGGGAATGATACTCTATAATTATATCTGCTGAAAAATTCTGCTTATACGGAGTAAAGCATGAACGATAAACTTGAAAAAACGCTCAAAGAGCTTTTGCCATATATCATCATCACAGGTATCATCTATCTCCTGCTGCCGCTGTTCATGAGCGGGGGCGAGAGCGCCGCGACCTACATCATCCAGCTCGGCGTCTTTCCGCTGACCGCCCTCGGCTGCGGCGTTTTTTATAAGAATACAAAGCACAAAAACAACCTGTGGCTCTGTGCTGTTGCTCCTGTATTCTACGCGCTGACCGCACTTTTATACGGCATGTGGCGCTCGTCGTGGTACACGGTGCTCATCTATCTTGTCGCCTATGCCCTGTGCGGCTACCTCGGATTGCTGCTGGGCGACGTGCTAAGCTTCGGCAAGGGCAGGGATACGGTGAAGAAATTTACCGAAAAAACCTCTCAGCGTGCCCGCAGGGTGAACGTGGAAGAGGAAGCACAGCCCACTGAAGAATTCAAGGCGCAGGACCCCGAAGAGGATATGAGTCTCGACATCTCCACTACCGATGACGACATCGAAGCGATCCTCAACGATATCCACAACCGCAAATCATAAGATTAAGGCTCCCGCAAGGGAGCTTTTGTTGATATTGTATGGTTTTCGGTCCCGTTTTTTTACAAATAATCATCATCTTCTTTTCCGCGGATTATTGACACGTTTCACGGGTATCATATATAATAAATGTGTAATAATCCTTTTTTCGGAGCGAAATATGTTTGAAAAACTGCGCCGGATCGACACCCGCGTCGTCGAGCGGATGTCCGGCATCCATCGCCCCGTGCTGGATAAGGTAATGGTGCTGTTCACCTACGCGGGAACAGGCGCGCTGATCTGGTGGGTGCTGTACGTCGCGCCCCTGCTGATCACAAAGCACTTCCGCGTCGGCATCATCCTGACCACGACACTGGGCGTCAACTATCTTCTCGGCGAGATCATCATCAAAAAGAGCGTCGGCAGAGATCGTCCCTCGACGCAGATCACGGACGAGGATATGAAGATCCGCAAACCGAAGGATCACTCCTTCCCCTCGGGTCACAGTGCGTCATCCTTCTGCGCGTTCACGGTGCTGTTCTGGACCTGTCCGTTCTGGATGTGGCTTCCCGCGCTGACGCTGGCGTCCACTATCGCGTTCTCGCGCATGTATCTGCGCGTGCACTACTTCACCGACGTCATGGGCGGCGTCATGCTCGGCGTCCTCGACGGCAGTCTGGTGACCTTCATCTTTCAATTTTTTCTGTTCCAGCCCGCCTGAACAAAATAATCCTTCACCCTGTACTGCGGTACGGGGTGATTTTTTCTGCGATTTTTCTTTATTTTTTCTGTTTGGCGATTGACACGGGGGATATTACGAAATGTATAAAAATTTTTCTTTTTTTCATCAAAAGAAGATAGGATAATTCTGTTAAAAAAATTATGGAAAAGTGGAACAACTTCAAAATCCTGCAAAAAATTCGGTGATTATGGGTCATATGAAGCGTGAGTTATTCCACTTATCCACAGAGTTATCAACATTTTTATTGAAAAATACGAATAATACAAAGAGTATAATTTCCTAAAAATAATTATTTTTTGAAAATATAACGCCTTTCTTCCTCCCGCTTCGGGCATAGCGTACAAGGAGCTGTTCATATAATCCCTATAGAATGAAAGGGGATCATCCATGAACAAAAAAGCTGTCGCCGTATCGGAGGCAGTCGGGTGCGTCGTCATCTATGCCGCCGCGGTCGGTCTGCACTTCGTCTATCCGCTGTTCGGCGGGGCGCTGAGCATCCTGTTCGGCGCGGTAAACGAGAGCGTATGGGAACACGCGAAGATCTTTTCGGCGGCGTATGTCGGCTGGTCGGTCTTACAGCTGAGCTGGCTGAGGGTGCGCTTCCGGCAATACCTTGTTGCGAAATGCATCGGGCTGTACGTGCTGATGGGGCTGATCATCGGCGTCTTTTACGCCTACACCGCCGTCACGGGTGAGAACATTCCCTGTGTGGACATCTTTTCCTCAGCCGTCTCGGTGATAGCGGTGCAGGCGCTGACGTACTTTCTCGAAACCGCCGACAACCGCCTCGGGGAGTACTTCTCCCCTGCCGTCATGCTGATCCTGCTGTACTATCTGATGTTCTTCTCGTTCACCATCTTTCCGCCGAAGGTCGGGCTGTTCCGCGACCCCGTCAGCGGCGGGTATGGGGTCATTGAAAAAATCGTCGGAAAAGAGGGCTAAAAAACCTCGTCAAATTTCGCTTTATTTCTGTCTAAGAAGCATAGCGGCATACTACATATGGTATACTGTAAGAGTATATAATGGATTATTATGTGTGTGGCAGAGAAAAGGCAAGGCTATGACAGACAACAAAAACGACAGATACAGAGATGACGAGCTCCTGATCGGGCGCAACCCGATCACCGAAGCGCTTTCCTCAGGACGTTCGGTCATCAAAGTGATGATCGCCAAGGGCAATACCTCGGGCGCGGCGGTGGAGATCGCCGCCAAAGCGAAGAAGGCAGGCGTGCCGGTGCAGGAGGTCGAGCGCAAAAAGCTCGATTACATGACAGGAGGCGCGGCGCATCAGGGCGTCGCAGCGCTGTGCGCGGTGAAGGAATACGCCTCGGTGGAGGACATCCTCGCCCTTGCCGAGGAGCGGCAGGAAGCTCCGTTCATCATCATCCTCGACGAGATCGAGGATCCGCACAACCTCGGCGCGATCATCCGCTCGGCAGAGTGCGCGGGCGCCCACGGCGTCATCATCAAGAAACGCCGCTCGGCAGGGCTGACCTACACCGCCTACAAAGCCTCGGCAGGCGCGCTTGAGTACGTTCCCGTCGCGCGTGTCACGAACATTGCCGATACCATCGACGACCTGAAAGCACGCAACATCTGGGTCTACGGCGCGGATATGGACGGAGAGGAGTACTGCAAAACCGATTTCAGCGGCGGGGCAGCTCTGGTCATCGGCAACGAGGGCAAGGGTATCTCACGCCTCGTACGCGAGAAATGCGACGTCATCGTATCGCTGCCGCTCAAAGGCAGGATCAATTCTCTCAACGCCTCGGTCGCCGCGGGAATACTGATGTATAAGGTCGCGGAGAAGCGATAGCCAAAGGGAGCCTTAAGAAAGGAGATGAAAAACATGAGCATATTCCGCAGGGACAAGCATAAGGAGCAGGAAAAGCCCGCAGAGGCGGCACAATCGCTCGCTCTTGAAGCTGTACCCGAGACAGAGCCCGAAGAATTCACCGATATCAGCGACGCGGCATACGACTCATCACGATCTCTCGACAACAAGATGGAGGAAATCTACTCCACAAGAGATAAACAGGTCAAGTTCAAGCGCATGCAGCCGCTCGAAGCGGAAGCCGCCGCCAAGCGCAAGGAAGCCGCCAAGGACGACCTCATCCGCGGCAAGCTGGAGTTCAGCGCCGCAACCGACGACGAAACGCCCGAGGTCAAGCTCGAAGCGGAGCTCGACCCCAACGCCGTCGTCGCCGACGAGATCATCGAGGACATCGTCGACGTCAAGAAGCTGCGCAACATCTATGTACAGGACATCGACGACATCGACGTCAGCCTTGACCCGATGGAGAGCCTTAACGAATATGAAAAGCGAGCCAACGACATGGCGCGTCATAACGCGCGCGCCGTGCAGACGGAGCCCGAGGAACCTTACGTTCCCTCAGGTGATACCGTAGTCGCGAAGGTGCCCGTGTATCAGCACGAGGGCAGCGTGGACAAGCTCTACCTCAAGGCGGGACGCTTTACCGACGTGGTCGAGAACGAGTACGACGAGTACCTCAAATCCACCGACCCCACCATCTCCAAAAACTACCATACGACGAAGCCCCTGATCAAGCCCCATCAAAGCCTGCTCTACACGCTCAGTCAGGTCGCCCAGCGGCACAGGAATGAGTCCGCCCAGAAGCAGAAGAGCAAGGAGATCATGCGGGACAACTTTGACGAGGAACCGCAGAAGGAAGAGCCCGTCGTCAAACAGCCGAAGAGAAAGAAACGCTCCCGCGTCGGGAAATTCTTCCGCGTCTTGGGAGCGGTCATCACCTCGAGCGTCACCTCGCCCTCCGAGGACGAGCAGGAGCGCGCGATGGACTATAACAGCCGCGAGGACGAGATGTACATATCCGAAAAGACCCGCGGCAACATTAAACGTCAGGCGATCAGCCTCTCGCTGTACGCGCTGATCGCGGTCGCCATGCTGGGGCTTGTGATCTGGGAAGGCGTCGCGGGAGCGGCAACGGTAGAAGCGAACGGCCCCGCAACCGCGTTCACCTACTGCGCGCTGAACCTGATCCTCACCGCCGCGCTGGGACTTGTCGCCCGCCACAACGTGATCGACGGGTTGAAGCCCCTCATGCACTTCAAGTTCAACAGCAACACCGTGATCGCGCTGGCGTACATCGCCTGCGCCTTACAGAGCCTTGTCTCGGTATTCACCGGCACGTCCTTTGTCGGCGGCGATCACCATCTGTACAGCTTCATCGTCGCGTTCGCGCTGATCCTCAGCACCACGGGACGCCTGCTGATGGCAGTACGCGTGCAGAGCAACCTGAGTTTTATCAGCGAGCGTTCTCCCGCCTACGCGGCAAAGATCTATAATGACGAGGAAACCGCCCGCCGCTTAGTCAGCGGCACCACCACCTCGCGCGGAGTGGTCGCTTACCAGCACGTGACGAGCTTCCTCTCCGACTTTCTGAAAATCTCCTACGCACCCGATCCCAGCGAGGAGCTGACCGGCAAGATGGCGCCCATCGCCATCATCAGCTCGCTGGTCGTCACCATCCTGTACGCCTTCATCTTCAAGAGCGTGCAGGGCGCGGTATCGGCGCTGGCAGTCATGCTGTGTATCGGTATCCCCTTCACCGGCATGCTGGCAGGCAACCTGCCGCTGCTGATCTTCAGCCGCCGCATGCTCAAGGAGGATGCGATGGTCGCGGGTTATCCCTCGGTGCGTCAGTTCTGCGACACCTCCGCGGTCATGATGAGCGCGGCTGACCTCTTCCCCGCGGGCTGCGTCACGATTGAAGAGCTCCTGCCCTTACAGCAGTACCGCGTCAACGAAAGCCTTTTGATGGCGACGGCGGTACTCAGGGAGGGCAACTCCCCCATCGCCCCCGCCTTTGACGAGCTGGTGATGGAGAACAACGGCGTGCTGCCCTCGGTCGAGAGCGTCATGTACGAGGACAAAAGCGGGCTGGTTGGCTGGATCGGCGGCGAACGCGTGCTGATCGGCAACATGAAGCTGATGAACCGCTACCACATCACCATCCCGATGGACGTATCCCCCCGCCGCAAGAACGAAAAGGGTGCGGACATCACCTATATCGCGATCTCGGGTCAGGCGGTCGCCATCCTCGCGCTGAAATATACCGCGAACAAGATCGCCAAGGATCAGATTGGGCGTGCCGAGAGAAGCGGACTGGCTCTCGTGGTCAGCACCACCGACGCAAACATCACCGCGGAGCTGATCGCCGACCGCTACGGCGTATTCTTCCGCTCGGTCAAGGTCACCGCCCCGGGCTACTCCAACGTTATCGACGAAGCGATCACCAAGGTGGAAGAGACCTCCCGCGCCTATTTAGCGACCCGCGGACGGATCGGTTCGCTGGCGCGTGCCATCGGCGGGTGTATCGGGCTCAAATCCAACATCAGCCTCGGCATCGTCATCGAGATCTTCGGCACCCTGCTGGGGATCCTGCTGAGTGCGACGCTCGCGCTGTACGCCTCGGTCGCGCGGCTCTCTATCGTGGAGCTGATGATCTACATCGGCTTCTGGGTAGGAGCGACGATCATCGCGGAGCTGATCAAGAGACCGTAAAATCGGTCAACAATCAAGAATCATTAGGAGAAAAATTATTATGCTGATAGCACCATCCCTCTTATCCTGTGACTTTTCCATTTTCCGTGACGAGATCATCCGCGCCGACAAGGCGGGAGCCGATCTTATGCACCTCGACGTGATGGACGGGCACTTCGTCCCGAACCTGACCTTCGGCGCGCCTGTCATCAAAAAGCTGAGAAACGCCACCGAAAAGCCCTTTGACGTTCACCTGATGATCTCAGAGCCGCACCGCTACATCGGCGACTTCGCCGACGCGGGCGCCGATATCATCTCGTTCCATACCGAGTCTGACAGCGACATCGGCGAGACCCTGAGCCTGATCGAAGAGCGCGGCGTCAAGCCCGCTTTAGCCATTAAACCAGGCACCTCTCCCGACGTCGTCCTGCCGTATCTTGACAGGCTGTACATGGTGCTGGTCATGACCGTGGAGCCCGGCTTCGGCGGTCAGAGCTTCATGCCCGACATGATGGAAAAGGTCACGTTCCTGAGAAAAGAGATCGAAGAAAGAGGACTCGACACCCTGATCGAAGTCGACGGCGGTATCGCGAAGAGCACCATCGCCACAGCCGCGAAAGCGGGCGTAGATATCTGCGTCGCGGGCACGGCGGTATTCGGCGAGCCCGACGCAAAGGAAGCGATCGACACGCTCAAATCTCTTTGTGAATAAAATCATTTATAACAGACATAATAAAAGCAGGAGCACAGCGCTCCTGCTTATTTTTATACCAATATTGATTATTTTGTCGAGATCAAGTTGCCGTCGCCGTCGTACTTCTGCTCGGTGAAGGTGCCGTCGTCGTTGTCGGTGTAGGTGATATAGGATTCCACCTCGCCGTTCGCGTCATAAACGGTCATCTTGATCAGCTGATCCTCGTCATCATACTCATAGGAACGCCAGCTGAGCAGATTATCGCTGCCGTCGTATTTGTACACCGCGGACTCCGCACCGAAGTCGGTGTACTCGGTGGTGATGACAGAGGTCGTCTCGCCCTTGGAATTCAGATCGGTGCGCTTGGTGACAAGCCCCTCGGCAGTCTTTTCGTACAGCGTCTGACCGGTGACCTCACCGTTCGCGTTGTACATGATATCCTTGATCGAGTTGCCGTTCTCGTCATACTCATAGCCGATCGAACTGACTGGCTTGCCGGTCGCATCGTAGGTATAGTTGCGGATGACGCGGTTTTCGTCGTCATACTCGTTCTTATAGTAGCTGGTCGGGGAACCGTCCTCATTCACGCTGAACGGCGTCAGGTCGTCGGACACGGAGGATACGGCTTCGGTCGCGGTATCGGCTTCCGGCTTTTTCTGACAGGCAGAGAGAGACAGGACGGATACAGCGAGGATGATGACCAGCAGTAAAGATACAGTTCGTTTCATAATACTTCTCCTAATTGCGGAATACATAATGTAGTTATTATAGCAATTATTCTCGGTTAAGTCAACCGTGAATCAGGAGGGGTCAGGATGGTACTGAATACGGAGAAGAAAATACTGCTGAGGTATCCGATCACAGGGTTCCCGCATAGGTCAGAGCTGTGTCAGATCGACGCGGGAGAGGATTTTTTGCCCGCGATCTATACGGCTTTCAGCGGCACGACGGCGCGGACAGCCGCGGTGCTGAGCATGAGCGCGGAGGATGAAAAGCTCCTGCGGCAGAACCTCGAAAACCTCGGCTATACGGACATCATGACGATCGCGTTCACGCATACCGACCGCGGCAAGATCGGCATGTGTATCGGCAGTCGCGTCAAAGACAATCTGCTGCAGATCGCCGTCGTCCTGCGCGGAACGACAGGCGACGAGTGGTACTCAAACTTCGACATCGGCTACTCTGCAGAGCACAGCGGCTTTGCGAGGGCGGCTGACTTTGCGGAGCTGAAACTCGGAGACTATGTTTTCACCCACGCCATCGGCAGAGACCCCGTCTTTTTCATCACGGGCTACAGCCGCGGCGGGGCTGTGGCGAATATCCTCGCAAAACGCCTGTGCGACCGCTACGGGCTAGAACAGGTCTGCGCCTACACCTTCGCCTCTCCCGCGACCACCATCAGCCGCCGCACCAACCGCTACAGCACGATCTTCAACCTTGTCAGAGACGAGGATTTCTTCACCCGCGTCCCGCTCACAGGCTGGGGCTACACCCGCTACGGCAAGTCGCTTTCCATGTCAGACGCGGGCGACATGACCGCCCGCTTCAAGGAGCTGACGGGCAAGGAATACATCGGCTTCACTCGGCAGGCGGCTGTGGACAATTTCCTGCATGCGGCAATGAACCTTGCGCCCAACGTCCACGCCTACTACGAACGACGCAGGCAGGTCGGCGACAAACGGCTGAGCCTGTACGAGTTCATGCGCGCGGTCGCGGACATGCTCAGCGAGAACATGGACGAAGCCGCCGCGGACGTCTTTCTCAGCGCGATGGTGTCGGAGTACACCGACCTCATCAGCTTTCTCTCCAGCGGAGCGGATCTCTACGAGCTGATCGGCTCAGCGGGCGGAGTGCCGAAGTGCAGTGTCGCGGACAGCCACTGCCCTGCCGCTTATATGGCGGCGCTGGATGTTTTTCTCCAGAAGTAGTTTTCCGAATTCCGCTATCCGTGCGGCGGCGGTACTGCTGAGCATATGCAGATCGCCGAACTCCGAGAGCTTCAAAACAACGCTGTCAGAAGCGGCGGGATCGGGCAGGAGCACATAGTTCCCCTCATAGCGGTAGAGCCGATAGCCGCAACTAAGCCCCCGTATACAGTCAAGCATATCGTCGGCACAGCGGAACACGCACGCGGCGAGTCTTTCGGTACGCTTGACGCGGTAGACCCTGCGCCGCGCCGCGTGGACGGAGATAATCAAGAGACACCCTGCGGGCGAGGGCAGGGCTTCGATCAGATAGCTCTTGCCGCGGTGGTCGAGACCGCAGACCTCGCCGACGTGGTACAAAAGATTTTTCAAGCCCTTCTCGACGTTTTGAACCGCGTTATCCTCCCAGCTCAGCGCATACTGCCGCATATCCTCATTTTGCAGGGACACCAGTATCGTTCCCCTGTCAAGCATTTCTATCGTCATACGCACACCCCATATCTACTCTTATGATACATGCTCTCCCAAAACGCTTCAAGAGGGAAACGCCGGATGGAAGAAGTTGGCTTTTGTATCCTATGAGGGCAATCATAAAGCGTGCATTTTATTTTGAAAATACATTGACAGGTTCTGTCGCATATTGTAAAATTTTGGTAATACATATTTTAGGAGTGATCGGCATGAGTACAGCTTGGCTGAAAAACGCGGTGTTTTATGAAATCTATCCCCAGAGCTTCTGCGATACCAACGCGGACGGTATCGGAGATCTGCAGGGTATCACCTGCAAGCTCGATTATATCAAAACCTTAGGCTGCAACGCCCTGTGGCTGAACCCCATCTATGACTCGCCCTTCATGGACGCGGGCTACGACGTGCGCGACTACAAGAAGATCGCGCCGCGCTACGGCACGATGGAGGACTTTGAGCACCTGCTCAATGAAGCGCACAAGCGCGACATCAAAATCTTACTTGACCTCGTGCCCGGTCACACCAGCGACACGCACGAGTGGTTTCAGCAGGCAAAGACGGGCTACCCCAGCGCCTACGACGACCGCTATATCTTCACCAAGTGCGTGTGGGACGCTCCGCCCGAATACCGCCTGATGTGCGGTATCTGCGAGCGCGACGGCAACTATCTGGTCAACTACTTCTCATCCCAGCCCGCCTTAAATTACGGCTTCTATGAGATCACCTGCCCCGAGTGGCAGTTGTCGTCGGATTCGCCCGAGGCGCGGCAGACGGTGGAGGCCTTAAAGGACATCATGCGCTTCTGGCTGGACAAGGGGATCGACGGCTTCCGCGTAGACATGGCGGATTCTCTGGTGAAAAACGACGACGAGAAGATCGCCACGGCAAAGATCTGGCGCAATGTGCGCGAGATGATGGACAGCAGCTACCCCGACGCGGTGCTGGTGAGTGAGTGGAGCAACCCCCAGCGCTCCATCGTGAATTCGGGCTTTCACGCCGACTTCTATCTCGACCATCAGGGCAACGGCTACAACGCCCTCTTCCGCAAAAAGACCGCCGACGGCGATAACCTGAGCTTCTTTGCCGACCACGCTCACGGCGACATCGAGGAGTTCCTCGTCGAATATATCCCGCAGTATGAGTGCTCAAAGGACAAGGGCTACATCAGCTTCATCACCAACAACCACGACATGCCCCGCGCGACCTTCTACATGAGCGACGAGATCATCAAGCTGAGCCACGCCTTCATCATGACCATGCCCGGCGTGCCGTTCGTCTACTACGGCGACGAGATCGGCATGCGCTACCGCACCGACCTTGTCTCTAAGGAAGGCGGCTTCTCGCGCACAGGCTCGCGCACGCCCATGCAGTGGAGCAATGAGAAGAACAAGGGCTTCTCCGACGCGGATGAGGACATGCTCTACCTTCCCGTCGACAACAGCCTCGGCGCGCCGACTGTCGAGGATCAGCAGGGCAAAGAGGGCAGTATCTATGAGAACCTCAAAGCCCTGATCGCGCTGAGAAAAGCAAATCCCGAGCTGATGAACGACAGCTCCTTTGAGGTCGTCTACGAACAGACGAAGGCATATCCCTTCGTCTACCGCCGCGGGAGCTTCACCGCCTTTGTCAACCCCTCCGACGACGACAAGACCATCGACTATCGCCTCAACGGCGCTGAGATCATCTACAACCTCGGCAGCTATAGAGCGGATGATGATACCGTCACGGTCAAGGCAAGGAGCTTCTTGCTGATCAGGCACAAGTAAAATGAGAAGAAGGCTATCAATATGAATCACTTAGGAACCGTAACGCTGGAGACCGAACGCCTGCTCCTGCGGCGTTTTCAGCTCGACGACGCGCAGGCGGCATACCGTAACTGGATGTCGCGTGAGACTGTCACACGCTATATGACGTGGCAGCCTTACACGAGCCTTGACGACGTCGAAGGCTACATAAAATATGTGATCGAAAGCTATCAAAAAGAAGACACTTATTACTGGGTGATCGAAGATAAAGAAAGCGGTCAGGCGATAGGCTCCATTAGCGTGATATGGCTGAATGAAGCCGTCTGTTCAGCCGAGGTGGGCTACTGCCTAAGTGACCTTTACTGGGGCAAAGGGATCATGCCCGAAGCCCTCGGCGCAGTCATCCGCTTTCTGTTTGACAAGGTCGGGGTGAACCGTATCCAAGCAACCCACGACCCGAAGAATCCGAACTCGGGCAGAGTGATGGAGAAGTGCGGCATGCAATATGAGGGAACGCTCCGTCAGGCAGGCAGAAACAATCAGGGTATCTGCGACGAGGTGATCAGAGCGATACTCAGAGAAGAATAAACATTATAAAGATACAGAAAAGCCTTCCTCAGCGGAAGGCTTCTTTTGTTCTGTTAACCTGATTTTCAATAAAAAGTACGATTGAAAAAAGTTGACCGTACATCAAAAAAGCCAGTGTTTATACGGGTTTGTACAATCGGATAATAAAAGCGCTCACTCCTTGAAACTAATTCGGCAATCAACTGAGACTCCGTTCTCCGTTAAACGTTTTCCACCACCTTCATCGCGATGGCGGTGATATCGTCGTCGTGGTCGTTCATCCTGCGGCGTCGGGCTTCTTCCACGATGTGCGCGGCAAAGTCCTCGGCACTTTCCTCGCCCCACGACCCGATCAGCTTTTCGAGCCACTCAGGCGCGCCGATCAGCGCTCCGTCCGAGACCATCACGATGCGGTCGTCCTCGCTGAGCACCACGTCCTCGCCGATCAGCCGCGCTTCGTTCAAGATCCCCAGCGGCAGAGAGGGCAATTCTTTTTTCAGCAGTCTGCCCGAGCGCATGATATAGGTCGTGCAGGCGCCCGCCTTCATCAGCTCTGCTCTGCCCGTGAAGCGGTTGAAGCTGACCATGTCAAGGGTCGCGAGCGACTCTTCCTCGCTCTTGATCATCAGCGACGCGTTCACCACCGAGACACAGCAGCTGTAGCTCAGCCCCGCCTTACAGAGCTTGGTCATAATGTTCACCGCCATGTTCGCGTCTACGGCAGCCCTGCCGCCCGTGCCCATGCCGTCCGAGATCATCGCGGTCATCCTGCCCCAGCCGTTGTCGAAGTAGTTCAGACAGTCCCCGCATAACTCGCCGTTGTCACACACATGCTGTGCCGAGCCGATCTCGAGGTCATAGAGGGGCAGTTCGCTGAGCACCGCCCGCGCGCGGTCGCCCTCAAAGCTGAGGACCGGCGGCTCAAACACCCGACCGCAGGCACGGCTGACTTCGTCGCGCAAAAGCGATTCGGACACAGCCGTCTTGTACCCCACGACGATCTCCAGCTCCACGGTCATCCCGCCGACCCCGCTCTTGCGGCAGGAGCAGTCCGCCACCGTCAGCCCCGTCGCCGACAGCGCCTCGATCACCCGCTCGGCACAGCCTTCGTCATAGCCGTCGATCCGCCCGAATTCGTCCGACAGATCGCTCAGGATATCGCTCAGCCCCGCGAACTGCCCCGCTACCACACTCCGTACCTGCGTGATCCTGCGCCGTGCCGCTTCGAGCGAAAGGTACTCGCGGTAGCCGCGGTTGATACTGTGCGCAAGCTCCGAGGTCTTGCAGCAGCGCTTGAGGAAATTGTCCGTGATGTCCGCTTCTTTCACAAAGCCCCGCTCCTTGAGGATGGGCGTCAGGCGGCGGAAGTCGTCAGCCGTCAGCTCCTTTTCCTTCTCGTGACAGTACGCGCGCAGTCCGCAGCTTTGGCAGGTGTAGTCAGCCGCGCGTCGGTAGACCCAGTCGGCGTTCGGCTCATAGAGTCTAGAGAGCCTGTCCGACACGGCGTTGACGCACGAGCTTACGTTGTCGAGCGCCTTGGAGCAATGAGAGAGCCGCATGGTCACGTTGCGCCTGATCGCTTCTTCGGATGTACGCATGCTGTCGTCGCTGAACACGGCAGAAAGAAAGTTGCCGAAGTCCTTCGGGATCAGCAGGAAGATCCCCGCGGCGACCGCCGTCTCGATCGCGACTGAAATCACTAAGGAGCGGTCGGGTGAAGCGAAAGCGAACATGGTGTTGCTGACCAATGCCGCGAAGATCACGGCGACCTTGCCCATCGGCGCGAAGAGTCCCCCTGTCAGCCCCGACAGCGCGTAGCCTGCCGAGAGGAAGAGCAGGTCGCTGTCTGACAGCGCGAACACCACGCCCGTCGCGATCCCCGCGATACTGCCGCCCTTGACCATGCCGTACCGCGCGAACAACAGTACCAACAGCACCGCGAGGCACCTGCCGACCGAGACCGAAGCGATCTGCACCCCCGACAAGGACAAGAGCAGGATACATCCCGTCATGGAAAGACAGGAAAGCTCCTGCTGAGAGAAGCCCGAAAGCGCGCGCCTTGACTGGAACAGCAGAGCGGTACGGCTCATGAAGTAGGCTCCCGCCGCGGCGATCATGCCCTCGATCAGACATTCGTACACCTCAGATATCTCGCTCTTTGCCGAGAAGGTCAACGCGATCCCTGTCGCGAAGATCGGGATGAACGCAACACACGGGGCAAAGAAGCGGCTGTCGGAGAGCCTTTTGATCTCATTCAGCACCCAGCGGATCGCCCCGATGGAGATAACCACCGCGATATAGCGAAAGGATGACAGCGGGGATGAAAACAGATAGCTCAGCGCCGCGCCCATCATCCCCGCGGGCATATAGGTGAACGGCACCGCCGCCGTCAGCGAAGCGCCGAACGGGCTCATCTCGCCCAGAGTCGCACCCCTCGCGACCGCTCCGCCCGCAATAAAGCAGACAATATGAAGGGCGACTTCCCGCGCAACCATGCGCGCATGGTCGCGGGTCGACCGACGGACGCGCCCGTGAATAGCTTGTACAACAGACATAACAACATCCCCTTCGGCATACCGCCGCGGTATGCCGCATATGATTGATGTTACCAGTATATCGCGTAACCGCCCGCCGTTTTGTCGGTGCGTGGATGGGATTTTCGGTAACCTTTTAAGGTATTTCGTAAGACGCGATTCTCAAATCGGGGGAATTGCAAAACGCCGTTGACTTTTGCAAACAGGCTCGCCGAATGTGTATGCACAACACGTACCAGCACGGAAAAAGGCTTCCCCCGTCGGGAGAAGCCTTGATCTCTTATGATTCGCCGATATCCGCGTCGATCAGTCTCAGCGCGGTTGGCACGCCGTCCTCATACACGACCCTATAACATGCGATACGGTCATAGAAGGTCAGCCAGATATACCTGCCGTCAGCGTACAGAAGACCGAACGGTTCCTCGGGCGCGTTCCATTTCAGCTCAAATTCTTCACCGTCGTTGATACGCACGGCTTTGATGATCTGCACATCCCTTTCGTCGCCGTACCACTGCTCATAGGTGAAATAGAAATCCTCGCCGCCGTGTATGCCGCCGCCCATGATACCCGTACTCACGGTCTGCTGTGTGCCGTCGGGTCGGACGATCAGAAAACGGCTTGCGTTATGACTGACGATGCGGTCGCGACCGATGGCGAAAACAAGGCTGTCGCCCAGCGTACCCACGTCATACGGCACAACGTAGTCTTCCGTCAGCCTTTTGCCGTTTTCGGTCAGATAGTAGGCGCAGTCAAACCAATCGCTGCCCTCTGCCAAAACCAGCTCCAACGTCCTGTCACCGACGGTATAGGTCAGCCTTGGCGCAAAGGCGGGCGTTCGGTTGTACAGCGCGTCCAGCGCCTCGTCCTCATAGAGTCCCATTTCATCCCTCGGAAGCGCGTCAAACTCCTCCTGCGTGATGTTCTCCTCAATGACCGTCGCCTTGCGCTCGCCCGTGATACCGTCGATGATGATGATTTCGCTGTGGTAACCGTCGCCGCTGACCTCATAGTACACGTCCACCGCGATATCGTTCGCGCCTGCGGGGTACATGAACGGCATGCTCACCTTCTCTTCATAACGATAGAGCTTTTCGCTTGCCGTTTCGCCATGTCGGATACGGTAGATCCAATCGCCTTTGGTGTAGTAAAAGCCGTAGTCGTTCGCCGTGAAGGTATACCACGTATTGCGCATGCGGTCTTTCAGGCTGCCTCGCGTCAGACGGACGGAGTCTTCGTAGGGCGTGTAGCGGAAGAAGCCGTCGCCGGGCTCTTCATAGTAGAAGTATCCGCCCGCGGCGATCCCGTCGGAGGCGTAGTTACAGCTGCCGTGCGCTCCGATCCCCTCATACAGCACCGGACCGAACTGCAGTAAAATGCCGACGATCACGATCACGCACGCGGCAATCAGGGAAGTGCGCGTCCATCTTTTTCTTCTTCTAACCTTGCCGACACGCTGATCAACCTCTTTCAAATAGTCATCCTGCGCTTCGCCGATCACATTCAGCAGTAATTCTGTCGTTGTCACAGCCATCCCTCCTTTTCGAGGAGTTCGCGCAGGCTGTCGCGGGTGCGCTTGAGGGTCATCTTGACCTTGCTTTGGGAAAAGCCCAGTTTCCGCGCCGTCTCGGAGACCGTGGCAAGATACCAGTACCGCATGAGGAAAATCATGCGCTGCTCGCTTGTCAGCCCTGTGAGAAAGCCTTGTATCACTTTTACCAGCTCCTGCCGCTGCACTTCATCATAGGGGCTTTCACGGTCGGGCAGTACCTCGGACAGCTCGTCGAGCGCGACGTCCGCTTCGCCGCTGTAGCGCTTTTCGGCACGCAGATAGCGGAATCTTTTCAGCGACAGATTGCGCGTGATCCTGCCCAGATATGTGCGCAGTACTGCGGGCTTTTGCGGCGGCATGGAGTTCCACGCGCCGACGTAGGTGTCGCTGACGCACTCCTCCGCGTCCTGGAATGTGCTGAGGATATTGACCGCGACGGTATACAGGTAGGAATCATATTTTTCCTTCGTATGCGTGAGAGCACGCTCATCCCGCGCCCAGTACAGCGCAACGATCTCTTTATCTTCCATGTCATCACCTCTCTACCCATATACTACCGTTTTATCGCTTTCGGTCACATTATAGCAGGAAAAAGCGTAAAAGAAAAGCTGTCTTACCGAAGTAAAACAGCTTTGGTACATAATGATTTATCCCAGCGTTGCGGCGATGACCGCCTTGATGGTGTGCATGCGGTTCTCCGCTTCGTCAAAGACGATGGAACGCTCGCTCTCGAACACCTCGTCGGTGACCTCCATGCAGTCGATACCGAACTTGTCATGGATCTGTTTACCGATGGTGGTGTTGAGGTCATGGAACGCGGGCAGGCAGTGCATGAAGCGGCACTGTGATCCCGCGTTGTCCATCAGCGCGGTGTTCACCTGATAGGGGCTGAGGTCTCGGATACGCTCCTCCCAGACCTCGTCGGGCTCGCCCATAGAAACCCATACGTCGGTGTAGATGACGTCGGCATTCTTGGTCGCGGTCATCGGGTCCTCGATGAATTCGAGCACAGCTCCCGTCTCTTTCGCGATCGCCTGACACTGTTCGACCAGCTCGGCGTTCGGGAAATACTTCTTCGGCGCACAGGCGACAAAGTGCATGCCCATCTTCGCACAGCCGACCATCAGGGAGTTGCCCATGTTATAGCGCGCGTCGCCCATGTAGACGAGCTTCTTGCCTTTCAGGTCACCGAAGTGCTCGCGGATGGTGAGGAAGTCTGCCAAAATCTGGGTGGGGTGAAATTCGTTGGTCAGTCCGTTGTAGACGGGTACGCCCGCGAATTTGGCAAGTTCCTCAACGATCGTCTGACCGTAGCCGCGGTACTCAATCGCGTCGTACATCCTGCCCAGTACCCGCGCGGTGTCGGCGATAGATTCCTTCTTGCCGATCTGGGAGCCTGAGGGGTCGAGGTAGGTCGGGTGCATGCCGAGATCGGCAGCCGCTACCTCAAAGGCACAGCGCGTGCGGGTAGAGGTCTTTTCAAAGATCAGGGCAATGCTCTTGCCCTCGCAGATGCGGTGGGGAGTCCCCGCCTTTTTCTTCGCTTTCAGCTCGGCGGCAAGATCTAATAATCCCGCGATCTCGTCGGGCGTGAAGTCCAGCAGTTTTAAGAAATGTTTGTTTTTCAGGTTCATCAATTACACCTCTTTTATCCTAACGCTTCGATGATTTTGTCTACCGCTTCTTTCAGTAAGTCCATCGGGATGTTCAGCGGGGGAAGTAATCTTAATTTCTCTTTCGCACTCAGGCAGAGAACGCCGTTCTCGATACAGGCGGCAAGAACTTCGGAAACAGGCTTCTTCGTCTTTATGCCGATCATCAGACCCAATCCGCTGACCTCAAAGCCTGCGGCGGTCAATCTTTCTTTGATATACTTTCCCTTTTCGGTGATTTCTGCCAAAAACGCCTCGTCCATGCGGTTCAGCACCGAGATCGCCGCAGCCGCGCAGACGGGATTGCCGCCGAAGGTGGAGCCGTGGTCGCCGTAGGACAGGACGTCCGCGACCTTCTCGCTCATCAGCGTCGCGCCCATCGGGAGTCCTGCCGCGAGTCCCTTTGCGGTGGAGACCACGTCGGGCTGTACGCCGAAGTGCATGTACGAATAGAGCTTGCCCGTCCTTCCGTTGCCGGTCTGGACCTCGTCGACCATAAAGATGATATCGTTCTCTTTGCAGACGGCTTCGACCGCCTTGACGTACTCGGGAGATAAAGCGTTCACGCCGCCTTCGCCCTGTACGGTCTCGATCAGGATACCCGCGACCTTATGCTCGGCGACGAGCTTCCTGAGTCCTTCGATATCGTTCGGCTCGGCGTAGAGGAAACCCTCGGTCAGCGGGGTGAATTTCTCGTGGAACGCCGCCTGACCTGTCGCGGCAAGGGTCGTGAGCGTCCTGCCGTGGAAACTTTTGTTGAGCGTAATGATGTTGTAATACTCCGCGCCCTTGTGCTCAGAAGCATATTTGCGCGCGACCTTCACGGCGCACTCGTTCGCTTCCGCGCCTGAATTGCTGAAAAAAACCTTGCTCATGCCCGTGCGGGTGCAGAGGATCTCCGCCAGCTCCGCGCAGGGAGCGGTGTAATAGAGATTGGATGTGTGCTGTAAAAGCTTCGCCTGATTGGTGACCGCCTCAGCCCAGACGGGATCGGCATAGCCGAAGGCGTTGACCCCGATACCCGAGGTCATGTCGATATAGCGCTTGCCGTTGTCGTCGTAGCAAATGCTACCCTCGCCCGCGGCGATAGCGATATCGAAGCGTTTGTATGTATGCGCGATAAAGCGCTCGTCGGTAGTTTTGATACTCATGTGATATTCCTTTACTTTTCGTCAGCTAATACCATCGTGCCCGCGCCTTCGTCGGTCATCAGCTCCATCAAAATGGAGTGCGGCACTCTGCCGTCCATGATGATGACCTTCTGTACGCCCTTGTAGATGGCTTCGATACAACAGCCGACCTTCGGGATCATGCCGCCCGAGATAATGCCGTCGCGGTAAAGCGTCTGCGCCTCGGATACGGTGATTTGGGGGATCAGGCTGTCGGGGTCATCTTTATCCTTTAAGATGCCCGCGATGTCGGTCATCATGATCAGACGTTCCGCTTTGATCGCGCCCGCGATATACGCCGCGGCAGTGTCGCCGTTGATGTTGTAGGCATTGCCGTCCTTGTCACAGCCGATGGTGGACACGACGGGGATATAGCCCTTCTCCAGCAGATCCATGATCGGCTCGGGTCGGATCTTTGTAACGCTGCCGACGTAGCCTAAACGTTCGTCCTTCATCTCGGCTTCGATCAGTCTGCCGTCCATGCCCGAGATACCCATGGCTCTGCCGCCCTTGGACTCGATCAGGTTGACGAGGGTCTTGTTGACCTTGCCCGACAGCACCATCTGGACAATGTCGACGGTCTCTTTATCGGTGACGCGCAAGCCGTCCACGAACTGCGGCTCTTTGCCGAGCTTCTCCATCATGTCGTTGATGTCGGGACCGCCGCCGTGCACCAGCACGACCTTGACGCCGATCAGCCACAAGAGAACGATATCCTGCATAACCTGCTGTTTTAACTCTTCGTTAATCATGGCGTTGCCGCCGTATTTCACGACGACGATCTTGCCGTTGTACTTTTTGATGTAAGGCAGTGCGGCGCACAGCACCTCTGCCCTGTCAGCGTTCGATAAGTTTTTCATAGTGTCCTCCTTAGCCTTCCTTTGGTAAAGAAAGGTTGGTCGCTACGCTCCATTTATACAATCCCTCACCCGCTCACGCGGGAGCTCCCTTTACCAAAGGGAGCCTTAGGTGCGATAGTCACCGTTGATCTTGACGTAATCGTAGGTCAGATCACAGCCCCACGCGGTGGAGCTATACTCGCCGTCGTTCAGAGCGACTAAAATCTCGATCTCCTTCTCGAGCAGGATGACCTTTGCGATCTCTTCGCTGAATGCGACACCCGCGCCGTCCTTGCAGACGAGGATCTCTCCCTTATCGCTCTTAAAGCTGACGTCGATCTTATCGACGTCCACGGGAGCGCCCGAGTAGCCGATCGCGCAGAGTACGCGTCCCCAGTTCGCGTCAGCGCCGAACATCGCCGCTTTCAAAAGGCTGGAGCAGATGACGGACTTCGCGACGGTTTTCGCGATCGTGAGCGTCTTTGCGCCGCTGACCTTACATTCGAGCAGCTTGGTAGCGCCCTCGCCGTCGCCCGCGATCATGCGGCATAAGGCGACGGTCACTGTGTTCAGCGCCTGCATGAAGATGTTGAAATCTTCGCCCTCGGCGGCGATCCCGGCGTTGCCCGCCATGCCGTTCGCGAGAACGGTCACCATGTCGTTGGTGGAAGTGTCGCCGTCAATCGAGATCATGTTGAAGGTGTTTTGGATATCGCCCGACAGCGCCTTTTGGAGCAGTTCGGGGCTGATAGCGGCGTCAGTGGTGATGAACACCAGCATGGTCGCCATGTTCGGGTGGATCATGCCGCTGCCCTTGGCGATACCGCCGATACGGCAGGTCTTGCCGCCGCATTCAAATTCTACCGCGACTTCTTTCGCGATCGTATCGGTCGTCATGATACCCAAAGCCGCCTCGTGACTGCCGTCCCCGCTGAGTCCCGCGACCAGCTCGTCCATGCCGTTCCGGATCGGTTCAAGGCTCAGGGGCTGACCGATAACGCCCGTAGACGCGACGACCACGTCGGACGCGTCGATACCGAGCTTATCGGATACCAATGCCGCCATGCCCTCGGCGATCTCGATACCGTCGGCGTTGCAGGTGTTGGCGTTGCCGGAGTTGCAGATGATCGCCTGCGCCTTACCGTCGGCGATATGCGCCTTGGTCACGGTCAGGGGAGCGCCCTTGACGAGGTTCGTGGTATAGACCGCCGCAGCCGAAGCGGGTGTCTCGCTGACGATCAGCGAGAGGTCGTTTTTCGATGTATTTCTGCGGATGCCGCAGTGGATGCCCGAAGCCTTGAAGCCCTGAGCCGCGGTCACGCCGCCGTTGATGATTTTCATATGCCTTCTCCTAAATACCAATTATACGATCAAGCCTGTGCTTTCATCCAGTCCCAACCGAATATTCATGTTCTGGATCGCCGCGCCCGACGCGCCCTTACCGAGGTTGTCAAAGCGCGAGATCAGGGTGATGCGGTCGTCGTTTCCGAACGCCGCAACGGTCATATCGTCGCGCCCGCTGAAGGACGCCGCGCTGATGAAGCCGCCCTCGGTGCTGTCGTCATAGCGGATCAGCCCGTTTTTGTAATAGTCCTTGTAGGCGGTTTTGATATCTTCCAGCGAAGCGGATAATCCCCCGTGCGCGGGGTCACGCGTGACCGTCACGCTGACTTCCATGCCGCTGTAGTAAGAAGCGACGATAGGGCAGAACACAGGCTCTTTCACAAGCCCGCAGAGCTTTTTCATCTCGGGCAGGTGCTTGTGCGCCTGACTCAGTGCGTAGATACGCGGCGCATTTAACAGCGGATCGCGTTCCTCAGCCTCATACTCGGCGATCATCTTCTTGCCGCCGCCGGAATAACCCGTCAGCGAAAAGCAGGACAGCGCGCTGTCATTTTTGATGATCCCTGACTCAACGAGGGGGCGGACTAACGCGATAAAGCCGCTTGCGTGACAGCCGGGGTTCGCGATACGGGTCGCTGTTTTGATCTCCTCGCGCAGTCCCGTCAGCTCGGGCATGCCGTAAGTCCAGCCGTCCGCTGTACGGTGAGCGGTCGAGGTGTCGATCACGACGGTCTTGGGATTCTCTATCAAAGATACCGCTTCTATCGCCGCCTGATCGGGCAGGCAAAGGAAGCTGATATCGCTGTTGTTGAGCATTTCGGCACGCGCCGCGGGGTCTTTGCGGAGTTCTTCGGGCAGGATCATCAGCTCGATGTCCTTGCGCTCGCTGAGTCTCTCACGAATTCTCAGCCCCGTTGTGCCGGCGCTGCCGTCTATAAAAATCTTAGCCATTCAATTTCTCTCTCACATACTTGATTTGGTGTTCGATCGACTGCACCGAAGTGCCGCCGACGGAGTTGCGCTTGTTGACGCAGGTGAAAAGGTCGATGTCCTCGTACACATCCTGCTCGAACAGGTCGGAATACTCCTTATATTTTTCAAGGGGCAGGGTCTCCAGCACTTCGCCGCTTTCGATACAATGGGCAACGATGGAGCCCGAGATCTTATACGCCGTGCGGAACGGCATGCCCTTCTTAGTCAGGTAATCGGCGAGGTCGGTCGCGTTGATAAAGCCGCGCTGCGCCGCCTTCTTCATGTTCTCGGTCTTGACCTTCATGGTCTCGATCATGCCGATGAAGATTTGCACGGACATTGAGGCGGTGTCGACGGCGTCGAATACGCCTTCCTTATCCTCCTGCATATCCTTGTTGTAGGCGAGGGGCAGACCCTTGAGCACCGTCAAAGCGCCCATCAGATCGCCGTAGACGCGTCCCGTCTTGCCGCGCACCAGCTCCGCCATGTCGGAGTTCTTCTTCTGGGGCATGATGGACGAGCCTGTCGTGTAGGCGTCGGAAAGCTCCATAAAGCCGAATTCCCAGCTTGACCAGAGGATGATCTCCTCAGAGAGTCTTGACAGGTGCATCATCAGGATGGAGATATCGGACAGCAGCTCGATCACATAGTCGCGGTCGGAGACGCCGTCGAGGGAGTTCATCGCGATCCCGTCAAAGCCCAGCTGTTCCGCTTCAAAATAACGGTCGGTGTCGTAGGTGGTACCCGCGAGGGCACAGCAGCCGATGGGCGAGATGTTCATGCGGCGTTTGCAGTCAGCCATACGGTCAACGTCGCGCAAGAGCATCATGGCGTAGGCGAGCAGATGGTGACCGAACATGATCGGCTGAGCACGCTGCAGATGGGTGTAGCCGGGCATGATCGCCTCTTTGTACTCCCCCGCCTTGTCGGTCAGGGCGGCGATCAGCTTTTTTGTGTCCGCGGTCAGGTCCTCGACACGGTTCATCAGGTACATCCTAAGATCAAGCGCAACTTGATCGTTGCGTGAACGTGCGGTATGGAGCTTTTTGCCGACGTCGCCGACGCGCTTTGTCAGCTCTTCCTCGACAAACATATGGATGTCCTCGGCGTTCATGTCGATCGCGAGCTTTCCCGTGGAAATGTCCTCCAATATCTGTGCGAGCTCGTCGCACAGGATATCGGCTTCTCGCCGCTCGATGATGCCCTGCTTTGCGAGCATTTGCGCGTGCGCGATAGAGCCGGTGATATCCTCTTTATACATACGGCTGTCAAAGCCGATGGAGCTGTTAAATTCGTCAGCTAATTTGCTGGTGTCTCCGGCGGTGCGTCCCGCCCACATTTTTGCCATATTTTTTCTTCCTTTATATATGCCGTGTGGGTCGGAGCTTCCCCCGACCCATAAACGTTTCTTATCAATTTTATTTGCTGTTCTTCTCGTCAACGACCGCCTGGACCTTGATCGGCAGACCGTAGAGATTGATGAAGCCCGCGGAATCGGTCTGGTCGTAGTCGGACTCACCGAAGGTCGCAATCTCCTCGCTGTAGAGGCTGTAGGGGCTGTCGACGCCCGCCTTGATAATGTTGCCCTTGTAGAGCTTCAATTTCACGTAGCCGGTGACCTTCTCCTGCGTCTTGTCGACGAAGGCGGAAAGCGCCTCACGCAGCGGAGTGAACCACTGACCGTTGTAGACAAGCTCCGCGAAGGTGATGGACAGTCTCTGCTTCTCGTGCATAGTCATCTTATCGAGGCAGATGGACTCGAGCGCCTCATGCGCCTTGTAGAGGATGGTGCCGCCGGGGGTCTCATACACGCCGCGGCACTTCATGCCGACGAGACGGTTCTCGACGATGTCGATGATACCGATACCGTTCTTGCCGCCGAGTTCATTCAGCTTTAAGATGATATTCTTCGCGGACATCTTCTCGCCGTCGATGGCTACGGGAGTGCCCTGCTCAAATTCGATGGTAACGTAGGTCGGCTCATCGGGGGCGTCGATCGGGGAAACGCCCATCTCGAGGAAACCGGGCTTCTCATACGTCGGCTCGTTGTTGGTATCTTCAAGGTCGAGACCTTCGTGGCTCAAATGCCAGAGGTTCTTGTCCTTAGAGTAGTTGGTCTCACGGTTGATCTTGAGGGGGATGTTGTGCGCTTCGGCGTACTCGATCTCCTCGTCACGGGACTTGATATCCCAGATACGCCACGGAGCGATGATGGGCATGTTGGGCGCGAAGTGCTTGATGGCAAGCTCAAAACGAACCTGATCGTTGCCCTTACCGGTACAGCCGTGGCAAATGGCGTCGGCGCCTTCCTTGATCGCGATCTCGACGAGACCCTTCGCGATGCAGGGACGCGCGGTAGAGGTACCGAGCAGATAATCTTCATAGACAGCGCCCGCCTTCATGGTCGGGATGATGAAATCGTCAACGTATTCTTCGGTCTGGTCGAGGACGTAGAGCTTAGAAGCGCCCGTCTTGATTGCCTTCTCCTCCAAGCCCTCCAGCTCGTCAGCCTGACCGACGTTGCCGGATACCGCGATGACCTCGCAGTTGTTGTAGTTCTCTTTGAGCCACGGGATGATGATGGATGTGTCCAAACCGCCCGAGTAAGCGAGGACGACCTTCTTGATGTTTTCCTTATTGATAGCCTGCATGATAATACCTCCGAATGAATATGCATTAATTTTTGAAGTTTATGCATTTATTATACACGTTCTTGCATATTTGTCAAGATTTATTTGCATATTTTTGCAAGTTCATGAATTTTCTGTCATCCTTGACAAATTCCGTAGAGTAAGTACTGATAAAATTGGTTAAATAAATTGCGCCGCCAGATTTTTTGTCAGGCTGTTCAAACAATCAGTTCGCATACTTCCGTATGGGGACTGATTTTTGGACAGGATAGCGGAAAATATGCAAGCAAGTTGCTTAACCAGCCGTCAGGCGTAATTTTGTCAGTACTTACTTAACATTATAACGAAGTTTTAGTCATTTATCAAGCCAAAGAATCGGCATAAAACCCGCATAAATATAGGTATTATGACTATGTCAAAGCTGTAATCTCTATCGGTTGTGGCTTTGTTGACAAAGAGCGGGCATATATGGTATGATATATATTTGAAAAAGCATGTAATGCTTTCATGCGAAAGGGGTATGAAAATGTCCGTCTGTGTGATCGTTCCTTATATGGAATCCTCAGATTTTATCCTGAAAACCGCCGATTCCGTCAAGAATCAGAAAAAGGTGAATACCGCCGGGATCGGACTGCTGGTCGCCGACGCAAGCTGTGAGCAGAACGCCGCGCAGAAGCTGTCCGCTTACAGCAACGTCAAGGTCGTCGCCTGTCCCGACGCGAAGAACGAAGCCGAAGCCTACAACGCCGCGCTCAAAGACCTCAGCGCCGACTACGCGATCGCGGCGCGTCCGGGCGACGTGTTCGGCAGTCACTACTTCATGAACGCGTTAAAGGCGGTCGGCAATAAGAAAAGCTATGCCTTCGCCGCGCCGGTACGCTTCTGTATCAATCCCGTCTACACCCGCTACAAATACATCAACCGCACCAACGTCCCGCAAAAGTATCTGAACACCGTCGCGGATATCCGTGTCAATCCGAGCTTGTTGCAGATGGAGCTGGACGGCAACATCATCAACAGCGAGGTGCTCAAGAAGTATTCCGCCGATACAACGCTCAAATATGAGTACTTCCACGATATCATGATCCGCCTGCAGAAGGATCACCCGACCTACTACGCGATGGGAGAAGCGAACTTCAACACCTTCATGCCGCTGAGCGACGACTCGGCGTACTTTGTTCCGTCCAACGACGTCAGCTGGTACCGCGAGTCTGTCGAGAGCTTCCTGCTCCCGCTCGCTAAGCGCTATCAAAACGCCGACGGCACCCTTCCCTATTTCATCCAGTTCTACCTGATGTACGCGGTCTCGGCAAGGTTCCTCGCGAACATGAACAACCGCAACAAGCGCAATATGAGCACCGAGGAGCTCGACAGCTTCTTTGACGCGTGCAAAAAGGTACTGGGCCTGCTCGACGACACCATCATCCTCAACGCGGGCAAGTACAAGGCGCTCGGCTACAGCGAAGAAGCCGCCGAGATGTTCTACATGCTCAAATATGATCAGACCCTCTACACCATGCCCCAGCACCTGAGCGAAGGCAACGAGGACGTCGCGCTCGATGTGAATGACGTCGTCGTCGCCCGTATGCAGGGCCAGAGAGTCGGTCTGCATGTGCTGGATTACTGCGACGGCAAGCTGCTGCTCGACGGCTCCTTCCGTCAGGTATTCAACCTCAACAATATCGAACTCTACGCGGTATGGAACGGCGAGCGCATTGACCTTGTCGACAACGACCGCTACTCGCTGACCAAATACTTCGGCATCAGCGCTTACAAAAAATTCACCTTCCGTCTGGAGTTGCCCATCGACGACAGCAGAGCGAAGCAGAAGCTGAGCTTCTTCGCGCAGTACAAGAACACCCGCGTGCCGCTGCAGTACTCCTACCTGCACCACTGGGCGAAGTTCGCGGGCTCTCCCGCGGGCGGCTACTGGCGCTTCAACAAATACATGGCGACCATCGCCGACAACCGCGACATCATCATCGAGCGCGCCTCAGCGGGCAAGACCTTCAAGCGTGAGCTGATGTACCTGCCGCGCGTATTCATGGAGAGCAAGCGCGTTTTCATCACCCGCGTACAGTACTGGCTGACGCGTCCGTTCTACAAGAACAAGCGTATCTGGCTGATGTACGACAAGCTCTACAAGGGCGGCGACAGCTGTGAGTACCTCTACCGCTTCTGCAAAGGCAAGCGCGACGGCGTCACCCGCTACTACATCATCGACAAGAACACCTCCGACTACCGCAACATGAAGAAGGACGGCCTTCACCCCGTCAAAACAGGCTCTTTGAAGCACAAGATGGCGTTCCTCAACGCGGATATCACGCTGATCACCAACTCCCAGACCTTCCCCTTCAACGGCTACAGTCTGGACAGATCCCGCTTCATCCGCGACCTGTGCAACTTCCCGACTATGTGCCTGCAGCACGGACTGTCGGTGCAGAAGTGCGCGATGGCGCAGCAGCGCATCATCGACAACACCCGCATGTACTTCATCGCGTCGAAGTATGAGGAAAAGAACTTGAACGGTCACGTCTACGGCTACAAGGATACGGGTATCCTCAAAATGACCGGTATCGGACGCTATGACGGACTCATCAACAACGACCAGAAGCAGATCCTCATCACCCCGACGTGGCGCATGTACAACGCCATGCCCGTCACCACCAGCGAGGGCGAACAGCGCTCCTATAACCCCGACTTCAAGAACACGGTCTACTACCGTATCTATAACGACCTCATCAACAATGAGAAGCTGATCGAGACCGCCAAGCGCACCGGCTACGCCATCAAGTACCTGCTCCACCCGATCCTTTCGGCACAGGTGAACGACTACACCCCCGACCCGTACGTCGAGGTCATTTCCTCGGTCGGCGACATGAGCTACGAGAAGATCCTCACCGAGTCGAGCCTGATGGTCACCGACTACTCGGGCGTACAGTTCGACTTTGCGTACATGAAAAAGCCTCTCGTCTACTTCCACCCCGACGAGCTGCCCGCTCACTATGACGACGGCGGCTTCTTCTACGACACGATGGGCTTCGGCGAGATCTGCACCACCTCGGCTCAGCTGGTCGACACCCTCTGCGCCTACATGGAAAGCGGCTGTCAGATGAAGCCCGAGTACATCGCGAGGGTAGACGACTTTTATCACTATGACGACCACAACAACTGTCAGAGGATCTATGACGAGATCATGAAATTCCAACAGCAGGTCGACAGGGACAAGCTCAGAAAATAATATTTGATAAAGCGAAGCGCTCCGAAAGGGGCGCTTTCTTGTTGCATATCAAAACCTTTTATACTAAGATAAAAATGTTGAAACCAAAATCGTATCTGATGTGTGTATTAAGTGAAGGGGGGAACATCATGGGCAAGCACCACGGCGCGCTGTACGCGGGACTGAGCTACGAAGAAACAGTGCGCAAGTATGCCCAAAACGTTTCCTCTGCCTGCGTGATGCGGCTGCAAAACTGGGCTGACGCCGAGGATTGCTTCCAAAACACCTTCTTGAAGCTGTATCAGAAATCCCCCGAATTCAACGACGAGAGCCACCTCAAGGCGTGGCTGCTGCGGGTCGCGATCAACGAGTGCAAGAACTACATCCGCGACAACCGCAGACAGCTCCCCTTGGACAGCGTGATCGAAAAACCTGCCCCTTCCGCCGAGGACGACGTCGATCTCTCCTGGGCGCTGATGAAACTGGAGGACGACTATCGCGAGGTCGTCTACCTGTACTATGTCGAGCGCATGAGGGTCAAAGAGATCAGCGCTGTCCTCGGTAAAAACCCCAACACGGTCAAGACCATGCTGCACCGCGGCAGAGAAAAGCTCAAGAAGATCTACGGAGGTGACGGCAGATGAAAAAAGCAAATTTTGATACGCTGAAAAATCTCCCTGTCCCCGAGAGCTGGATCGAGAACGCTCTCTTGATCCCCGGGCAGGAGAAAAAGAAAGCCGCAGTCATCCCGTTTTGGCGCAGAAAGGGCGCGATTGCCCTCGCGGCGAGTCTGGTGCTGGTCAGCGTGCTGAGCGTCATCCTGTTCTCACAGATCGACACGAAGCCGCCGCTGAAAACAAAATCCACGGCAACCGAAAGCGTCTCGCCCACCGAAGTCATTGGCGACAGCACCACAGATCCAACCCCCGAGGAAGCAACAGAGCCGAAAACCGTTATCGACAGGGTAAAGGACGTCATCGACTCGATCTTCCATACACCGACCGAAACACAGGGCTCAGGCAGTACAAATCCGACGACCGCTTCCGATCACAAAAAGAATACCCCGACCGAGCCGCAGGCGCAAAGCCCGACGGCAAAGCCGGGAACGAGACCGACAGAAAGCGCAAAGCCGAGCGAAGTCCTCAGCCCGACGCAGGGCGAAAAGGCGACAGAAACGCCCGTCTACCCCACCGCGCCGCAAAGAGAGACCGAGGAGCCGTCCCCGACCGAAGATTGCTTCGATCCGACCTACGCGCCCGACCGCACAGAGCCTGCATGGGAAGAGCCTACCTATGCTCCCGATCACACGGGACCGGCACAAGACCCAAACACGCCGACAGAACCAAATGTCAGACCTACTATTGATCCAAACTATGTACCTGAAACAGTTTCGCCGACTTTCTACACAACGATACAAAGATCAATCCCTGCCAGCTGGATACCCCAAGGGAGTGTATTGTATATCAAGTTGGAAGATTCTAAGGGAGAACTGATAGGTGATTCTAATCTGTATTCCGATCAACATCTGCTTCCGATTTTAGGACAAAAAGATAATCAAGTTGAATTCTCTTATACACCGAATACGTATGGAATCATAACAAAGAATGACAAATATCGCTATACCATCTACAACCAGTATGGGATAACAGTTTTTCACGCCTACCAAACCTTAAAACCGTAATAGACAATTTGACAGAAGGGGAATCGTGCATATGCTTTTGAGAAGAAGTATATGTATGACTCCCTTTTTCTGCGCCTTTTTTAAAGAAAAGTGAGTGTTTTTAACATGAAAAATCATTCTGTCGGGCGTACGCCGCAGGGGATGTTTCTCCTGATGCGGCGTCACCCGTATCTTTTGACGATCCTGCTGTGTGCCTTGCTGCTGCCCTTCGGCTTTGCCGACAGAGCGAAGCTGACGACCGCAAGCTACATATACCTCGGTATCACGCTGTCCGTCCTGTTTGCCGCCGCGGTGTTCTTCTTCCGCTTGGGTCTGAATCTGAAAGAAAATCTGCTTTTGTGCGGTATCTTCACGGCGGGCGTGACCGCCGCGATGCTGACCGTCGGCTGTGTCGCGGACAGAACGACCGCCATCGCCGTGATCGCGCTGATCGCCGCCGTCGGCGCGGCAGTGTTCATACGGCGGTTTTCTACGCTTGATTTCAGGAAGATCATCACGCTGATGCTCCTGCTTGGGATCGCGATACGCTTCGTCTATGTGCTGTATACCGGCTCGGGCGACCGTCAGCACGACGTGGGCTTCTTCAACCACACGTGGGGTCATGCCAATTACATCGAATACTGGTACAGCAACGGCTTGAAGTTGCCCGACTTTGACGTCAGGAGCATCTGGCAGTACTATCACCCGCCATTCCACCACCTCTTGATGGCGCTGCTGCTGCGGGCGCTGACCACGCTGGGCGTCGAGTATCTGACGGCATGCGAGGCGCTGCAAATACTGCCGATGCTGTACTCCTCGCTGGCGATGATTGTCTGCTATCGCATTTTTCGCATGATAGGTCTGAGGGATAACCCGCTGATCGCGGCGACGGCGATCGTGTGCTTTCACCCGACCTTCATCCTTTTCGGCGGCGCGTTCAACAACGATATGCTGCTTATGCTGATGGTGATGAGCGCGGTGATGTGGGGGCTGAGGTGGTACCGCGAGCCGACGATGAAGCACATCATCCCCCTTTCTTTGTGTATCGGACTCGGTATGATGACAAAGCTCTCGGGCTGGATGGTCGCGCCCTCGGTGGCGCTCCTGTTTTTGGTCGTCCTGATACGCAACATCAAAAAGCCGCTGAGATATATCGGGCAATATGTGGTTTTCGGCGTCATCTGCGTACCGCTCGGGATATGGTGGCAGGTGCGGAATCTGATCAAATTCAACGTTCCGCTGACCTTTGTGCCCATACTGAGCACAAATGACCCGATCTACTCGGGCAACCTCAGCCTGAGCGAACGTCTCCTGAATTTCGGCGGACAGCAGTTTTCCTACGTCTACGACGCGTACACCGCCTACGGCGCGCCGTATAACGAGTTCAACCCCACCTATGGGCTGTTCAAGACGGCGATCTTCGACGAAGGTACCAACAGTATTACGGCAGAGCATTTTCCGCAGATCACGGTGACCGCTCCGATTTTGTACTGGATTTCGGTCGTGCTGTTCCTGACGTGCTTTATCTGCTTTATCCGCATGATGATAAAGAAAAGCAGATATTTGGACGGCATGGAGCGCGTGTATTTCGCGGGGATCATGGCAGTACACCTGATAAGCTACTATCTGTTCTGCTTCGCCTATCCCTTCACCTGTACGATGAACATCCGCTACTGCATGCCCGTTATCCCCCTGTGCGCGATGGGCTTGGCGCTCGCCCTGCAAAGCGCGGGAAACAGCAAAAAGGTAGTGTGGTTCAAAAGGAGCATGTACATACTCAGCGGCGTATTCTGCGCGATGAGCTATCTGGTCTATACGCAGATCGGCATGACGGTCGCATAAGAAAAAGCACCCGCAAGGGTGCTTTTTTGCGTTTCTTCGATCACGGAAAAGTCCATTCTCCGTTTTGGTAGTCTTTATAGCAATCGGAACAAACCGTCGTATCGACCGTGCCGACCATGATGTAGTGCGGGGTATCAAACTTTGTCCGATGACAGTGATCGCAGTAGAGCATCTCCTTCACCGAACAGGCGGAAAAGCAGAGCAGCAGGATCAAAGACAGGAGCAGTATCTGTAAGACAAAACGAATCTTCTTGTACATGATATATTCCTTTCGGCGATTCAGTAACCTCTCGGAAAACAGCGTATGCCGTACTTCGCAAGAATATTATGAACGGTATTTGTCTCGGCATCAGACAGCGTAAAGAACAGCATGCCGTATTTCACGGTACCGCAGCTGTCTAACCCGGGCAGGAAGGTCGCTGCACCCACGCGGATCGCAAGAGAATCTTTGTCAAAGCCGCAGGCGGGATTGTCGAAATACAGCTCCTTGCCGCTGAAAATGCCGCTGATCTGCTCCACGTCCTCTTCGGAAAGCCGGCAGGTATTTCCGTTACTGTCCACCTCTACCTGAGCGCGGATCGGTATACGTACCGCAGAGAAAAAGAATACAGCTAAGCCGATCAGCAGAAGGACGGCGACCGCGATCCAAACCTTTTTATGCTTCATCCGATCCCTCCTCGAACTTCTCTGATAAACCAAAAACAGGATCACGGCAAGGAGCAATACGATCACTGCCGTCCAGATATCAGGCATGAACAGACTGCACACGCGGTAGATAAAGGACAGCGGGAAGGGCGTCAGCACCAGAATCAACAGCCATGTGCGGTTGTGCGTCAGGCGGAAGATCTCGTCCTCGTCATACGCAAGGCTCAGGCGCGTCACGCCCGTCGCGTACAGCAGACCCGATACCACGGAAGCGCCGAGCGACGTCACGGCAAACAGTATCTCCCAGTGGGTATAGAACAGGGTCGGGAACGCCCAGACGCAGTAGACCTCGTTCAGCGTCCCCAAGAGTGCCGCGAAGATCGCGCAGAACAGCGAGATGGTGAACAAAATGCGGTAGATGTTATATAAGTTTTTGCGGTCTGCGACCTCGGTCACCTTCACCTCTGGGACGGGACGCTCGGCACGCTCGCCCCTGAGCAGCTCGTCGACGGTGATATCCAGCGCGTCGGCAAGCTGAGGCAGGATGGAAACGTCAGGCAGTCCGTCGCCGTTCTCCCACTTCGATACCGTGCGGTTGCTCACGCCGAGCTTTTCGCCCAGCGCGGCTTGGGTCAGGTCTTTTTCTTTTCTCAGCCGCGCGATGAACGCGCCTGTCTTTTGATTGTCCATAATTTCTCCTTATCCGTAACCGTGATCGACGTGCCGCCATGTGCCGCCTTTGTCGCGCACGAGTATCCATTTCCAGTACTCGTATGTCGTGTCTACCGCAAGGGTGTTCTCAACATCATATTCCGCGGCAGGGCTGACGTAAAAAGCAGAATACAGGATGATGGCTTCGTCCGCGTCATACATCTCTGGCAAGCTCTCGAATTCATTGGTGTCGTCGGTATAGCACTCTGTCATCAACTCGTCACCCGCATATTGGATGGACAGCAGAGAGCAATGATCCCAGTCCTGCGCAAAATCGCTCTTGATGACCTCGATCGCGGCGCGGATATCCTCCTGCGTATACAGCTGTGAGGGGACGTCGATGACTTGGACACGCGACACATCCCCGCAGGCACACAGCGACAGGATCAGAACGATACAAATGAACAGCGCGGAGATTCTTTTGACGGTCATGAGCTTCACCTCTCTTTGACAAAAGTATAACACAAAAGCCGGTTCCTGTTCAAGGAACCGGCGAAAGAATCTGTCTACGCAGCGTGGATTATTTGATTTTTCTCGCTTCGATGTAGTAGCGCTTGTCCCTCGCGTGACCCATCGAGAAGGTCTTGCGCGGCAGGGAGCCGTCCGCGGTGATGGCGGGGAACAGCTCGTCCTTGCCCATGCCCTCGAAGATGAAGCCCAGAGTGCCTTCCTGCTTACAGAGGTTCTCGACGACTTCCTCGCCGTGGATGTAGTCGATCTTCACCTCGGGATGATCCTTCATGTAGAGGTCGATGTAGCCCTGCAGAGTGCCGACAGGGAGCTTCGCGGTGGACTTGACCTCCAGCTCGCCGTCCGCCTCGGGGGTGATACAGCGATAGGTATGGCGGATGCCGGTGCCGTGGGCGTCGGTGTAAGCGGAGAACTTCTCGATGAAGTCCTCGGCGTCGACGTTGAACATCACGCGGTAGATCGGCTCGAACTCGATCGACTCGTCATGGATATTGACCACCTCGACCAGCGCATAGCGCGCGAGGGGATTTTTGCTTTGGTTATAACACTCCTTCGCGGTGGCGAGGCTGTGGTTGCCGTCGCCGACGGCGAACAGGAGCTTGTCGTCCTTGTCGGCGATCAGCGCTTCCAGAGCGTCCTGCACCTGCGCGATCGCTTCATCTGACAGGAAATAACCGTCGATATGACCGCCGTCCTTCATCAGCTCAAAGCCGTATGCCTGCTTGAAGCCGTCCTTCTTTCCGCTCAGCGGCTCGATCACGGAGCGGGAGGGGTCGTCGATCAGGAGCAGGATATGCGGCATTTCGAGGGAAGCGTCCTTGCGGATCTGCACGCGTGGAGGGATACGCTCGAGAACGGTCGCTTCAGTGGCACGGATCGCGGAGGTCGCGCCCTTGCGGTAGTCGTAATCCTCCAGATCGATCAGTCCGACGACACCCTTGCGGATCGTATTGTTGGACTCGCGCTCGACATAGATCATGCTGTTCTCATAGAGATCGAACACATCGCCGTCGAGGTACTTCTGCATGTTGTCGTTGATAGCGGCGATCCGCGCGCTGTTGTCATCGCTGAGATAGATCTCGGGCAGGATGATGTGCAGAGCGGAAGGCGCGGAGCCGACGATGGATTTGACGTCGTGCCAGTAATCGGGCTCGCTGGTGTACTGGTCGCACGCAACGATCGACCATTTTTCAAAATCTTTCTTCGGCAAAAGGATATCGGCAGGGTTAAAGTGTTTCATAAAATCACTCCTGATGATGGGCGCGTAAGGCGTCTTTGATGAAAACAGCATATCACGAAACGGGAAGTTTGACAATAAGTATTGTGAAATTTCGTGAAAGGTGCTAATATATAAACCGGTGAGGACAATGAGTAAGTACAAGTTGATAATGAGCGACCTCGACAATACCCTGCTGCCTATCTACACCCAGGAAAGATTCGTCGAAATCTGGTTCCGTGATATCACGGCGAAGTTCCGCGCCTACGGTCTCGATCCCGCGCAAGCCGCCAACGGTGTGAATCAGGGCGTCCGCGCGATGTTATATAATGAAAGCGGCAGAAAAAACATTGACGTCTTTTATGAAGAGGTCGAGAAGATCAGCGGCTATACGCGTGAGCAGATCGAACCGCCGACCCTCGATTACTACACCTCGACCTTCGAAAACGTCTATGAGATCACCCTGCCGAACCCTTATGCCGTCAGGATCGCGGGGCTGATGCGTGAAAAAGCGGAACATGCCGTCGTCGCGACTATGCCTGTCTTTTCGCCCGAGGCGGTGGAAATGCGCATGAAATGGGTCGGTCTGACGCCCGATATGTTCGACCACATCACGACCATGAACACCAGCTGTTACTGTAAGCCCAATCCCCTGTATTTTCAGGAGATCCTCGACCGCTATGGCGTAAAGCCCGTAGAAGCGCTGATGATCGGCAACGATGTGCGCGAGGACATGCAGCCGTGCAAAAAGCTCGGGATAGATACCTTCCTTGTCACCGATCACATCATCACCCATAACCTTCCGTATGACGAATACAGGCAGGGCAGATATGAAGATCTGGTAGCATTTTTAGAAGCATTATAAAAGTTTAAAGCAGCGACCTGACACGGAAATGTCAGGTCGCTTTTTTGTTATAGGTTGCGCAGGGTCTCGATACTGGTTTCAAACTCGTCGGGGTTTTCGATATAATCGAGCGCTTTGCCGATATCGTCGGTGACGAAGAACAGGGTAAAGTTCTTTTCGTTCAAAAACTTCGCTTCGACCGACTTCTGCATCATCGCGATCATCGGATCGTAGTAGCCGTCGATATTAAGAATGACGATGGGCTTGCGGTGCCGCCCGAGCTGTTTGAGGGTGAGGATCTCGAAGAATTCCTCAAACGTGCCGATCCCGCCCGGAGAGACGATGAACGCGTCGCTCATATCCTCCATCTTCTGCTTGCGCTCGCGCATGGTGTCGGTGTAAATATACTCGTCACACAGCGGGTACAAAATACCATCCACGTTGAAAAAGCTCGGCTGGATACCGGTGATGTGACCGCCGCCGTCATGGACGCCGCGTGCGACGGAACCCATCATGCCGTGGTCTCCCCCGCCGAAAATCAGGCTGTGACCGCGCAGAGCAAGCTGACAGCCCAGCGCGTGACCCGCCTCTTTGAACGGCTCGGCGATATCCTTGGACGCCGCGCCGTATACACAAATTATCATTGAAAATTACCTCTTATCATAATCATGCCGCAACCCGCTCAGGCGCTCTGCTCAAACTGGCTGTTGTACAGATCGGCGTAGAAGCCGCCCTCGGCGAGAAGCTCTTCGTGCGTGCCCGAGCCGATGATGTCGCCGTCCTTGAGGACGAGGATCAGGTCGGAATTCTTGATGGTCGACAGACGGTGGGCGATGACAAACGACGTTCTGCCCTCGGTAAGTCCATCCATCGCCTTTTGAATAATGCGCTCGGTACGGGTATCGACGGAGGAAGTCGCTTCGTCGAGGATCAGCAGCGGCGCGTTTTCGATCATCGCGCGGGCGATGGTGAGCTGCTGCTTCTGACCTGCCGACAGACTTGCTTTGTCGTCAAGCACCGTGTCGTAACCCTTGGGCAGGGTATGGATGAAGTGGTGGATGCCCACAGCCCTGGTCGCGCGCTCGAGTTGTTCGTCAGTAACGCCCTCTTTGCTGTAGACAAGGTTCTCGCGCACCGTGCCCTCAAAGAGCCACGTGTCCTGCAAAACCATGCAGAACAGGTCGTGAACGTTCTCTCGGGTGAGCTCGTCGATCGGTACGCCGTCGATATAGATGCGTCCTGAGTTGAGCTCATAGAAGCGCATGAGCAGGTTGACGATGGTCGTCTTGCCCGCGCCGGTGGGACCGACGATCGCGACCTTCTGACCCGCTTTGATGTCAACGGAAAAATCCTTGATGATGGTGCGGTCGGGATTGTAGCCAAAGCGCACATGATCGAAGCGCACGTCGCCCCTGACGGTGTCGAGGGTACGGGTCTTTTTGCTCTCGTCAGCGAGTTCTTCCTCATCGAGATACTCAAAGACGCGCTCCGCCGCGGCGGCGGTACTCTGCATACTCGAAAAGCTCTGGGCGAGCTGCTGGAGCGGCTGGGTGAACAGGCGGACGTAGATCGTGAACTCGATGATGACGCCGTAGGTGATGATCTCATCCTTTACGAGAATCGCACCGACGAGGAATACGGCGACAAAGCCGAGGTTGCCGATGAAGGTCATCAGCGGCTGCATGACGCCCGAGAGGGTGGTGGACTTGAAGGCGCTGTCGCGCAGGTGGCGGTTGATGCGGCTGAATTCCTCTTTGCTGTCCTTTTCATAATTATACGCCTTGACGATGTTGTGTCCGGCGTAGATCTCCTCCACATGACCGTTGATCGCGCCGAGGTGACGCTGCTGACGGTTGAAGTGGAGCTGAGAGCGCTTCATGATGACGGACATGAGGATGAAGCCGATCAGCGAAGCGCCGATCGCGGTGAAGGCGAGAATATAGTTGGTAATGAACATCATCAAAACGGAGCCTAAGAACAGCGCGATCGAGGTGATCAGCTGAGCGATAGAGAGGTTCAGCGTGCGTTCGATGGTGTCGATATCGTTGGTGATACGGCTGAGGATATCGCCGAAGGGGGTCGCGTCAAAATATCTGAGCGGCATGCGGTTGGTCTTTGCCGTGATATCCGTACGCATGCGGTTGGAGATCGTCGGGGCGACGGTCGCCATGATGAAGTGCTGGGTAAAGTTCATCACCCAGCTGATACCGTAGAGGATCAGCAGGAAGGTACAGGTGGCAGTCACCGCGCTAAGGTCGATGGAGCCTGTGATACCCTGTGTGATCAGGTCGGTGATCTTCTGGATCTGCTTGGGACCGATCAGGGAGATGATCGTGCCGATAACGGCGCAGGTCATCGCGACGATCGTCGCGGGCATCTGGGGCTTTGCGTAGGAGATCATCCGCTTCCACGCGCCGCCGAAGTTATCGGACTTTTCGGTAACGACGCCGCGCGGACCGCCCATTCCTTTTCTTGCCTGAGGGCGCTTGCTGTCAACGCCGATCAGGGCTTCGCGTTCCTTGCGGATATATTTCTTCTCGGGGGAGGTATTTGTCTCAGACATTGTTCAATTCCTCCTCTCCGAGCTGTGACAAACCGATCTCGTGATAGATCTTGCAGGTTTTCAGCAGTTCTTTATGCTTGCCGATCGCGGCGATCCTGCCCTCGTCGAGGACGATGATCTGGTCGGCGTCCTTAATAGTGCCGATACGCTGGGCGACGATGATGTTGGTGGTGCCAGCGGTTTCTTTCTTCAAAGTATCGCGCAGGATGCGGTCGGTCTTGTAGTCAAGAGCGGAGAAGCTGTCGTCAAAGATCAGCACCTCGGGATTGCGGCAGACGGCACGCGCAATACATAAACGCTGCTTCTGACCGCCGCTGAGGTTCGAGCCGCCCTGTGCGACAGGGTGCTCATAGCCCTCGGGGTAGTTTTCGACGACGTCCTTCGCCTGCGCGATCGTGACGGCGCGGGCGACGTCTTCCTGCGTATAGCCCTCGGTGCCGTTACTGCCCATGGCGACGTTGGTGTTGACCGTACCTGAGAACAGCACGGCTCTCTGCGGGATATAGCCGAGCTTGTTATGCAGCTGCTCGAGGGTGTATTCCTTGACATTCACACCGTCGACCAGCACCTCGCCCTCGGTCGCGTCATAAAAGCGCGGGATGAGGTTGATCATCGTAGACTTGCCGCAGCCGGTAGAGCCGATGATGGCGACGGTCTCGCCCTTATGGGCGGTGAAGCTGATGTCCTTGAGGACATAGCCCGCGGCGTCGGGATACTTGAAGCTGACATTGCGGAACTCGATCTCGCCCGTCTTATCGGTATGATCGACGCCCTTGCCGTCCACGATAGACGACTTGGTGTCGATGACCTCGTTGATACGCTTGGCGGCAACGATAGAACGCGGCCCCATAATGAAGATCATGTTCAGCATCATGAACGCCATAATGACCATCAGCGCGTACTGTGAAAAGACGGTCATGTCGAGGAACAGATCCGCCTTGCCCTCAAGCGGCGCGCCGTCTATCAGATAGGCGCCGATCCAGTAGACGATCAGGCTCAGCCCGTTCATGATCAACATCATGGACGGCATCATCAGCGACATGATACGGTGGGCTTTCATATTGTTTTGGGTGATGTCCGTGTTCGCCTGTTCGAACTTGTTCTTCTGGTAATCCTCCGCGTTGTAGGCGCGGACGACACGGATACCGGTGAGGTTCTCGCGGGTGATGCGGTTGATGTTGTCGGTCAGGACCTGGATACGCTGGAACAGCGGGTGCGCGAACAGGAAACAGATGGCGAGGACGATAATGACCAGCACGACGGCGACGCCTGCGGAGATCGTCCACTCAGCGCTTTTATCGGCGATCTTGGTGATCGCCAGAACCGCCATCAGCGGCGCGCGGACAATGACCATCAGACCGAACACGATGATGGTCTGCACCTGCGTGATATCGTTGGTAGAGCGGGTGATCAGGGATGCGGTGGAAAAGCGGTTGATCTCCGCCATGGAAAAGCCCTCGACCGCGTCATAGAGCTTCGCGCGGACGTTGAAGGAGTAGTTCGCGGCGAGGAAGCCCGAGATCACCGTGACCAGTACGCTGACGACGAGACTCGCCAGCGCGCAGAGCAGCATCTTGCCGCCTGCCCACAGCAGGTCGGATATCTCGGAGCCTGGCACGATCAGCAGCTCGGTGATGTCCTTCATGTAGGCGGGCATCAGCAGCTCCAGATAAACCGACAGCGCGATCAGCACCACCGCGCCCGCGGTAGCGACCCAGTCGCGCTTTGTGAAATGCTTCATAATCGATATCATAAATCCACCTCCGGAAATGGTAATACCGATCCTTGCTAAAGGTTTTTACTAAGAATCCGTATCAATAGCGCTCTCCCTCGGGAAAGCCGATTATTTAGAATAATTTTACCATAGATGTACAGCGGTTTCAACACCTTCGCGACTGAAATTTTCTCAAACGGACAGAGTGACCGCCGCTCCTGTGAAGAGTTTAACAAAATACACGAAAAAAACGAAAAAAACAGCGGATATTACGGCACTTTCAAGTATGTGTTTTTCTTGACTATTATGCTTTAATGTAGTAAAATTAGGGTTACGTTAACTGAGCCTTTCCGCATTTTGAGGGTTTGGCTTAGTAGAGAAAGGAGACGTAGAATATATGGATATTTATCTTGTGATCGCTATCTTCGTCGGCGCGATCCTGGCTCTGGTATTCGCCCTTATCATGGCGAAACGCGTGCTGGGCTTTGACGAAGGTACAGACAGGATGAAGAAAATTTCCGCTTCCATCCGTTCCGGCGCGAACGCGTACTTAAAGAGACAGTACACCATCGTACTCATCTTCTTTGTCGTGATGTTCGTGATCCTCGGAGCGATGGCGCTCTTCGGGCTGCTGACCCCGTATGTACCCTTCGCCTTTGTGACAGGCGGCTTCTTCTCGGGTCTGTCGGGCTTTGTCGGCATGAAGATCGCTACAGCGGCGAACGCTCGCACCGCGAACGCCTGCCGCACCGGACTGAACAAGGGTCTGAGAGTCGCATTCTCGGCGGGCTCCGTCATGGGCTTCACCGTCGTAGGTCTGGGACTTCTCGATATCTCGATCTGGTTCACTCTGTTAAAGTATGTATTCAACCTTGACGCATCCGGCATCACCTCCGCGATGCTGACCTTCGGTATGGGCGCGTCCTCTATGGCGCTGTTTGTCCGTGTTGGCGGCGGTATATTTACCAAGGCGGCTGACGTCTGCGCCGACCTCGTCGGCAAGGTCGAGGCTGGTATTCCCGAGGACAATCCCATCAACCCCGCTGTTATAGACGATAACGTAGGCGACAACGTCGGCGACGTCGCGGGGATGGTC
>JAFTGL010000012.1 GCA_017457955.1 Ruminococcus sp.
GCAGCGGAAACTACGAGGATAGCACCGTCCATCTGAGCAGCACCGGTGATCATGTTCTTAACGTAGTCAGCATGTCCGGGGCAGTCAACGTGAGCATAGTGACGCTTAGCGGTCTCGTACTCAACGTGTGCGGTGTTGATTGTGATACCACGCTCGCGCTCCTCGGGAGCCTTATCGATGTTAGCGTAGTCAACGAAGTCAGCAGCGCCGCCAAAGTTCAGGACCTTGGTGATAGCAGCGGTCAGAGTGGTCTTACCATGGTCAACGTGGCCGATGGTACCGATGTTTACATGCGGTTTATTTCTTTCAAACTTTTGTCTTGCCATTGGGAATTTTCCTCCTTTAAATAGTAACTAAAAATTACCGATTACAGTTATTGTAACAATTCTGGGAAAGAATTGCAATAGCTTTTTGCAAATTTTCACAACAAATAGTAGTTTTATTTTGGATAAACGTCAATCTGTTGTGTCGATTGCTGTTGAAAAAGGAATTAATCCTTCTTGTTGCACTCGGACATAATCTCTTCACCGGCGGCGTCGCGAACTCTGCTCAATGAAAATGATTGTTAAAAATCATTTTCGAATCACTCCGTTGCTCCGCCTTTCCCCAAAACGCAGGGGCGTTTCGGGGACCCCGCGCCTTAATTAGTCCTTCTTATTTCTTTCGGACATAATCTCTTCACCGACGTTTTTGGGAACCTCCGCGTGGTGAGAGGGCTCCATAACATAGTTGCCGCGGCCCTGTGTCTTAGAACGCAGGTCGGTCGCGTAACCGAACATGTTAGAGAGCGGAACGTCCGCAACGATACGTGCTACGCCGTTGTCGATCTCCTGACCTCTTACGGCGCCGCGGCGCGCGTTGAAGTCGCCGAATACGGTACCTGCGTACTCTTCGGGAACAACGACGCTGACCTTCATGATCGGCTCAAGCAGAACGGGATCAGCCTTCTTCATAGCCTCCTTGAACGCCATGGAACCGGCGATCTTGAACGCCATTTCAGAGGAGTCGACCTCGTGATAAGAACCGTCATATACTTCGCACTTAACGTCAACTACGTTGTAGCCTGCCAGAACACCGCTGAGCATTGCGCCCTGGATACCCTGATCGACAGCAGGGATGTATTCCTTCGGGATCGCACCGCCGACAACGGAGTTAACGAACTCGTAGCCTTTACCGGGGTTGGGGGCGATACGCATCTTAACGTGACCGTACTGACCCTTACCGCCCGACTGACGAGCGTACTTCTGATCGACGTCCGCTTCACGGCGGATCGTCTCTTTGTAAGCGACCTGAGGCTTACCGATGTTCGCCTCGACCTTGAACTCACGCAGGAGTCGGTCGACGATGATCTCGAGGTGAAGCTCACCCATACCGGCGATGATGGTCTGACCGGTCTCTTCATCGGTGTATGCCTTGAAGGTGGGGTCTTCCTCAGCGAGCTTCGCGAGGGCGATACCCATCTTCTCCTGACCTGCTTTGGTCTTGGGCTCGATCGCAACCTTGATAACAGGCTCCGGGAACTCCATGGACTCGAGGATAACAGGATGATTCTCGTCGCAGAGAGTGTCGCCGGTGGTGGTGTTCTTCAAACCTACTGCAGCGGCGATATCGCCGGAGTAACAGACGTCGATGTCCTTACGGTCATTGGCGTGCATCTGAAGGATACGGCCGATACGCTCGTTCTTGCCCTTGGTGGAGTTGTACACCGCGGTGCCCTTCTCGACTTTACCGGAGTAAACGCGGAAGAAGCAGAGCTTACCGACATAGGGGTCGGTCGCGATCTTGAAAGCGAGAGCGGAGAACGGCTCGTCATCGCTGGCGTGGCGTTCGGTCTCTTCGCCTGTGTTGACGTCCTCGCCCTTGATGGCGGGGATGTCGGTGGGAGCGGGCATATAATCAACGATAGCGTCTAAGAGCTTCTGTACGCCCTTGTTGCGGTAGGAAGTACCGCAGCATACGGGAACCATCTCGTTGGCGATCGTCGCCTTGCGGATCGCCGTCTTGATCTCGTCGATCGTAAGCTCCTCGCCCGCAAAATATTTTTCCATCAGCTCGTCGCTGGTCTCAGCAACGGACTCGATGAGAGCGTCATGATACTCCTGAGCCTTGTCCTTCATATCCTCGGGGATCTCGATGGTCTCGCGTTTCTCGCCATTGGGACCGGTGTAGGTCTCGGCGGTCATCTCGACCAGGTCAATGATACCGGTGAAGGTATCCTCAAAGCCGATAGGCAGCTGGATCGGGACAGCGTTACACTTGAGTCTGTCCTTCATCATCTGCAGAACATGGTAGAAGTCCGCGCCCGTAATGTCCATCTTGTTGACGTAGACCATGCGGGGAACGTGATAGTTATCCGCCTGACGCCAAACAGTCTCGGACTGGGGCTCAACACCGCCCTTGGCGCACAGAACGGTTACGGAACCGTCCAGTACACGCAGGGAACGCTCGACCTCAACGGTGAAGTCGACGTGTCCGGGGGTGTCGATAATGTTGATACGGTTATCCTTCCAGAAACAGGTGGTAGCGGCGGAGGTGATGGTGATACCTCTCTCCTTCTCCTGATCCATCCAGTCCATGGTGGAGGCGCCGTCGTGCGTCTCACCGATTTTGTGGTTGATACCTGTATAGTAAAGGATACGCTCTGTGGTAGTAGTTTTACCGGCATCGATATGAGCCATGATGCCGATATTTCTTGTCATTTCAAGTGATACCTGCCTGGGCATAATATCCTCCTTAGTGCGTCTGCATGATCAAAACGATCATGCCTTCATCTTAACTTCATATACCTTAACTTGCCATAAGCAAGTCCATAACGCTGGGACAGGCATAAGCCGTCCCTGCGGCAGCGTTCCTATTACCAAGAATAGTGAGCGAACGCCTTGTTAGCCTCAGCCATCTTATGGGTATCCTCACGCTTCTTGAACGCGCCGCCGGCGCCGTTCACCGCGTCAAGGATCTCACCGGCGAGTCTCTCCTTCATGGTTCTCTCGGAACGAGCTCTGGAATAAGTGGTGATCCAACGAAGACCGAGAGTCTGCTTTCTGGCATCTCTGACCTTGATCGGAACCTGGTAGGTAGCACCGCCGACACGGCGAGCCTTTACCTCCAGCTCAGGCATACAGTTTTCCATAGCCTGCTCGAAAACCTCGAGAGCGTCCTTACCTGTCTTATCGGCAATAATATCAAATGCACCGTAAACGATCTTCTGGGCTACGCCCTTCTTGCCGTCGAGCATGATGTTGTTGATCAGACGGGTAACGAGCTTGGAGTTATAAACCGGATCCGGCAAAACGTCACGTTTTGCGATCTGACCTCTTCTGGGCATCTTTACTTCCCTCCTTCACAATAATTGAGAAATCATTGGTACTCGAAAGTGACAAACTCCCGTAGTGCCGCAGAGGTCTGAGCTGTCACGCCTTGTTCACCTTCGGTGCTCGGCGCTTCTATAATACTCTGCAACAATACAGATGTTAATATCAAATATTAACGGAGCGTGTCAATTCCTTACTTTTTCTTCGGACGCTTAGCGCCGTACTTTGATCTGGCCTGCATACGACCGTTGACACCCTGAGTATCAAGCGTACCGCGGATGATGTGGTAACGTACACCAGGTAAGTCCTTTACACGACCGCCACGGATCAGAACAACGGAGTGTTCCTGCAGGTTGTGGCCGACGCCCGGGATATAGGAACTGACCTCGATACCGTTAGAAAGACGAACTCTGGCGATCTTACGGAGCGCGGAGTTAGGCTTCTTAGGCGTCGCAGTCTTGACGGCGGTACAAACGCCGCGCTTCTGAGGAGAAGTCTGATCGATGGCACGATTTTTCTGAGAGTTCCAGCCCTTTAAAAGTGCGGGAGCCTTCGCCTTCTTCTCGGAAACCTGTCTGCCCTTGCGGACTAACTGATTAAAGGTTGGCATGTTTTTCCTCCTTTCAAAGAATCATAAAGAATTGAACAGTCGCGAAGCAGCCGCCTCGCGGACTTTATGAAAAACACCCGTCTCTTGACAAAGTGTTTAACACACTAAAACGATGAATGTCATTTTGCACGAAAAGCGCCGATGGAATCAGGGCTTTTCACACATTTTGACGGTGAAAAAGAGGCATAGTGACGCACTCTTCCACAATTAGTTATATTACCATATACAGGGGCGATTTGTCAATATTTTTTTCGTCTGTATGGATGGATTGATTTTGTCACCTCTCTCCCCCGTTCGCATAGTATAAGGTGTAGCTGATGTCGCGGCAACCGCCGCGCGTCACTAATAACTAATATAGGAGGCAACACACATATGTGTAACAACAACGGTTTATTCGGCGGCAACAGCTGCTGCGGTATCATCATCCTGCTGATCGTTCTGTGGGCTTGCTGCGGCAACAACAGCAACAACGACTGCGGCTGCGGCTGTTAATCAATCAGATCGCATAAGAAAAGGGCGCTTCTTCGGAAGCGCCCCGTATTCTTATAAAAACTATGGAACGATATGACGCAGGATCGGTATCTTGCGCAATATCCATGTTGTCAGTACAGAAAGCAGCAGTGCCAGCAGCGTGGCCCCTGCCACATACAGCAGCGACGCCGTCGTCCAGTGGAGCAGCGGAACATACTTCTCAAAAACGTCAAGATAGTACCGATGGATCAGATAGATCGGAAAACTGTATCCCTGAAACCACATCAGAAAACGCAGAACCTTCTCGCTTTTGATTTTTACGGAAATGTTTTTCAGAAAGAGGAACATTCCTGCAGAATACAGCACACACGGCAGGCTGTAGTATCCTCTGAACGTACCGACCAGCTTGCCTTGACTGCGTGTATCAAAATAGGTACCGAGCATAAACGTCAGTAACCCTGCTATCGCGGTGCCGTAGATGATAAAGCGATATTTTCGCTCCAGCTCCTTCTTGTGCAGCACGTAGCCGATCAAAGGGTAGATCAAATACTGATGGCTGATAAACACCGTCAGCGTTGACGTCATAGAAAAGTCAGTATACGCGCTCAGCAATCCCAGCACAAATGGTATCGAGTAATTGAACACCAGCGAAGCGGCGATTGCATAGGTATAGACTTTGACACGCTTTTTTTCGGGGATCGCAGCGTAAAACGGAATCGTCAGATAAATGCAGAACAGCGGAATAAAGAACCAGTAGATAGAATAGATCTGTGTATTGACGATACCCTTTATGACCGAACCGACAGTCCAGTCAAGTCCGTTGTTCGGCGCTCCTGTGATCATCGCCCATATCGTCTCACGCGACTTCCAGAACAAGGCGAAAATGCTCCATGCCAAAAACGGTATAACGGTTTTGAGAAAGCGCTTTTTAAAGAAGGTTTTTGTCGAATAACGCTTCTGATAGTCGATCAGCGTTGCGCCGGTAAGCATAAAGAAAACAGGCACCGCACAATAAAAGACCGATTCGATTACATTGGTAATGCCCCAATAGGAATCTGTACTATAATGCCAGAAGCTGCTGTTGGCATGCATGATCACAACCGCAACGGTTGCCGCTACATACATAAAAGAGATATACTTTACCCTGCCGTTACTCATTTCTGATCCTCAAAATCTCGTTTTATCCATTCAGTGTATCTTCCCACTCGTTTTCCTTGAAGCCGACCAGCAAAAAATCATCGCCGACAAGGATCGGGCGTTTGACCAGCAGACCGTCGCCCGAAAGCAAAGCGAGCTTTTCTTCTACGGTCATAGAGGGCAGCTTATCTTTCAGCGCCATGCTCTTATAAAGCTGACCTGAGGTATTGAAAAAGCGCTTGATATCGAGACCGCTTTTTTCGTACCACGCAGAAAGCTCCTCTAAAGAGGGATTATTCTCTTTGATATCGCGGTAGGTATACCCGATATTCTTCTCATCCAGCCACTTCTGCGCTTTTTTGCAGGTGGAGCATTTAGGATAACAGATGAATAACATATCAGTTCTCCTTGCTCTCCTCGTGGTACTCCTTCTCGGTATTGACGTTCCAGATTGCGGATTTGTCGGTGCTGCCCGCGAGGATCGCTCTGACCGTTTCAAAGGAAGTGCACATAGAGTGGTCGATGTTGTTGTAGCGGTGCTGACCGTTTCGACCGACGCAGAAGAGGTTCGGGATGGTGTCAAGGTATTCTCTCAGGTCGTCCATGTGATCGTAGGTGTCAAAGTATGCGGGATACGCCTTCTTGACGCGCTCGACATGGAAGTCGATGACGTCGCTCTCGCTGTCGATCAATCCCATCGTGACCATCTCTTTGATACCCATACGACCGAATTCTTCATCGGTCATGGACCACATCTGATCGCCCTCGTTGCAGAAGTACTCGAGACCCATCCATACGGTATCGGCGACCTTCTCGACCATGTACGGCGACCAGTTGTTGTAGATCTGGAAACGTCCCATCTGCACGCTTCTGTCATGGACATAGACCCAGTTATCGGGTACGATGTTGCCCATGGTTTTTGTCTTTGTTTCATTTTTAAGGTTCAGGTGCGGGATCAGTACGCCGACGGTCATATAATCGCGGTACGGCAGACCGCTCGCGATCGCGGCGATATCCTTCGGCACATCGTTCATGCCCTCGACCAGATCCTTGACGGGCATGGAAGAGATCACATAATCGCCGTGTATTTCAACTTCTTGTCCGTCTTTCTCATAAATAAGACCGACAAGTCGGTTATCATCGTTTTTGATGATCTTGGTGACCTTGGCGTTCTTGATGATGGTGCCGCCCATCTTCTCAAAATCAGCCGCGGTGATCTCCCAGAGTTCGCCGGGGCCGAGCTTCGGATAAGCAAATTCCTCGATCAAAGAGGTCTCGACCTTACGGTTCTTCTTATTGAACATCTTGCCGAAGATATCCTTGAGCACCGCGCGGATGGACAAGCCCTTGACGCGCTGAGCGCCCCATTCAGGAGAGATCTCGGACGGATGTCTGCCCCACAGGTTCTCGGTATAGCGCTCAAAGAACATGGAATAGAGCTTCTTGCCGAAGCGGTTGATATAGAAATCCTCGAGGGATTTTTCCTCGCGCTTATGGAACACGGTCTTGAGATAGCTGAAGCCGACGACGATCGTGGTGCCCAGTCCCATGTTCTTGATGGTATCAAATTTCAGAGTGACGGGATAGTCAAAGAATTTGTTGTTGAAGAAGATCCTCGACAGACGGTTGCGGCGGAGCATGACGCGGTCGACCTTCTCGGGATCGGGACCGCCTTCTTTGACGGTAGAGGTTCTGCCAAGCTCGCGGTCGTCGAAGGGCATCGCGCCCTGGGTCGGGAGCATCTTCTCCCACCATTCGTTGACCTCGGGAACCTTACTGAAGAAGCGGTGACCGCCCATGTCCATGCGGTTGCCCTTATAGTTGACGGTGCGGGAAATGCCGCCGAACACACCGCTCTCTTCGAGGACGGTGACTTCAAACTCCTTTGATTTATCCAGCAATTCGTAAGCGGCGGTCAGTCCCGCGGGACCTGCGCCGATGATCAGTACTTTTTTCATGTTTAACTCCTGAAGAATTCTTGTAAAATTTTCTCATACTAAATTATTTTATCATAATCCGCATAGTTTGTAAATAGCAAAAAGAAAAAGCCGACAACGGTCGGCTTTTCGTATGCTGAGAGTTTATTCCGCGGCTTCCGCTTCGGTCGGGGCGGGAGCTTCGGTCTCTATCGGCGCTTCGGTAGGCGGATCGGTAGGCTTGGGCGCTTCCGTGATCGGAGGAGCCTCGGTCGCGGGCGGATCGGTCGGCGCAGGAGCTTCGGTCGCGGGAGGCTGGGTCGCGGGCGCTTCGGTAGGCTTCGGCGCATCGGTGGGCTTTTCGGTGGGCTTCACCGTAGCGACGACCGTAGGGGCGGTAGTGGGAGCCGCGTTCTTCTTCGCGTTGCCTGACTTCACGGCTAAAACGATGATGACAGCCGCCACGATCACTACGACAACCGCAACAACGATCCATACCCATGCCATGCCGCCGCGTTTTTTTCTGTTGTCGTCATCGCGTCTGAACTTCTCGTCCATCTTATCCATGAAGGTGCGGTCATCCTCACCGTCGGAGTAATTGTCATAGGAATCATCGATGAACTCACGGTCGTCATAAGGGTCCTGCGGAGCGGGCGTTTCATAGCCCTCAAAATTCTCAAAGTTGTACACCTTTGTCTCGTCGTCAACTCCGGGAGTCCCCGCAGGCTCGAACACTTTGGTGCTGTCATCCGCAAACTGATCGGAAAAAGAATAGATCTCCTCGGGCTCTTCCTCATCGCGCGCGTGACGGGGCGCTTTCTCGGGCGTAGGAGCGCCGCAGTAATTGCAGAACTTCGCGTCGTCGGGGATCTCATTTCCGCATTTTGTACAGAACATCAAATCATCCTTTCAGATTCGGTCTTTATCTTTTATTATAACACAATACAGCTCATATTGTCTATAGAAAAGGCGCAGAAAAACCGCGCCTGTTTCATCGTATCTTTATATCCTCTTTGCCACAACGACAAATCTGCCGTCGGACGTATGATAGTTACAGGTCGACAGCGTGATCAGCTGATCGCCGTAGGCCGGCGTGACGCCTGTATCATAGAGCGACATCGCCTTGACGTTGGCGACATAGGTGTCGAAGGTGTACTCATCATCCAGATTCTTGTATTCGTAATACTTGAACACATCGTCATCGTCGTCATAGACCTGGCTGAGGAATACAGCGCAGATCTCGTAATCGCCGATAGAATTTAAGGTATCGAAATGGATGATGTTGTGCTGTGTATAGAAGTCATAATCCTCATAATCGGGCAGGGAACCGAACATGGTGCCGTTGATCATGTGGTGACCGTAGATCAGATAGTGATTGCCGTCGGGATTGCACTCAGCGTCCATGAACAGACAGCCGCTGTCGGAATAATCGCCGTCGAAATCGGTGTGCAGATAATACTCGGGATCGTTCGGTGTATGCATGACGGGATAGTTGACGACCGTATCGTCGATCTTGATCCATCCGAAGAAATCGCTGTTCATATTGTACAGCTCCTGATAATTCTGACGGTCGGGATCGACAAGGGACGCCAGCTGATCGAACGCTTTTCTCGCGTCAAAGGACAGCCACAAGGTCCTGCCGATCATCACCAGCGCGACGATCAGCGCAATGATCATGATAACGCGGGCAATAACAGCGCCTTTGCCCGCACGCTTCTTGCGGGGCGCTCTCTCATAATCATCATCGTACTGAGGATACTGATTGCGGGAATTGCGGTACTGACGGCTCTGCCTTTGGGTATAGCGATCGTCTGGGTAACGGTTCCTCTGCTGATAACTCTGACGGTCGTCATACTGCGGATAGCCGCCTTGACGGGGACGCTGCTCGGAATAGCGCCGCTGAGAATACTGCTGTTCGCCGTAATAGCCGTCGGAATACTGATCGCGGTCATAATACTCTCGCTGCGGATTGCGCTCCTGACGGTAATCGTTATAAAAACCATTATCCTGACGGTATCCGTTTTGCGGATAGCTTCTCTGCGGCTGACGCTCACCGTAATACCGCTCGTTCTGAGGGCGGTACTGGCGGGGGGTCTCGGAATAGCCGCGGTTGGACGCGGCGGTATCCTGATAAGGGCTGTCGACGTCAAAGCTGTCCCGCTCGGTTACGGAAGGCTCGGGTTCTTCGCGGAAACGGCGTCCGCGATAATTGGGATCGTTGAAATCTTGATAACTCATAAGCAATACATCCAATACATCAAAAAAGACGGCGGCGGGAAATCCCGTCACCGCCTTTCGGTTCAGTCAATTATTTCTGTGCTTTCTTCTTCTTGCTGACTACGATAGAGATGATGATACCGACAACAGCAACGACCGCGATACCGATCCAAACAAAGATCATAAAGTTATCGCTGGTCTTGGGGGTGTTAGCGGTCTTAGCGGCGGTAGTAGCGGCAACGGTAGCGGCGACAGTCTCAGCCTCGGTAGCAGCTGCGGTCTCGGCAGCGGTCTCAACGGTAGTCTCAGCCGCTGTCTCTTCAACGGTCTCTTCGGCTGCAGTCTCAGCCTCGGTCTCAGCGGGAGCCTCGGTCTCTTCAGCCTGATTGTCGTCGGTAGGCTGCTCGCCCTCGTTATCGCCGACATCGGTCAGAATCTCGTTGCCGTTATCGTCATAAGCGACAGCAGCATTGGCGGGAATGGTCAAAGCAAACATAGAAGCTGCGATCATGACACAGAATAAGATAGATAATACACGTTTCATTGTTCATGTTCCTTTCTTAAATCAGTATTCCGTAACATTGTCACGGTTTTATCAGGATCAATGATCCCGATTCCTGTCTTCACGGATATCGCGAAATACAGGGAGTCATCGGGAAGCCCCTTAACTCACGTCGAATCATAGCACAATCAAATCCTCATTTCAATACAAAAAGTGTAAAATTTGCAAATTCTTAACTTTTGTCGGACTTTCATTGGTGAAAGCCGGAAACGTTTGACACTTTTGCACAAGGGAAAAAAATAAGATTTATCCAAAGCGCAAAAAAGGGATATGATAACAGATGATCATATAATTGTGCCGCTTTCGATATCCGCCTTCTCTACGTTGCTTGTCGATATCAACGGGATAGGGACAGTTTTCACCATCGCTTGCCCGTTCACTACACTGTTTTGTTTTCAGGGTTTACCCCGACTATTGACAGAGATCCTAAATATACAGCCCATAGCTGTCACAGCTATGGGCTACGTTTACCTATTTAATTTTAGTCAACGATCAACGCGGGATAAAGGGGAGCTCATACTCATCCGGGACTAATGTAGGCGCTACAACATCCGATTCGGAAGAACTGCTTTGCGACTGAGAGGAACTGCTCTTCGATCCTTCGTCCTTCGGCTGAGAGACAGCGCCGCTCCCCGGATCAGAGTCACCATGCTGCGATTGAGGAGCGGAGTCATTGTCCTCGTCATCAGGCTGATAACCTGTTTGCTCATCGCCGGCATTTGACTGCTGATCGCTTTGAACGGAAGATGAGGCTTTATCCTCAGACTTCTTATCCTCAGCGGTGGTTTCCGCTTGTGTAGGCTTTTGATCGGATTTCGCCTCAGTTGCCTTAGCGTTAACCGTTTCTGTGGCGGACTGCGTCGCGGTATCCGGCGTAGCCTTAGCGTCTTCTTTTTTATCTTCTCCGCAGCCCGCAAGCATACAAACGCTTAACGCAAGCGCGGATAAAAACAACAATATTCTTTTAACCATTATTTCTCCATTATTATCTATGATTATTTTTTGGGGATAAACGGCAATTCATACGGATCCGTGGCTTTCGGCGTTGTCGGATCGGGAATCGTTACAGTTTCTCCGATGTGATAAGGATCCTCAGATCCTGCCAAATGGCGCTGGATCCATGTTACGTCTTTGATATCCACACCGTCGCCGTCAACATCAGCGGCTCTTTCATCAAAAACAGCGGGTTCGAGAAAACCGAGCTTTCTCTGGATCAAGGTCGCGTCTATGATTTCTACTTCACCGTTGCCGTCAACGTCTCCGCGAATATAACTGCTCGCGGCAGACACCGAAAGGGCCACGCCCATTACGGACAAAAGACAAATTACAGCTAAAATGATCGCACAGATTTTTTTCATGATAAAACCTCCTGAAAAAGATATTAATTACTCAGCTTAAGGCAGAAAGGGTTCACCCGCAATCCGCCTATATCACTAAATCGATCTCATTATCGTCTTCCTCTGAAAAAACAAATTCGCCTATTTTGTGATCCACCGCAACCAAAAGAGCAGGCAGCATCAGGCAAACCGCTGTACCGGCAAAGCCAAAGAAATACAGAAATCTGCTGAGGAAGGTGAGCTTTAGGCTCATTTCGATATTCGCGCGGTATTTGATCAACATGATACATTCCATGATCAGACACGCGAGATAGAACACAACGATGATGCTCGACAAAACCACCTTGAGCGTCTGTTTTTTCCTGAATTCCTCACTGCTTCTGAGGGTAATGAAATAAAATACCAAAGCGATCGCGCCGAGCTGGGATAACACATATACAACGCAGTTCAAAACGGAAGCAGTATCGGAAGCTTTCAGATTTCCGAACAGAAAAGGTATGTTGATCAGCTTAACGAAAAAAAGAAGTATCATACCGCCTAAGAACAGTATCGTACGCGCGGCGGCGGCTTTGCGGTTGTCGGCAAACATCAAAAACGAAGCTACAGTGAGCACCAGATAGAAGGGCAGTCCAATCAGTCTGCCTAATCTGTTCGTCTCCATAAATATCATCAAATAAACCTGGTAGGCTGTAAACAAACCAAAGGACAGCGCCGTTAACAATCTGACGAAGAACTGAAATTTTTCGTTGTATAAAAGTGATTCTTTCAATATTTTCCCTTCTTTTTACAGTTTTTTGCGGTCAATCATCGATCGCGCCGATTTCCCTGAGCCTGTTGACGGCTTCGGCGACATCGGCTTTGATCACTTCTCTGTCGCCGTCAAAGCGCGCACAGAGGGCGTCAACGATTCTTTCTTCGGTGGTGTCCTGCAGCAGGCATCCGGCGATCGCCGAGAGGGTCTTGTTGCCCTGTATCAAGCCATGAAAATCCGCATCTCCGGTGGGGACGATCAAGGTCTCGCCGCCGACCTGATGGCGGATAAAGTTTTCGTTCAACTTCATGATAGCACATCCTTTATACTGACATTCAACAAAAGCCCGATACCGTCGCGCTTTGGCTTCTGTTGAATACCGGTATAATATCATCTGCGCCGCCGTTTCAAGCGCAACGCTCAAAACGGCGGCGTGATAATACATTATGTTCGATTTGATCTTTGTTCAGCGGTCAAAAAGACCATCCTACTAAAAGATGAGGATCTTACGGGATAAAGGGCATTTCGTTATCGCCGGGATTAAGAGGGGGACGAGTAGGTGTAGGGGTCTCACCCGAAGTGGTGATGATATCCTCCGCATCGAACTGTGTCACGTCCATATACAGACGCTCATAGGTTTCTTTATTCATCGTTTATCATATCCTTTCCAATTAAGCTTTAAAGAACTCGTTAGCCGCCTGGTTGTACAGGTAGAGCGCGGAAACGAGAGCCTTAGCGGATTCACTTGCGCTGCCGCTTTCCAATACTGTCTTAGCATAATCGAGAGCGGAATAGTGGAATTCTACGCCGTTGACCTCAAAATACTGCTGATTGTCGAGTTCTGCCGCAGGGATATCGGTTACATCCACCCAGTAGTACCAGTTGGACTGGCTGCCGTCGTATGCGGTCTCATCTGCCGAACCGGCGCCTGTAGGAATCTCAAAGTACATTCTGAGGGTAGTCTTGGACAGGTAGATAACACTGGGACCGTAGAAATTCGCGTCTGCCTCGGGATGAATGGTAGACATGTCGGTAGCAGTTCCTTGGATAGCATCGCCGATCATCTCAGGTGTAACAGTAGCCATCTCGTAACCGGGAATGTTGTCATAAACAGCAGGAGCGTTCATCTGAGCCTGGAAGACATCCTGTGCCTTTGCGCCGTAGTTGAGCATTTCCTTCATCAGAGTCTTAGCCGCGTCAGCCTTGTCAGCGGGAATATTGCAGCCTACAGGATCGTCAATGATTCTCTGTGCATACTGCTGTACGCTATAGGTGTCGGTATCATCCTGTGCTGCGCCGTTGATGACAACGTCATAAGCTTTGATGTCATGCGCCATGTACGCAGCGGGAACAAAGCAGGTAACCTTGATGTAATCGCCGGACCGTTCGAAGTCGGTGACTGTGTTGTTAGTGTACTTGTCACAGTCGAAGGTCACGGATACAGAATTAACATCCGCAGCAGCGATGCCCGCGGCAGCAGGATCGAGGTAGAAGATCAGGCCGATATCGCCGTGCAGGGTAAGACCGTAACCGACGAAGAGTTCGGGAGCCTCGCCTACAGTATAGACACCGGGTGTCTGGGTCTCGATCCAAGCAAGACCCTCAGGCAGGGTCATGGTGTTGGAAGTAGCAGTGACCTCGGGAGCTTCGTTCTCCTGATAGGTGTAATCGCCGATCTGTACGCCGTTGGTGCTGGTGATAGTCGGATTACCGGAGATGGTCAGAGTGGGTGTGCCGCCGGGATAGTTGCAGCTCTCTACTACGATCGCGTCGCCGGTCGCGTTAGCGCCGTTGCCGTTGTGGGTGTAATCAGCCTTTGCGCCGTTACCGATGATGGTACCGCCCTTGACGTCCAGAGTACCGGACTTCTGATAGATACCTGTTGCGCCGGTGATCTCGCCTCCATTGATGGTGGTGGTGCCGGTGCCGGGCAGATAGATAGCGGTTACATTGGAAGTAATGACCGCGCCGTCGTTGACGGTGATGGTCGCGTTCTTGGTATAAGAACCGTTGGTAGCAATTGCAAAGTCGTTGCCGCCGTTGATGGTACCGTTTACGGTCAGGCTCTGGTTCTCAGAAGTCAGAGCAACACAACCTTCAACCGTTACGCCTTCGCCGATGGTAACATTATTGTACTTGCCGCTTACACCAATAGCCTGATCTGCGGAAGAAGCTACGAGCTTGCCGCCCTTCTCAGCGCTGGTGTCAACCAAAGCAAAGTTCTTGGGAGAAGATGCAGAGCCGGCTCTGGTAAGCAGGATACCGTAATCGGAAGCGGTAGAGGTCAGAGTATGACCGTTCAGGTCAAGAGTAATATTGGAAGCCAGGACTGTAGGAGCGATGCGCGCGGTTGCGTTAATGTCCTTGAGCAGCTTATAAGTGCCGTTGGCGCTTAATATGGTAGAACTAAAGGTCTTGTAGCTTACCTTACCGGCAGTTGTGGTATACTCGATATCTGCTTCTACAGTGGTGTAGGTTGTTACGCCTTCTGCTGTTGTAGATTTTACAACATAAGCGCCCTCAACAGTAGGATTGCTGAACTTGAAGCCGTTCTTAGCAACCTTGAGAGTCTCATCGGGGGTCATAACGTAAGCGGGAGCGTCCTTAAGCAGGGTGATAACGTCGCCGTTAGCAGCCGCCGCAGCCTCAGCGAAGGTCATATATCCGGTGCCGTTGACCTCTGCCGCATAATCAGGAGCCAGAGTCTGCGCGCCCTCTCCGTCGTCTACCCACTTGTAGCCTTCGGGAGCAGCCTGAGCAAAGTCGTTAGCCTTGGTGACTGTGAGCTTTTCGGGGGTTGCAGCGAGTACGTTCTTAGCGGTCTGGTCAAGAACGATATCACCGTTCAGAGTGCCGCTCTCCAGAGTCAGGGAGAAGCCGTCCTTCGCGTCGCTCTTGGAAGCGTAAACCTCAACGTTGCCGTTGATGACGCTGTTGCCCTTAACGGTTACGTTAACGGACGGATAAGAAGCGTAGCGGCATACATCGAAAGCGATTTTGCCTTCTCTTGCATTGATGGTAGTATCGTTGATAACTACGTTACCGTTGTTGTTGGACAGAACATAGTTGCCGTCGCCTGCCATATTGGTACCGTCAATTACCATGTTATCCAGAGTCAGGTTGCTGTAGTTCTGGATGATCATCTGAGCCTTGTCAGAGGTGAGCTTACCATTCTTAAAGGTGATGGTGTTGCCCTTCAGAAGCTGGAACGCCTGTGTCTCTGTACCGGTAGAACCAACAGTAGTACCGTCTACAGTGTAGGTGTGGCCAGCAAAGTCAACGGTCAGACCTGTAGCAAACTTGCCCTGAGGAGCCTTGATACCGTTGCCTGTGCTGTCAGCCAGAACAGTGATGGTATCGCCGTCAACAGCTGCCGCAAACGCAGCCTCGAGGGTCTCATACTTGGTGGAGCCGATCTGTGCTACATAGTCGACAGGAACCAGAACGCCGTTGTCGTCCCACTTGTAGTCAGCAGGAGCATCCTGAGCGAAAGCAGCAGCCTTAGTGATAACAGCTTTTTCGGGAGTTGCAGCGAGTACGTTCTTTGCAGTCTGGTCAAGAACGATATCGCCGTTCAGCGTGCCGCTCTCCAGAGTCAGGGAGAAGCCGTCCTTCGCGTCGCTCTTAGAAGCATAAACCTCAACGTTGCCGTTGATCTCGCTGTCGCCCTTAACAGTTACGTTAACGGACGGATAGCTGCTGTAGCGGCATACGTCAAACGCAATGCAGCCTTCTCTTGCAGTGATGGTAGTATCGTCGATAACGACGTTACCGTTGTTGTTAGACAGAACATAGTTGCCGTCGCCTGCCATATTGGTACCGTCGAGTACCATGTTATCCAGAGTCAGGTTGCTGTAGTTCTGAACAAGGATCTGAGCCTTTGTAGATGTGATGGTACCGTTCTTGAAGGTGATCGTGTTGTCCTTCAGAAGCTGGAAGCCGTTGGTTTCAGTACCGGTAGAACCGACTGTGTCGCCGTCTATGGTGTAAGTGTAACCTGCAAAGTCAACGGTCAGACCGGTAGCGTACTTAGCCTTTGCGACTTTGATACCGTTGCCTGCGCAATCAGCCAGCAGAGTAATGGTCTCGCCGTCAGCAGCTGCCGCAAACGCATCCTCGAGGGTCTTGTACTGGGTGCCGCTGATCTCAGCAACGTATACAGGGTTGATTGTCAATAAGCCTGTGCCGCCATCATAGTTCAGTACATAGTTACCGCCAGTCGCCTCAAACAAAGCGTGTCCACCGTTGTCGTGCATGAGCTGGGAGTAGGTCTCTGTTGAGCTACCTGCCTGTGCATTACCGCGGTAATAATCTGTAGATCCATCATTAGCGACAATCTCGAACTCATAGTTACCTGCAGGAATAGTCAAGTTGAAATCTGTGGAAGACTCGATATCTTCCATTGCCCAAGAACCACTGAAATTGCTGTTCAGCTTAAAAGTCCATGTCGCAGCGCCTGCCGAAATCGGCAGAACCGAGAACATGCCAACGATCATCAGCACTGCGAGCAGTATACTGATCGGTCGTTTGGTTTTTTGAATCATAAATTATTCCTCCTTAATGAATTTGAAAAAATGCCAAAAGATTGTTTTCATTTGGGTCTGCCCGCTGACCATTATATTGTAACAATATCAGGCATTGGCTCCGTTCTGAGCCAAACAAATCAAAAACAAAAGATAACAAACCCGAACGCGCAAAGCGCACGTTCTGCTATTCATCGCCCGATTTGCAGAGCAAAACGGACGGAGAATACATTTTAATCACTAAGCAGCCAATGATCAATTCACGCCTTGCGGCTGGGCGCATAATATTTGTACACCCGAATTAATCTTGTCTACTTAACAGGCGTTTGCCTGCCAGATCACATGTTCCCCTATCATAATTCTTTTATGAAAACTATATATTATTTTTTGGTAATCTTGGATTTATTATCTAATATTTTAACGAAAATGTCAAGGGAATTTCAGATATTCATATGCAGTTTTAAAAAAATTTTAAGACGGTCACGCTTGATTTCATTATGCAGTCGATCTGTTCGAGCATATACGACATAAACAGACGCATTTCGCCGAACAACGGTCGCCATATTTTATAACCGTTTAGATCGTCGCTGTCAAGCGCGCAAAATCCACCGACGTCAAACCGGCGGATCGTTTTTGCAGCAGTGATGCAACGGATTGCGCTACGGTCGCCTTCGATTCCCGCCATCTAAACTGATCGGTCAAATGTTAATGAGGTGGGGTATCTTAACGATACCCCACCTCATTAACAATGGTGGAGATGGCGGGAATCGAACCCGCGTCCGAAAACAGTTCCACAAGGTTTTCTCCGAGTGCAGTTATTGGTTTAGGATTCCCCCGACGCAGCGCCCAATAACAGGCTCTGCGCTTCGGTAGCCTTTTGTGTGTGACAGCTTAAAGGCGTGGGCTGTTCACAGAAACCGCTGTCGACGCCTTGTCCCGGGGCGCGGTAAACCCGGGCAGACGAGCTGCATTAAGCAGCTAAAGCAACTTTATTGTTGTCGTTTGTTTTTAAGTTGAGGAGTTTATAGCGGTTCCTCGCCGCTACTCGCTTACCAAGCTTCGCCGTCTCCGTCGAAACCTTTACATCCCCATAAGGCAACGCTATCGCGTTGCAAGGATTAAAAAATAATGAATATAGAATAATGAATAAAAACGGGAAACGCTGGCGCGTTTTGGATTTGTATCCGGTTGGATGATTCATTTATCATCGGGAGCGGGTGTCCCCGCCCTTCATAATTATTATCTATTCTTTATTCTTTTTATTTATCTTCCCTGTTCCTTCATGGCGCGGTCGATATCGCGCTTCGCGCTCTTTTTTGCGGCGTCCTCGCGCTTATCATAGAGCTTTTTGCCCTTGCAAAGCCCCAGCTCCAGCTTCACGAAACTACCCTTGAAGTAGATCGAAAGCGGTATCAGGGACAATCCCTGCTGCTGGAGCGTGCCGAAGAGCTTGTTGATCTCACGCTTATGCATGAGGAGCTTACGCACGCGCATGGGGTCTTTGCCCCAGATATTGCCGTGGTCATAGGGGCTGATATGCATACCGTTGACGAACATCTCGCCTTTGACGATACTGCACCAGCTGTCCTTGAGATTGACTCTCCCCTGCCGCAGCGACTTCACCTCGGTACCGGCAAGCTCAATGCCCGCCTCGTACTTTTCGAGGATGAAATAATCGTGATACGCCTTTTTATTATTGGCGATCGTTTTGATATTATCCATCACAGCTCACTCCTGCCCTCAAGCGCTCTTGCGAGGGTGACGTCGTCGGCATACTCCAGATCGCCGCCTACAGGAATGCCGTACGCAAGGCGGGTGATCTTGATGCCTAAGGGCTTTAACAGGCGGGAAATGTACATTGCGGTCGCTTCGCCCTCAACGGTGGGATTGGTCGCCATGATGACCTCTTCGACCTCGCCGTTGTTCAGGCGGGTCAGCAGCTGTTTGATACACAGCTGGTCGGGACCGATACCGTTGAGCGGAGAGATAACGCCGTGGAGCACATGATAGGCGCCCTTGTACTCGCCCGTACCCTCGATCGCGATCGCGTCGCGGGGCGTTTCCACCACGCAGATGACCGTATGGTCGCGCGCTTCATTGCGGCAGATCGGACAGCGCTCCTGATCGGAAAAATTACAGCAGATCTCACAGCGGCGGATCTTTTTGTGCGCGTCCATAATGGCGTCGGAGAATTCGCGCACTCTGTCCTCAGGCAGATTCAGCACGAAATACGCGAGGCGCTGGGCTGTTTTACTGCCGATACCCGGCAGGCGCTCAAACTGCTCGATCAGGCGCTGTAAGGGAGCGACATTGTAATTTGCCATCAGAATAAGCCGCCCAGACCACCGAGATTCATCCCGCCGGAGATCTTGTTCATTGTCTCTTCCTTATCGGTGTTGGCGTTGCGGATTGCCTCGTTGACAGCGGCTGTCACAAGGTCCTGCAGCATTTCGATATCGTCGGGATCGACAACGTCGGGAGAGATCTCCATCTGCTTGATCTCCAGCTCGCCGGATACGGTCACCTTGACCATACCGCCGCCGGAGGACGCGGTGTATTCCTTCGCGTTCAGCTCCTCGGTAGCCGCCTCCATCTGATCCTGCATCTTCTGCGCCTGACGCGCGAGCTGCTGCAGATTCTGTCCGCCGCCACCGCCGTAGCCCTGGGGTAATCTTGCTTTCATATGAATCTTCCTTTCTATTCCTCGGTCACGTTCACGCCCGAGTCTTTGAGTTTATTGATAAAGTTATTGAGCACGTCGTCTTTGCTCACCTTTTTCTCAGGGAGCTTATACGGCCCGAGCTTGTAGACACGGCCCGTGACCTCCTGCACCGCCTTGCGGATCTCTTCGCGCTGGGCGGACTTTTTGAGTAAGGAGAAGGCGATCTCGTGATTGGTCTCTATCAGCAGATAATCGCCGCTGACATAGGCATTGGTATCCTCAAACGCCGCGGAGATCGCGCGTGAATAATGGCGCAGATTCGACACAACGTCCGGCCACAGGGCGAAGGGTTCGGCGTTATAGTACAGCGCTTCCATATCGACGCTCTGCTTTTTTGCCGAGGGCTGTTGGACAGGCTGAGCGGGTCGCGGCGTCTGCGGTTCAGTTGGTTTTGCCTGCTCTTTCACAGGCTCGGGCTCAGGCTGAGACTTAGGCTGCTCAGCAGGCTTTTCCTCGACAGGCGCGGGAGCTTCTTCCTGCGGTAATACAGGCTTCTTCTCCTCTTCCGGCTCAGGGATAACCGTCTGCGGCGCCGCGGGAACAGTTGCTACTGCGCCGCTTTGCAGCAGCTTCACAGCCTTTTCGAGCGCCGTCACGCGGGCAAAGAGCGCGTCGTCGGTTTGATCCAGCTCGGGAGCGCAGAGCTTCACAAGAGCCATCTCAAGCTCCGTGCGGGGAGAACCGCTTTCCCTCATCGCCGCACGCGCGCGGGTCAGTACGTCCATATCGTAGAGGATATCGGCAAGAGACAGATAATCCGCCTGCGCAAGCGCGGCGTCAAACTCGCGGTCGCTCATGACCACCAGATCGCGCGGCGCGCTGACCGTCTTAATCAGCATGAGCGAACGGAAATGCCCCTGCAATTCTTCACACAGCGACGCCATGTCCTTGCTGTCTTTATACAGGCTGTCGATGATCTCGAGAGCCTTTTTCACATTCTTGTTGATCGTGCAGTTGGCAAGCCCGAAGATGTGCCCCTGTGCCGCGAGACCTGCCGCGGAACGTACCACCTCAGCGGTAACGTCGGACGAAATGCCGATACAGCGGTCGAGCAGGGAGATCGCGTCGCGCATGGCGCCGTCGGCGATCACGGAGATCAGCAGAGCCGCTTCATCCGTCAGGCTGACGTTCTCTTTTGCGGCAATCTCCATAAGCCGTGCGGAAATATCCGCAGGGCTGATACGGTGGAAGTCAAAGCGCTGACAGCGCGAGAGGATCGTCTCGGGGATCTTGTTGACCTCGGTGGTGGCGAGGATGAACACGACATGCGCGGGAGGCTCTTCCAGCGTTTTCAAAAGAGCGTTCCACGCGTCGCGGGACAGCATATGCACCTCGTCAATGATGTAGACGCGGTACTTGGCTCTTGCGGGAGCGAATGCGACCTCGTCGATGATCGCGCGGATATCGTCGATACCGCGGTTGGAGGCAGCGTCCATCTCCACGACGTCGAGGATCTCGCCGCTGTCGATACCGCAGCAGTTGGCGCACTCGCCGCAGGGATCGCCGTCACGGATATCAAGACAGTTGACCGCCTTGGAAAGGATCTTCGCGCAGGTGGTCTTGCCCGTTCCGCGTGAACCTGTGAAGAGATAGGCGTGGTGGATACGGTTCAGCCGCAGTTCGTTGCGCAGGGTCTGCGTCACATGATCCTGTCCGTAAACGTCGTCAAAGGAACGCGGACGGTATTTGCGATATAAAACCTGATACACGGATATCCCTCCCAAAATACAAAATGCAAGCCGCAGCCATAAAGTACGGCTGTGTGGTATAGATAAGTGAACGACAGACTTACTGCATCGCATCCTCAAGAACACTTAATGCTGCTTGCTTCCGCACCTGACATGATTCATGACCGAGAATCGTACAGGGCCTGTCGCTCGCTTATCCACACCGTGAACGGCTTGCGAACATGGTTATTATAGCATATGGTCATCATAAAAGCAAGTGTTTTATTTTGTCGTTTTCGGCGGCTTGACCGCAGGCGGCAGACTTGGTATAATCATCATACATCAACAACATGAGGTGATCATATGACGCAAAAGGAAAGAATGCTCAAGGGACTGCCGTACGACAGCTTCGCGGACGGTCTGCCCGAGGACAGAAAAAGAGCGAAAATTCTTTGTAAGAAAATTAATGAAGCGAATGAATACGATACCGAGGCGACCTGTGCAGTCCTGCATGAGCTGCTCGGAGCGCACAAGGAACACTACTACATCGAACCGCCGTTTCGGTGCGACTACGGCTATAATATCAAGATCGGTGAGAACTTGTATGCCAATTACAATCTCAGCGTGCTGGACTGTGCCGAGGTCGTCATCGGCGACAATGTGCTGATCGGTCCGAACGTCTGCATCAGCACGGCAGGGCATCCCATTCATCCCGCGTCCCGCTACAAATACGAATATGCGATGGAGATCACCATCGGCGACAGAGTATGGATCGGGGCGAACGTTGTCATCAATCCGGGCGTCCATATCGGCTCGGGGTCGGTCATCGGCTCGGGGTCGGTGGTGACAAAGGATATCCCCGAGAATGTGATCGCGGTCGGAAATCCCTGTCGGGTGCTCAGAGAGATCACCGACGAGGATAAGGACTGTTACTACAAGGACAGAAAGTTCGATGTGGACGATTATCTGGAGAGTAAATCCTAATATATCGATAAAGAAAAGGACGTCGGGTGACGTCCTTTTTTCTATAACAGAATTATTCGTATAATCCGCGGATCTTTGTCGCGAGATCGGTAATCGAACCGTTTGCGTCATCTTTGCCGACCGTCGCGACGGTGCAGTCGTCATTAAGCGTGGCGTTGCCGACAGTCTCGCCGTTGAAGGTGATGAAATAACTGCCGCTCGGCTCGACTCCTGTCAGCTTTGCCGCCATCTCATCGCTTAGGCGGAAACGAAGCTCCTGACTGCCGTCGGTGTTGCTGACGATGGCAAAGTACAGGATATCCGTATTCTCGGCAATCACTCCCGTGCTGTCACTGAGCTGCAGTTCGCCTTCCGCCAACGTCCACTCGGGCTCGTCAAGCTGTGTATCGATATATGGCGCGTCGGTCGGCGCCTGGGTAGGAGGCTCGGTCGCGGTCGCTATAGAACCGCTGTTACAGCCCGCCGATACAGCCATCAGACAAACAACCGCCAGGATCAAACATACTCTTTTCATACTCTCCCCCATCATTTGTGCTGATACAGCTCGGCGAAGCCAGCCGTCCGGATCAGATCATAGTTACTGCCCATCGCCGTCTTCATTTCCTGAGCTAAGTCGCTGTAGCGCGTATCGATCACAAAATAGTCGGTATCGGTCGGCTTGTCGCGATTGGCAGTATAATAGTCGGGCATGGTATAGAGCCACTCGACCTTGTACAAATGCGGCACAAGGCTGTGCGCCGCGGTCACGGTCGCGTCAGACGGTACGCTGTCGATCAGCTCGTCCACCTGCTGACGGGTACCCTCGGTGTTTTTCATATAGCTTGCGGCGCTGCCCATCTTCGGGTAGACCAGCGATACCGTCATCACCGCGCACATGCACAGAGCAGTCAGCACAACAATGCGCTTTTTGTCAGTCTTGAGCTTCGCGATCACGAAGATCGCGCTGACGATGATCAGAGCCGCGACGCCGTAGGTGTACTGGTAGTCGACGTCATACTGGTACTTCCAGCTCTGCATGAGGTTGATCGGGATGATCGGGAACAGCAGGATCAGGGAGGAGATCTTCTTCGTCATGAACGGCGCGAACAGCACCGGCACGAACATCCAGAGGATGAACGGGATCTTCTCAGCGGTGAACATTTGCTTCAAAAGGAAACCGATATCGAAGAATACCGCCTTAAACACGGAACCGAAGGTGCTCTCGCCGTTGATGAAGTAATCGGACAGGCGGCTGATCATGACGCCCTCGGTGCCGGAAGCGGCAACGATCTGCTGGGCGATAATGAAGTAGACGACCGCCATGCCGAGCATAGCCGCTCCGCGCCGGATCTCTTTGCGGTTGATCATCACAAAGAGCGCGATCACGATCAGGTAGATCGCGGCGTCCTCCTTGACCGAGAGGAGCAGGAGCGCGAAGATGAATTCCCACAGCGTGTTCTTGGAGATGATAAAGTAGAACAGGAACAGGATGATGGTGGTCAGGAATTTATTTTCATGGAAATCATAGAACGTGCCGTTGAACAGGCAGGGATAAAAGGCATAGATGAACTCGAGCGCCAGCGTCAGCTTGCCCGACAGTCCCAGCTTGCCCGCGATCAACCAGACCGCGAAGATACCTGCCGCGACCGCCGCGCTTTGGATATAGAACAGATAGATCGGCGAGCGGAAGATGTAATATCCAGGCAGGAACAGGTAGAAGATCGGCGAGAAATGGACGCCGAAATGGGACATCATATGAGAGCGTTCGACGGTGGTGTTGGGCGCAAAAGACGAAGCCATACGCTCATACATCTGGGCAAAGATACCGAAATCAAAGGTAAAGTTCGAGTAACTTTGGTACTTCATCGAGGTGTAATAGCCAAACACGAAGGTAGTCGCGGCAAATAATACCGCGGCGACGATCAGCGCCGCCTTGCGGCTGACGGAGAACCCGGAAATGCCGAGCTTGTCGCCCCTGACCTGCCAGAGAATGACGATCAGATCGACCACGCCGATACCGACGCAGAAATACGCCCCGCCGTCCTTATAGTTCGCGGCAAAGAGGATCGACACCATGAACGCGGTAATCATGAGCGACCACGGAATGATGTACTTCTGCTTGAAGAGATAGGTCAATCCTGCCAACACCGCAAAAGCGAGTATCGCAATCACGAAAAATCCCGCGAAGCTGATACTGTTATAGTAAACGCTCAGGTTGGTGAAGTCGCCGTGGGACAACAGCTGGTAGACATACGCGAGCAGTACCGACGACATCAGCGCCGCTACGATGCGTTCGAGCGTCATATACCGTTCCCCGAGCCGCCTGATGAACGCGGGCTTTTCGGGGGATTTCGGTTGATTATCCATAGAAATTCTCCTTTTCGATGAATTCACAGATTCTTTCATGTTACATCATACCACATAATCTGCCCTACGACAAGAGGAATTATTTTTCTGTTGTAGAATAATAATTGTTTCTGAAAACAGTAAGAGCGAAGCCGGATGACTTCGCTCTCGCCGGGGAGTTGTATGCGGAAATACAGTGCTTCCGATGCATAAGAGAACAATCGGTTAATAAACGTTTCGGAATACCAATTCGTAGTTTTGTATTTCCTCACCGCGTCTGTTCATCGCGGTGACCGATCGTTTGTTTGTAGTCGTCAAAGACGAGATAGTAGCCGCCTTCGGCTTTTTCCTCGGTCAGAGCGCTTGCGGTTACAGCGAACACCGCCGCAATCATCGCAAAGCAGAGAAATAACGCAACAACTTTTTTCATGTTGATTCCTCCTATTCATATAGTCTATTCTAAGTGATAAGAACAAACCATTCCTGTTTAGTATTCTTTGATATAAAACTGTCCCCGGTCGAGCACGGTACCTTTGTCGTTGTAAAAAACATAGGTATAATACCCTTCCGTGTGTAATAATTCATCGGAAACGTAATAATATACCTCTGTCACAGCCAAGTTCTGATAACTCACATATGCACGATGGCTCGCATCATACAGGTCTGTACTGCCAAACAGCACGCCATCATCGTCATAGATCTTACAGAACACATCATTATTGCTGTTCAAAAGGCTTGTTTTGACATATGCAGTAATATCCGCATCTCCGGATTCTCCTTCGCCCGGATAGGGAGAACTTCCATGACCGCCTTCAGTCGGCGGCGTTAGCCACGGATCAGGATCATCTCCGCTGCCTTCTGTTGGATCGTTTGACGGCGGATCAATGGGAATTGTCGGCTTCGGCGGCTCAGTCGGTCGTACGGGAGCTTGCGTTGGCTGCACATCAGGCTGGGTCGGCTGAATGATCGGCAGAGTCGGACTTGATGAAGGCTTCTGAGCCGCGCTCTGTGTCTCAGAGATCTTTGTCGTTTCCGACGGCTGTGTACGCCCGTTGCTTTTCCCTTTTTCGGTAGGAGATACGATGGTCGGGGAGGTGCTGTTACTCCGGGTTTCGGACGGCTTTCTGAAAATGCTGTTGATGATTTGCTGAAGGACGGAAGGAGCTTCTGTCGCTTCGGCGTTGTCCTGCGTATCATTGGGGAAAACGCTGTCGCTCTCTCCTGTCGGCGCTGAAGGGGTGGTTGCGCTTTGGGGAGAGGGCGCGACAGCGATAGGGGTGCTTATTTTATTTCCCAAAAGGAAATATATGGTAATACTCAGCACGCTGACGAGTACCAGACTCGCCGCGGCGACGAGCTGTTTACGGTACCGTACAAAAGGGATGATCTTCTCCCCTTCCCGATCGGGGTCATAAACAAAGGACTGTTCCGGCTGGGCTTCGCAGTAATCGGTCAGCAGCTGTTCAAATTTTTCATCGCTGAGATTCTTCATGTGAAAGCCTCCTTTTCAACAGTTTCTTTGCGGTGTTCAGGCGGGACTTGACCGTGCCCTCGGGGATCTCGAGCATCAGGGCGATCTCGCTCAGGCTGAACTCACGGAAGTAGAACAGTACGATGACGACCCTGTGCTTCTTTTGCAGAGTTTGCATGGCGGCATGCAGATCGAGGTAGGCGTCGACGTCCTGCTCCTTATCGGGGATCGAACGGATGAAACGCTCCTTTTCCTCGTCTGTGGCAAACACCGCCTTCGACGAATTGTACTTTGATTTCTTCGTATTCTTGAAGATGTTCGCGCAGATGGCGAACAGCCAGCTTTTGAAGCTGCGGTCGGGCTCATACTGCCCGAATTTATCGAACGCACGCGCCCAGGTATCCTGAAACAGATCCTCGGCGTCATGGATATTGCCGCACAGCTTCATGCAAAACCGCGTCAGGTCGGGCGAATAAACCGCCACGTACCGCTCAAAATCGGTCAAGTTCTCACCCCCTGCCTTGACCCTCATCAGAAAGCTTTCACCCTATATACATCCGAAAGCCGTGAAAGGTTCATTTTTTCAAAAATATCATAACATTTTTTGTGTCTCTTGTATATAGAAAAAGCAGCGCCCGCTATCGCAGACGCCGCAAGATATGTTATTTGAAGGAGTCCCCCATCACGCCGTTGCACTCGGGCGGAAGATTTTCGCTCTCGGGGACGATACCGTCGTCGGGCTCAGCACCGGTAGAAGCATAGGACTGTAACAGCGGTTCAAAATTATTGTAGCCGTAAGCCTTGATGATCATCGGGTAGTTTTTGTAGGAATAATCCTTGTCAAACATTCCGCTCAGACCGCTGATATAAGGTGATTCGAGATAGTTGGTTTCACCGCCGTACTGCCACATCCCGATGGGACGGTCTTTGTAATCGTAGGTCTTTGCCCACTGCGCGAGCCAGATATCGTTTTTGTCGAGGAAGGTCTTATCGTTGAACGCTCCCTTGAGCCAATAGTAGCCGGTGTAGATGATCGGGTAGTAGCCCGCGCTGCGGATACCGTCCATATAGGTGCTCGCGATCTTCAGGACTTCCGCGTTGGACGGCATGCCCATGCGCTGCTTATAGCTGTCGTCCTCCCAATCAAAGGCGATCGGCATGGTCGGGTGCTTGCCTTTGAGCAGGCGCAGGGTATGATTGACTTCGCTCTTTGCCTCCCCCGCGCTCAGCGCGTAGGAGTAGATGTATGCGCCCCAGTCGAGACCCGCGGCTTCCGCTTTTTTGACGTTCGTCTCAAACATCGAGTCGTCCTGATCCGTTTCGTCATCGCCGTAACCCAGACGGATGATGACAAAGCTGTAGCCCTCGGCTTTGAGCCTGTTCATATCGACATTGCCGTTGAATACGGAGATATCGACGCCCTTGGAGCGGGTAAAGTTCTCGATCTCGTCGATGATGCGCTGCCGTCTTTGTCGAGCTTCGACGATCGCCTGCGCTTCATCGACGTCGAAGCCTATGTAATGGTCGCCAACATAGCCTACCAGAAAGCGCTGGAGATAGGTGACGTCGATCGACTCGACCGCGCCGTTCAGCTCAACATCCGCGCGGCGCTGACCTGAATCGCTCAGGCGGCTAAGTCCGGCTAAATAAAGCTGAAGATAGACGACGTCCATCACATTGAACTCGCCGTCGCCATCAATATCGCCGATCAGCGTAGAATAATCGGAAACTGTCCAATTCTCGCCCAAAAGCGAAGGACTCTGAACTTCAGCCGCGCATACAGCGGATGACGTCATCATGATAAGTATTAATATTATAGCTAAAAAACGTTTCATTCATTCCTCTTTCTTTTTGTATGGTGTAATTATGCATGCGTTAATGTGTTTGAATCATTCTGTAAAAACTGATAGGAATACCGCTGACACGATATTCCTATCAGTTTGGTCCGCCCGAAGAGATTTGAACTCCCGTTCTCCGGAATCGGAATCCGTTGCGTTATCCAGCTGCGCCACGGGCGGATATGATATTGCATACGGAAGCTCCGTATAGTTTTATTATACACTTAATCCATCAATTAATCAAGCCCCGAGATGCAATATCAAAAAATCCGCGATATGAATGGCGCATAATGCCGTATATAGTGCTATCACAAACGCGATAAACCGATCCACAAGCGGGAAATCCTCCGCCCCCAACGCGATGCACATTCTGTAAATCAGAAACAACAGAACCGCGGGCAAAATGCATTTGACCAGAATCCCGGACGGAATACTGCCGATGATCGGGCTCATCAGGGGATTCGCTTCATAAAAGTCTCCTGTACGCAGGAGGATAACCGTACAGACCCAATCCGTCACGTTGAGCAGATAAATCAGGCTCAGCTTATGTCTCAAGCCTCTCCGGAATATGAAATTCTCCGTAAAACCACCTCGGTTTTAGCATAACCGAAGCGGTATGTGATATGAAAAAATCTTTGATTTTAAGAAAAACTGTTGACAAACCCCATCGGTTATGATATTATATTTGAGCACGAAAAAGTGTTGGTAAAATGCTGGTGTAGCTCAGTTGGTAGAGCAGCTGATTTGTAATCAGCAGGTCGGGGGTTCGAGTCCGTCCACCAGCTCCATAGATATGGGAGAGTTCCCGAGTGGCCAAAGGGGGCAGACTGTAAATCTGTTGTCAGTGACTTCGGTGGTTCGAATCCACCCTCTCCCACCATATGAATGAAGACGATATCATTTGATATCGTCTTTTTTCATTATTACAAGTGGGAGGGGCGGATCCGAAGGCGAGTGTGTCAAGCCGTAAGCTGTGCGCACGGCGCAGACAAAAACGCCATGGCATGGCGTTTTTAACGAGAGCGCAGATCGACCCGCATATCATACACAGAGCGCTCCGAAGACGAAGTATTACATGACTAAATAGCCGACATAACCCTTTCCCACCATACGAATGAAGACGATATCATTTGATATCGTCTTTTTCTCTTTCGAGGTGTAAAACAGCGCCGCATACAGAATGATATCAGGCGTTTCGTTTTTTTAAATCCGCTCTGCTTTTCTGCTCAGCATAAAGCCCATGGAGACAGGAAATCCCAGCAGACTGAGCACCAGTTCCTCTTTATCCTGCATCCTAGCTTTGTCGCGGCGGTGAGAAGACTCGTAGCCAAGCAGTCCGAGAACGCCATGAGCCGTGAGGTAGCAGATCTCATGCTCGACCGTCCTGCCGAGAAACTCCGCTCTGCTCCTGGCTTTTTCCAGTGAGATCATCACATTGCCGAGGATCCGCGCGCCGGTCGACGCGTCCTCAAAGCTGCCGCCGTTCTCACATGACGGCAATGATACGACGCCTATCGCCTCGTTTGCGTCAGGCGCTCGGTTGACGGACATCAAGCCATGATCGTCCGTAAAGGTCACGAAAATGACCGCGTCATCCTTCAGCTTTTCCGTCTGAAGGACCGCGTTACAGCAGCGCCTGACCAACATGCGGGAGCCTCTGGGCAGCTCCGCCTTTTTCTTGTCGTTCGAGATCACAACATTGATTTTTTTCATCAAAACCCACCTTTATATAAGATTATCTGTATTTTTCATCCCAATCGGCATTGATTTTCTCGAGCAGCGAGATCAGCGTATCCTGCTCACCGTCGGACAGACAGCGGAACATCTCGTCATGCCGCTTCTGCCTTTGCTCACCATAATGGACCGCGACCGCCTCGCCGGTGTTCGTCAGCGAGAGGATCAGCATGCGGCGGTCAGCCTTGCTCGGTCTGCGTACGATCATGCCGTTGTTTTCCAGCTTTGTCAGCAGCTCCGAAACCGACGCCGGCTTGATGCCCATGCGCAATGTCAGCTCGCGCTGGGTGATCTCCCCCATCTCACGGATCAGAATCAGCACGCGCTTCTGACTGCTTTTTCCCTCATAAAGATCGAGCATGGTGCGGCTGATGTCACGGATGTTGTGGATGATTCTTTCATTTTTGTCCGTCATCTCATTTTCATGTGTTTTGGTTGTCATAACGTTCATTTCCTTCTGTAAATCGTTAGGTACCTTAATATTATAACGCACATAAATTATTTGTCAAGGTACCTAACTATTTTCTGAAATCATTATTTTATTACATAAAAAACCGTACCGCTTTAGAAAACGGTACGGAGACTTCTTACTTTTTCAACCGCTTGTCCGAAACAACAGACAGCTTGGTGCCGATCGACTGAAAGATCTGAACCAGTATGATCAGCAGAATGACGGTAATGATCATCACGAGATATTTGTAGCGATAATAGCCGTAGTTGATGGCGAGCTTGCCCAGTCCGCCGCCGCCGATGGCGCCGCTCATGGCGGTATAGCCGAGGATGGTGGTCAGCGCGATGGTGATGTTGGAGATCAGGCTGGGAACGCTCTCGGGGATCAGCACCTTTGTGATGATCTGGAAGGGCGACGCGCCGGTGCTCTGCGCCATCTCCACGATGTTCGGATTGACCTCGCGGATGGAGCCCTCCACCAGTCTTGCGATGAATGGGAATGCCGCGATGACCAGCGGAACGATGGACGCCGCCGTGCCGAACGCCTTGCCGATGATCACCCGCGTCAGCGGAGCAACCACGACGATCAGGATCAGGAATGGTACGGAACGCAAAAGGTTGATCAGCACATTGAGAAAATGCCGCAGCGGAGCGGGCAGAGGGACGATGCCGTCCTTATCGCCGACCGCGAGCAGTACGCCCAGCGGCAGACCGATCGCAAGGGCGATCAGAGTGGAGATCAGGGTGACGTAGACCGTTTCCCAGATCGCCAGCGGCACCTCGGTCTTGACGATGTCCAGCGTGTCAAGCCAATCCTGTGACGCAAAAAACTCACTCATACCTCTACCTCCTCTACCGAAATATCATTGACGGTTCTCAAAAATTCAACCGCCTGATCTTTGCTTGCCTCATCCGCGAAGGACAGCAGCATATTGCCGTAAGCCTTATCTCCGACAGCCTTGGTGGACGCGCCGAGGATGTTGGCTTCGATTCCTTTTTCCCTGGCAAGCTGAGCGATCAGCGGCGTTCCTGCCGCCTTGGCGCCGCCGAAGATCACACGCAGGCGGTAGTCTGCGTTTTCGACCAGGATCTCCTGCTCGCCCTCGGGGAACACCAGACGCTTTGCGGCCTTGCTCTGCGGATGGGTGAAGATATCGACCACTCTCCCCTGCTCAGCAACTTCGCCGTGATCGAGGATCGCGACGTTGCTGCACACCTCCTCGATGACGCTCATCTGGTGGGTGATGATGATGACGGTGATACCTGTCTTTTCGTTGATCTCGCGGATCAGGTCGAGGATCGCGTGGGATGTTTTCGGGTCGAGAGCGGAGGTCGCCTCGTCGCACAGCAGTACCTTTGGATCGGTCGCAAGAGCACGGGCGATCGCGACGCGCTGCTGCTGACCGCCCGAAAGCTGAGCGGGATAGGCGTTCGCCTTGTCGGGGAGACCGACGATTTCAAGTAATTCCAAAGCGCGCTTTTTGGCGTCTGCCTTTTTCACGCCCTCCAGCTCCAGCGGGAACATGACGTTTTTCAGACAAGTCCTCTGCATCAGCAGATTGAAGCCCTGAAAGATCATCGTCACCTCGCGGCGGGTATTGCGCAGTTCTTTATTTTTCAGCTTGCCGACGTCCACGCCGTCGATCAGCACCTCGCCCGAATCGGGGCGCTCGAGCATGTTGATACAGCGCACAAGGGTCGATTTACCCGCGCCGGACATGCCGATGATGCCGAAGATATCGCCGTCGCCGACAGTGATGCTGACGTTTTTCAGCGCTTCAACGGTCGTATCGGCGGTATGAAAGGTTTTGGTCAAATTTCTGAGTTCTATCATTTTCTCTGTCCTTTAGATACAATTAGGGCAACTGCGGTCGAACCGATAGAGGTTCGGCTACAGTCACCCTGTGCACCGGGCAAAGGCTCGGTGCGTACTATATGCTAATTATTTCAACGCGTCAAGCGTAGTCTGCTTGCCGCCGTAGAGACCGATAGGCTCTACGTGGATGCCCGCGGCGGATACCAGAGCGGTGCCGTTCTCGGCGTTGAAGTCGTCCAGATACGGAACGTGCTGGAAGTAGTTCGCGTCCAGTTCGCCGTTATCGACGACGAGGTTGGGCTGTACATAGTCGGTGAACTCGGTGATCTCAAGGGTGATGTCCTTCTCGGCGAGGATGTCCTTGACGATCGCGAGGATCTCAGCGTGAGGTGTGGGAGAAGCCGCGATGGTGATGGTCTCGCCCTTTAACGCGTCGTAATCAACGGAAGAATCATAACCGTCGGTAGGATTCTCAACAACGGGAACGACAGCGCCGTCATAGTTCTCGGTGATAAAGTCAACGACCTTCTGAGACTCAGTCGCGGCAACCAGCGCCTTGATCTTCGGTTCGTTCTCATTGCCCTCCTTGACCGCAATAATGTTGACATACGCGGAAGCAGAGCCCTCGATACCCAGCGAATCCTTGACGGGGTTCAGACCCGCGTCGATGGCGTAGTTGGAGTTGATGACCGCATAGTCATAGTCCTTCAGCGCGGAAGGCAGCTGCGCGGCTTCGATCTCGGCAAATTCAATGTTCTTGGGATTGTCCTCGATATCTCTGGGAGTCGCGGTGATACCTGCGTCAGCCTTTAAGGTGATGTAGCCAAGCTCCTGTAAGAGCAGAAGTGCGCGGGCTTCGTTGGTGGTGTCGTTCGGGATAGCGATAGAGATGGAAGAGGTGTTCGCAGCAGCGGCTTCGGTAGAATCGCTGTCAGCGCTTTGAGTGCTGCCGGAGCAGGCTGTCAGAGCGAATACGGACGTGAGTGCAAGTGCAAGAATGAGAAGTGCGGATACAAATTTTTTCATAATAATATCTCCTTTTAATGAAAATGTGACTGTGAAATGAATGTTGTAAATGTTTATAAAGGCTTCCGGTATTTCGGTTCAAATCACAGCCACATTCGTTTGCTGTAAAGGTTGGAGGATATCAGGAATCGGGTAGTATTCATAACAATCTCCTTTGATAACAAAAAATTAAGGGGAGCGCATTACGCTCCCCGTCGCTTACATACATCAACGCTTTTCAGGAGCATAACGAACCACAGCACGGCACATCATACCGCACATCCACATCATGGTCATAGTACAAGTGAGCATCATGGTGGTCATGGTCGTTTCTCCTTTCGCTTGATTACAGGCACATTATAGCCCTACTTACCTACTTTGTCAATAGGGGATTTATGTTTTTGTCATTCTGTCTAAATGTTTTGCACAATATACGGATAAACCTTGATGAAAAGTGATCAAATTCAATTAATCCGTATCCATATTTCGCCATATTGCTTTTGAACGACGCGCAATGCAACAACGATTTGCCGCTCACGCTTAGCACAAACACGATACCTTCTCTTCGGGACTTGCTAAACAACATAAAATATGGTATTCTTCCTATAGAGTATGAACGGAAACGAGGTGAGAAGATGAACAGGATCGCGCTGATCCCCGCCTATCAGCCGGAAGAAAAGCTTCCCGCTTTAGCTGAGGAATTAACAGAACTTGGGTTTATGACCATCGTCATCGACGACGGCAGCGGTAAGGACTATGACGATATCTTTGGCAGCACAGAAAAAAGCGCGGTCGTCCTGCGGTATGAACCGAACCGCGGCAAGGGCGAGGCGCTCAGACACGGACTGCGCTATATCAAAGAGCATTTTGAAGCGCCGTATACGGTCGTCACCGCCGACTCGGACGGTCAGCACCGCACGCAGGATATCATCAAGGTCAGCGATATCGCCGCGGAGAATCCCGACAGCCTTGTGATCGGGAAAAGGCTCCTCGACAAGTCCTCCCCTATCAAAAGCAGGATCGGCAATGGGCTGACGCGCGGATTCTATCATCTTTTCACAGGAAGGAAAATATACGAAACACAGACGGGTCTGAGGGCGTTTTCCGACAGACAGATCGAACGCTTTTTGAAACTGCCCGGGCACCGCTACGAGTATGAGATCGACATGATGCTCGTCGCGTCGGACATCGACATCATCGAAACGGAGATCAAAACGGTATATTTCAACAACAACGCCAACACACATTTCAGACCGATCGAGGACACGGTTTCGCTGAATAAAGAGTTTTTCCGCTACAAAATTCCGTCTGTTATCTCAGCCGCTTTTGACTATCTGCTGTTCGTGCTGTTCTATCTCCTGTCAGGCGTACTGCTGACATCCAACGTAAAAGCGAGGATCCTGAGCATGGCGCTCAAATACCTGCTGAACAGAAATGTTTTCTTCGCGGAAAAAGCAACCGCGGTACGGTATCTGATCACGTCAATCATCGTTATCATTCTCGATACCTTGGCGCTGTGGGGTTTGAGCGCGATCGGCGTGAACGTCTATATCGCGAAACTGCTGTCGGGCGTTCTGATGATCTGCGTCAGCATCCTGATCCGAAAAATATTCATGACGATTCAATTCCGCAAATGAAAACGGGAGGAGCTTTTCAGCCCCTCCCCTATTTTTATTGATATTTTACACTGTCGATTTTGATCTCGTCCCCGTAATAGGAACCGTGCGTCATATAAACGGTGTCGTCGATGTAGACGCAGCGCTCAACGTCATCCTCATAGTCCGCCTTGTATTGGCTGATGATATTCAGCTTGCCGTTCTCCACCTTGAAGTTCAGCATGCCGCCGCGGTACTCATACCGAGAATCATAATAATAATCGTCATCATAGGTATACTCATAATGATGATAGTTCAGCGGGATGACATAATCGTTGCGGTCGGGATTGTACACCAGCGCCTTCGGATCATTCTGCACCGAAGAATCATAGTCGACAAACGAAACGCTGTCGAGCACCTGCGGATTCGCCTTATCGCTGACGTCAAAGAGCGCGAGCTTGAAGCCCTCCTGCACCTCGATGTCGATATAGTCCTCTTCCTCGGTATGATAGCCGAGACCTAAGATGGTGTTTTCATCGATGGGAACGAGCATGGTCGAGAAGCCGGAGATCTTCACCTCGCCGAGGATCGCGGGAGAAGCAGGAGCGCTCAGGTCGATCACAAAGAGCGGATCGGTCTGCTCATAGGTGATGACGTAGGCGGTATCTCCCATATAACGCACTGCTTGGATGCTTTCGTTCTCGGCAAAGCCGGTGACAGAGCCGATCGTGTTCAGGTTTTCGTCGAGGACAAAGAGGTTGTTGACGTCCCTGTCGTCTTCATAACTTGTGGTCGCGACGCGAAGATTACTGTTGTACTCATCGAGGGCGTACTGGTCGCGGATATAACCGTCGATCTCTGTATAGGCGGTGAAGCTGATACCGTCGGTCAGATTGACCTTGAGGATTCGGGACTTTGCGCTGTCGGAATAATAGCCGCCGTCCCAATAGTTCGCGTAGCTATAGCTGTAATCCGTGGAATAGATATACATGTTCTCGAGGTTGCAGTAGATATCCTGAGCGCCGCCGAACACCGCCTTGCTCTCGGTCTGAGCGTCATAATTGACCGTATCATAGGCGCTTACGACCAGGAAATTCTCCGAGACAGGGTCCTTGACGGCATAGATGCAGTCGGCAGGGATCTGATCGGGAGAAGCGCTCTCGCCGCAGCAGGGAATATACTCGTCATCGTACGCATAGTAGGAAGTGACGGTATAGAGCGTGTCACCGATCATGCGGGAAGAATTATAGTAGCCGCTCTGGATCATGCTGTCGAGCAGGGTGATGTTGTTGATATCGGACACGTCATAGACCTGCACCATCGTATCACCCTGATCGTCGCACAGAACGACCAAGCGACCGTCTTTAAGGTAGATATCGCTGATGTAGCGCATGCCATAGTAGCCTTCATAATCGAAATCATCGGGATACTCCGCTTCATCCGCTGTCGCGGCAGTCTGCGTCGAGCTGCTCAGCACAGCGACCTTGCGGGCGTTCTCGCCGTCAGCGGAGAAGATCACGACGTCGGAACCGCTGACGCAGTAGATATATCTGCCGTCGGTCTTGATGATGTCGGCTTCATCGACGCCGTCGACCTGCTTGTAGGTCTCGCTGTGAGAACTGCTGAAAGCGCCGTCGGCACTGCCGCCCGCGCTGCCGGTCTTGCTGCCGGAGGAACTGCCGGTACTGCTGCCGGAACTGCCGACATCAGATGAACCGGACGCTGCCTCATAGTTGTCCTCTGTCATATAGTAATCCAATCCCGCTGAGTAATTGCCGTATAAATAATCCGTCACACCGTTTATCAGGTTGGATTTTTCGCGTTCGGAACGCATTTTGTCGATCTGCACCTTCAGCTGGGCATGGCTTTGAAACTGTTTGAGGCTGAGTCCGCCGGGTAAGGAAACGGTTTTGCCGCCGATCGCGTTCTGCTGGAAGATGTACATGCCGACGACAACGCCGATGATCGCGACAAATACAAATGCCGCCGCAGATACCGCCACCGTTTTCCAGACGCGTTTCTTCTTAGGGACAGGCACGGGCTTCGGATAAACGTTCTCAACGGTTTTCAGAACATAGTTTTCATCCATATCCTCGGGCGCTTTCACGCCGCTGTTTTCTATCTTTTCCTTCAAAAAATCCAGTTCGTTTTTCATCACAATCACTCCAAAAACTGTTTCATTTTCGCAAGCGCTCTGGAAAGACGCGAGCGCACGGTGGTAGCTTTGAGACCTGTTATCACAGCGATCTCAGAGCTGTTGTAGCCCGCTATCACCGAAAGCAGGACGATGTTTCTGTCCTCTGAGGAAAGAACGCTGAAGGCTTCTTTCAGCTCCGGTGAAAGGGTATTGTTTTCGGCGGGCAGATGATCCAGCTCTTCGATATCGGCACGGTGGCGCTGAGCGCTCTGCTGAGCCATCAGCTTACAGCAGCAGCGGTACAAGATACGGAAAATCCAGTTTTTGAATGCCGCCGCGGCACGTAAGGTGTAGATACTCTCAAAAGCCGCTACAATACAGGAAGATACCGCGTCGCGCGCATCCTCGGGGTGCCCGAGCTGAAAATAGGCATAGCGGTACAAATCGTCCTTGTAGCGTGTATACAGCGCGGCGAACGCCTCACGGTCACCGCCTGCCGCTCTCATAACAAGCATTTTCTCATCCATAATGTCCCTCCTGCGACGTCGTTCAATGATACAGTGCGAAAAAGGAATGAAAGTGTTGCAAGATTTTTCAATATTTTTTATTTTATCATAATAATAAGAGGTTTTCATCCTTTATGATAAGATTGTAATACTATTTTTATCTTCATAAAAATTTCATAAAATAACCCAAATTATTCTACAAATTTCGCGCTAAAAACAGTATATTATAAGATACAGGAAAGCAAACACAAGAATGTTTAAAAAGGAGGAAAACCATGAAAATCAAAGAACTGATGATTCGAAAAAACAATGCCGCAAAACTGGACGTTTCCTGGAAAATATCCGACGGCGACCAATCCTCCTATGAGCTGTTCCTGATACGGGAGGGCTCGATCGTAGAGAGGGTCAAAACGCCGTCAGCCGCGATGCGGTGCAGTCTGCGCACCATCGTCGAGCCGATGAAACAATACGCCCTGCTCCTGACGGTGAAAAGCGGTCAGCTGCTGTCATCTGTCTGCACCGGCTTCTATTCGGGCAAGGGCGCGGAGCTGAGCCAGAATATCTCCTATTAACAAACAACCACCTGCTTTTTTACAAAAGCGGGTGGTTTTCGTATGCAAGTTATAATTCATCCGTATCGATCACACAGTAATCAAAGGCGTTCACGACGGTCGTTTTGCCGCGGGTGCAAACCTGCGGGAGCTTGTGATTATAAGACCGATGAACATGTCCGTGCACAAACAGCTTTGGCTGATACTTGTCCAGAAGGCTGTTAAAGCACTCGAAGCCCCTATGCGGGATCGTCTCAAGATCGTTCAGATGACGGGCGGGAGCATGGGTCAGCAAAACGTCTATTCCCCCGTGCTTTTTGATCGAGAGCCATCTGCGGCGGATACGGTTCTGCATCTGCTGTTCGGTATACATATACTTTCCGTCGCGGTATTTGTAAGAACCGCCGAAGCCGAGGATACGCAGACCGTTCACCTCGACCAGCTCATCATCCGCGCAGATACAGCCGGTGGGAACACGCTTATGGTTCTCGTCATGATTGCCGTGGATGTAAACCAGCGGACAGTCCGCCATCGTCACAAGGAATTCGAGATACTCGACGCTCAGATCGCCGCAGGCGAGGATCAGATCGAAATTGCTGAGTTTGCCGGGACGATAGTAGTCATAGAGATACTTTGACTCCTCGTCCGCGACCGCTAAGATTCTCATGACTCATCACCGGCTTTCTTCTTCGCCTCCTTGACGATGTCGTTCTGTGACTTTTCGATACCGGCGGTATCGACGGTCGCCTTGCCCATCGGGCTGAGCTCGTCATACTTCGGTATCTCGCCGATGACATTGTCGACCAGATAATCCATGTTGATGATCTGATCGAGGGTGAGGGACTTCTGACCCTCCCCTATGATCTCGCCCGACTGGGTCCTTAAGGGCGTCAGGAACGGGATACAGATATTCTGCTTGATGCTTTCTTTCAAAAAGTCTACCAGACGGCGGGTCGGCGCTTTCAGCGTATCGGCGCACCAAACGTCGACAACGCCCGTGGACATGCCCCAATAGTAATTGAGCGCCTTATCGACGTTACGATACTCCGTCTGCAAGGACTTATCAAAGATCCTGTTGAGGATCTCCTCATAATACTTGCCCCAGCACCATACGGAGTCGACCAGCACCTCACGCTTGTCGCCGTTGACATAGGAAAGTCCGTAGGTATCGCGGTCATCTTCAAGGAACTTCGCGGTATCCTGTGAGGAAATGAAGTGGATATCCTGTTCGGCAAGGGCTTTTGCCGCTTCATCCGCGCCTTTGACCGAGGACCATTCCAGATAGACATGCGCGCGGGGATTGGTCAACTGAGCGCCTAAGGCAAAGGCGTTGATACCCGCGATCTGACCGTAGATCGGATAATCGCAGACATAGCCCAACTTGCCGCTGTCGGACAATGAACCTGCCACGGCGCCGAGAATGAACTTGGTCTCATACATGCGCGCGTAATAGGTCAGGATATAACGGTGGCTGAGATTCAGCGAACAGTTGAGGATGATGGCGTCGGGGTATTCGACCGCCGCCTTGACGCTCGCCTGGATCAAACGGGGCGAGGTGGTAAAGATCACGGAACAGCCGTCCTCGATTGCATGCACGATCACCTCATAGGGATCGTCTTCAAGGGCGTTGGGATAGGTGATCGTGTCGATCTTATCCTCAAACATTTTCTGGACATACAGTCTGCCCTCTTCATGCTCATGCACCCAGCCGGACTTTGCGGGAGTGCCGTCATAGATAAAAGCGACCTGCAGGACATCGGGTTCCGGTGCGGATAACACGCGGGAGAGCAAGCCCTGTCTCTGGGGCTTTGTCTCCTCGGGCGGATCTGTTTTCAGCTCAATAGGATCATCCTCGTCCTTCAGCGCAACGTCCTCCCACATCTTGCTGAGATTGCTCTTGATATCGGCAGGATCGGAAGCGACCAGCTCATTATAATCATAGATCTGCAGGTAGCTGAGCATCGCGTCGCCGATGGTGGACTGGAGCTTCTTGCCGCCGCTTTGCATATACGCTTTTTCAAACTTATGATATGCCGCGGCAAAGGTGCGCTGTTCGTCTACCGACCATTCCTCGTCAAGCTCTTTGCCGAGCAGGGTCAGAAGCTCGGTATAGCCGCCGCGTTTACTGAATTCTATGAAATTGATCTTGCTGTTCTGATAAAAGGTGATGAACTCGTAGTAAAGCTCTACTTCGTCGCTGCCGTCGCGCTCGGGCATGATACGGGTGACGACGCCTTCGATGGTATCCGCTCCGAAAAACTTCAGGACGCTGACGCGCTTGTTGCCCTCGAGGACATAGAAGCGGTTCATATACTCATACGCCTTGATCGGATCGTGGATGCCCTCGGTGAGATGGGCATCGCACAGATGCTTCCACTTGACGGCAAACTCGGTATTCTCTTCCAGGATCGGCATGAAATTCGGCGCAAATGCCGAGGAACGGCCGCTGGTTTTGGTACCCACGATCTGTTTCAGCGGGATCGGAACCAGACCGAGATTGACGGTGGTCGTGTTTTGGTCGGCAGGGATGATCTCATCCAGTACCGGCAAAAGCGGCGAAGTGCCGTTTGACTTTGCGCTCTGCACCTCTTTAAGTCCCTGTTTCAATGCGTCCTTGTAGTAATTTTCAGCCATAATCATCAGCCTCTCTGACAGGATTTTGACACTTTCAGTATATAACATTCCGCAAATATTGTCTACTGTAAGTTTCGAGGATTTACGCGGAATTCTTCACGGTTTTTTGTGCAAAAATAAGGCGCGGGAAAGCACCCGCGCCTTTGCGTAATCATCAGATAACGGTTTTCAGATAATCCGTGATCTCCTTTTCGGTAGCCATCGCCATGACCTTGGCGGCGACTTCATCTGCCTCTGCCTTTGTCCACTTGGCGATATTCTTGCGCACCTTCAATACCGATACAGCGGACACGGAGAACTCGGTCAGACCGAAACTCATCAAAAGCGGTATCATCATCGGATTGGCGGCAGCCTCGCCGCACATGCCGACAGGGATTCCGGCGCGCACGCCGTTCTCGATAATACTCTTGATCAGACGAAGAACGGACGGCTGGAACGGAGAGTAGAGATAACCCACGTCGGAATTGCCGCGGTCACATGCCATCGTGTAACCTGTCAGGTCGTTGGTGCCGATGGAGAAGAAATCCGCTTCCTTCGCCAGCAGATCGGCGATCACGCCGGAGGCGGAGGTCTCGGTCATCACGCCGACGGGGATGTTCTCATTGAACGCGATACCGGAAGTGCGCAGGTCGGATTTCGCTTCTTCCACCAGCGCCTTGCCCGCCCGCAGTTCCTCAACGGCAGTAATCAGCGGGAACATGATGCGGACGTCGCCGAACGCGGACGCGCGCAGGATCGCCTTGATCTGCGACTTGAACATGTCGCGGTTTTTCAGGCAATAGCGGATCGCGCGGAAGCCCATGAAGGGATTCTCTTCCTTTTCAAGCCCGAGATACGGGATCTCCTTGTCGCCGCCGATATCCAGCGTACGGATGATAAGGGGCTTGCCCTTTAGGACGACAGCGGCAGTCTTATACGCCTCGAACTGCTCGTCCTCGGTCGGCAGAGAGGTACGGTCCATAAAGAGGAACTCGGTACGGAACAGTCCTACGCCCTCGCCGTCCTTCTCCATCGCTTTTGCCGCGTCCTTCGGTGTGCCGATATTACAGCAAAGCTCATATTCTTCGCCCGACGCGGAAACGGTGGGCTTGCCGCGGTAGAGCTCCAGCTCACGCTTCTCTCTGAGATAGGTGTCGCGCTTGGCGGTATACTCGCCGATCTGCGCTTCATCGGGAGCGGTGACAACGTCGCCCGTGAAGCCGTCGACGATGATCTGCTCGCCCGAGCTGAGCTGGCTGAGCGCGTTTGGAACGCTCAGGACAGCGGGGATCTCCATCGCTCTCGCGAGAATCGCCGAGTGGGATGTCTGGGAACCGGTCTCGGCAATGATACCGACGATATTCTCTTTCTTGATGCCGGCGGTCATGGACGGCGTCAGTTCCTTGACGACCAGAACCGTACCCTCGGGAGCGTCACTGATCTTGATCTCCTGTACGCCCAGTAGGATCGCGAGCAGGCTGTCGCGGATATCCTTGACGTCAGCCGCGCGCTGCATGGTCAGGTCGTCGCCTGTCGCCGTAAACATATCAATAAACATCTGACAAATCTGCTCGACCGACGCCTCGGCGCACTGGTGAGCCTTGATCAGATTCTCGATTTCACCTTTCATGAACGGGTCGCTGATGATCGCGATATGACCCTCTAAGATCTCCGCTTCCTTGTCGCCCGTAGACTTGCGCACCGCGTCTGCCTGTTCAAGCGTATTGGCGGTAAACTGCTCGACAGCGCCATGAAAACGCGCTATCTCCGCGTCGACGTCGGCGATCTCTTTGGCAACGTATTCTAATTTCTGATCGACGATCAGCATGACTCTGCCGATACCGTAGCCTTCGGAAACGCCTAAACCTTTCATCATAGTATTCACCTCGTATAGTAAAGTTGAACTGCCGCCGCAAGCGCTTTGTACACGCCCGCGGCGGCAGTGTGTTCATGCGTTATTCGCCGAAGCCGCTCTCGATCATCTCTACTGCTTCAGCCAGTGCCGCTTCTTCATCGGCGCCGTTGCAGACGACTTCTACCTCGTTGCCGCACTTGATGCAGGCAGCGATAATGTTCATCAGGCTCTTCGCGTTGACATCCTTGCCGTTGACCTTCAGGGTCACGTCGCAGGAATGTTTCATCATCGCGGCGGCAAATACATTGGCGGGGCGCATATGGAAGCCCTGCGCGTTAACGATAGTCACTTTCTTTGATACCATAGTACATCTCTCCTTTATGGTTTATGCGTGGAATGGTTCACGCTGAATTAAAATTGATTATGCTTCTTTCTTGATGGGTCTCTTGAGGATAGCGAGCATCAGCATACCGAGCACGGAGCCGATCACCAGCGCTAAGAAGTACATCAGCGGGTTGCCGATGGTGGGCAGTACGAAGATACCGCCGTGGGGAGCCATCAGCGTGCAGCCGAACAGAGCGGACAGAGCGCCTGCGGCGGCAGAGCCTACGATACAGGACGGGATGACCTGCAGCGGATGACCCGCGGCGTAAGGGATCGCGCCCTCGGTGATGAAGGATAAGCCCATGATGAAGTTGACGGGACCGTTCTTCTTCTCCTCGGCAGTCCATCTGTTTCTGAAGATGGTGGTGGAGAGAGCGATCGCGATCGGGGGAACCATACCGCCGATCATAACGGCAGCCATGATCATGTAGGTCGCATCGTTGGGGGAGTTCGCCAGAAGACCTGCGGCGGTAACATAAGCAGCCTTGTTGAAGGGACCGCCCATATCGATCGCCATCATGCCCGCGAGAAGTGCGCACAGCGGAACGATCAGAGCAGGATTCTTCGCCATTTCGGTAACGCCGTTGGTCATACCGGTGTTGATGATACCCATGATCGGGTTGACAGCGCACATCATGACGCCGACGATACCGAGACCTGCGAGCGGGTAGATCAGAACGGGCTTTATACCTTCAAGCGCGTGCGGCAGATGGTCGCATGCCTTCTCGAGTATCTTTAAGAGCCAGCCTGCAAGGAAGCCCGCGAGCAGAGCGCCCAAGAAGCCGGAAACGGAGGTGGAGTCGCCGCCGGGAGCCGCGAAGGTGGAACCGACCGCGGCAAGAGAACCGCCGACAAAACCGACGAGCAGACCGGGACGGTCAGCAATGGATTGGGCGATGAAGCCCGCAAGGATCGGGAGCATGAAGTTGAACGCTACGCCGCCGATCGCCTTGAACCACGCGGCTACGGGAGTCGCGGAACCGAAGTTGCCGTCCTGGGGAGCGCCTGCGGCGGCGTCGATCAGGAACGCGATAGCGATGAAGATACCGCCCGCGACAACGAACGGAAGCATGTGGCTGACACCGTTCATTAGGTGCTTATAAAGTTTACGTCCGAAGCTCTCGCCTTCACCCGCGGAAGCGCTTGAATCAGCCTTCTTGTCGCTGTGGAATACGGGGACTTCTTTGTTGACGATCTTATTGATCAGTTCCTTCGGCTTGTGGATGCCGTCGGCAACCTTGGTGGAATATACGGGCTTGCCGTCAAAGCGGGCTGTCTCAACGCTCTTGTCAGCCGCGATGATAATACCGTCGCAGTTCGCGATCTCTTCAGCGGTGAGGACGTTCTTCGCGCCGCCGGAGCCATTGGTCTCGACCTTGACGGAGATACCCATTTCGTCGCCTGCCTTCTGCAGCGCTTCGGCTGCCATGTAGGTATGCGCGATACCGGTCGGGCATGCGGTGACCGCGAGGACCTGATAACCTTCCTTCTTCGCGGCGGGAGCGGCAGCTTCCTCGGGGAACTGCGCGGCTTCCTGCTTGTCGATGATGTCAAGGAACTCCTTAGGAGTCTTGGCAGCCTTCAGCTTCGCGGTAAAGTCCTCGTGCATGAGCATCTGCATGAGTCGGGCAAGAACCTCCAGGTGAACGTCGCCGTCCATGGTAGCCGCGATCATGAAGATCAGCTTGCAGGGAGCGCCGTCGGGAGACTCATAGTCAACGCCGTCGGGAACGGTGATCGCCGAGAGCGCCGGAGCCTTGACCGCTTCGCTCTTTGCGTGCGGGATGGCGACCTCCATACCGATGGCGGTGGTGCCCATCTCTTCACGCTTGAGGATGCCCTCTTTGTAAGCGGCTACGTCCTTTAAGTTGTCGCACTTGTCATGCAGCTTCACCAAAATCTCGATCGCGTCGCTTTTTGTTGAGACCTTAGCACCCAGCTGGATACCGTCAGCCTTCAGCAAATCAGTAATACGCATAAATACTCTCCTTTCGATTTATTTTCAGTATTTACTAATTTCTATCTGATACCGCTTTTATCACACGACACGAAAACGGTATAAAACCATTATAACTTCGCGAAAACCTCGTCGATCTTCTCTCTGGTCGCGAGGCCCGGGAGGAAGGAAGTCGCGTTGCCGCACGCGGAACCGAGCTTCAGGGCATAGCCGTAGTCGCCGGTTTTCTGATAGCCCGCGATAAAGCCCGCTACCATGGAGTCGCCCGCGCCGACGGTATTCAGCACCGGCTGCTTCAAGGTACCGCAGGTGTGAACACTGCCCTGCTCATCAAGGAGCAAAGCGCCCTTGCGTCCGAGGGAAACGATAACATTGCGAGCGCCCATCTCCTGCAGTTTCCCCGCATATTTGATGACGTCGTCCTGATTCTCAACTTCCTTATGGAAGATCTCGGCAAGCTCCAGACGGTTGGGCTTGATGAGGAACGGATGCATGCTCAGGGAATTGACGAGGAGCTGACGCGTCGCGTCGACAACGATCATGATATTCTTATGCTTAACACGGTCGAGCATGCGCTCATAGATATCGTCGGGGCAGGTCTTGGGGATACTGCCCGCAAGGACGAGCGTATCGCCGTCTCTGAGATTGTCGAGCTTCTTCATCAGTTCTTCCAGAGCGGCAGCCGGAATATCGGGACCCTGACCGTTGATCTCGGTTTCGCCGCCGGACTTGATCTTGATATTGATACGCGTGAAGCCTTCATTCAAACGGATAAAATCCGTGCGGATGCGGCTGTTCTTGATACCCTTCTCGATCGCGTCGCCGGTGAAGCCCGCGATAAAGCCGAGCGCGGTGCTGTCTAAATCCAGCTCCGCAAGTACCTGCGATACGTTGATGCCCTTACCGCCGTAGTAGAATTCCTCGCTGTCGGAACGGTTCGTGATATTGAAACGCATCGCTCCCGAAAAATGCACCACATAGTCGATCGACGGACTGAGTGTCACGGTATAAATCATTTCTTTACCTCCTTGACAATGGTTTTCTCACTGTATTTGTTATCCGGACATGCATCGGTGATGATGCATCCGATCTTTAACGGTGCAAAGGTCGCGGCACACACCTTGCGGAACTTGGTGTGATCCGCTAACACAAAGGTCATATAGCTGCTTTGGACAGCGGCTTCTTTGATCCGCGCTTCATCGATATCGGGGGTGGTGAAGCCCGCGTTCAAGTCGATACCGTTCGTGCCCATAAAGGCTTTGGTGAAATTCAGACCGCTGAGACTCTTCATGCCGGTGGTGCCGACCACCGCTTCGGTCAAAGGCTTGATCTTACCGCCGATGATATATGCGTTCAGGCGTTTTTGGATCAGCTTTTGTCCGTGGATGATACCGTTCGTCACGTAGGTCGCTTTGCGGTTTTCAATAAAGTCGATCAGCCGTGCGGTCGTCGTACCGGCGTCGATATAAATGAAGTCGTCGTCATGGATCAGGGTCGCGGCATACTGAGCGATCGCCGTTTTTTCCTCGCTCATGGTCGACGCGCGATTTGCCACGTCGGTTTCGTAGATTCCGGAGCTTTGGGTCAGCGCGGTCGCACCGCCGAACACCTTGTTCAGCTTGCCCATCTCAGCCAGCGCGTTCAGATCGCGCCGGATGGTGGATTCCGAGATATGCAAAAGCCCCGACAACTCCGATACCGTGACGGCGTTGCGGTCTTTGAGAAGCTGTAAAATCAGTTGATACCTTTCTTCGGTCAACATGAAACTCACCTCTTGACTGAATTATACCACTAAAGCAATCAAAGTCAAGCAAATTCAGTCATTTTCTTTCATTTCATATCCGATTTGTGAATAGTATTTAATTTTGTTGATGAATTTTATCAATAGTGCACAATCCATCTTTCAGTTGCTTGCGCGAGTTTGCTCATTTTATGTCGTAAAAGAAAAACCCGTGAAGCATCACGGGTCAGTTATGACAATTCTTTTGCAGATCCGTCTCACCGTTGAATTTGCGGGCGACGTTCAGCCCCGATTTCATGACGGTTCCACGCTGAACAATGGACGAGCCGAATTTGCCGCGCAGGGCGTCGACGGTTTTATCCAGCGCTTCATCGCGCTTGTTGTCGAGCTGCTGTTCTTCACCGAACAGCGACAGCTGTACCCCTGCAGATTCCTCTTTTGACAGGTTAGTCAGGGATATCCCCATCAGCCTCAGCGGACGATGATCGCGCCACAGCTCAGCTAAAAGCTGCTTTGCGACCTCATAGACGGCGTTGGTCGTGTCGATCGCCGCGCTCAGCTGGCGCTGGTGAGAGCGGGTCTTGAAATCGAGATAGCGGATGGTAACGCCTACGTTGAACGCGCGGGCGCCGTCACGCCGCATGTGGCGGGTCACGCTGTCCGAAAGCGCGAGCAGGATCGCGTTGGCAGTCTCCGCATCCCGCACATCGTCCTCCAGCGTCACGGAGTTGCTGTAGCCCTTCGGCTCTTCCGGCTGGGAACGCACGGGGGACTGGTCAATTCCGTTGGCGTAGTTGTGCATTTGTATGCTGTTTTTGTTTCCTAATATTCCTTTAAGGAAATTTATATCCGCTTTCGCCAGCTCGCCGATGGTGCGGATACCGACGTCGTTGAGCTTCTTTGTCGCAGAGCCGCCGACAAACAGCAGATCGCGGACGGGGAGTCCACACATCTTCTGCGGGATCTCACTATTATATAAGGTGTGCACCTTATCGGGCTTTTCGAAGTCGCTTGCCATCTTCGCGCACAGCTTGCTCTCCCCTATCCCGACATTCACGGTGAAGCCCAGTTCATCGCGGATCTTGTCCTTGATCTCATACGCGAGAGCGATCGGGTCGGGATAGATGCGCTCAGTGCCAGTAAAATCGAGAAAGCACTCGTCGATGGAGAACTCCTCCACCACAGGCGCGTAGGCGCGGCAGATATCCTTGAACGCTTTTGAGCAAGCGGAATAGAGCTTGAAGTCGGGCGGCGCGATCGTCAGCGACGGGCACTTGCGCAGCGCCAGCGCGATCGGTTCGCCTGTCTTGATATTGAATTTTTTCGCGGGGATGGATTTTGCCAGGACAACGCCTTTACGCGACTCGGGACTGCCGCCGATACAGGAAGGGATCAGACGCAGATCGGGCTCGCCGCGCTTGACCCGCCGCATGGCTTCCCAGGAAAGGAAAGCGCTGTTGACGTCCACATGAAAAATCAATCTGTCCATAAGATACTCCGAGAATTTGCTGAGTCTATTATAGAACATATTTTCTATCTTTGCAAGTGGTTTTTGATCGTTTTTTCATCTTTCCCATTTGTCGAAAACGGATTTATCGCGCCTGCATCTTGACAGGAGCGACGGAATGGAGTACAATAACGATAGTCAAATACGGAGGCTTAGCTCAGCTGGTGAGAGCGCCTGCTTCACACGCAGGAGGTCACTGGTTCAAGTCCAGCAGTCTCCACCATTGTATCAAGTTCGGTGTTACCTATAGTAGCACTGAGCTTGTTACAACAATAACGTGTAATAAATTGTCCCCCGAAGGGACAGTTTATGAAAAGCAGAACGCACCGTTCTCCCCGTTCTAACAGCGTCTACATAGTAGCACTATTACCCCGGACGTCTCCCGACGTGAAGGCTGAGCTGTGACGTAGTAACAAGACAAGGGCGCTTTATCATACTTAGCATACCTTGCAGGATGGTTTAAGTCCTTTCGCCTTTTTTGTTGGATCTTATCAGACAACAGTATGTGCTGCGTCGCTTTCCTATGCGGCAACATAGGTTCCGGCTGCTAACGCGCCGGAGATCATCGCGGACTCTTCAAAGAACTGGCTGTATATTCGGTGCTGTCCCTATTTAATTTTTTATGATAAAAAAAGTCAAGACCCACACCGAGCTACAGTACGGGTCTTGACAGAAAATCAAAAAGCGTTTACAATGAAACGCAGAATGAACTCCACAAGTGTTGAGTACTCGTAATACTCGATGCGCAAGCGGTGTCGTTGTTGGTAGCAACGGCGCCGCTGTGGGGCTTTATTTTTTATAGTTTTATTATAAATCCTGTGGTTAAATTTGTCAATAGGATTTTTCTGCTGATAGTTCTAATACAATCATCTTACCCGACATCTTGACATTGCGACAATTATATTATATAATGTGAACGTAGAAAGACAGTTTTGACTGTTTTGCTCACCGAACCGCTTTGATTGCTTAAAATTGGCGATCATAACCGCTCTGTATCGCAACTACAGGGCGGTTATTTCTTTATGTCCTCAATGACTTTAGCAAAAGCTACAAGGAGTAATACAAACGCTAATACGCTGTATAACTCAGTCATTGTCACAATCCCCCTTTCGTTCACATAAAGGGGAGCAAAACAGCCGCCGCTGCCTTTCTACAAATATTATTATAACATATTGTTTATAGAGTGTCCAGTAATACTGTCCTTTCAAGGGACACTTATTATTTCACTCCCAAATACTCCATCAAGGCAGTTTGAAAGATTTTGGAGCAGTTGACGCCGTCTCTATCTGCGAGATCGGCAAGCCACGCAGGGAGCGACAATGTTTTCTTCACAAAACGGTTATTCAGCTTATCTCTGAACGTAGGCATAAATACGTCGATAACAGCAACCGCTTGATTTCGGTCACACTTCACCTGATCAAACGGCGTAGGCGCAGGCAGCTCTTCGCCGTCCTTTTCAAGTCCCCAGATATGAAGTCCGAGGGCTTCACGTGCATTTTCTATTGCCTCTTCGAGCGTGTCGGCACAAGGAAGGCAACCCGGAAGATCGGGAAAAGAAATAGAAATGCCGTCATCTGCAATATCGAACAAGGCAACATAAGCGTATCTGTCTTTCATAATATCCTCCCACAATACAAAACGGTAAGGGGTGCGGATATCAAGGAAACTTGACATCCGCTTGAGCCTCAATACTCTTTAAAGTCTTTAGCGGTATATCCTTTCGGGGATGGGTAATGGTTACTCTTCCCTTCTTTGTCGGATGTTTAAGCTGTAGATGGTCACCAACACAGCCTACTTCAAACCATCCATCGGCTTTTAGAATTTTGAGGACTTCCCTTGATGAATAACTCTTCATTGAATGTCCTCCTTGAGTATTCCCCTTACGTTATATATTATAATACATAATTTATTATGTGTCAACCTTTTTGCAATAATAATTTTACTTTTCAGTATTAATTGCCAAAATGAATACCCCCGATGTTATTTGTCATCGAGGGTACTTGATTAGGCAACACCGACTGCTGTGCGTTATTCTGTGTCGGAGCGTTTATATACTCCTGTGCCTTTTCCTCTAACAGAGTAAAATTGCAGCACCGTTTTTCGTGATTCGGGTATAGAGTCCCTTTTTTATGGTAATGATAGAGATTTCTTGCTTTTTTGAGGATTATCTGCCGATTTTGTGATTGATTGCACCAAAACAGTTGGTTTTTCAATAGTTCTGAATATTCCCGATTAATAATTGGAGCGTTTAAGTTAATCATCTTTGCAATTCCTTTGGGGACAGGGATCATATTATTTAGATTGATCACACCAAGCTTTCCCCCTTTTATCTTGATAAAATCCACCGTTTCCTTCATTTTAATATGTTTCGGCTTCGGTGAGCTTAAAGGAGCCATATAATTGAATCCATCTATTTCAATGCCAACGCCGATGAACGGACGTGTGATCTTATCAGGTGAAGCAGCATATGGAACACGATTGTCAAACTGTTGCAGATAGCCGCAATAGTCCGGTTCAATTCTATATATATTAAATCTCATTTCTTTTTCCTTCCTAAACAGAAAAGGACTGAGCCGAAACTCAGTCCTTTTCTCCCATTTGACGGTTGGGCACCCTTCTTTTCATTAGCTCGCACTCGGTAGCGTACACCACAGAAATACTCTGTACTTTTATTATATCCAATTATTCGGATTTGTCAAGTATTTTAAAAAGGCAAATCATCGTCCAAAGGCATAGCGGAATAATCCTCGGAATACATAGAAGGATCTTCACTCTCCCCCGACAGTTTTCTGCGCTCGCCGGTAAAGCTGACGTTTTCTGCAACAACTTCAATCACCGTACGGGTCTGACCGTCCTTCGTCTGATAATTGCGGGACTGGAGCTGACCATCGACAGCGATCAATGATCCCTTTGCAAAATTACGACATACAAACTCCGCACAGCCGCGCCACACTACGACGTCAAAGAAATCTGTCTGACGTTCAGTGCCCGCTTTGACATAGCTTCGATCAACGGCAATCCGAAACGAAGTGACCGAAACACCGGAATTAGTTGTTTTGAGTTCGGGATCAGCCACAAGACGTCCCATTAAAACGATTCTATTAATCATAATATAAGCCTTTCTCCCCGTTTCACCGTTAGGACAGCTATTATTAAAAATGTCCCTTTGAGGGACACTTAATTGTGTACACTATGCTTTACCCGATCCATAACCTCGGCATACTTTGCGTCATTGAATCTATCGAGGTCACCAACGAGATACCCTGTAATACGTCTGATCCTTTCAATTCGAATAGAATCATATTCAAATTTTACGCTCACAAAATCACCGTCAAGTGTGATCTCAACCGCCTTAATATCCTTTTCAGGATTATTGCGCTTGATCTGATCGACATAAACATCGATCTCCTTTTGAGGAATAGATCCATTAGTACATTTGATCAACATTGTTACTTCCTTTCTCCCCGTTTCACCGTTAGGACAGCTTACATCAAATGCTCAACACGATATTCTTGATCAGTTTTGGGGTCAGATAAAGTGAAGCAGAAAATAACATTGTCCTTGATGGGCGGTTTACTGCTTTCACTCTGCACAACTCTCTTATCATATAATTTGAGGTAAACCTCTTCTGCCTCGTAAATATTCTTGAAGCCGCTGATCTTAATAAGGAGTTCACCATCTACATTCTTTAAGTTTAAATCATACATCATTGTTTCCTTTCTCCCCGTCGTGCCGATAGGTCAGCTTATAATATAAAAGAGCCTATTACTCAAAACGCCGTTCAAAGATAGTCATGTGACCTTCATATGAATTAGTTGGATTTGTCGTAATATCCTTAACCTTCCTTATTCCTTCATCTGAAAAGATCATTTGCTCTTTTTCCTCAAGAGTTAACGGCTTCTTATTCACAAAGACGGAACCTGTAACATGAACATACAAGTCGTAGTAAACCTCATAACAAGTTATACCGTTTTCTTGAGGCTTTACATTCGAAACAGTATCATCATGTGTCTTTTCGTTTTTATGACAACTTTTTAGGGCAAGCCCCAATTCAGATAGAGCCGTTTCCACTTCACCGAGAGATTTAATACCGAAATCATGTATTGACATCAGCTCGTCCTCTGTCTTGGTAGTTAAACTCTCCACAGTGTGAATCCCCACCCGGCTGAGAGCGTGTTGAGTTCTCACGCTAATGCCCCTTAAATCTGACGTTTTCATGAATCCACCTTTCTCCCCGTGTAACCGATAGGTCAGTTTATTGTAACCGTCCCTCAGAGGGACGGAATTATAATGCTTCAAATATGTCTGTAGCGTTATCGAAATAACCTTCTTGGATTATGACACAATCAATAGTCGCCCCATCATCATAAACTTCTGTTCCTAAAATTTTGACTTTGTACTTTTCAGCTTCTTCAAGCGTTCTAAAGTAATCAGTAGAAACTGCACCATCATCTTTGGCGTTGGAATATGCTGAAACCTCTACAGCGTATTCTTTGGATGTTGTATTACACATATTTATTACCCTTTCTCCCCGTTACGCCGATAGGACAGCAAGTTGTTATTTATCTTCTAATATGCCGTTGCGTTCGCCCAAATCCTCAAGGATAGTAGGCAGATGGGAATTGCCGTAGCCCCATGTTTCATAATCATAATAACCGTCGAATTTGTGCCAAATGTTAAAACAATGGCAGTTTTCGCCTTTGCCGCATACGCAGCACTCAAAACCTCGTTGTCTGCCGTAGTAATAGCCAGTGTGGATTTCTCCGCGATCATCAAACTTGTACCAATGATTAGGTATCAACTTGATTGCCTTTATCGTAGGATTCTTGTTCATGGTTTGTCCTCTCTCCCCGTCGCGCCGATAGGACAGCCTATGTTTAGATCAGTGAATTAACAAAATCTTTCAGAGTAGAATAGAAGCTATCGTTAACATATCCTGCAACGTAAGAGTGAAGCTCCCGAATCCACTGGTAAAGGAAGTGATCTTCATCTTTATAGTCGCGCTCCCAATGCTCTTTAGTGAAGTCTTTGAACTTTGACATGTTTTTTCTGATTAGATCCGACCACTCGCAGATAAGTGTATAGTCATCAATCTTCTTTATAATATCGACCTTTTTCATGAGTCCGATAACAAAGAAGTCGTAATCGGTCTGGGGAGATTCGATCCAGCCGAGCGTTACGCTAAGTTCAATGGCGGCAAGCTCGCTGTCACAACAGTTATAACCCCCTTTGTCGATGGACAACCAATCGTATAGCTTCATTAATAAATATTCCTTTCATTAGGTTAATTATATTATACACCTATATTCGGTGTATGTCTATTGACATTATACACAGATTTTTGGTGTATAATTTGTAAGCCTTATACACTTTACAAAAGTGTATATCGTGTGATATACTTTTATCTAAAAGGAGTTGATTAAATGGCAATTAGATATAAAACTGATATTTTGGCTGCTTTAAAAGAAAAAGGATATTCCACCTATAAGTTACGCAAAGAAAAAATATTTGGCGAATCTACTATCCAAAAAATTAGAAGCGGTGAAATACTGATCGCAGGACAACTTTCACAAATTTGCAAATTGCTTGATTGTCAACCGGGTGATATCATCGAGTATGTTCCTGATGACGAGGGTAATTGATTTATTCTTCTGCTTATAAATAAAAAGCGGAAGTGGTTCCGCTTTGGAGGATAACTATGAGCCAATCTGAATACGATAGCTTTTATTATGAAAAACAAATTGTAGAGTTAGCTGACGCACTCGATGATTCACAAATTGATTTATTGCCTTCTTATAAGAAAGATAAACTTTTTTGCCCCGAGTGTCATCTTGCAAAACTTAGATTCACAAGAAAAACTACTAAGCATAAACCCTATCTTGCGACTAAACAGCCATCTAAAGTTGACAGCAATTGTCATGACCGTAATTGCAGCCATTTTTATGATACCGCGACAAAAGAGCAAGCAAAGGCATACTACACGAGTTTAACATCTGCACAAATAGAAGATAAGCTAAATGCAGCTATTAATTTATACTTAAAGAGCAGACACTCGTTAAATCACCCTTCTATCCTTCCTCAGCCTGATGATAATCCGTCTTTGGCGAAAATCAATCATAACGGCGTAGTAGAATACAAACGACTACCCAAACGAAGTATCTATACAATTTACAGTATTGAAGATGATTTACTGAATATCCCCATACTGTTGTATGGCATCGTTCGCTTGGAGTCACACGAAGAAATAAGATATCAAGATAGACCTCCATACTACAAAATAAACGTACTAAATAGTAAGACCGGCAAAAAAATACGCTTCTTTTATCGTGCAAGAAATAAAGATAAAGTTAGCCCTAATCAGCGGTATTATTTTGCGTGTATTGCAGTATTAAGACGAGATAAAGACTACGGACTTAAAAGCGATTTGTATAACCAGCAGTCAATTAAATATATACCTTTTCAATAATCGCATACTTTGCTATACGACAACATAGTTCCGTATTTATCCATTTCTTCAAGATCTTCCGGAAGAAATATCTCTTCCCAATCATTAATATAATCATCAGATGTCACATCATCGAATTCAGGATCATCTAACGGTATTAAGTTATGCCGTTCAACACATTCATCGTAACGTTTTCGGGCTTCTTCTTCGTTGTTTGCCCGTATTATAATCTCTATGTCCCAATCTTCATGTTTAGATCCGGTTTTACCCGTATAATACCAATAATCAGTTCTCTTAGATTTTTTCTTTTGACTTGTTTTTGATTTTGTGTTGTGATTCATTTCAAAATTTCCTTTCAAAATATGTTTCATAGTTTCGGTCTTACATAACCGATCGAAGCTTTATACCCTCGATATACTCCGCAGCCCTTGTAATTACAGGGGCTGTTATTTTATTATCCGTTTCAAAAAAGAAATTCTTTTTTTTCTCGGTTTTGGGCGCAGTACATTTCCGATCAGCTGCTTCTGATTACCAGAGCTGTTATCTTTATTCAGTGTGACAAGCTCTCTCTGATCACCAGTGCGGGCAACTGCCGAGCTGAACCTTTAAGCAACAAAAGAATTCTTTTTTTCTCGGTTTTGGGCGCAGCCGTTCGGTCGACCGCACCGGGTCGGGTTCACCGCTGCAACGCAGCTTTGTCACATTCGCGTCACAACCACCAGACTTCGAAACCTGTAGTCTACGTGAAGATCAGACTAACCTATACCTTCTCGACTGTTCAACTCCCATATTTCAACGAACTGCACCGACCTTTTCACATAGAACATATGTACATGTTATCCTAACGCTTTCACTCCTATTGCAAGGTTTCTACATTTGCAGGATAAAGGAGCGACGTCAAAAACGACGTCGCTCCGCTTACAAAGCCCGACAGTGTCGGTCTTTTGGAGACAGTCATAAAAGCGGTCACTTTTTTTAACTTGATGTCACTTTAGCAGTCGGTATAGCGAATTTATTAGATAATTAGTAGGTTTTTGATGACGGCTAATGTGACGCCGCTCATTTTTGTACTCAAAAGAATAGTCAAAAAAATATTAACATGCAGCTAATCCATCCACCAATCAGCGTCGAAGGAGAAGTTTTCGATATGTTGGATAAGGAGGGTTTTTATATAGCTGCATGGGTCATGAATCCGATACTTATTTTTGCAAATATCATAGTGATATACCGTTTCATGGATGATCTCTGATATCTCTTCTCCGCTCAAACCTGACAGCATGTCTATCAATCGATCTCGATTCATCTCAGTGCCGCGATAGATAAAAGGTGGAGCCTCCGATCGGAGAAGATCCTCGAGATATCGGCTGACTGACAAAACATTTTTCATAGCTGCGATCGAGCTTTGCACAAATGGGTTATCGGTATCAACAGTCTCCTTGAGAGTCCTTATGATATTTTCATAATGAATCCATGAATTGATCTTGGCTCTGATAATCACATCATCGTCAGCCGTCTGTATAGGAGTAGATACGATAGGATTAGCAGTACATTTCATAGAGTCAATGTTACTGTTATTCTTGATACTGTTATTAATGTCTTCATTTTTGAGACACGGTAATGTCTTCATTTTTGAGACACGGTGAGCGTCCGTATTGTCTCTATTTTTGAGACACGGTGACGATTCACACTCTGAGCCGTTTTTCGTATTGTCTTCATTTTTGAGACACGGTGATTCAGCAGTTACAATCATCTCGGATTCGTTGATCTTTTCTTGATTGGGATTAGTGACCAGAGTATAGTCGTTGACAGTAAATCTACCTTTATTCTGTCGGCGCTGATGAACTTCTATATAGTTAAACTCGATAAGCTGATTAAGCGCTTTATAGTATGTATTCTTTGAGATTCCCAGAGAAACACATAGCGTCTCTCTGTGCGGATAAGCACAAGTGCCCGCCGCTGTTAATGAATACAGCAGGGCAATCAGCGCTTTGCTCTTCACTGAAAGACGAGGATCTATCATTATCAATTTAGGAATAAATCCGTAACCTTGCGCTGCAATGCCGTCTACTGTCAGCATACCTTCGGCGTCGTCACTGATGATCGGACGAGTAACGACCTTGCTTGATACGTTATTTATCACATAAATATTTTTATTGATATATCCTTTTGCCTTACGGATAGATATATAGCCGTTATCAATCAGCGGTCGTAAAGCCTTGTAATAGGCGTTTTTGGAAAGATTAAGATAATTCAATATAGTTTCACGTTTTGGAAAAACAAACGTGCCAGAGCCTAAATGTGAGCAAAGCAGAGCATATAACGTCTTGCTGTTAATCGGTAAGTCCATATCAAACATTACCGCTTGAAAGATCATACCGAAGCCTTTTGCGTTTACACCTTCATTTTCTAAAACGGTCTTTATATTATCCATTGTAACTCCTTGATAAAGAAAAAAAGCCCGCCAAGACATGAAGCTCTCACATCTTGGCGGGCAAATAATTATAAATAATCTACAGATACCTTTTTCTTATCTACATTAGTAGGGTGGGTAGATTTGGCAGTTTTAGCCGAATAATACTCTTGTATTTTTTCAAACAACTCTGATCGATCGGCATACTTAACCGTGCGGATCGCTCTTGGTTCAATTTTGAATTTCTCGTTGAATTCAATGCCCATCTGTCCGGCGGGAATGAGTTTCTGCTGAGAAGGATTCATCCCCGATTTCATCAATACCCAATCTCCTTTAGGCATTCTTGTAATTTTTTCGGGAGACATAAGATTTTTCTTTGTCATGCTCTTTGTGATCGAAGAAGATGACCGATTATTGCTTGTCTGCGAAGAAACCGATCCGACTTGAACGGTAGATGTACCGAGCGCCTTAGAAAAAGTGATGGCGTCGGAGCTGCCGGAACTCAGATATGAAAACATTGTGTTCTGACAGTTGGATTTAATATTAGTGGCGTCATCTTTTCCATAAGACACATCGAGCTGAGAAAGATTTTGAATCGGCAATACGGAAATGATATTTCTTGATCGTCCTGCCGACAGCATACGCGCAAGCCCATCTATTTTTCCGAATGTACCACACTCGTCCAGAATCTGATAAACTCGGTGCGGCAAACGGATATCCTGATACTCTTCTGCTTTACGCAGTAATTCTCCGTAGATCTGATTAAGGATCAGATTAACCATAAAGTTTTTTGCCTTAGATTTTTCATCAATGATAAAGAAAATAAAGCTATTGCCCGCTGTGAAATCATCAATATTGAATCCATCGTCGAAGCAAAGGATCTGCTCCATTTCTTTATCAATAAACTTCAAAAGAAGCGACATAGCTGTTGACATAACAGAAGCGATCGTTTTAAACTCAGTCGTTGCTGTTGGCGCCAACAGATTTTTTGCTGTATGATCCTCTGGCAGCATTAGGTAAAGTTCAGTAATATATAATGTTGGCTGTTCATTTTTCTTGTTCAACGTAGAGGGGTCAACTTCCATGAGCTGCCTGATACATTTAAAAACAGAAGCAATGTGTCGTTCAGAAGGTTCACACAGTTCAGAAACCAACAGCGTAATCCCCGCTATAACTCCCTCACCCGCTGTATAGAAAAACTGATTTTGACCCGCATTAGTCAGACCATCCATATGAATGATAGAATATGCCATATCCTTTGCGTAGTTTTCTGCAAGAGCAGCACTTCCTAAATTCCCGGTTAGCTTATATGAATCATAATACTTATTAATCAAATATAAAAAGTTATAGGAATTAGACGCTTGAGGATATCGCAGATCGATTAGATACGAAGTAATATGATAGTATTTCCGCAGAACAGGAGCAAAATCCTGATATATGTTACCTTTAGTGTCTGTACTGAATACCGACATCCCGGCAGCTGCACAGTATTCGATCATCGGCTCAACAAACGACGTAGTCTTACCACCGCCCGACGCCGACACAACAAGCGTATGATTATCTGATGGATCGACAAGGATATAGTATTTCCTTCCAACCTTTTCTGTACCTATGATCGTCCCTTCTACTGTGGGTAGTTCAAGACCGTTTCGCCACTTTGCCGGCTCAAACTCAATCTTTATAAAATGATCTTTTAGTTCCTTCCTTGACGCAAATTGCGCGTCGCCGTACTGTCCGTCCCCTGTTTTTACGCCTTTTATCCTATTCAGATTCTTATTATAATTCATGAAATAAGGGACAAGCAGAACAATGATTATCAGTAAAGAAACCATAATTAATCCGGTAGAATTCATAACGGCAGTACAACCCCCAATTCAACTTTTAGATCTTCATTAAAGTCTTTTCTCATAGGTGTATGAATGGAAACGTCGTAGCAACTTTGTAATGAAATTTGTACCTGTTTGGCAAATCGCTGACCATGATTGATTCCATCTGAACTTTCTGTATCATTATCAGTACAAATAATGATCTTTTTTAAATGGCTATAACTATCCAAAAGGTGTTTCAGCCTTTCGTATTTCAAACCGCCCATAGCTAAGTAGTTATAATCTTTCCAATTCTTATCCAATAAAAAGAGATCAATATAAGAGAACATATCGATAAATGATTCAAACACATAAAGAGTATCAGACCTTCCAATATACTTAAACCCGTATTTCTTGTTTGGCGCTTTATACTCATTTTTGTACGTATTGAAGGAAAGAGTCCCTTCCTGATATAGAAATTTTACGTTTCCCCTCTTGTCATAACCAAGACAGACAATATTGTGACGATCAGCAGATTCGTATATAAGCTTCTTATCCACGAAATACTTGACCGTGGAATACTGAATCCCCCTGTAATTGCAGAGATACCCAAACAACCTATCGTTATTATCGTTTTTCGGCGGTAATACAATTCTTTCGCTTTTGTATTTTCTATCCGGCAAATCAGCATAATCCATCGCAGTTGTATTTCGGCTCGCCCGGTAGTCTCCCTTGAGAAGGTAAATCACAGCCTCTTGAAAGCTGTACCCGAAGAATTCTTGCAGAAATGTAACAGCCGTACCGGAAGTCTTTTCAGAAAACCGATACCAAACAAATCCTCTTATCTTAACAGAATCATGCTTGACCCATTCGTATTGTGATCCCGAAGGTCTTACTTTCTCTCCGAAAGATTCCAAAACGCTTTTTATATCAGAGTGGTGAGCGCGGTACAGCTCGTCCGGCGTAAAAGGTATGTATTTACTCATAATCGATTTCCCTTTCTGCTACAACCATATATCTCTTGGTACCGCGATCGGCACAAGTGAATAGTGTAATTAAATCCTTATCGTGCTCGAGATAACACTGATCCACGTTATCGCTGTCAATTACCGAGCCGTAAACGACCCTATAATACAATGTGCCGAAATAGTTGTTTATGATAATCTCGTCTCCTTCGGACAGCTTCCCAATATCATCGAAAAACACTTTTCCAAGATACCCTGTGTGTCCACAGATCACACTATTTGTACCGGATCCGCCGATCGGCAGCGATGTACTGAAAAGATGTGTTGCACCAAACGACATATTATACTCATTCGCACCTAAATAAATAGGCAGATTCAAATTAATAGACGGTATATCTATAATTGCATAGATTCCGCTTTGAATCCCGTAATCCTTTAAATCAAAAGGTGCGTATTCAAAATCATCTACGTGCTGATACGACTTTAGATTATCATTATATTTTACACTGTCTTGATAAAGCCGATCCAAATCCTCTTGGCACATAATCGGAAGAGAAGATATTCGCTGTCCTTCCTCGTTAATCAGATATCCTTCTTCGTCTGTCATATAGTCATCTGATGAACCTTCGTAAACATCACTTAGCTGCTGAACATATTGATCCGCAATCGTTTGATTATTATAGTTAACAACGGTTTTTGATACAGAAGGATAAACAGCGAAGCTTATACTCAACATTAGCAAGGTCGCCACCAAAACAACAATGCTTTTTCTTTTCATACAGATATCTCCTTTAATGTGGGTTTTTTAATCAGTTTTGTGAATAATCGTCTATTGCTTGTCCCGCCTCAACCTTCAATTTCTTTTCTTGACGAAGGATCTTCTTATCAGAGTGAATACGACTCTGAGCCTTTGACACTGTATCATTTTGAAACATTCTTCCTAAATGTGCAGCCGTTGTAGCTATAGACATCATAGCTAACGATTGCTCTTCTTGAATCTCATTTACTCTTTCCAACGAAGCGGAATATCCCAATTCGCTGGCTTTCGTATAATACTCAATCGCTTTATCAAAATCCCTTTCAACGCCCAGCCCATAATGATAGAATCTTCCTATCTTCATCGCGGTATATCCATCACTTGGATCTTCATGATAGATATTTATATACAACTGCAAAGAATCAGAAAAACATTTCTGAGACAAAGACGGATTATAGTACGGACTTGAACCGTCACGATATATATAACCCAACTGATACATCGCGTCCGGACTACCAATGTCAGCCGCTTTTGAGTACCATTCTATGGATTTTTTTATATCAATATCTGCACCAATGCCTTTTTGATACATATAGCCGATACGATATGCTGTAAATCCATCTTCATGTTCAGAAAAATCCTTCTCAAAACCTTTCAGCGCTTTTGCATAATGGATCTGCGCTTGTTCGGTATTCAATGCCCCATATGTTTCAGATGAATAGATTTGCCCTAATTTATAGTCAGCATATGAAACATCACCTTCTGCTGCCTGTTTTAAATAAGAGACAGCTTTTTCTATGTTTCCTTCCTCAAGATACATACTGCCCAATTTAAAACCGGCAAATGAATTTCCGTGATCAGACGATAGTTGATAATACTTACGGGCAGTGTCCATATCCCGTAAAACGTATTGTCCTTCTTCATATATTTTCGCTAACTGATACGCTGCAGCCGAGTGATTATGAATTGCAGCTTGCTCCAACCAATAAACCGCTTTGTCCATGTTTATCTTGTCCCCGGTCAGACCATTCTGATATATTCTGGCGATTCTATACTCAGCGTTTGCATTTGAGTTCTCTTTTTCTTGCCCAAGATAACCTTCCAATGCTTTTTGGTAATACTCCTGAGATAATTTTGTATCGTTTAAACTGTATTTATCGGACGAATACATATATCCCAACTGATAAAAAGCGTCAGGATTATCATGTAAAGAGGATTTTTTCATCCAGTCTATAGCTTTATCAACATCAACATCTGTTCCCTTACCCTCAAGATACAAACCCGCAATCCGCATTTCTGTAAAGCTATCTTGATACTTCTTCTCCTGATCTATCATTTGATTTAAAGAATCTTTGTACAGATCAAAAATTTCTTCGTTACTCTTTTGAAACATGTCCCGATTGCTCTCATACAAGCTTGCCAGTTCAAAACTTGCTGCTGCTACTTTGGATCTACATCTGAGCAGACAATCTTCCGCTTTGATAAGATTAAGATCAACACCTTCACCTTTCATATACATAGACGCCATTCTGTAAAGTCCGTAAGCATTCTCGGCTTTTTGATAATGGTGAAACGCCTCTTTAAAATCTTGTTCGACACCCAATCCATAATAGAATTGATTGCCGATGTAATAATTCGCAGTCTTATAACCGTTATGAGCAGCGAGCAAAAAAGAATACATAGAGTTGGTATAATCCTGTGAAAGTCCTTCTCCCTTTAAATACATTTTTCCAATCAAGAATTCCTTATAAGCTTCTGATTGGCTAACGTCATCGTACACTAAAGAAGGATTAATCAAATCGACGTCACCATGTTCTAACTTATCAAAATAATCAAAATTCTTTATACTCCATTTGAAAGAATAATAAGCTTGGCGACAATAATCATTTCCAAGTTCGGTATTCTTTTCATAACCGGATAATCCATACAAATAGATTTGCCCTAATTTATACGCTGATAATCCGTCATCGAGCTGATCGGCAGCTATTCCATACCACATAGCTGCCATTTCAACGTCTTCATAGGATGGGTTATATAAATAATAATCTGCCAATTTCCGTACAGAATAGGCGTCTCGCAAACCGATACTTTCCGCTTTATACTTTATTAGTTCAAAATCATCCGACTGTCTATTGTGTGCTTTGAATTGATAATTATTAGAATATTTTAAAGGATTTGTATGCAGATCAACAGAAGGATTGTCCGAAAATTCAAACTGTGTCCCGCCTATCTCGCAGCACTGACGAATAATCATATTTCGGAAGAGGTTGAACTTTTCTCCCTGTTCATCAATTGGCACAGAGTTGGGATCTGAAATATAGATTTTTTCAATTGAAAACTGGTGTTCACACCATTGTTTATACAAATTCGAAAGATGGTCATTATCATAAACAATATGTCGAAGTATCTCATTTACTCGTTTCTTTAGCTCAGGCTTTAAATATCCGTATTTAGTATTTGAGCCTTGAAGGGAAGTTGACAGATCCATCATTCTATTTATGATAAACTGTTTGTCTTCGCCACTATAGCCGGACAAAGGGTTATTTAATAAGCTTTTTAGCTCATAGTCCATACCGCTCTTAATCTCATTAAATACGTCATCCTTAAGAACATATTCGTTATACATTTCATCGGCAAAAATATCATTTGCAAATGCAGATTTGCAACGAGATATAGATTGATATTTTTTCTCAGAAAAGAAACCTTCATCAGGATCTTTTGACATTATAAAAAGGTGAATATGCGGATGATGGGATTCGTTGTGCATAGCCGCATACCACTCTAAATTTTCAAGTTTAATATTATGTGCTTTTGCAAGTACATCAAGCTTAGACATCACCAAATCTCGCCACGGTTCAGCTGATTCGTAGCCAAGCATATGTGCGTCTTCTCTTCTAAGAGAAACTATATGTGTCCAAATATTACCTTCGTGTGAGGACACACGATCTTTAACCAATTCAAGATCCACGGTCTCTTCTGAAGAGAAAAGACCGTGAGACTGAATTATTTGTGCACCGGGACGTTTTGCAGCATACTCTATAAGGTTCGCTGTATATTCTTGACTGGCAGCTCCCGAGAAGCGTAAACGTTCTGAAAGATATGATATATATTCAGAAGCTGTTCCTTTTGAAGAAAAATCTGTGTAGTCTCTGTATTCAAAGGATTCCTTATAATCAATCCTCTGTTCAGAAAAGGCTTTTTCCAGATCTTTTATCAAACTCAACTGTTTCAATGTCGGAGGATCATTTAGGTGTTCATCGGCAATTCTTAAGGCTACACCTTCACGGCTTGCACAGTATTCAACCAAATTCACTACCTCGGTGGCTGACTTTGCATACTTTGTTGCTGCTTCACCCGGCTTTGCCACATGGAAATACTGTGTGTTCCATATAAAACGTGCTCCCTTTGACACTTAGCAACTCTCCTTTAAAAGGTGTAAGTGTCCCTTCGAGGGACACTTACACCTGTGCTTCATATGCAGATATAATTCCTTTTGTGCTTTTGGCGTCTTCTACTGCACGACGTCGCAGGCTGTCATACTGATCCTTTGAGATATCAAGTTGAGACGCCAATAATCTTGATACTATATTCATTTCCACTGCCAGTTTAAACAGATTACTGTTGATTCGCTTTGTGCTGTTGCCCACAACTCCTTCAACCTTTTGACCGTATATAGAACAAAGAAAATCCTGAGAAATCTCCGAGTTCTTGTAGCTATAATAAAAATCTACAGCTGCTTCGATAACGGCATTTCTGCTCCCCGCACTTTCTGTCTTTTGTAAGGCTTCCAGTTTTCGGAGTTTATCCGGTGCTATATGCACCGTTATTTTCTCCTTCTTTTCCATCCATTACCCCCCTATCATGTCCCGGTAGTTGTCAACTGAGTTGATCAGCCACCCTCGATCAGGATCTTTCACAAGCTTAAAAACATAAAACGTACTAATAGTGCTTGATGTTTCATTTATGACAGTGTTTTGGAAACATAAGCAGGCAACTTCCACTTGTTCTACTTCATCCGGGTTTTCGCTGAAATACAGTTTATTTACAGCGACAGCTTGAGAATAGTTTTCGTCCTTTGAATAGTAGCCCATAATATTCTCAACATTACTGCTATATTCTTTAGTAATAAGATCCTTAATATCTTCAATATTATTTAGCGGAGAATCGGTAAAGGTTAGGAAACTCCCGCAAAAGGAATTCACAACATCCCGGATCTGATCCATATTGCCCGTTGCTACGGTAGCAGAATCCGGTGTAGATTCTACAACAAACACCTTTACGGTTTCATCGGTATTATTCCCTTCTTCGGTAGTATCAGCTGTCAATAAACTGCTTGAGCCGAAGCTTCCCAACCCGTTGCTGCAGCCGCTGAAAGTAACGGCGAGCAGTATAGCTATTATTACTAATACAAAATGATTCTTCATAATTACTCTCCTATAAATCTGTAAAGTTATAATCCTTCACAATGTTATACACAGTTGATCTTCGATTATAATAGTTATATCGTGAATCAGACCATCCTTTTTGTGAGTTGTATATTTGGTCAAGGCTCCAACTGCCATCAACGCCCCTTAAGCACCCTACATCAAATGAATACAGTCCCCACTGATTCAGTATATCTGAGCAGTATGCTACTGCACGAGGATCTGTAACACCGTGTTCGTTACACTTTTTAATGTAACTGTCAGCATACTCGAGAGACATTTCATCCTGCGCGCTTTTTCCATAAGGAGACAGCAGAATCGCTTTAATACAAGCAGCTTCTGTATCATTGGGAATATAAGAACCCCAGTTATCGCCATTTTGAATTGATGACAGAATTCTCTGACCGCTGTAGCCATAAGAATAACAGATACTACTGACCGCAGAAGTGTTAAGATGATAAGCCTTTTGTAATAGTTCAAGGGCAGAGTTACTGTGCCACTGAAACACCCCCGCTGAAACAGCTCCCACATCGTTTGGCACTACCGTGCCATACTCCGTTGTGATTTTGTCATACTCGATTCCTACCTCAAATCTACAAATTACATTTCTGATAAGGGAATTGAGCCCCGACGCCGCAACACCTTCATCTACACCAACAGCACCATATAAGGCTATAGTATAGTCGGTTATGGAACGAGTGTACTTATTGACTCTTGAAGTCATAGCCCATGTGCCGCCGTTTTCGTAGGTGCCGCTCTCATTTCCCGCTATAATAGTGATTTGATTGTTTTCAGTATCAACATCAACAACAACTCCTATATGATCCGTGTGTCCGGTTCGATGATAGTCGTCCCTTCCCCTATAGTCAAAAATCACAACGTTGCCCCGACGCGGTTGATAGGTTTCGGGGTCTCTCAAACAATCCAAAGCGATCAAATTGTCTGTCCATACACCTGTATTAGGCGAATATCCTATTTCAGATAGATCAATTCCGGCTTTATCAGCACAATAGCCTACAAAGTAACAGCACCAATCCGCGCCCGGATCGTTGAAATGTCCGTTATATCTTTCTCCTTGACATGAAAGCCCCGCCTCTTGAGGGGTGTGATCTTGCCAAAAGGCATATTCTGCTTCGGCTTGATCAGCTAATCCCGATCCCGTTCCCTGCTGATTATAGGTCATAATGCAGATGACAAGAGTCGGTATAATGAGGACAAGAATGACAGGAATAACCAATAGCACAATTAAAAAATGCCGAAAGCGTTTATCTTTCAGCTTGGTTAAAAACCATTTTTTGGCAGCGGTCATTAACGACCACCCGCCGTTCCAAACAATTCCGCTTTATGCTCAGGAGCGATTACGTGAAGATGATATCGTTCCTCACCACATGAATAAAGACAAAATCCTCTGTGCGGTGTTGAAATCAAGGAATACTCGCTGTCTGTAATATTCGTGATCCGCTTATACTTCTCAATATCCACTGTTCCGGGAAAGAACAAGAAGCGGTGTGTCGGGATAGAGAAAAGCGGTGTGGTCAGTTCCACGATCCCCGGCAACATTAAATCTTCTATGTTTTGTGAGGACGTCAGAATGTTACTGTCTCTTTTACGACCGCGCTTAACAAAAGAGCGAATGTAGGAGACTACGATCATGGATTTAATGATTTCATGTATTTCATCACAAATAACTACTGTATTTCCCTGTGTGAAATACTTATGCTGCATAAAAGAGAATATGTTGAGGTACATAGCGTTCTTCAAATTCTCGTTTGTATTCAGCATTTCGTTGATATCAAAATTGATATGATCGGCATTAGGAATATTTGTATAGCCGTTGAAATAGAGAGAATCGTTTCCGACACAAATACTATTGATTGAAAGCGCCAAGTCTCGGAGGTTTTCTTTGCTGTAAAGCATTTCCCGAGGGTTTTTCAAAGCTTTATCAGCATATTCATTCAATTCCTCTTCGACTACTTTATAGAGGTCAGACAGAATAGGAAAGTCCTCTGCGGATAACTTGAGCAAATTTGAATCATTGGTGATATTAAATTTTTCATAAGTCCTTACAAGCATGATCTCAAGGATATCCAGTTGAAGGCTCGTCAGTTCCGGCTTGTACACACTGAAAAAATCCCGCAGGAAGGCGATATGCTGTGCGAGCTGTGTATTTTTCTGAATAGCCGAAGGTGTGAACGTATCATAATCACTGGCGTCTTCTTCAATATCCTTTAATAGCTTTGGTTGTAGAACATTGATAATGTATCTTCCCGACATCATATCAACATTAGTGCCGCCGAGATTACTGGTGACATCGTTGAATTCCGAATCCACGTCCAAAGAGTAGAGTGACTTTTTCTTCTGTCTGAAAATACAGATGAAGAGTTTTATGATCCATGACTTACCTTCGCCGGAATTGCCGAAAACGGAAATATGACCGTTTGTTTTATCAAAATCGCGCCGATCGAAATCGGTAAGTATATATCCCCCGTTGACGTCCTTGCCGAGGATAAAACCTCGGGGATCTGTTTTACCCGAATAAGAGAACGGGAAAAGATTAGCGGCAGATATTGAAGGCATGAAGCGATCAAATATTTTCTTGAAAGCCTTCTTTCCCCACGGCATGACCGAAGTAAAGCCATCCCGCTGCTGAAAGTGAAGCTTATCACACACCAGTCGCAAACTGGTCAAAGTTTGTGCGATGGTATCATTGAGAGATTTGAGATCATCCAAGCTTTTCGCAGAAGTCTCAATAAAAACGGTAACCGCGAATAATGATTGGTTCGAGGATCGCTTATTGGTAATGTACTTCTTTATATCGTCTATGTCCTCAACACCGTCTACTTGTTCTCTAAGTTTCTTTGCGCCGATGATTTTACTCTTACTGTTGATTTCAGAGTTATCTATAACCTTATTTGTTTCTGCCGAGTTGAGACGCTTTGCATAGATATGCAACGTGACGCCTTCCTTCTCACCAAATTCTTTAAGGATCGCCCTCTGATCAGTAAGTGTCTGATACTCCCTCAGTGCAATTACTGAACGGAATGTATTGCCGATCACATAGTAATTTGGTTGCTTGAAAACAGCAACAGACGGACAAACGATATCAACGAAACCCTTATAGTGTTCTTCGTCTATCTCAGAAGAATGAACATATTCCTCACCATCATAATCAGCAAAGTGATTTGAAAAAGGATTCTGCTCAAGATAAATTGCAGCTAATCTCTTCAAATCCTCTTTTTTGACCAGAGTAACACCCAATTTATTCTCATTGCAAATTTGAATAGTTGAACTGAGAATATGCTTTTTATTGATAGGCGGTTCGTTTTCGGAGATACGCAGCAACAAATAAAACGCCCTGCTTGTCGCCGTATTTATGCGTATATTATCAAGATACTCTTCGTCCTTTATGTTTAAGTCCCTGATATAAGGATTGTTTTCTGTCTTAACCAAGGTATTAAGATATTGAAGATTATCTTCATAGTTCTGAGCGCCGTCTGTACACACAAACTCAACATTCTCAGCTTGAATCATAATATTAGATATCGCTTCAACAAAACCATCCTGCTCAGACTGGGATAAGACAGTTAAGTTCTTAGGTGGAATGTTTATATAATAAAGCTCTTGTCCTTCGGTTGTAAGAATATGATCATCTTCAATAGACTTGATACCAAGCAGATTCTGAACGCTGTCATTGTTCTTTTTAATCTGCTTATTTGTTCTCTTCTCTGTCGCCTTTGCGGACGTTTTCTTTACCGAAGATTTCTTGCCGCTTTTCTTGATAAGATACATAACAAGAAAGGTGGCAGCGGTTGAGATACACATCACAATCGCTACAATTAGAAATGTTATCATCGTTACCTCCATTTAAAAATCAAAATATCTGTTATGAAAAATTTTATATATAAAATGATCAACCGCGAAAGCGAATATCCGTTGTACAATCGCGCGGTCAGTATTGCATAGGATATAAACACAAGCGCAAACCAGATGATTCTCAGAAACAGAAAAGCAAGTACGGCTGCTATGAAGAGAATCAACATAACAGCCGCGTTTTTTCCATTCCAATGATTGAACAGAATTGTTTCAGAAGTAAGGTTTTTAGGATAATAATACATTATATCTCCTTCCCGGTAACTGTCCCTTGAAGGGACAGTTACTCTTAAAATGAACGTACAATATTTGTGATACCGGACACAGCGTATATAGCTTGGCTTGCATTAGATCTCACTGAACTTTCCAAGCCAAACTGTTGTAAAATTCTTGGAGCTTCCGAAGAAGACAGTAGTATTCCCAAAGCGATGAATAAATTAGTGAGATTAAGACTGCCGGAATTTGAAAAAACAAGAATAAAAAGAGCAAGTAGAAAGTTCTGCACAAAGAATGTTATACATTGTCCCACAACTTGTTTACACCAAGAATAAAAACCATCTGTATATCCTCTCGGAATAGAAAGCAGATGAATAGGACAGATGGTAAGAAGAATGATCAAAATTCCGCTCCTCTTAAGATTTCCAAGCAGGATTTTCACGACAAAAACAAACATAATAATGCAGAATATCGAACCCACAATGCTACCTGTAAATTCGTTAGTATATTGTTCTCTCAATGAATCCAAAATCCCTTCCGGGGTAGTATCTTCCAACAATCTCCATTCCATCAAGGACTGAAAGTTTTGACCCTCTACTGCAGATGAAACCGTGCTTCCTATCAACATGTGCGTTACTTCTATTGTAAAAGTATACAGAAGAATAGGAAGCTTAACGAATCCGAAGCTTGCAAACAAGCCGACCGCGATGTTTTTAAATGTCCCTTTCACATCAGCTCCGTTGCCTTCGTTGTAACTGGCTGCAAATTCTGCTAAAGCAAGTCCAACGCCTATTATGAACATAACACCGCCCCACGAAGACAGGAAATAGATATACGATAAAACTGATTTTTCAGTAAACACATTTATAAAGCTATTAAACGTGTCATGTAAAATGAGTAATGTTATCCTTGCAGAATATGCGCCTATCCACCTCATAAGGTTCGGAAATATCGAGATTAACATAGTGAAAATAGTCAAATAATCTCACCTCTTTCTTAACGAAACTCCGGCACAATTACACACCGAACCATGAGAAGAAGGTTCCGGCAGATAATACACCCGCAATCACGGCGCCGATCAGGCAGCCGATACCGGGACCAAAATTGTAGTCATCACCTCTGCCCCTTTTAGCAAAAGCCGTAACCACTTTAACCAGACCGACAACGAGCAGAATAACGGTAGCAACAAGGAATATTGCTCCCGCAACTGCCTTTACCTGAGAGATCACTTCATTTGTAACCTCTTGAATACCGCCGCTTAAGTCAACATTTGCATTGATAATTGTTTTCATAATGATTTCCTTTCTAAAATAAATTAAAGCATATAGAAATATGCGCCTTAGTTGATAGTAACTTTACACGTATATGTTTTATTATGATAGCTTGCTGAGATTACTGTAGTACCCGCTGTGTTGTGAGCCTTAAGCAAACACGAATTACCGGAAGTATCTTTTATTTCAACGAGATCTCCCGAAAGTTCCCATCTTATATCACTTCCTGCTCCTATCAGTGATATTGAAAAAGAATCTCCTTTATTAACCGAAATAGCGGACGGATTCAGTTTGATATCATCTTCCGCTGTGCCGCCGTTTTGCGGGTGAACAACATCATCTGACTGATTGTATTCCAGTATGGGCTGTTGTTCATAAACCGGAGCTTTATCGGATCCTTCCGGGTCTATCTTAACATTATCGTTATTAGAACGGGAAGCGACCGGTTCGGTTGCAGGACGTTGTGTTGGGCTTTGTGTCGGAAATACTCTTGTTGGCGCAGGAGAGGTAGGTAAAGAAGTGCTTTCTTTTGGCTTCGGAAAAGTCTCAGCAGCTGATGAATCTTCACTTGATTGTTCTCTGATTTCTTTAATGGAAATGCTGTACAAAGAACCGTTGTGAATCACTCTGATAAAACCGTCATATTGCAGATAATGAATCTCATTTTTATCAAGCACTTTACCAAGCTCCCCTATATGAAACCCGTATATCCGAATAATGTCTTCGTTGGTAAGAGGTGTTGTTGTTTCCCATTCATAATACTGACTGTTTTCTGCGTCCACTTCGGCGTTTGCCTTTTCCGCCGCTCCATAATGAAGGTTGATTAAAAGAACGACCATAAAAACAACTGCTATCAGTAAAAAAACAGCCGATAAAACAAGAAAAATCGGCTTAGTCCTCCGAAGTTGGGTCATTGACATCACTCCCTTTCCTACGAAATAGAACTATTAATAATAAGCAGATAATGAAAAACGCAATCACACATAAGGGAACTATATCGATATGATCAGATCCTTCTTTCTGAACATCAACAGTCGAATCAGATTCAAGAACCCTTTCCCCTCTCACCAAAAGCCGATGAGTGTTTAAGGCGTATGGCGTACAAGTAACCAAAGTTACAAGATCCTTGCCGTTCTCAATCTTCAATAAAGCAGAATCAGACGGAAGTACCACATTGATTTCAGTTACTTTATAAGTTAGTTTCATGCCGAGAACCGTAATATAAAATTCATCGCCCACGTCAACATCTGTCAGCTTATTGAAAAACTCCTTCCCGGGATAAGCTGTGTGAGCTGAGATAACAGCATGAGTAGAAACACCGCCGATTGGGAATGAAGTAGACGCCATGTGAACAGCACCCTTTTCAAGAATCTTCTCGGACGTACCGTGATAAATAGGCAGCACACAGTTGATGGAGGGAATTGTAACACTTCCGATCTGTCCGTCCTCGGTAACATTCAAAGTGTTTGCGTATGATTCCTCAACATTAAACGCGTCAGGAGAGAACGAATCGGAAATAACATTAGTTAGTCGGGCATTATAGTTCCTTGCTGCAGTTAACATCTTCTCCTTTTCAACGTCTGAAAGAGTGGTTACTTGCCGATTATATTGCTCAACAGTTCCTTTTGCGTAAAGATTATTAACGAATTCGGAAACAGTTGGATATAGAGCGGCAAATATAGAACAGAGAATCAAAAAACACGCAGTAATAGCAAACAACTTACTCTTTTTCACTGATTCACTCTCATTTCTTTATATAGTTTTGATATCGAATAGGCGGCGAGAACAATCCCCACCGCCTATAAAAGTTGTATTAATGAGCTATTATGCAGCTCAGAAAGCTGTTTATTATGTTAGGTATTATTGCTTTTCTTATAGATCCTTTTTCTGAGAAGCAAGAAGGCTGCTGCCATAACTGCCAACCCTACAGAAACAATGTAGATTAACGCATTACCTTCTCCGCCAGTCTGAGGAAGGATCGTCTTTGTATTTGTAACGGACACAACAGCGACGCCGTTCTTGGGAGCAGAAGTAACATAGGTGTTGTTGATAAAAGTATTGCCGTATGTTACATCGATCTTAACAGGGTTATCGCCAACGCCGATAACTTCTGTGTAGCGATTATAGCCTGTCGGTGTTTTTGTTTCCTTAATAAAGTATCTTCCGCTCTGGAGCTTCATTTCTTCTTTATCAGAGTTGTAGAACTTAACAATACCATCTTCACCCGATGTACCCGTCGCAATAGCGTTCTTTTCATCGGCGGCGTCAGACTCGGTTTTGTAAAGAGCGAAGTCAGCTCCTGCGAGCGGCGCACCCTTCTCGTCAAGCTTGTTGACTTGAAGCCCGTATGTGTAAACATAAACCGTATTGCCCTCTACGGTAGAAGAAACGCCTGTCTTGTTTGCATACGTGAGGGAAGTAGCTTCATTGGGATTACCCTCAGTTGTCGTAACAGCATACTTATTGAGCGTTGCAGAGTAGGTGACAGATACCTTAGAGGCTTTATAAAAATCATCTTTTGCTAAGAAAGCAGGGGTTAGCGAAACAGTAAAGACCGTATCAGAACCTTCGGAAGCAGTGATATCCACAGCATAGTCATCTTTAGACTTCAACGCCGGAGAAGCGGATCCGTCCTCTCCGATCAGCTTGACTTCAAAGCTGTTGCTGTTAAGGGTCAGACCCTTTGACATCTTATCCGAAATCACATATGAAGACAACTTAAAGTCATGTGTTGCCACTTCCTGAGATAAACCCATAGTATCAGTACGGATCTCAAAGTTGACCGTATCGCCGAGTGAAACATCGGTGTAATTGACGTTTCCCTTTGTACTGTTGGTGATGATCTTTTCAATTTCCGGCTCGGATTCATTTACTTTTGCAGCAAGAGCGATTGTATCACCAAGTTCATACACCCAACCTTCTTCCGCTGTGTAATACGGAAGCGCAAAAACCGAGTTGGTAACAGATTTTACATTGGCGGGATAATTAGTAGCCCTGATGTAATAGATTCCCTGCGACAGTTCGGAGAACGTCTTCTTTACGCCATCATCGGAAACCTTATAGGTACCGGCAGACGAAGCGCCTGCAAGAGAAGAATCAGCGTCTAACGCCGATAAAAGAGCCTCGGTATCGCCCGCGGTAACAGCGTCGGAAATGCTTGTCACCAGACTGTTATACTTGGTCTGATAGGGCGAAGTGGTCGTGACAAGGTCTGCGACCTTGTAAACCGTGAATTCATAGCCGGGCTTTGAACACGTAACAGTGAACGAGACCTTCTGAGCGGTATCAAGTGCAGTGTTTGCCGCAGACGCCGCAGGGATGGAGGCTGCCAGAATCATAACAATTGCAAGCAGCATAGCGAATAGTTTCTTCTTCATTTTAATAATCATCCTTTCATATAGTATTTTCTTCTGAATATAAAAAACGCCGTAGTACTTAAGCACTACGGCGCATGAAGAAGCGAATGTGTCCCTCTGAGGGACAGTTTAAAAAGCAGATAGTTAGTAACCATCTGCTTTCTTTCGTAATCTATTGACTTTTCAATAATAATTATATATAATGAAACTACAGGGAAACCGTTTAAACGGTTAGCCAAGTTTTCGACTAATTAAGATAGCCGTCCAATGGCAGTTGGGCGGCTATCGCTTTGTGCTGATTATAAGTAGAAGAATCAGAACAAGGACAATAACAACAGATGTTACATCCATTGGCAACACCTCCCAACACGCGATTAAGCCAAAGCTTTTATTGCAGTTAATGGGCGAATGGTGCTAACCGTCCAAACTATCCCTGTAATTTCGACAAGATTATACAATAATTATCGTTTCCTGTCAACACACGGCAAGCTTCGGGCATGCCGTGTGTTTCTATAAATAAGACAAGAAACCGAAGCACTTAAGCACTACGGCGCATGAAGAAGCGAATGTGTCCCTCTGAGGGACAAATTAAAAGCAGAGATCTATTTACATAAATCTCTGCTTAGATATAATACGGTTTCTGTTTGATCGATCAATAATATCCTGCTTCGCGAATAATCTTCTTTTCCGTTTAATCGTCTTTAATCACAACAGTCTCCCAGTGACCTTTCGCTGGAACCTCAATGGTCGCAGTACCGATCTGTACCGGAAGAACTTTATTCCTATAACTCCAACAAGTGTCCCAATTTGCTTTCAAGTGAGAATCAAGATTGTAGGTAATATCCGCGCCGCACTGGTTGCAAATCGTCCTACTCTGTTTTTCGTATACAGGCTTTTCATAAGAATAGCCTGCTTCATCCTCTACAAATTCAGATTTGGTCGAAAAAGACTTATATGTATAAGCAGAAGTGGTCCCGCTTTCACTGACGGCTTTGATACGGAATTGGTAATCGGTATTGCCTTTTGGCGTGAATTCGTAGTATGGGGTTGATACCGTTGCTTCAACGATCCATGATCCGTCTTTCATCACTTCAACGGTATACTTGCTTGCACGATCGACAGGATCCCATGACACTTTTGCTTCTGCAGGGGTTTCGGATAAAACAGGAAGATCAATCGTACAGCAAAAGCTGTCGGTCACAACAGGGTCTGCAACCCATTTTTTGTTTACCTTATGACCCGCAAGGAATAGATTCTTGGAAGCTATAGCTTTTTCTTCGCTTTCTGTCATGCGAAAGAGCAATATATCGTATGAATAGCAAGAATAACCATCTTTATCTTCTGTTTTATTCCAATGAATCGTAACCTGGGAACCGTCGTCGGAGTATTCGATTTCTGATTCGATATATCGTTCTTTGTCAAGCGGTTTAATCTCACTGTTTTCATAACCCGTTACATTTGCGATATATTCAAACTCATCGTGTACACCAGAAGCGCCTGTTGTATCATCGAAGTAGCATTTCGTAATCTCCCATTTACCGACTGAATCATAGGTAACAGAACCATTGTCAACCATTTCTGCTTGTACATTGGAAGGAGTGTCCAACGGAGCTTCTGTAGGAGCTTCCGTCGGTAACTCGGTAGGCTCAATGTATGAATAGATATGTTCCCATCCGTTATTGTTAAAATCAGTAACGAAATCGTCGTTTTTGTTTAACCCACGAACTGTATATGTATAGGTTGCGTTGTATCTGACCGCGCTGTCCAAAGCTGTTGTATCAGTAGTTTCAGCGAAACGTGTCCAACCGCCCTTACTGTTTTTAGAATAAACGCGGTACTTATAAACGCCGTCGATCGGAGTCCAGTTGATGTGAACGCCCTCGAGGTCATCGGTAAAATCAGTGATCTCGGGATTATCATAAGGATACTGATATGTGTATCTCCAACCTGTGCTATTATATCCGCTGATAAATCTGTCATGAATGGAATCGTAGCAACGAACAGTGTAGGTATATGTTTTTGTGTAACTGACATCTGTATCGGTATAGGATGTACCTAATACGGTAGCCATCCGTACCCAAGCTCCGTTTCTGTTTTTATAGTACACACGATAACGGTTTGCGCCGTCAACAGCATTCCATGATATTTCTACACCTTTCTCAGTGCTTTTAAATGCGCTGATCTTAGGTGTATCAACACTATAAGTGTGTTTCCACCCCGAACTGTTCCAGTCTGTAACAAATCTGCCGTATTCATTCACTCCCTGTACGGTATAAGTATAGGTTGCATTGTATTTAACGTCGGTATCCACGGCAGTTGTATTGAAGGTTTCTGTGATTCGTGTCCAACCGCCCTTACTGTTTTTATAATAAACGCGATACTTATAAACGCCTTCGATCGGAGTCCAGTTGATGTGAACGCCCTGATAGTCATCGGTAAAACTGCTGATAACAGGTTTCGCAAAAGGATACTTGTAGGTGTGCTTCCAACCACTGCTGTTAAAATCGGTTACAAAATTGCCGTTTTTGCTCAAGCCACGAACAGTATAGGTATAGGTCGAATTATTATTGACAATCGTATCAAAAGCAAAGGTATCTGTTGTTTCAGCAAAACGTGTCCAACCACCTTTACTGTTCTTATAATAAACGCGGTATTTATAAACGCCTTGAATTGGCGACCACTTAACCCGAACACCATCCGAAACATCATCCATATTTGTGATTTCAGGTTTGCCGTAGGGATACTGATAAGTGTATTTCCAACCATTGGTGTTGTAAAGACTTGTAAATCTTTTCTCTGCGGAATCGACGCAACGAACTGTGTAGGTATATGTTTTGGTGTAACTGACATCTGTATCGGTGTAGGATGTACCTAATACGGTAGCCATCCGTACCCAATCACCATACCTGTTTTTATAGTACACGCGATAACGTTCTGCACCTTCAACAGGGTTCCATGTGATTTTCACACCTTGTTCCGTGCTTGCAAAATCAACGATTGTAGGCGTGGCAAGCTGATTGTTGATTGCCGCCGCAGAAATTCCTTCAACAGAAAAGATGAATATAAAGATAAGGACGATTGAGAATAATGTTTTTTTCATGATGTTACTTCCTCTTTCTTAGCATGTAGCTGTTATCTTTCGACTATTCTATCAGCTTCAATCAAACAAGCTTGATTTAGGCTTGATTTAATTTAGCTTGTTTACATTATATCGGAACATCATATCCATAAACGGGACTTTGAACACTTGGGTGTACACTTGGGTGTAAACTTTTAATTATTTTAAATCCATTTATATGAAATGTCAACGTAAACAAATTTGTTTACGTTCCTGTCAGCAGAGAGGGTACACAGCTTAAACCGCGCCCTCCCTGCAAACGATCAAGAAAAAGCAGACTTATGATTGCTTTTTCTTCTTTCTCTTTTTCGAGATGGCAACTGCAAGTATGATCACCGCAGCCGCGACAGCAGTTCCTATCGCAATCGCATAGAACACCGTATTGCCGACGCCACCGGTATTATACATCACGGCTCTGTGATTACTGACAGACACAAGCTGTTCGGAGATAACGTCATCTTCCTCGAGCAGTGAGAAAGGAATCGGCTCGGTATAAGGCATATAACCTTCGGTGGTTTCCAGTTCCTCAAAGACATAATCTCCGACAGGCAGCCCTTCAATTTGTATGAGCCCGTCAACGTCGGTTACATATTCAACCTCGCTCCCATCAGGATCAAAAACATATATACCGTCAATCAAACTGCACGTGATCAGCATTTTATCCGCTTCACGGTACAGCTTAAACTTCACGTTTGCAAGCGGCTGTCCGTTTTCATCGACCTTGCTCATAGTAACTTTGCCCGTCTTCAATACGTTGATCACAGAGAAATACGGAATTGAATCACCGGGTTCGGTGTTCTCAGATATTGTACTGGTATAGTTGTTTACGTCTGTTTCGAGAACAGAATAGTGGATCAACTCACCATGATCGTAATACTTGTCCAGATTATCAAAGGAAAACTTCCAACTCTTAGAAGCGTCCGTTTTGACTGACCGATACGATTTGCCGTTCATCAGCAAGGTGATTGTGATCTCGCCCGGGCGAAGACCAAATGTATCGTCATAGTCGTCCCATATCTTCTTACCCTCAATCTCGATCTTCTCGGGGGTATAGGTATTGGTAAACGTGACCTCATAATTATGAGTAGTCACATTCCACTCGTCTGTTTCGGTAGAAACTTCAACCAGATCGCCCCCTGTCGACTTATAGCCGGGCACGTTGCTTTCTTTGACAGAATAGGTGTAATAGTAGATGTCATCATCCGCAAGAAGATCACCGTGACCCTCGGGCAAGTCAAGAAATTCAAAGCGCCAGTCCTGCGTTTCATCGGTAACATAGCTGTCGATGACTTCACCATTCCTTAAAAGATCAATCATGAGGCTTTTGGGACGCTTACCGTCTCGATCGTCATCATCTTCCCATTTCTTGACGCCGGAGATATTCACGATACCCGCTCTCGGTTCGCGGATAACAGGAGCGTTATAGGTATTGACCTCGTCAAGATCGCCTTCGGACGTGATTTGCTGAATGTAAGCGTCGGCACTAAGCTTGTACCCGATTGGCGCTTTTGATTCCTTGATATAAACAGTTCCGAGCGGCAAAACCGGATTTGGGGAGCCGAGGCTGTCATAATAGAATTCATCACCGGAAACCAAATAATCGTCAGACAACCGACAAAAACCGTTATCATCAGTTTTTACAACCCAAGTTTTATCCGGTTGAGCAGAGAGACATTCCTCTTCTGTCGAGAAATAATCGCGGTAGTATTTTACGGTAAATTCTGCGCCTTCAATCCGCTTTCCGACAGCTCCCGTCTGCTCGTCTTCCTTTGTCAAGAGAATACGTACAGGGTCGTTCTGCGGAGGGTCGTACATTTCAACCATGTTGTCCGCTCCTTCGTCGGCGCTGACAGTCAGCTCACCGATTTGATCCGACAGTGCGTAGCCGGAAGGAGCAACAATCTCACGAACATAGAACTTCTTTCCGGATTCACCCGGATCAGGCAGATTGGAAATATGCGCAACACCGTTTACATCTGTTTCAATATCTGTCATAAACGGATTGGTGTCGTTCTCGGCGTCTTCTTTGCTCTCATAGAGATTGAATTTTGCGCCTTGCAGCGTGTAGCAGCTGTTACCGTCCGTCATTTCGGGATCAGAGGATTTCTTGATAATCTTAGCGCTGAGGGTACCCTCTGGTTCATCGTATACGCGCAGGATGTAAGGATTATCACTGTTGTGATTCTTAGTCAGCTTAACGGTATAGACGGTTTCATCAAGCTTATAACCGCTATTTGCTAAAGATTCATTATTATATTCTTTAGCATAATAGGTTCCGATACCGAGATTACGGATAGTCTCGTTGGAGCCATCATAGGAGAAACCTGTTCCGTCTTCGCTCAGCTCAATATAACCGACATAGTCCGGATTAGAGCTGCCCGTCACAAAACTCTTTGTTGACTTGTACAGACAGTAGGTGATCCCCTTGAACGTGTAGTGACTGTTTCCGTCCGTCAGCTCAGGCTTAGTCGAGAACTTTTCGATCTTTAAAGTTGGCTTTACGGGCGGGTCGGAAACGCGCAGGACAGCAGGGTTGCTGAGAGTATTATCAGACGTCACCTTAACAGTATATACAGTATCATTATACTGATAACCGCTTTTCCGTAATGCGGTATTATCATATTCTTTAACATAATACGTACCCGGATCCAGTTCACGTAAGGTTGCTCGAGATCCTTTCTCCGTCGTAGCCACACCGTTTTTGTCAAGATCAACAGCACCAAGATAGTGACTTCCGTTCGTATCAAAGTCGGTTTTTGACGTTGAGAACACATATGTGATTCCCTCAAACGAATAGTTCTTGTTTCCGTCTGTGGTTAACGGAGTATCAGAAACCTTTCTGATTTCAACAACGGGATGATACTCATAGCTCATAACAGACTGAGCGGAGCCGCCGCCCGGATAACAATAGTAAACTTTGATATTTCCGGGAACACTGGGGAAATAATCACTTTTAGGGTTGAGTACATCAAGCACTTCATTCCATGCCTCACCGTTATCATCATTATTCCAATTCTGCTGTAAGCTGTCAATCAAAGTATGTGCTAAAGCGTATTTGGTAACTGTTGCAGACGGTGATTTTTTCTTGATATCTGACATAGCAGCTTCAAGATTGTCCGTATATGTACTACAGCTGCTATTATACTTTGAAGCATTATTGGCAAGCCTTGCGCTTGGATTCACAAAATACCAATAAAATGTTTTTGCACGCATGGTATCGTTGGCGAGATAATACTTCGTCAATGAGTAAGTGCCTGTCGTAGGAGTATCACGTGATGATCGGGCACAAGTCGCAAGATTACCGTTACAGTACAGCCAGTGTGTTCCCCAAGCGCTTCCGCTGCTGCCATAGAAAACATAATCACCTGCAACAAAATTCACAGTACCTTTTTTGGCATAATCATAATTGACACCGTGATCATTATTTTGTGTATACTCTGTAGCTGCTGACATCGAAATGATTGAACATGACAGCATAATAACGACAGCGAGCAACAAGCTCGTTATTTTAGAAAGATACTTTTTCATAATGTCTTTTCCTTTCGTAAAATTCAGAACAATAAACGAAGAAATCAACGGGAGGATCTCTGTTTCGAGATAAATACATTTAATTCACTCCTTTACAAATCAAACGACAAATGTATAGATGAAAAGAAAAATGGCACTACGCTTGAGCTCCACCGATGAAGCCGTTTTAGGGCTTAAAATAATTCTCTGATCGCTCATAAGCGTTCTCCTTCAAACTGTCCCTCGGAGGGACAGTTTTTATTTTGAATAATTGCATGTATGACAGCAGCCTTGATCAGATACCACGTATCAGAGTTCTTGACGACGATATTCTTCTTACCTCTCTTTCTTGTCATTTCACTGACAGGAAACACAAGGCGTATATCATAGCTGTTTCGATACACTTTGATATCATTGATAATCAAGGCGCGATCTATGGTGATACTGGCTATCCCAATAAAGTTTTTCCTCTCTATCGGGCGAAATTCCGCTGTAACTTTCATTCTATTTCACCTTCCTCTTCGTTGTAGAAAACACCGAGGATCTCACTTTCAGAGATACAGTTGCGCAGATAGTAACGACAGATATAATCGATCTCTGTTTGCCACAACGACCAAAAATACTTCTTGCCGTTAAGAAAAAGGTTAATATGATTGAGATTAGAGTAGAATTTAAACTGACAGGAATCGCCTGTTTCTACTGAATAGGTATGGTCGCTGTATTGATAGTTTTTAATCAGAAATTTTCCAACCTCATAGGATGAAGGGAATTCCTTAACGATGTAGGCAAATAAAGGCTGAAACAAAGAGTAGAGCGCTTCACCGATAAATGCGAGCTGATAGTCTGTCATTTTGAAGTTCTGCTCCAACGGAAAGCCTGCTTCATTAACTGTTATTTCAGTTTTTTTCTCGGTTTTTCGGGGCTTCTTCACCGTTGATCGGTTTTTTTCCTTCTCTCCGTCTTCTGTGGCGTTTGATACAGAAGCTCTATCACCGTCGTTAAGAATGTCATATATCCCAACACCGGGAGTATCGTTGTGGCGAAGCTTCTGGACTATCTCGGTAGTCAGCTTATAGTCGGGATGATTAACAAGATATATCCAAATAACGTTTTGCTCTGTTTGGTCAAGAAAAGAAAGCTCATAACCGGTGTTGACGGTGAGCTTCCCTTCATCAACGAGATTTAAAAGGCTCTTATGAAGCTTATTCAGCGCTTTGTATCTGTGAACAGACTTACGATTTGTTCCGTTAGCTTCGGCGATCCTCGAAGCCGTCTGATTATACCCCAAAGCACGATACAGTTCGTCAAGCCGTGAAAAGGCTTGCGCCAATTCCGAAGGTTTATAGTCGTTATTACGGCTTAAATTGGATAACAGAAGAGAGATCTCCTGCTTTGTGTTGCTTGATTCTTTCTTGATATATCCCTTAACCGTTTTTAAACCGTTCTCAATACAAGCACGTTTCCGATGACGCCCTGCTATCAAAAGATATCTTCCTTCACGATCCGGTGAAGGTGTTACAATGATAGGATCAAGCTGTCCGACGATCTTCATGCTTTCAGCAATCTCAATCACCTTTTCTTCGTTGATATGAAACGCCTGATCCTCAATTTCATCAATCAGATCCACAGGAATTTCAATGATCTGATTTTCATCGGAACCTCCAAGAAGCTGATTAAAGGATTGCTCCGGGGTCAGAAGGGTTTGGGGCTTGATGTCAAATTTACTCTTACTCTTCACTTGCCAACACCTCCAATACAGCACGGGCAACCTCGAGATACTGCTGTCCGACTTTGCTGTTTGAATCACTCACGCTGCTGCAATGCAGCCCTACGGCGTTTTTTGCCTCTGTCCTGTTGCTGATAACCGTATCAAAAACAAGACTTCCGTAACTTTCTTTCAGACTTTGTAATATCTGCATAGAATGAATCGTATTTGTAACAAACATAGTCACAAGAAATCCTAATAGATATTTTGAAACATCCATATCTCCTTTGATTCTGGTAAGTGTTTGGATCATCTGGGGAACGCCTTCATATGCCAAAAGGTCAGCCTGAACAGGAATGAGGAGCTTGTCACAGCATTTGAGGACATTCGTTACAAGGAGATCAAGCGCCGTCTGACAGTCAAAGATAACGAAATCGTAGGCGGAGAAAACATTGTTGTCAAAGATTCTTGTAACGACGTTAGAGCTATCAGAATCAGTAGCGAGAATTCCAAGCATACCCGCTAAAAGAGGGCTTGACGGAATATAGTCAAACCCCTCTTCGTGGTGTTGTATGCAATTGCACAGATTGAACGGAATCTTTGCGATGTTGGTATAAATGAGGTCAGTTGATGTAGGCTCTCCGTGAGGCTCATACCCGAGCCACTTTGAAAGGTGACATTGCGGGTCAAAGTCCACCAACAGTACGCGGCTGCCGAGCGCGCTTAGAGCTGCGCCGAGATTAATTACGGTAGTCGTTTTGCCGCAGCCGCCCTTCTGATTAGAAACTGCAATTTTAATTGTTTTGCTTTTGTCTGTCATAATTTATCTTTCCTTTCTTTGCAAAACTGTCCCTCAGAGGGACAAATAAAAAAATAAGACAGCTTTTGCTGTCTGAATTACATTGATTGAATCATCCCGCTCATGCCGGAAACTTGATTAGGCAACGCAACTGTAACTGTCTGTGTTGAATCCTGTTCTTGAACGATCTGAGGACTTTCTCCTTCTATCCCATCCATAATCGTTTTATATGCGTCATTAGCTCGATTCAAAGATTTCAGAATCTGCTCAGAAGTATATCCACCATCTATCAAAGCCTTGTAATGATCGCTTATATGAGATTTTCGGCTTTCCGCTATATCTATGCCAAACCTTTTATGCAGCATAATACTAACGGCGTCTGCCTCGAATTCCTTTTGTGATACGGGAGCTTTGAAATCTTGACTGACATTGTGCAGCATAGCGTGTCCGATCTCATGGGACAGAATCGAAAGTTTTGTAGTATCGTCAAACATGGAGCTGATATGAATATCGTTTTTAACCCTGTCATAATAGCCCCTTGTTTGAAGTGAACTAAACCCTTCTTCGTATACAGGACAGCTAAGTCGTTCCTTCGAGAAATCCTTAAGCTTTTCAAACAGGAACTTATGCTGCTCCGAAGTATATCCCAAATCAAAGATTTTCGGATAATCTGACTTAGGACAGTTTGTTTGCTTTATATCAAAAACCGTCCCCACTTTAAAATAAAGCTTCTCATGAATCTTATACTTTCCTTGCTTGTAATTCTCTTTTTGCTCCTTAGAGGCGTCGCTTAAAGCAAGCCATCTGTCAGGAGCAACTTCGATGAATTTTTTATACACAGGAACGAGGATCTTCATCCCGTGTTCTCCCTTGCGAATAGAATAGCCCATATCCTTAAACGACTTAAAGCTGTTACAAAATTCAGCTTCGGGGTTTTGTGATTGAATCAATATCGAATTTCCGAAGCTATAACGATAGAAACGGCTTTGAAATTCAATAGCTTCAACGAGACGTTCTGTATTATCTCGAAAGGTTTCAGCGGTTTCTAATACGGTTTTGTTCAACTCTTGCCGCTGCAATTCAGATTGTCGTATATATTCCTCTTTATTGTACGCCATATAACTATGCCCCTTGAATTTTATACTTTTGATAAACTTTCATTTGAAGTTCTATCGGTAGTTCATTCAGTGGAGTTAACTCGTTTTCTGCTACGGTTTCTCCAATCGGCAACAGATTGGCAGGCGCTTCCAGAAAAAAGAGCTCCCCGTCATCTTTCTCGATTATGGTATAGCCGCTTTCATAACCTATGATGGTGTTATCCATATAGGCGTCTTCGTATACTTCGCACATGCTTTTGTCCTACTCTCTGTTAAGAAATAATCTGCTTATAGCAGTCACAGCAAATCGGCTGATCATTTGCGTATGTAATGATAGGATTATTCAGCCCGCAAATGATACAGCGAGTAGATCGCGGCTGTAGGATAATCTTATTGTCATCACAAAAAACCTCTAATTTGTCTCCGCTTTGAATATTAAGTTTTTGCCTAACATTAACCGGAATAACAAACCGATGAAGCGGGTCTACTTTGATGATGTAATCAGGTTTACAGCTCATTTTTTCACTCCTTACATAATAAAAATCGTATAGGGCGAGGAAAAGAAGAGGAATAACATATTGCAACGTGTTTCTGTATTATAATGTTCTCGCCCTATACTATATTTAAAAGGCATGAAACGAACAAAGACGTTTCATGCCTTTCTGGCTAACGACTACTCCTACTAAAAGGAGTTGAGGGCGGGAATAAAAGCCACGAATCCCGCCCTCTATGAGAAAAACAAATGATATTGGTAATCTTTAATTAATAATGCAAATCACAAATGTAATAAGCCCATTTTTTCTTATAACGATGACACTTTTAGCAACTCATTCTGTATGTAATGATCAAATTTAATAATATTGATCTTCTTGAATTTTTTATCAAGATCGGTATAAATGTTAAGTGTCGTTTTCGCGTCGGCATGACCTAACAACTCTTGCGCTGTCAAAACATCGACGCCCGAAAGGTAAAGCATGGTTGCAAAGGTATGCCGGAGCTGATGGGCGTTAAAACGAACGTTCATGTCAGGTATTCCGGTAGGACTGTATTTGTTTTTAGGCTCAACCCCTAATTCTTTACACCTTTCCTTGTAAACGGCATAATTGAGTGAAAACTGATAGGACTTCCATGTTCTCTTCCAAGTTGTCGGCGTATGCAATTCTCCGTTTTTATTTACAACAAATTCAGATACGGAACTGAGCTTTTGCCTTTCAAGATATTCTGCAACAGAAGATGGAATGGAAACTTTTCTGCATTTACCGTTTTTCGTTCCAAACTTGATACTATACTTATTAGAAGCAACCCGTTCACAGCTTGTACGAACATTAATCACTAACTCGTTTAAATCTATATCACTCCATTTAAGAGAAAGGACTTCGCCAGTGCGAAGTCCCATAAACATCATTAATATAGCAGCGATTTTAGCGGGATGTTCAATCATCATCACAAGTTCCCTCTGGTATTCAGTAATACTTGTCACCATCTTTGTGGGTGCGTTCTTAGGAATCACTTTGTATGCCTTACAAGCAGGATTTTTAACAATCATATCATTCTCTACTGCAAACTCAAAAATTTGATTTGCGGTACTTGATATTGCCTTCAGCAGCCGTTTTGAAGCTCCCTTTTTCGTGTTAGGATTATAACAGGCAAGTGACTTAAGTGCTTCTTCAATTCTATACGGCTTAATCTCACTAATTTCATCATTTCCAAAAAAAGCGGCACAAATGATTGATATTTGACAGTACTTGATTCTTCCAATTATAGGATAATCCAAAGCAGTGCGTTGTGTACCAAAGCTCTGCCAATTTCTTAAACGTCATATTCTTGTATACCTCCAAATAGTGATGTCGTTTTATAATATTACAAAACTTTTTAGATTGCAAATTAATGCCTTTTTTACGACACACAGTTTTGAGTACAGTAGAATATAAAAGTAGAATAATCTCTGCTTCACACGCAGGAGGTCACTGGTTCAAGTCCAGCAGTCTCCACCATTGATAACAGAGGGAGAGCCCAAAGGGTACTCCCTCTGTTATCATATCATACAAACAAAGTGGAGACTGATGTGACTTGAAGGCGACCGTGCCGAGGTTCAAGCTGCGCGAAGAACCGAAGGTAAAAACACCATAGTATGGCGTTTTTAGGGAGAGCGCAGATGGCTGTCGGACAGGAAGTGACGGTATCAGACAAGGTAACCGACAACCAACAGATCATACCAAAGCACTCTCCACCATTACCCTCATGAATTCTCTATTCATGAGGGTTTTCGCTGTTTTCCCCCAAAAAAGTTGACCTCTTGCGTAAATCGTGAAAATACGATGACGCAAGAGGTCAGAAATTATGTGATAAGCGTGTCCAGTAATACTGTCCCTTCAAGAGACGCTTATTATTTCACTCCCAAATACTCCATCAACGCAGTTTGAAAGATTTTGGAGCAGTTAACACCATCTTTATCCGCGAGATCGGCGAGCCACGCAGGGAGCGACAGGGTCTTCTTCACGAAACGGTTGTTCAGTTTGTCTCTGAACGTAGGCATAAATACATCGATCACAGCGACTGCTTGATGTTGATCGCACTTGATCTGATCAAACGGTGTAGGTACAGGCAACTCTTCGCCATCCTGTTCAAGTCCCCAGATATGAAGTCCGAGAGCTTCCCGCGCGTTTTCAATCGCTTCTTCGAGCGTATCGGCACAAGGAAGGCAGCCCGGAAGATCGGGAAATGAAATAGAAATGCCGTCATCGGCAATATCAAATAAGGCGACATAAGCGTACCTGTCTTTCATAATATCCTCCCAAACATCATAATGGTAAGGGGTGCGGATATCAAGGAATCTTGATACCCGCTTGAGCCTCAATACTCTTTAAAGTCTTTAGCGGTATATCCTTTCGGGGATGGGTAATAGTTACTCTTCCCTTTTTTCGTCGGATGTTTAAGCTGTAGATGGTCACCAACACAGCCCCTTTTTCATAGATTAATCTGAATTGATTTCTGATTCGTACACAACATAACTGACTGTTTCACCTATATTGTATGGATCATAGAAACCGGCTAAATACCGCTGGATCTTTGTAGTGTCGGTATTATCCAAACCGTCGCCGTCAACGTCTGCGGCCATCTCATCAAACGCAAACACAGTGAGACCGGCAAGCTGTCTTTGTATCAGCGCCGCGTCGAGGATCGTGACATCTCCATCGCCATCAACGTCGCCAATGACATAAGTGATCGGCTCCGGCTCGGGATCAGGATTCGTGATCACATAGTCGATCCCGTTATCGATCGCATATTGCAGAGCGTAGCTTTCCTTCGTGCAGTAAATCTGTAGATTGTCGCAGCCCTCAAAGGCGTTGCCCGCTATCTGTGTCACACTGTCGGGAATCTCTATGCGCTTCAGTGCAGTACAATAGCCGAAAGCAAGAGGTCCGATAGACTCAGGATCGTTCATAAAAATCACTGTATTCAGTGCAGTACAGCCGTAGCAGCACTGGCGGGGAATATCCTTGAGAGAGCCATCCCGAAAGCGTATATATTCGAGAGCTGTACAGCCGTCAAACACACCCATACCCATGTTTTGAATGGAAGATGTTATTTCAACCTTTTTGAGTTTTGTACAACGGGCAAAGGCGCACTCGCCGAGGGTTTCCAGATGCGACGCTTCAAAGAAAGAGAGATTTTCAACCGTGTCATTCTCAAAGAAAGCGTACTCCTCAATTTCAGTCACATCATACTTGTTCAAAAACTTTTCGCGGATGACAATATCCCATGCTTCGCCGTTGCTGCCGTGAACATACGCCGCACCGTTTTCGCCGATACCATAGTAGATCCCCTCATAGAGGAAGTAGGTGCCTGCAGCGCTGACGGAAAGGATGGTCGTCATAAGCAGAAACAGCGCAAACACAGCTATCGCCATCTTTTTTAAATGATTCATCATGGCGTCAGATCTCCAAAATTATCGTCATCATCATCGTCGTCAAATGTCCATCCCGAGTTGTTACCACCATGTTCAAAGCTGGAATGTATAATGTCGCTTAGAACACCGGGGAGCGAAAACGAAACGATTTCGAGATCCGGAGTTTCATATTCTTTTTTCATACATTCCCTCCTTTACTTTTGATTGGTCAATCTGAGGACTGTTTAGCGCTTCGCTTTGCATAGTCGATCGCAAGATTTGACTTTGCATAATCGTACATCGTGATATACTTCGGAGCGCTTACGATGACATTTCCTTTGGGAGTCTGCATATAAGCATACATACGGAGCACTTTATTCTTGACGCCGCTCGTATTAAAACTGCGGGCAAACTCAGACCGATTGAAGGAAGATACGGTATCTTCGGTAATGCTTATTTTGGAGAAATAGCAGTTCACATCGCTGATCTTAGCCGTTCCGCTGGGTTTTGTATTAGCGTTAATCAGGGTTTGGGCGCGGGAAGCCATTCCCTCTTCGCCGGCAGCATAAGCGGTTTTATCAAACGTGCCGTCTTCCGTAGTATCGACTACCTCAAACATCACGCCAAGCTGATATTGGTTATTTCCGACTTCATCGACCGCGTCGAGAATCTTGTGGTCGCCGTCGATAAAACTGATATCCATATCGACGACCAGCTTATCGCTGACCTTGGTTCGGTTGGAAGCATCTTTGTCATCTATGACCTCCTCACCCCACTGGTTGCGGGAGGTGTCGATATAGTCAAGCGTAATATGAGCTTCTTCATCCGCTAATGACGCGGGTGTTGCGGAATAATGCGGGGTGATGGTATAGTCGTTCCATACGGCAAAGGTAAATTTCTCGCTGTAACAGTTGGCGATATGCTCACCTGTCTTGGTATTGACGATCTCCCAATAATCGAACAGCTTGCCGTCCTTTTCGGATGGGGCGATGTGCTTCTCTGCCTGTTCGTCGGAGAAGGTCTCGCCATATTCTACGCGTTCGGTCGGCGTATAACCGCCTGCCTCCATAATAGTTACGGTGCATTTTGAACGGAAGTTCGCTATTTCCGTTAAAGTCGCATTCATACCGTTGTCGTCGATCGTCTGCGTGATGTTTTCGATATCCCAGACGGTGTCGCCCGCCAATGTTCTCTCATAGGGGGTCTGTTCAATGACATATTCATCAAAATCGTCAAAGGTATCTGTCGGCCCCTTCTTTGTATATGTCTGAGTTGAGCCGTCGCGGGCGGTATACTGATAGGAAATAGTATAGTTGCGCGAGAACACAGATGAATAGCTGACTGTTCTGAGTTCCATGAGACCCTTGACGGTGTCGGAAGCGACAAAGCGCTTTGAAACAGGAGCGTCAAAGACAGCATAGGTATAGCCTTCCGAATCCTGTCCCAGTCCGTCCTTACGCACTTCTTCCAGATTACGGTAGGTTGCTTTATAGGTACTTCCTGTTTCGGGTCTTGCGCGAACCGTAACTTTGAGGTGGCCGGTGGTATTCTTCTCGTCGATAATAGTATCAGAAAGAGTGCAGGTCGCAGGATTGGAGCTGTTGCCGGAGGCAGAAGTGATGTCCTGAAGCGTTGCATCCGCATCAGTATAATACTGAATCTTAAGTCCCAGTCCGGCGTTATCGTCACAGTGACCCGCGGAGTCGGCGCGTTCGTTATGCTGGATCGTCAGCGAACCCTTGATATACGGCACAAAGAGCGCGTAGTAAACCGTTCTTTCGGGCGGAACAGCCAGACCGCTGATATTCGCTTCGCCGAAATCACTGGCGTGGCGGTCGACTGAATAGGCGTTGGGAGCTGCCGTAGGCGTATAATACCAGCCGATGAATTTATAATTCTCGGTATCATAGCTGTTGACCTTCAAACCGAAAGTAACCGTATTATTGTTATTGATCAGGTTTACTTTCGTCGTATAGCCATCGGCAGATTGGGTTTCCGAATAACCCGAAGCGAGGTTGAAGTGAGCATCAGCTTTAGCGCCGGTTGTGCTTGTACCGTCTTTCCACTCGCCGGCGTCAACGTCATAATAACGCGATTTAAGATCAAGTTCGGTTTCCTGGTTACTTTCGACAAAGCGAACGAGACGTCCCTGAGGGCCTTTGACCAGCGAGCCTTCCGTCGAATACGAGATTGGTGAATCGGACGTGGTCGTACCGTTCAGCTCCCAGGTATTGCCTCTCCCTTCGATCGAAACGCTGGTTGCGGAGCCGGAATTATAGATAAAGAGATTCTTTGTGTTATCTCTTGAATATGTACCGCTGACAGTATACGTTCCTGCGCCGTCGGCGAGAACGCCCGCGGGCACGACGAGCTGGATCTTTTTTCCTGCGGGAAGCGTTACATTAAAGTCACCGGAGCTGTTCTTGGTGACGAACGTTTCGCTGCTGAACGGTGTACGTTCCAACTCTCCGGTCATCGTGTTTGCATAGCCTGCATACACAGTGCCGTCATAATTCTTGAATTTAAGGTTGAAAGAAATCGCCTGTGAAGTCGTATTGTTCAGCGTGAGATAGATCATCGGCTCCCACACGGCGTAGAGGTTATTTGGCAGATTCTCTTTATTGACGCCGATCACTGCGTCAGCGTAATACTCGGGGATATACGTGTCCGCATCAGGGGTCGTGTTCCATCCAAGCAGCAGGCTGCCGTCCGAGTTGGTGAAGTTCTTGATATAATTCGCAAGCTCGACCTTAAAGTTATTGTTTCTGCGTTCGAGCTTTAGCTGCTTATTCAGAATATCGGCATACTCATACTTATCATTTGCCAAGCCTTGTTCGTTGACAGAAGCAGTCTCCGAATTTGCGTGCAGGGTAACAGAGGCAACATCAACACGGCGAGTCGTGTTTGCTCTTCGCTCGTAGTACGCCTCCATATGAATGACGCCCTGGGAATCTGCATTGGCGGCGTCGAGGATCATCGTATCGCCGGGATCATAGAATACGCCGGGCTCCAGCGGCTCACGGGTCGAATAGTGAACAACGCGCCATCCGCGGAACACCCACTCTGAAGCGTCGATCTCGTGACCGCCCGCACCTGTCGTACTGAGATTACTCGGCTCTTGAAGAATTACAACAGGGGCTTTATCCGCATATTTACGACCGGATTCAAGAGGGTCATTAACACGAGCCATATCGCCGGTGATACCGGTCGAAGTCATCGTGGGGTTATAAGTTAAGGCATAACCACCAACCTGCACCCATCTTGCTTGGATTTTAGTATCCTCGGTCAGCTGACTCTTGAAGTTGAAGGGCGTGACCTCTGTAGTGCCGTCCGCTCTGACCTTGTGCCAGGATACCAAACGGAACGATTCCGTTGTGCCGGCGGTCGGGCTGTAGGTCTTATTCATATTAATACAGGCGCGGAATTGGTCGAAGCTCATTACGCTTATGTATGAGTATTCGGCGCCTCCAACGGTAAAGACCATATTATAGGTGTTTTCGATCTCCGATTTTTTGATATAGAACGCCTTGCGGTACGCACCGTCGAGGTCGACATCGGGGAATTCCTTTATGATGTTATAGTCGGCGCAGAAATATACATAATCACCGCTGCTGTCCTCGTAATAGGTACGCTCAGTCGTGCCGTACTCGGTGACCGGCTCGTCATAATCGACCTTGAAGTAGGTGGAGAAGTTGCCGCCCAAGGGGAATTCACCGCCGTTAGGATCGACCTGAACGCGGAAACGGATCTTTGACCAGCCGGCATAGACCATCTTATTCGCCGCCGGCATAGTGGTGTTGAAATCAAACTTTCTTGTACAGCTCGAGTCCTCATACCATCCGGTGAAGTTGTAATTGGCGCGCGGAGCGGGAGTATAAGCGTCGGCATACGCGTTCAGCGGCTGGCCGAAGCTGAGGTCGTACAGTGTATGCATACCACCGCCGGTATAGTTGTCGTTGTATACGAATTCTAAGCTGGACAAACGCTTGTGGTAGACATAATAGATCGTTGTGGAGCTTGGGGAGAGTGACGCTTCTTCGCCCGGAGAGACAGCGTTGAACCCCGTACCCGAACCCGACGAAAGCAGCGTCGTACTGTAACCGCAGACCTCGTAGCCGTCGAACTTATTCGTAAAGGTAAAGGTGACGTTGCCGGTCGATACGTGGGCGATATCGCTGTACGCCTCGTCGGTGCTATAGGTGCCATCGAGCTTCTGGCGCAGGTGATAGAGCGTGCCGGTATTTGCGTCGCCCTGACAGTACAGGTGATAGTCTGTGTTAGACGCATTGTGTGCGGAATTCAGGTTAGTGAAACCGGAGAGCAGCGTCTGAGTCGAGCCGCCATTGGTCTGTTCTTTCCACATATACTCGGAGGGGAAGGTGTAACCATACATCGAATACGGCTGGCCATACAGCCCCGTCCAGACGACCTGATAGGTAAAGGTAGAATCATTCGTCGTTTGAAATCGCAGATAGCGCGTACCGTTATATTCGGCGCCGGTATCGGCTCTTTTCCATGTATAGGTGTAGGTATTCGACTTTGACAGTTCTGCATAGACGCCGTTACTGTCAATACCGTACACCGTGCCCGAGTCATCCGCTGCAGCAACAAAGCTGCTGCCGGACTTTTTGTAAAGCGTTCCGGTGTATGCAGTATTGGAATTCGTACGCGTATAGCGCGTGCCGGTATACTCTGTATCGTTATAGGTGAAGTAATAACCCGACGGATTCGTGCTTCTTGACAGGGTATAGACAAAGCCGTTCTCTACACCGTACTGGGTAGAGCTGGTAGAAGTTGAATTTGTTTCTTCCAGCGCGTCATCACCGAGAATATACCGCGTACCGGTATAGGTACCGGAAGTGTTGTTTCTCCCGCGGGTATAGCGCGTGCCGTAATACGGATCACTATAAGTATAATTCCACCATCCTGATCGCGTCCTGTACCATGTACCGTCATAGTAATATAAATAAGTTGATGTAAAACTGCCGTTTGTTATCAGATAATAATTTCCCTCATTAGTAGAAGTAGACGGCGTATACATCATATTATTACCGGTTCTCTTTGTCCATGTATAAATACCTACCTGTGTCAGCGGTACATATGTATCGCCGACAACGCCGTAGTAGGTGTTGCTCGTAGAGGTGGAGGTCGTGGAGCTGTAACGGTACGGGAAGAAGTAATCCGTCTCAACCGAAGCGTCTACCGAAAGCGGAATATACTCTCCGTTGATATATCCGTACAGTTCGCCTGTGTTGGATGTGGTAGCGATATAAGTATAGCCGCTGTCCGTAATCATGGTTCCCGAGGGCAACTGACTGGTCTGGTAATGATACGTTACCGTCATCAAATCACGGTCATAGTAGACATTGACGACCGTACTGCCGTTGGAGTTAATCTTATTGCCGTTTGAACCGTAGCCGTCGTCCGTAACAGTAGTCAGTGAAGCGTTATAATGGAATCCGATGAAATCAGACGCTTTGGTACTATCTGTGGTAAAACTCGTGTAATGCCCGTTGATAAACGCTGAGGTAGCGGTCGCGTCCTGATCCGTACTTCCGCTGAGCGTGTAATAGCCCTCGAAGTCGTAGGTCTTATTTGCGTCGGAAGCATCCTTGTCATCTGTAACCTTCTGCTTCCACACGATGACGTGATAATCCGCGGTGGACGCCTTCTCCCACTCGGCATAGAAGGTCTGCTCCTCTGCAGCGGTCGTCATGACCAGCTTGCCGCCGGAGATAGAGACGCCGGTCTCCAGATCGACATTGACGCCTGACAGGATATTTGCGTTGCTGTCGGTGATCTGTATGCTTTTTCCGTCCTTCTTGTAATACCATCCTTTGAAATTCCAGCCGGTACGGACAGGCACGTTGCCGAAAGATGTGGGCGGCTCGTCAAGCATGATGAACTGTGGCGGCGTATAAGCGGCGCCGTTGCCGCCGTTGTCAAAGTATACCCAGCGCGCTTCCTTAAAGACAGGCCAGATATCATAGATCATATGGCGCTGTTCCTCGTCGGTAGGCTGGATGCCGTTGATGACTCTCTTATCCTCGATGGTAATGGTAGAGGGAATCTCGCTGTCATCAACGCTGACGGTCTGGATCGTCTCGGTCTGTCCTTTGAGAGAATCGCCCTCGGTGTGAGTGAATTCCCATCCCCAGAAGATGATACGGTTCGGGTTGGTAGACGGAGCGCGTACATCGCTGATGGAGAGAGTGCACTTTCTGTCGTCGCCGAGTGCGATCAGCTTACGGGATACGATGACGTTCTCGTTCGCGGAGCCTTTGACATCCTGATGGAACGTCAAAAAGCGATAGCGTCCGAACAGCGGCGCGAGCCATATATCACTGTCGTCGGTATCTGAAAAAGTGATCGGCTCGTTAAATTCAACGTGCTCCGGAGTTCCGTTCCCCCAATCATAAATATAGTTGGTTCGAGTAACCTCAACGTCATTTTCGGTGGTTGTAACATCCTCTGTTCTGCCGGAATACTGTACGACGAACCAGCCGTAGAACAAACCGGAATTGTCGTTCTCCGGCAGGACGATCTCCTGCAGGCTCTCGCCGGAGCGGATGGTCTGTGTGGTGACCATCTCTTGGAGCTTGTTGGGGAACTCGTATGCGGGCGCCTGATAGTGTGTCACTCCGTCGATCTCAGTCTGTGAGAATTTAGGAGAAAGGAAATGATAAGTACGGCGCGGATTGAGGTTCTCGTTATTCTCGTCGTGGGTTTTGATGACATAGACCGAGAAGCTCTCCGCCTCAAAGGTCGCCTGATCGTCCTCGGCAGAGATCAGTTCAATACTCTCTGTCTTTCCGCTGTCAGCGATATGCTCTACTTCGAGTACAGCGTCATCCTCAATCGCGTCGGCAATCGCGTCGCTCATGAAGCTGACGGTGATAGGCGACGCCTCGGAAGGCTCGAATGTAGTGCCGTCGGCGTAATAGATGGAGATATCATATGCGTGGATGACGCCCTCTTCTTCCACCTGCGCCGATTCAGCCTCAGCCGAACCGTTCGCGGGCATGAGTCCCTCCAGCGTGATCGTCACGCCTTCCTCAGGAGTGAGAGTATATGTCTGCTCTATAAGTGATCGCATCGCTTGCAGCGTGTCCAGCGCCGTCACCGTGGAGCCGGATGTGAAAAACATGGCAACTGCCAACAGCAAAGAGATGACCTTGAAGCTCACCCTCCAAGCAGCGGTATTTAGTTTATTTTCATTCATACCCGTTACCTCCTGAATGGAATGTCGAGAAAAATATGTAAAAACACAAAAAGGACACAGCTAATTATACTGCGCCCCAATCGTTCAAAACGCAATAAGTCTGAGTATTCTTATCCCCTGTCTGTCTTTCAAGTATTATCACTCTTTATCGGGTGATAAGTCAAGATTACTGCAAAAATCTATATTTTTGCGCCGAGAGAAAGGAAGAAGTAGAGAAAAATCTCTTTCGGTATCTCTGAAAATCACCAGCTTAGTTATGACGATTTAACATATTCGGATGTTATTTTAGATATTATACCACATTTTCTTATACAACTCAACTCAATAAAATAGACAAAATTCACACAAATCATTTGCTCATGCTTATATATATAGCATATTCCAACAGTTTGATCTATACTTTTTGTTAGTACATTGTTTATAAAGACAACGAGGGATAAATCATTCTATTTTTCTCGTCCTCTCCTTGCATATAACGCTTGTCGTTTTCTTTATTGCATTTCTTTGTCCTTTCGCCGTCAGCATCGCAGGGGATGGGATTGCGGCTGTTCCCAGCGGCAGTAGATATAGAGCAATATCCGCGCAACATCGCCTTTGACGTTATCCTTACATTCAAACAGATCGGCTTTTGAATACCCGATAGCACACCTCGCCGTTTAGCTCCCGCTGTGTATACCCTTCGGATAAGCTGTCCATCTATTCTTTCTCATTACGCTTCTCCTGCTTTGCTATCATTTCGACAGCCGCTTTACCTGCTTTTGCCGCTACGGGCAAGCCGCCGGGCGCCTGCTGCCACTGGGTCGCCAAATAAGCGTTATCCAAGCCCTTGATCCTGCCGCTTCGGAACAGCGGATTCAGCTTGGCGGGAAACGCAAAGCCCATATAGGAGCCGACGTCCGCGCCTGTGTAGCGCTTGTAGGTCGCGGGCGTCCAGCTGTCGAGGCGGCTCAGCTTGCCTTGCAGCTCGGGGTACTTCGCGACAATAAAGGCTTCTATCTCATCGGTTATCATGTGTTTCAGCGCACGGTATTCGACCGGACTGTCTTTCAGGCGGATAAAACGGCGGCACTCCGTCTCGTTAAAATAATGCATTGTCTGGATCAGACACTTACCCTGCGGCGAAAAGCCCGCTTCATGCGAATACTCGCGCAGGATGATATATTTGGATCGCAGTTTTTCCCGTAAAGCAAGCGGCAGATCGAATATCCTGTCGCCGCAGAAAGGCAGTTCGGGCACATCACACGCGAACGCGCTGTGGAAGCTCGAAAAGCGGTTGACCGACGCATGGTCATAGAGTCGGCGCAGATAGGACGGCATCAACGACTCTTTGAGCAAGGCGCCGAAGGTGATGGCAGGATCGGCCGCAAAGATGAAGGCGTCCGCCGCCGCGGTACTGCCGTCACTGAGAGTCACCGATACGACACGATTCTTTTTCAGCTCTGCGCCCGTAACAGAGACGCCGCAGTTCAGTCCGCCGCCGAGAGAGCGGAAACGGTTTGCCATGCGCAGCGCCATCGCGCGGGAACCGCCCTGCGGCAGATCGCCGTTGTCCGAGCAGAACGTCGCCATCGCGACGAGCAGTCCCAAAGCGCCGAAGCCTTCGACAAACAGTCCCTGTAAAAAGCCGCGGATAACAGGGTCACGGAAGCGCTCTGCCAATTCACGCGTCGTCAGCTGATGATAGCGCAGAAGCAGAGGAAGGGAGCTGAGCAGTTCGGACGTCGTAGCTTTTTTGTCATTCGACTTCCCCGAAACCTCGATGATGGTTTTGGCGGCGTTCAGCGCTTTGATAAAGGAAGAAATCTCCTTCTCGTCTTTCGGCGAGAGAGCCAGCATATCGGTATGGAGCTTGCTGACGTCACGGCTCAACGAAAGCTTGACGCCGTTATGCTCGTAGGTAAAGAGAGAATCCGCACGATAGATCCCGACGCCGCCGAGCGCGCCGGTATCGTGCCAAAGACCGTACATGTCGGTCACAGGATTCGTACCCGTCAGCCAGTGGATGCAGTTGTCGATATGATAGCCGCCGCGATTCCATCCGGTAAGGTTACCGCCGGGGACATGGTGCTTTTCGTAAATCACGGCTTCATAGCCGTTCAGCCGTGCGTAAATACCCGCGGTCAGTCCGGCTACGCCGCCGCCTGTTATGATGATCTTTGACATGATTTATCAGAACCTTTGCAAAAGGCGCCGCACCGCGATAGCCGTGGGTGCAGCGCCGTTCATTGTTGTATTAATCCGATTATTAAGGAGTCAGTTCTTCGAACGCGTTCCTGTACTGCTTGCCGGGCACAGGCTCAGAGCCGCCCTTCAAGGTCATCAGATCGTGACAGGTGACCAGCTGGAAGCCGCGGTCAATCAGCTCGGGAACCATCTTCTCCACCGCGTCGGCGGTAGAGTCGTAAATCTCGTGCATCAGAACGATATCGCCGTCCTGAACATAATCCACCACCGCGTGGTATACGGCGTCGGCGTCCTTAGAGCTCCAGTCCTCTGTATCGATCGACCAATAGTAAGCCGACATTCCTTCAGCGGCGCATTCGTTCAGAATCGCGTCAGTGGTCATGCCGCCGGGCGAACGGAAGCAGGTCGGGTACTGTCCGCAGACATTATAGATCTCATTGCTCGCCATGCTGATATCATCCGGCGTCACTTCATTTCCGTAATGGGCATGGTTCCATGTGTGGTTGCCCAGCTCCATCTTCAGCTGAACCTTGCGCTTCAGATTATCCGCACGGTCGGTCACATTACAGCCGACCATAAAGAAGGTCGCGCGGGCGTTATACTGTTCCAAAACGTCGAGGATCTTCTCGCCCGAACCACCGTCCAGAGGACCGTCGTCAAAGGTAAGGGCGATCATCGGCTTGTCGGGGTCGATGGTGCTGTCCACTGTCTGCTTCGCCGCTTTCGGCGTAACAGGCGTATCCTCCGAGACGACCTGAACCGACTGCTCCGCGCTTCTCTGACCGGTCAGCTGTTCTTCACCGGAGAGATATGCCGCTACGCGCACATAATAGGTCGCGCCTGTTTCGAGGTCGGGGATATCCGCTCTGCATTCCGTAGGATCGGAAACGGTCAGCGTCGTGTCGGAGCCATACTCACCGCCGTCCTTTTTATACTCGACGATATAGCCGCTTGCCTTATCGTTCGCACTCCAGTCGAGATGGATCTCACCTTTTTTCGCGGAATAGATATTGGTGATCTCGGGCGCTTCGGGTAGCGTCCAAACGCTGTTCAAAACTGTCTGTTCGCTCTCCTTATCCCCTCTGAACGCGGTCACACAAAAGCTGTAAGAAACAGCCTGATCGAGACCGCTTACCGTGGCGGTACAGGTATCGGGGTCGTCGATCCTCAGATACTCCTGATAATCTTGGGAGTCACCCTGCGCCATCAGCACACGATAGCCGTCGGCATGATTCGCCTTCTCCCATGAAAGCACCGCCTGATCCGCCGTCAGCTCAGAGACCCGGAGCGATTCGACCTTACCGACTCCGCCGACAGATACCGCTATCGCGACAATGCCTGTCAAAATCCCCAACACAAGGATGATACCGATGGTCAGGATCAGCGTGCGGCGCGTCTTGCGGCGGAGCTTGTACGGATGCTGAGCAGATGGATTACGTCGGTTTTGTATCCGCGCGTTGCCGCCGTAGACGTTTTTGCTTCTCACGGCGCGTCGGTTAGACTCATTCATCACACGGCGGTTTCTGTCAAAATCCTCACGGTCATAGTCATAGTATTCGCGACTGTGCTGTGATCTGCTGCTGAAATCATTGAAATCATACTCTTCGTACGAATGACTCGCGGCAGAAGATCTCACATTCTTTTTATTTGAATCCGAGTAAATTTCTTCATACTCCGAGAAAAAATCATCGCTGTATTTGCTCATCTTCATCCCCGTATCTATCCATATTCAAAGTCATTATACTTTAGATCGATACGGCTATATTTACTTCTGAGAATTATTGTAAGAATTTGTCTAATTTTATCAGAATAGGAAAAGTTACAGAAAAAACGGCATACAGTCTTTGATAGAGACTGCATACCGCAATGATTCTACAGATTGTTGCCGCGGGTGATGATCTCCACCCATTCGACCGGTCCGACAGCGCCGTTTTGTTCAATGCCCAACTGCGCCTGCAAAGCGATGACCGCGCGCTTGGTCTGCGGTCCGAAGATTCCGTCTACCGAAAGCTCGGGAATGGCAGGGTCGATACGGGCGATACGGCTGAGGTAGGTCTGGATCACCCTGACCTCTTCTCCCCTGTCTCCCTCTACCAGAAAACGCCCGGGATATGGCTCGCCGATCGCGCTCTGGTAATTGGCGGGCAGGTCGGCTACCGCCCTGCGGTATTCGCGCTCGATGGTGTAATAGGTCGCTAAATCGACCACGCCTGTCACGGGCAAGCCGTACTCATTCTGAAAGGTAAAGACCGCGTCGCGGGTCGCATCATCAAAGAAACCCGTGATCGGGATCGGCGGGAGCTGGGGATAGAAATACCCTAAAAACGCCAGATAATACTGTACCGCCTCGACCTCGACGCCGCTGTCGCCGACGCTAAGCTCAGTACGGAACACACGCTCGATCTCGGGGATCGTCAAGCCCTCGCTGGTCAGCTCCGACAGACGCTTGACAGCCGCGAAAATCTGCTTGATCTTGTACCACGTCGCCTTGCCGACCACCCCGTCGGGAGTAAGGTTAAAAATGCGCTGGAACTCCCTGACCGCTTCTTCCGTTTCGCTGTCATAAACCGAAGTGGAAGAATTGATGTTCGGGATCGCGGGATAGTTGCGGCGGATACGGTTCAGCTCATTTTTGATGATACGGACGTCGTCGCCGAAGGAGCCGCGCGACAAAGCAGCGCTGGGATAGGACTGGGTCTTATCCGTCAGCGGGGCGTTCTCCACCAGCTCGATATCGTCACCGTAGTAGTACTTCAAAATCTCCATCGCGGTATAGCCCTGGTTGGCAAGCTCTACCGAACCCCACTGGAGCAGTCCGTTGCACTGGGTCACAACGCCGTCGCAGAACTTCGCCGCGAGCGGTTCGACCGCTCCCGAACGGCGGATATAGTTGTTGAAGATCTCATCCACGATCAAGCTGATCGTGTCAAAGACCTCTCCGTCCCGCGTATAGGCGTGATCGTATCGGGTGTCGTTGGTGATGTCAAAATCATAGCCGCGGCTGGGATAATACTCTGTATAGACGCGGTTGAGAGTATAGGATATCTGCGCGAGGATATTCGCCCGCAGCGCCTCGACAGGCCAGTTCGGAAAGATCTCTGAGGACGCGACGTTTTTGATATAGTCCGTAAAGCGCACCGTAACGTTTTCGGCATTGCTGTTGGGCGCGCCGAGGTGAACGGTGACATAAGACGGGATCGTCGGTAAATCAGCCATCTTCTCTCTCCCCTGTCAGCGGCACTAAGGATATGGGCAGGATGGTCTCGGTCTTGTCGTGAATGACGACAGGACAATCGGACAGCTCCTGAAAATCGGGGTGGAAGATCGTGACCAGATACTCCGCTTCGGGAAGCTGTGCCGACTCATAATTCAGCGTGCTCTCGATCGAGCGCGCGGGCAGTACCATATTGTCGACGATTCCCGAGATATCGGTGATGTCGTTATAAAGGCTGTAGCGCACGCCGTTATAGATTTGCGAGACGTCGACCAGCACATTTTTCATCGGGAAGGCTCCGCGCGCTACGCTGATCTGCACCTTTAGCGTCCCGCGTCCGGGATACTCGCGGATGTATTCCTCATACTCGTCGCGGAAGGGTGTTTCACCCTGCTGAACAGTCCGCGGCTGAGCATAAATCTCATCGGGTTTTACATCGCTGTTCAAATAATCTCTGTACATAAAAATCCCCCTTATACCTCAGCATATGCAGGGTATAAGGGGAATTATTCGTTATTATTACTTCGTATTGAATTTGTAGGGTGAGAAGTCAAAGGTCGCGAAATAGTCGTCCATGGTCTCGGCACGGCGGATCAGCTGATGGGAGCCGTCCTCCTTGAGAAGGACCTCGGCTGAACGGAGCTTGCCGTTGTAGTCGTAGCCCATAGAGAAGCCGTGTGCACCGGTATCGTGAATATAGATCAGATCATCGGGCAGGATCTCGGGCAGCATGCGGTCAACGGCAAATTTGTCGTTGTTCTCGCACAGACCGCCTGTCACGTCGTACTTAAAGTTGCAAGGCTCGTTTTCCTTACCCAGTACGGTGATGTGATGGTAGGAGCCATACATCGCGGGACGCATGAGGTTCGCGGCGCAGGCGTCCAGACCGATATAGTCCTTGTAGATGTGCTTGGTATGCAGGCACTTCGCGATCAGCGCGCCGTAGGGGGCGAGCATATATCTGCCGAGTTCGGAGAAGATCGCGATATCATCCATACCCTCGGGAACGAGGATCTCTTCATACTTCTGACGGACGAGGTCGCCGATGATCATGATATCGTTGGTCGGCTCGTCGGGTCGGTAATCGACGCCGATACCGCCGGACAGGTTAATGAAGCTGATATGCACACCACAGCGGTCTCTGAGACGAACGGCGAGCTTGAAGAGGATCGCCGCAAGCTCCGCGTAATACTCGTTGGAAACGGTGTTGGACGCTAAGAACGCGTGGATGCCGAAGTGCTTCGCGCCGTCGGCTTTCAGACGGGTGAACGCCTCAGCCATCTGATCCTCGCTCATGCCGTACTTCGCCTCGCCGGGGTTGTCCATGACCTGAACGCCCGTGCGGGACGCGGCAAGTTCAAAGGTACCGCCGGGATTGTAACGGCAGCAAACGGTCTCGGGAACGCCGCAGACGCGCTCGATAAACGGCACGAAATTGATATCGTCGAGGTTGATATAAGCGCCCAGCTCGTAAGCCTTTTTCATATCTTCCTCGGGGGTAACGTTGGACGAGAACATGATGTCCTCTCCCTTAAAGCCGCAGGCTTCGGACATGATCAGCTCGGTCAGCGAGGAACAGTCGACGCCGCAGCCTTCCTCCTTGAGGATGGTCAGCAGATAGGGGTTCGGGGTCGCCTTGACGGCAAAATACTCCTTGAAGCCCTTGTTCCAGGAGAACGCCTTGTACAGACGGCGGCAGTTCTCGCGGATGCCTTTTTCATCATAGACGTGGAACGGCGTGGGGACGTCTTTGATGATGTCCTCTGCCATCGCCTTCGTCAGAAATGGTGTTTTTTTCATACTCATACCTCCAAATCTATATCAATGAACCGATATACTAATCCAGATGCGCGTTGATCGCGTCCATGATCGCCCCTGTGCCGTCACCCTTCAGCGCGGAGAAAGGATAAAGCTCCACTCCCTCATAGCCGGCAAAGGTCTCTGTGAGCAGTTCAAGCTGTGCGGCATACTCGGTTTTATTGAGCTTGTCCGCCTTTGTCGCGACGATGATGAACGGGATACCGCTTTCATAGAGGAAGCTGATCATGTTCATATCGTCGGCAGTCGGCTTGTGGCGCATGTCGATGATCTGCACCACCAGCGCGATATCGCGGTCCGCGGCAAAATAGCCCTCGACCAGCTCTGCCCAGCGGAGCTTTTCGACCTTGCTGACCTTGGCATAGCCGTAGCCGGGCAGGTCGACGAGGTTGAACGTACCCGCGTCAAAGAAATTGATGGTCGCGGTCTTGCCGGGCTTGGAGCTGACGCGCGCGAGTCCTTTGCGGCTGCACAGTTTATTGATCAGCGAGGACTTGCCAACATTGGAGCGGCCCGAAAAAACCACATCGGGGCGGTCATCGGGTCTCAGCTGAGAGCTGAGTCCCGCGGAATAGGTAAATTCTACGTTGAGCATACGATCTCCTTATGCTGTTACACCGGCACGCTTGGAAGCGGACTTCGCCGTTTTCTTGCGCGTGTTAGCGGATTTCGCGGCGGACTTCTTCTCCCTGACCGTCGCCAGCGCGATCACTTCGTCGATGGTCTCGACAGGGTGGTAAGTGATATTCTCACGGATCTCGGGATCGAACTCCGCCAGATCGCGCTCATTCTCCTTGGGGATGATGACATGCTGTACGCCGGCTTTGTACGCCGCCATGCTCTTTTCCTTCAAGCCGCCGATGGGCAGGACCTTTCCGCTGATACTGATTTCACCGGTCATGGCAACGTCAGCGCGGACGGGCTGATCTGTCAAAGCGGAATACAAGGCGGTCGCCATCGTCACGCCCGCGGAGGGTCCGTCCTTCGGGATCGCTCCTTCAAGGGCATGGATGTGGATATCGAAGTTTTTATAAAAATCGGAATCAATATGATACTTCTCGGCACGGGTGCGGATGGCAGTGATCGCCGCCTTGCCGCTTTCCTGCATGACGTCGCCGAGAGAACCGGTCAGCTCCAGCTTGCCGGAGCCGGGCATGACAACGCACTCGAGCGGCAGAAGGGTGCCGCCGACAGCCGTCCACGCCAGACCGTTGACCATGCCGACCTCATCCTTCTTCGCAGAGATATCGTCAAGGTACTTTTTCACGCCCAAGTAAGCGTCGAGGTTTTTGTCGCTGACTCTGACGACCGTATCGGGATCGGCAAGGATCGCGACAGCCGCCTTGCGGAGGATCGCGGTCAGCTCGCGTTCGAGGTTACGAACGCCCGCTTCACGGGTATAGAAATCGATCACCGCGTAGATCGCCTTATCGGTCATGCGGAAGTTCTTGCGTTTGATACCGCAGAGCTTCATCTGCTTCGGGAGCAGGTGTTTTTTGGCGATATTGAACTTTTCGACGCGGGTGTAGGACGGCAGTTCGATGACGTCCATACGGTCGCGCAGAGGCGCGGGGATCGCGTCGGGATCGTTCGCGGTAGTGATGAACATGACGTCGGACAGATCGAAGGGCAGGTCGATATAGTGATCAACAAAGGCGTAGTTTTGCTCGCTGTCAAGCACTTCCAGCAGTGCGGAGCTGGGATCGCCCTTGTAATCGGCAGAGAGCTTATCCACCTCGTCGAGGATCAAAAGCGGATTGCGGGAGCCGCATTTACGCAGGGCATTGATGATCCTGCCGGGCATGGAAGCGATATAGGTGCGGCGGTGACCGCGGATCTCCGCTTCGTCACGCACGCCGCCTAACGCGACGCGGTAGCTCTTTCGCCCGATAGCGTCGCCGATCGAGGTCGCAATCGAGGTCTTGCCGATACCGGGAGGTCCGACAAGGCAGATGATCTGTCCCTTCGCCTTATCGCTGAGCTTGCGCACGGCAAGCTGCTCGATGATGCGCTTCTTGACCTTATCGAGACCGTAGTGGTCGGCGTCCAGCTGCTCACGCACCTTTTCAAGGTCAATGCTCTCTTCGGTCATCGTGTTCCACGGCAATTCTAAAACAGTATCTATGTAGGTCTCGATCACGCTCGATTCGTTCGTGCCGACGGGCAGACGCTCGAGACGGGAACATTCCTTCATCAAAGCCTGCTCGACCTCTTCGGGCAGCTTCATGTCCGCGATCTTTTTCCGCAGTTCGTCGATATCATTGAAGTCGCCGTTCTCCCCCAGCTCGTCGCGGATCACGTTCATCTGCTCGCGCAAATAATAATCGCGCTGGCTCTGGTCGATACGGGATTTTGCCTTCTCCATGATATCCTGCTCGACGCTCATGATGAAGATCTCATTCTGCATCGCGTCGATCAGCACCTCGAGACGGTCGGAAAGGTTGACGGTTTCGAGGATGATCTGCTTGATCTCCACGTCGAGGATGACGTTGGACGCGACGAAATCGGCAAGCTCGCCCGGCTCGTTGGACATCCCGATCTTGAAGAGGATGTCGGCGGGGAGCTTGGGCGTCAGCTCCATATAGCGCTCAAAGGTCGCTTTCAGGGAGCGCATCAGCGCGATGTCGCGGGTCGTCAGCGTATGCTTGCGGCTGTCGCCGTAAGGCTCGACAGCGGCATACATACAGCTGTCGTTCGGCACGGACTCGACAATAGCGCCGCGCCAGAGTCCCTCGACGACCACACGGGTCGCCTTCGAGTCCTCTTTGACGACCTGCTTGACGCGGCAGACCACGCCGACCTTGTATATATCGTCAACCGCGGGCTCGTTCACGCCGGCGTCCATCTGGGCGGTGACGAAAATGAGCTGATCGCCCTCGACCGCCATGTCGATAGCGCTCTTGGAACGCTTGCGGTTCACGTCAAAGTTCAGCATCATCTTCGGGAACATCACAACGCCCCGAAGCGGCAGAACAGGTAAATTCAAACTGGTGTTTATCTCGTTCATAATTCTCCTTAAGAATTAAAATAGATTATCTATAAAATCAGCATAAGGCTGTACGGTTTTCCACATACAGCCTTTTTATGATTCGGTTGAGATTGCTACAGCCCCGACACATGTATCAAGGGGCTTCGCAATGACGTTTTTATTAAGACGCGTTATCCTGCGTCTGATCATCAAACTCATGCGACAGCGGGAACGCGGAATCGTTGCGGAAAATCTGCGGTTCTGCTCCGTTCTCCACCACATCGCGGGTGATGATGATCTTCTCGATCGTGGTATCGGAGGGCGTCTCGAACATCAGATCCGTGAGCAGTCCTTCGATAATGCCGCGCAGTCCGCGCGCGCCGGTATTCTGCTCCTTTGCTTTCTCGGCGATCGCATAGAGCGCTTCTTTCTCAAACAACAGCTCAACGTTGTCGAGCTTGAAAAGGTGCTTGTACTGGGCGATGACCGAATTCTTCGGCTCTGTCAGCACGCGTACCATGTCGTCCTCGGAAAGATCGGACAGCGCCGCGATAACGGGAAGTCTGCCGATCAGCTCGGGGATAATGCCGAACTTTATCAGATCGTGACCCGTCACATGCTTCATCCAATCCTTTTCAAGCGCCTCGTTGGTCGCGGATACATCCGCCTCAAAGCCGAGGACGGAGGAGCCCATGCGCTTCTTGACGACCTTGTCGAGACCGTCGAACGCGCCCGCGCAGATGAAGAGGATGTTCTTTGTGTCGATCTGCAAAAACTCCTGCTGAGGGTGCTTTCTGCCGCCCTGCGGAGGAACGTTGGAGACCGTGCCTTCGACGATCTTCAAAAGCGCCTGCTGTACGCCCTCGCCGCTGACGTCGCGGGTGATGGAGGGATTCTCGGATTTGCGGGCGATCTTGTCGATCTCGTCAATATAGATGATGCCGCGCTCCGCCTTCTCGATATCGAAGTCAGCCGCCTGGATCAGCTTCAACAGGATATTCTCGACGTCCTCGCCGACATAACCCGCCTCTGTCAGGGTGGTCGCATCGGCGATCGCGAAGGGTACGTCGAGCGCCTTCGCGAGCGTCTGGGCAAGCAGGGTCTTGCCTACGCCGGTGGGTCCCAGCATCAGGACGTTGGACTTGGAGAACTCCACGTTCTCATCATGATTGAACACGCGCTTGTAGTGGTTGTAGACCGCTACGGCAAGCGTCTTTTTCGCGGCGTCCTGACCGATGACATAGTCGTCAAGGATCTTCTTGATCTCAACAGGCTTTAACAGTGTGCCGCTGACAGGAACAACGTCCTCGCCGATGTCGTGAGGCGCTAAATCGCCGTCCTCCAAGATGGACATGCACAGATCGACGCACCGGTCGCAGATATACACGCCGTTGCCGGCAATCAGCCGTCCCACCATGTCCTGCGGCTTGCCGCAGAAGGAACAGTATATGTTTTCATCAGGTCTCTTTCCTGCCATACGAAACTCCTCGGTTTTAGCGGGCGACCAATGGTCGCCCCTACTATTATCTGGTCACTGATCGCTCAGTTATCTATGCTCGATCACCTTGTCGATCAAGCCGTATTCCAGCGCCTGCTGAGCGGTCATGAAGTTGTCGCGCTCGGTATCGGCTTTGATGGTCTCAAGAGGCTGACCGGTGTTAGCGGCAAGAATCTCATTGAGCTTCTGCTTGGTGTGCAGGATGTGCTGGGTGTGGATCTCGATATCGGTCGCCTGACCCTGAGCGCCGCCGGAAGGCTGGTGGATCATGATGTCGGCGTTGGGCAGGGCGTAACGCTTGCCCTTGGTGCCTGCCGCGAGCAGGAAAGCGCCCATCGACGCCGCCATGCCCATGCAAATGGTGGAAACGTCGCACTTGATATACTGCATGGTGTCATAGATCGCCATGCCGTCGGTGACGGAACCGCCGGGGGAATTGATGTAAAGGCTGATGTCCTTGTTGGGGTCCTGACCCTCCAGGTACAGAAGCTGAGCGACTACCAGACTGGCGGTAGCGGAATTGACCTCTTCGTTCAGCATGATGATCCTATCGTTCAACAGGCGGGAGAAAATATCGTAAGAACGCTCGCCGCGGTTGGTTTGTTCTACTACATAAGGTACTAATGCCATAAACTATCATCCTTTCGCAGTAATATAGTATTATTCAAAACAGGTGATTTATTCGTTTGCGGGCGACCATTGGTCGCCCCTACAATGATCGGATAATTATTTGATAACAGCGTTATCCTTGACGAGCTTCATCGCGAGCTGTACGCCGAGATCCTCGGTGACGCTCTCTACGGGGATGATGTCCTTGACCTTATCCGCTTCCATGTTGTAAGCGGCAGCCATCTTGTCGTACTCGGCGTTGATATCTTCCTCGGTGGGCTTGATATCTTCGAGCGCAGCGATCTTCTCAAGAGCAAGACGCATCTTGACTCTGCGCTCTGCTTCGGGCTTATACATCTCCAGTACGGAATCGGCGTTCATGCCTGTGTACTGCATATAGGTGTTCATATCCATGCCCTGCTGGCGCAGACGCATATCCATCTCGCGCATCATCTGGTTCGCTTCGTTGTCGAACATCTGCTGGGGGATCTCACCCTCGACCTTCTCGATGATCGCGTTGGTCAGCTTATCGTCGAGATCGCGCTCGGACTCGGACTCGAGGCGCTTTGCGATCTGCTCTTTCAGCTCGTCGCGATACTCCGCAACGGTATCCTTCTCGGAAACGTCCTTGACAAAGTCGTCGTCAACCTCGGGCAGCTCCTTAGTCTTGATCTCATGGAGCTTGATCTTGAACTGAGCGTCCTTACCCTTGAGGTTCTCCGCCTGATACTCCTCGGGGAACTTGACGTCGATGGTGAACTCGTCGCCGGTGCTGTGACCGACGATCTGCTCCTCGAAGCCGGGGATGAAGTTGCCGGAGCCGAGCTCGAGGTTGTATTCCTCAGCCTTGCCGCCGTCAAAAGCCTCGCCGTCGCAGAAGCCCTCGAAGTCGATAACAGCGGTGTCGCCGTTCTCAGCGGCACGATCCTCAACGGTGACCATACGGCTGTTGCGGTCGCGTACGCGCTCGATCTCTTCGTCGATCATTTCCTCGGTGACCTCGGTGGAGAGTTTCTCTACCTCGATACCCTTGTAATCCTTGATCTCGATCTCGGGCTCAACGATCACGGTCGCCTTGAAGGTGAAGCCGTCCTTGGAGACCTCGGTCGCTTCGAGACCCGTTACGGTAACGACCTTCAGGTCAGCTTCCTTGCAGGCAGCGTCGAGCGCCTCGGGATAGCAATCCTGCATCGCGTCGTCATAGAACACCTCAGCGCCGTACATCTTCTCGATGATAGCACGGGGAGCCTTGCCCTTGCGGAAGCCGGGAACCTGGATCTTCTTGGATTCCTTCTTATATACCTTATCGACAGCCGCCATAAAGGTCTCGCCGTCTACGGTAACCTCTACCTCATAGGTGTTTGTTTCTGTCATAGCAGATGATTTTAAAGCCATTTTATATTCCTCCTAATTGAACTTTTGATAAATCGTTAATAATATAACATATACGGTAAAAAATTACTATGGATAAAATGTAAAATTTTTGACCGTGAATACTAGTTGTTCATTAAACGCTTTAACAAATTTATTAACGGAAAATTTCGCAGAGCAAGGCGGAGGACGCAGGCATACCGGCGTATGTCAAGGACGACAACGCAGCTATGCGGAATTTAACGCAATAAATGTTAAAGTGTTTTAATGACAATTAGTATAAGGTACTAAAATAGGGATAAAACGTGTATAATCGGCGGCGATCAGATGGAAATTGATCCCTTTATACATACCTGTCACCGCGTTTTTGTGGGTACGCTCGCCGTGAAGGTGTCCGTAGTAGCACTCCTTGATGCCCAGCTCCAGCAATGCCTGCATGATCTCTTCGCACTCCACGCCGCCGTAAACAGGCGGATAGTGGAGAAAGGCGATCGGCGTTTCATCGCTGAGCTTCTTTGCTTCGGCAAAAGACATCCTCAGGCGTCCGATCTCACGGTTGATCACCTTGATATCGTGCTCACCCTCTTTGTCGTAGTACCAGCCGCGGGTGCCGCAGACGGTCCTGCCCTCGATCTCAAAGGCGTTGTTGAACAAGATCCTGATGGTGTCGAAGTGATTCGCGGCAAGATAGTCGTCGATCTTCTTCTTCGTCTGCCACCAATAGTCGTGATTGCCTTTGAGAAAGAGCTTCTGCCCGGGCAGAGCGTTGATGAAGGAAAAGTCCTCATAACATTCCTCGAGCTTCATCGCCCACGAAATGTCGCCGCCGACAACGACCGTATCGTCATCGGTCACAAGACGCTCCCAGTTGGTTTTCAGCCGATCCACATAATCCGCCCAGCCGTGGAACACGTCCATCGGCTTGTCTGTGCCTAAGGAAAGGTGCAGGTCGGCGATGGCAAAAAGACTCATTCGCTGATTCCCAGCGCGTTTAAAACAACGCCCTGCATCTTGTCCTTATCGGTGACGTCGCCGAAGCGCGCCGTCTTGCCGCGCAGATTCGCGAGCGGAGCGGGGACCTCAGCCTTAGAGATCTCATGCAGCTGTTCGACCATATCGAACTCGCTCTCGGGCATATCACCTTTGTCGAGCGCCGAGAGAACCGCCTTGGAAAACTTGTAAGGGCTGGCGGTGGAGGCGACGACAACAGGAGTGGTATCGCCTGTTTCCTTGATGTACGCGTCGCATACGCTGACCGCTACGGCAGTGTGGGTATCGCAGAGATAGCCCTGCTGCTCGAAGAGGTCGTGGATGGTTTTCTTTGTCGCGTCCTCATCGGCATAGCCGCCCCAGAACATCGTCTGTATCTTCTCCTTGATGGAGTCGGAAACCTCATAAACGCCCTTCGCTTTCAACGCGTCCATATAGCCCTTTGTCTCGACGTCGTTGCTGCCGGACATTGTGTAGAGCAGACGCTCCAGATTGGACGAAACCAGAATGTCCATCGAGGGAGATACGGTGGTGTAGAAATCACGGTTTTTATCGTAGACGCCGGTGCGGATGAAATCGGTGAGAACGTTATTGGAGTTGGACGCGCAGATGAAGCGCTTGACAGGCAAGCCCATTTCGTAAGCGTAGTAGCCCGCGAGGATGTTGCCGAAGTTGCCGGTCGGCACGGTGATGTTGATCTTTTCTCCGAACGCGACCTTGCCGAGGTTCACCATATCGCAGTAAGCGGAAATATAGTAGACGATCTGCGGCAGGAGTCTGCCCCAGTTGATGGAGTTCGCCGACGAGAACATCATATTGTGATCGGCTAAGATCGCCTGCGTCTCGGGGTCGGTGAAGATCTTCTTCACCGCGGTCTGGGCGTCGTCAAAATTGCCGCGGATCGCGCAAACATAGACGTTGTCGCCCTCCTGCGTATTCATCTGGTGCTTCTGCATCGCGGACACGCCGTCGACCGGATAGAACACGATGATCTTGGTGTGCTCGACATCCCTGAAGCCCTCGAGCGCCGCTTTGCCGGTATCGCCGGAGGTCGCGACGAGGATGACAGCGTCCTTGCCGCCGCCGACCTTCTGGAGCGATTTTGTCAGAAAATGCGGCAGGATCTGTAACGCCATATCCTTGAAGGCGCAGGTCGGACCGTGCCACAGTTCAAGAAGATTCTGCTGTGCGCCGTTGAAATCGACCGTAGCGATCGGAGCGGGATTCGCGGAACCGAACTTCTCGACGGTATAGGCGCTGTCGACGCAGTCGGCGATCTCCTCCTCGCTGAAATCGGTCAGATATTTTGAAATGATCAGTTTCGCTCTGTCCTGATACGACATCGGGAGCATCGTTTTCAGCTCGTCGGACGTCAGCTGAGGGAAGCTCTCGGGGACGAACAGACCGCCGTCCTGAGAAATGCCCTGCGCGATCGCCTGCGCGGACAGAACAGATTTGCTTTTATCCTGAGTAGAGTGATAAACCATATAGACCCTCCTAACCCATATTAACTTTATTATTTTAACATAAATCCGCTATCGAAGCAATAGGTAAAGGTACAAAAAAGGGGATGAAATCGGCGTATTTATAGCAAAAACGCCGTCATTAAGACAGCGTTGCTTTAACTGACAGATTCAGAACCTCGCGTAGTTCTCAGTCTGCCAGAATGCGTTTTTGATATGATTGATTTTGACAAGCTCTCCCGAAGCGCGGTTCACCTCGACCTCGATGATATCGAACCGCGGCTGTAAAAGGATGCGTTTCTCTACCAAATACTTCGACGCGGTGCGCATGATGTGGAACTGCTTGCGCTTGTCGACAGCGTACATACCGCTGAGGTAGGGATCGGCAGAGCGGGTCTTGACCTCGATGAAAGCGATCTCTTCCCTGCCTGAGTCACGCGTGACGGCGATGATATCGACTTCACCGAGTTTTGTTTTATAATTCTTTTCGAGAATTTTATAATGCTGTTGTTTCAGATATTTGACGGCGAGCTTTTCACCCAACGCACCGAATTCATTGTTGGTAAAGCTCATTTCTGCACCTTTGGATAGCCGTGCTTTGCGTAGATCTTTTTCAGAAAGCTCGGCCGGTGGATCGGGGTCTCGCCGTATTCGAGGATCCGTTCCACGTGGAGCTTCGTGCCGTAGCCCTTGTGCTTTTCAAAAGCGTATTCGGGATACTTTTCGGCATACTCCAGCATCAGGCGGTCCCTGCTGACTTTGGCGAGGATAGACGCCGCGGCGATCGACATGGACTTTGCATCGCCTTTAACGATATACTCGGCAGGGACAGAAAGCGGCGGAAGACGGTTGCCGTCGATCATGGCATAGTCCGCCTTGACGGATAAGCCCTCGACCGCGCGCTTCATGGTGTTCATGGTCGCCGCGAGGATATTGTCGCGCTCGATCTCCTCAACCGTTCCGAAGGCGATCGAGCAGGAAACGGCGGTTTCGATAATGACGTCAAAGAGCGCGTCGCGCTTCTTCTCCGTCAGCTTTTTACTATCGTTCACGCCCTTGATGATACAGCCCTCGGGCAGGATAACGGCGGCGGCGCAGACGGGTCCCGCGAGAGGTCCGCGGCCTGCTTCATCCACGCCGCAGATATGCTGATAGCCCTTTTCTCGGGCTTCGTTTTCATAATACAGCCAGTCCATGTATCCTCCTATCGAAATTAGTGAGGAGTGAGAAGTGAGGAGTGAGGAGTTATTGATCCGAACAATGTGCAAAATATCTTATGTTTTCCTTTTACTCTTAACTCCTAACTCCTAACTTCTAACTCCAAACTCCTAATTCCTAACCCCTAATTCCTAATTTATTGCGGCAGCTCCAATGTGATTCTGCCGAGCTTTGCCGCGCGGAACTCGTCCAGCAGGGTGTACGCGGCTCTCTCGGTATCCGCTTCTCCGCCGGAGATCAGCATGCCGCGGTTGCGAGCGATCTTTTCCAACAGCTCATAGCTCGGTACGGATAAATCTTCTTCGCTGAGCTTGTAGCGTTCCGTGAATTCAGACGTATTCAGTTCTTTAAGCAGATCGAGCAGGCGCACTGCCAACAGCTCGGTGTCCATGACCTCGCTCTTGATCGCGCCGGTGAAAGCAAGGTGTTCGCCGACAGTCTGGTCGTCGAACTTCGGCCACAGTACGCCGGGGGTGTCGAGCATTTCGAAGCCCTTCGATACGGTAAACCACTGGTTGCCGCGGGTAACGCCGGGACGGTCTGCGGAGACCGCCTTCGTCTTTTTAGAGATACGGTTGATAAAGGTGGACTTGCCGACGTTCGGGATACCGACGATCATCACGCGCATAGAGGGATTGACCATGCCCTTCGCCTTATAGCTTTCGATCCTGTCGGTCAGAAGCTCTGTCAGCACGGGAACGAACTTGTCCACTCCCCTGCCGCTTTTGCAGTCAACGGGGATCGCGCGGACGTTCTCGCGGCTGAGGTAGCTGACCCACTTCGCGGTCGCGCGGCTGTCAGCCATGTCACATTTGTTCAGCAGGACGATCCGCGGCTTGCCCGAGGTGAGGTGTGCGATATCGGGATTGCGTGAAGAGATCGGGATGCGCGCGTCGATGATCTCCGCGACCGCGTCGACCAGCTTCAGATCCTTTTCGATACGCCGCTTGGTCTTGGTCATGTGACCGGGATACCACTGGATCACCTGCGTGTGCTCAGAGGATGTCGGTGCAGGCGCTTTTTTGACCTTGACAGGCTTCGGCTTTGGCTGCATCGGCTTTGCGGAGCGGGCTTTTTGATTCTGGTTCATCCTCGCGCCGGAGCGTCCGCCGCGCCGGGTCTGCTGTGTATTCTTGCGTTTATTCGATGTTTTTTTCATAATCGATCCTTTAAGGAAAGCCTGCTCCGACAGAAGCAGGCTTCGTGTGACATTATTTGTATACGTATCGGATACCGCCGAAATCAAATTTCAGGATACCGTTTTCATCATAGGTATGCGGGATCACGTCCAGCTGTGCTTTACCGATGATGTAGCTCTCGTCGATCAAGCCGATCTGTCTGTAACGGCTGTCCAGCGAAATGCTGCGGTTATCGCCCATGACAAACACCTTGCCCTCGGGAACGATACCGTTGAGCTCCTCAACAGGTGTATCGCCGCTGACGGTCATCCCTTGGATATACGGCTCATCCAGCTTTTTGCCGTCCACATATACCGCGTTGTTATCAAAATCGAGCTTCAGCTCCTGCCCCGCGGTCGCGATCACGCGCTTGACCAGAGGCTTCGGGTATTCTTCCGCGTGGCTGATGATCACGATATCGCCGTCGTGAGGCGTATAGAACAGATCGGTGATGACCACCTTATCGGTATCGATGAGGGTCGGTTCCATCGACTTGCCGTCGACGTCGATAATGCGGAAGCCGAAGGTCATGATCAGCAGCACAACGACCAGCGCCATGAACAGACTGCCCAGCCAATCCAGAACGGTAGCAACCAATTCGTTATTATTGACTCTGATCTCACCGTTGTCGTCGTCGGTAAGCTCCGCCTGTTCGTCAAGGAAAAACTCGTCTAACTTTTTTTCGTCTATATTCAAAAAGAACAACTCCGAACTTCAAAATTCTGCATTATAATAATAGCACGGAAAAAGGGGGCTGTAAAGCCCCCTCGTAAATTATTAACTGATTATTTACGAATTTCTTCCTTGACTTTAGCAGCCTTACCGACTCTGTCACGCAGATAGTAGAGCTTGCTGCGGCGAACCTTACCGCGGCGAACGACCTTAACGTCAACAACGTTCGGGCTGTGGAGCGGGAATACTCTCTCTACGCCTACGCCGTAGGAAAGACGGCGAACGGTGAAGGTCTCGGCAACGCCGGAACCGCGCTTTGCGATAACGGTGCCCTCGAACATCTGAATTCTTTCTCTCTCACCCTCGCGGATGTTTACGGAAACCTTTACGGTGTCACCGATGTGAAACTCGGGTGCGTTCTCTTTGACAGAACCTGCTGCGATTTTCTTTAATGCGTCCATGTTTTCCTCCTAAGTGTTTTTCAGATATTCGTACCCCGATAGCTGCCTATCGTGCAGAGGACTATCCGCTTCAAATTTGGGTTTTTACCCAGATCTGAACCCCGTCCTTGGACAGACGGTATCCAAATGCCTAAATATATTATCATAAAAGTCCGATAAATGCAAGACTTTTTTGAAAATATCTCGTTTATTTTCCGAAATAGAATTATAACTGATTCCTGAGCTTCTCCCGAAACTGTATAAACGTCTCGGGCGGATCGGCGGTGAACTCTAAATACTCGCCTGTAACGGGATGGACAAAGCCCAATTTATAGGCGTGCAGGCATTGACCGTTCAGCTGAGTGATAACCTTCGACGGACCGTAGACGTCGTCGCCCGCGATCGGGTGACCGATATAAGAAAGGTGCACGCGGATCTGGTGCGTCCTGCCTGTTTCCAGCCGGCAGAGGATATAGGTAAAGCCATTGTAGCGTTCCAGCACCTTGATATGGGTGACGGCAGGCTTTGAATTCAGCTGTGTCACGCACATGCGCTTGCGGTCGGTCTTATGCCTGCCGATCGGCGCGTCGACGGTGCGTTCCTCTTCTTTGATATTGCCGTAGCAGATCGCCAGATACTCGCGGGTGAAGCTGTGCTCTTTGATCTGCTCGCTGAGTCCCGCGTGAGCGATATCGGACTTTGCGACTGCTAAAAGCCCGCTGGTGTTCTTGTCGATACGGTGGACGATACCCGGACGCAGCTCGCCGTTGATACCGCTGAGACCGTCACGGCAGTGATACATCAGCGCGTTGACGAGAGTGCCGCTGAAATGCCCCGGCGCGGGATGAACGACCATGCCCTTAGGCTTGTTGACGACCAGCAGGTGCTCGTCCTCATATACCACGTCGAGAGGGATATCCTCGGGCAGAACATCTACGGGCTGAGGGCTGTCTGTCAGCACGGTGATTAGATCGCCCACGGCGGTTTTGTAATTCTTCTTCACCGCGGCGTCCCCTACCGTCACTTTTCCTTCAAAAATCAGACGGCTCGCCGAAGAACGGCTCAGTCCCTCGATCTGCTCGGACAGATATTTGTCGAGTCTCTCGCCGGCGTCCTCGGCGGCAACGGTCAGCTCATACCTCTCCATCGTCTTTCAGCTTCTTTTTATCGCTCTTCATGAAATCGGAGAAGAACAGGAGATAGACGATCAGGCAGATCGTTCCCGCTGTGATACAGTAATCGGCAAAGTTGCAGATCGGCGGGAAGAACGACAGGCTGAGATAGTCGGTCACATAACCCATGAATACGCGCTCGAACAGATTGCCCAGTCCGCCGCCGATGATCAGCGCGGCGGCTGTCGCGAAGAGCTTGCTTTTTTTATAATTCTTTATCAGAAGAATAGAAAAAATAATGATCACGACAGAAGTGGTGATCGCAAAGAAGATCGTACCGTCCTGAAACAATCCGAAGGCGACGCCGCGGTTCTCGGAATAGGTCAGGCTGAACAGCCCCGGGATCACGGTGACAAAGCCCTGCGGCTTGACGTTCGACTCGATCACGGTGCGGATACACTGCGCGAGGATCGGCAGGATCACGATGATAGCGATATAGATGAGCAGCAAAAAATCACATCCTAATACAATGCGGTGTACCAAGAGATACACCGCATTTGATGAACTAATAAATCTTATTTTGTCAGAATAGCGGCACAGCGCGCGCAGAGCGTGGAATGCTCAGCGCAGGAGCCGACGGACGTCGAGTAACCCCAGCAGCGTTCACACTTCTCGCCCTCAGCCTTTGTGACCTCAACGGACAATCCCCCATCACCCTCGACCAGCTTGACGTCAGAGACGATGAACACCGCCTTCAGCTCGGGGAGAACGCTTTCGATAAAGCTGTACTCCTCACCGCTTGCCTTGAGAGTGACGCAGGTCTCGAGAGAAGCCTTGACGACCTTTTCCTTGATGACGACCTCAAGAGATTTCTTGACGGTATCGCGTAAGGATTGGATGCGATCCCATGACGCCATAAAGCCGTCCTCGACCTCGAGCGCGATCTTCGCGGGCATTTCGTTATAGAGAACGTTCTCGGCGTCGACGCCGTCGCCGTGAGGCATATATCTCCAGATCTCATCGGCGGTGTAGGCGAGGATCGGCGCCAGCATGCGGGTCAGCGCGTCGAGGATGCAGTACATCACGGTCTGCGCGGCGCGGCGCTCCTTGGAGTCAGCCTTTTCGGTATACAGTCTGTCCTTGAGAACATCAAGGTAGAAGTTGGACATATCGACGACGCAAAAGCGTAAGATCGAATGGTAAACCTGATGGAACTCATACTTGTCGTATGCGTCGGTCACGGTCGCGATCAGTTCGCCCAGCTTAACTGCCGCCCATTTGTCGATCGGCAGGAACTCGTCGGGAGCGACCATATCCTTATTCGGGTCGAAGTCATAGAGGTTGCCGAGGATATAACGCGCGGTGTTGCGGATCTTGCGGTAAGACTCGCTCATCTGCTTTAAGATCTCGCGCGAAATGCTGATATCGGACTGATAGTCGGAGGAAGCGACCCACAGACGAAGCACGTCTGCGCCGTACTGCTTGATGACCTCCTGCGGGCTGATACCGTTGCCTGCGGACTTACTCATCTTGCGGCGTTCCATATCGAGGATCATGCCGTGGGTGAGCACGGTGCGGTACGGAGCCTTGCCCTCGGTAGCGACCGAGGTGAGCAGGGAACTCTGGAACCAGCCTCTGTACTGATCGTTGCCCTCGAGATAAAGGTCGACGGGGTAGCCTAAATACGGACGGCGTTTGCAGACAGCGCGCCATGACGAACCGCTGTCAAACCATACGTCCATGATATCTCTTTCTTTATCGAACGCGGTACCGCCGCACTTCGGGCACTTGGTACCCTCGGGCAGGATCTCGGACGCGTCCTTCTCAAACCATGCGTTAGAGCCTTCTTTGCCGAAAAGCTCCGCTACCGCGAGCATAGCGTCCTTGTTGACGTAAGGCTCGCCGCAGTCCTTGCAGTAGAAGATCGGGATCGGAACGCCCCACTTGCGCTGGCGGGAAATACACCAGTCCTTGCGGTCGCGCACCATCGCGGTGATACGATCCTTGCCCCACGCGGGGATCCACTGTACAGTGTTGATCGCGTCGACTGCCTGCTCTTTGAAGTCATCGACGGAGCAGAACCACTGGTCTGTCGCGCGGAACAGGATAGGAGTCTTGCATCTCCAGCAGTGCGGATACTGGTGGATGATCTTCTTCAGCGCGAACAGATAGCCGTTTTCGTCCAGATAAACAGCGATCTTTTTATTGGCTTCATCTGTCGTCAGCCCCGCGAACTGACCGGCTTCTTCGGTCAGAACGCCGTTGGAGTCAACGGGACAGATGGTCGGAATCTCGGGATAGTTCTGGCAGACGTTGTAGTCGTCTACGCCGTGACCGGGAGCGGTGTGAACACAACCGGTACCGCTTTCGAGCGTGACGTGCTCGCCGACGATCAGCAGAGACTGACGGTCGAGGAACGGATGCTGTGCCTTCATATACTCAAGCTCAGCGCCCTGGATGGTAGCGACGACCTCATAATCGGTCAGTCCACCCTCTGCCATCGCGTTCTCATACAGGTCTGTCGCCATGACGTAGTACTCGCCGCCGCATTTGATGATCGAATACTCATAGCGCGGACCGACGCAGATCGCGAGGTTCGCGGGCAGGGTCCATGTGGTGGTCGTCCAGATGACGAAGCTGACCTTAGAGGGGTCGATACCCATAGCGGAGAACTTGCCTAAATCGTCGGTCACAGGGAACTTAACATAAATCGAATGGCAGGGGTCCTCGGCGTACTCGATCTCAGCCTCGGCGAGAGCGGTCTTACACTCGGGGCACCAGTATACGGGCTTGAGGCCCTTATAGATATAGCCCTTATCCGCCATCTCGGCAAAGACCTTGATCTGCTCTGCTTCGAACTCATGCTTCAAGGTGATATAAGGATCGTCCCACTCGCCGATGATACCGAGGCGCTTGAACTGGGTACGCTGGTCGTTGATGTAACCGCGCACAAACTCCTCACAGAGCTTTCTTAATTCCAATACAGAAATATCAGCCGAATTGCCGATACCTGCCTTTGCTCTCGCTTTCAGCTCGGTAGGCAGACCGTGGGTATCCCAGCCGGGTACAAAAGGCGACTGATGTCCGTCCATGTTCCTGTAGCGGACGATAAAATCCTTCAAGATCTTGTTCAGCGCGTGACCGAGATGGATATCGCCGTTCGCGTAAGGAGGACCGTCATGCAGTACAAACAGCGGCTTGCCCTCGTTCTTCTTGATCAACTTGTCATAGACCTTTTCCTGCTCCCAGCGCTCCAGCGTCTTAGGCTCGGACTGAGGCAGACCGCCCCTCATAGGGAACTCGGTCTTGGGCAGGTTAAGGGTATGGTTATAATCCTGGGACATCTTTATATACACTCCAAATTACAGTTTATCATACAAACACCAAGCGCCTTGACGGCGCTCGGTATCTGTTTTATTCGCATTATTCTACGTCGTAGTTATCGCCGAATTTCAGCTGATCGAACTTGTCGTGTCTCTCGCGCTTTAACTCGGGACGGACCTTCACGTCGGCGTCGTCGGCAGGCTGAGCCGCCTGGACCATTTCTTCCTCGACGTCGGTGTTATCGGTCTTGATGATCTCTTCCACCGGCTCGAAGGGGTATTTCTCGTCGAGCTCGGCGCGCTTTGCTTTGACGTCCTCTTCCTTCGGCAGCTCTTCTACCATGGCGAGGTGCTTTTTATACAGAGCGATGATCTCAGAGCGGAGCTTCGCGGTCTCGGCGTGCAGCGCTTCGAACTTATCCTTCTCGCGCTCGGTAGCCATCTCAGCCTCGGTGAGGATGGTACGGCTCTTCTTCTCGGCGGATTTTACGATGTACTCCGCCTTGCTCTGCGCTTCCTTGATGGTGGTGTCGCTCAGCTTCTGAGAGGTCAGCAGCGCGTTGCGGACGGTTTCCTCGTCCTCGCGGTACTGCTCGATCTTGCTCGCTAAAATATCCATCTTGCGCACGCAGTCGTTCTTTTCGGCGATCAGCTGCTCAACGGTAGCGGTTACCTCGTCGATAAACTCGTCTACGTCAGCGGCGTTATAGCCGTTTTTGCCCGCACGGCGAAAACTGATTTCTCTGATTTCGTCAATCGTTAACATAGTTTTACACTCCTATCCTTATCTTATCTATAGTGTCTGACCGCTATCCGCAGTTTTCCCTTGCGGGAGGTGCCGAGCAACGCGGTCAGAACAAATTTACCGTATTTTCTGATGGTGACGGTCGCGCCTTCATAAAGCTGAAAGGCAACGCCGTCCTGTATCACATGGTCGACCATGACCATCTCGTTTTTGATCAGCCGCGCCGCTTTATCGCGCGACAGGTTGGCAGCAGCAGCGACAAAGGCGTCGAGCCGCAGAGAGCTCAGTGTGAACACCGGCTCGTCAAAATCATCGGGCACAGGCAGATCGGATGTATCCGCATAGCTGATCTTCACCCCGACCTTACCGATCTTCTCAACGTTCGCCATCATGTACGGCACGATATCGTCGCGTACAAAGATGACCGTCCTGCCCTCGCCCGTCAGGATATCTCCGAGGGTGTCGCGACGGATGCCCAGCGCCATCAGCGAGCCTAAAAAGTCGCGGTGACGCAGATCAAATTCCGGCTTATAGGAAAACTCCAGAGCCGTGATCGGAAAAGCCTCCTCCCCTGCCGACGCACCGAGCATGAGCCGTGTCGCGTCGGGGTAGCCGCCGTAAAACAGGATATCGGCGCGCTTCGGGAGATTCTGCCGCAAAAACAGGCTTTCGTGCTCGTTGAGAAAGCCTAAGAACCGCGGAAAGTTCCGCTGTTCGGACAGCTCTATCGCGTCATACGCCTTGTCGAGCAGGAGCTTATCTTCCGCGCTGATCACTGAATCGCTTAGAAATAAACGCCGCTGTGCTCGAGCTCGTCGAGCAGATCGTCGCCGGTGAGGTCAACGTTGTTGGGGATGATGATGAAGGTAGAGGTCGCGACCTTCTTGATCTTGCCGCGGTTGGCATACGCCACGCCGGACAAAAAGTCGATGATACGGCGCGCCATATCCTTGTTGGTGTTCTCCAGATTGAGGACGACCGTATGGGTCTTGATCAGCTCGTCGGCGATGTTGCGGGTCTCTTCGCCGAAGCGCTCCGGCTTGAAGAGCGCAACGGAGAGCTTCGCGGTCGCGCTGATGTTGACTACCTTGTTGCGGCGGGACGAATCACGGGAGCCGAGATCGTCGAAGTCATCATAACGGGATGTGGAGCGGCGGGAAGAACGAGGTTCCTCAGCCGGCTCGTCATCGGTATCATAATCCTCATATTCATTATACTCATACTCGTCGTCAGGCGCATCCCACATGCGCTTGAACTTGTCTACAAATCCTGCCATTTTGGTTTCCTCCGTTTTTATTTAGTATTGTTTCTGTTTTTATCTTTACTTCGTAGGATAATAACGCGCGCCGAACAGAGCCGAACCGACTCTGACCATATTCGCGCCGCAGCGTATTGCTTCCTCATAATCGTCAGACATACCCATGCTAAGTATATCCATAGATATATTATCTATATTTTTGCTGCCGATGTCAAGGAAGATATTACGCATATTATCGAAAAATTTACAATTTTCTTGTGCATTTTCACAAATCGGGGGTATTGCCATCAGTCCGCGCACCTTCACCGAAGGGATATCCTTGACTATTTCGAGCAGTTCGGGGAGCGCTTCGGGCAGAACGCCTGACTTGTTCTCTTCCCTGCCGATGTTCACTTCAAGGAGAATATCGGTGGTGATCCCGAGTTTCTCGGAACAACGGGAGATCTCGCGGGCGAGCTTTTCGGAATCGACCGACTGGATCAAATCGACCTTGCCCACGATCTGACGCACCTTGTTTGACTGCAGATGTCCGATAAACTGGAGCGACGCGTGTTCAAGGTCATAGTCCTCATATTTGGACAACAGCTCCTGCACGCGGTTCTCGCCGATGTAACGCAGACCGAGAGAGATCGCGTGGTTGATCGTCGGGGCGTCGACGGTTTTGGTCGCCGCTAAAAAGGTGATATCGTCAGCCGTTTTGCCGACCGACTGCGCCGCCAAAGCGATATTCTCGCAGATGTGCCGATAGTTATATTCCACATCACTGAATGATTTTGCCATTGAACAAATCTCCTCCTTCAACGACCACTTTATCGTAAAGCGATACCGTAGAGCCGTTTAACAATACGCCGTCGTCGGGCTCTTCGTTGCAGATGATATAATCATCGCCCGAATACAGGATGGCGACCTGCTTGAACACCAGTTCGGTGCCGTACTCGACATAGACGCCCTGTACGCGTTCGGTCTTTTCGGTCTCGTTGCCCTGATCGTCCTTCACGGTATAGGTGATGTCATCGTCGTGCAGAGCCGATTTGCTGAGCTTCAAGCCCTCGTACTCGTTAACGATGATCTCGACGTTCTCTTTCCTGAGTTTGGAGAGCGCGTCATTCATGTAATTGCACTGCAGAACCGCTACCGCCTTATCGCTGTCGGCATAGTTGTTCACGTACAGGATCTTCGCGGGGATCTCGCCGTCGACAGCGGACGGCAGGCGGATCTTGATATTCGCGTCGGCGTGGCTCAGCGCGGTAGCTTCATCCGCCGTGACAGGACACAAGAGGAACCAGTTGACCTCGGTGATGATCTTGCCGATGTACGCGTCGGGGTCGATCTCAGCGGGAGCGGCGTTCTCGATGTCCTCCACGGTGATCTCATCCAGCTTCGTGATGTCGAAGGTGTTTTCATAGCCGTCTACCTTGGAAACAAAGTATCCCGCGGAGCCTGCCTTCACCGTTCCGACGGGAGAACCCGCCGAAACAGCCGCACGCTGGCTCTTAAGGTCGTTGATCTTCTCGGAAATATTTCCCTGCTCGCCTGTCAGGATCTGCTTGCGCAGGATGGACGTCAGCAGATTTTCTTCAGGAGCTGAAATATTATCAAATTCGCGCGCGTTGACCGCCTTCAGCACCGCGGTCAAACGCTCGTTGATCTGGCTGTTGATGGTGTCGATACCGACGTTCGCGGACGAGTTGACTTCATTGAGCATTTCCAGATACGCGATCTGGGCGTCGAGGTCCTCGATCTGCTGGACGGCGGCAACGTCCTCCTGACTGGCGTATGCCGTGGCGACAACGCCGTCGCCCGTCACCTTGTCGCCGTCGCTGACGTCGTAGACCATCACGCCCGAAGCATCGGACTTGAGGTACTCTTCGCCTCTGGCGATCATACATCTGGACTCGACGATATCATACGCCTTCGAGCGATACGCGGTCTCGGTGACGATGTTGTTGTTGCCCAGAAAGTTGGTGGTGATGAACAGGAACACGATATACACCAGCACCAGAGCGATGGCAACGCCGATCAATATTCTTTTGGTAAGCTGTGAACGGGATGTTTTTGACTTACTCATATAATTCCTTCTTTATGATCTTGATCGCTTCGCTTTCTATCTCTTCAAAGCTCAGCTCATCTATGTTGAACCAGTTTATGGCAGGATCGCGGCGGAACCACGTCAGCTGACGCTTCGCGTAACGGCGGGTAGCGCGTTTGAGGTTGCCGACACAGGTCTCCAACGCGGCTTCACCCATCAAGTACGGGCGCAGCTCCTTGTAGCCGATCGCTGAGACGGCGGTATCGCCAAAGTCGCTGTCATAAAAACGCTGTGTTTCTTCCAAAAGACCGCTCTCCATCATGATATCCACACGGCGGTTGATGCGCTCGTAGAGGAACTCTCTGTCAGAAGCGGTCAAACCGATCTTCACCGCCTGATAGGGCGACTCACCGCCAAGCTGTTTTTCATTCAGCGCGGTCTGGGTCATGCCCGTGGAGCGGTAGACCTCGATACAGCGGATGATCCGCTTCGGATTGCGACCTTCACTGAGCCTTTCGGCAGAGTCGGGGTCAAAGGAACGGATCTCGTCGAGCATAGCGTCGATCCCTTTTTCCTCTAACTGTGCGGTGATCTCGGCGCGTAAAGCGGGATCTTCTTCCTGCTCCTCAAAACGCATATCGCCGAGCAGGGCGTCTACATACAAGCCCGTACCGCCCGCGATGATCGGCAGCTTACCGCGCGCGGCAATATCTTTGATCGCTTCTTTCGCAAGCTCGCAGAAGCGGGCAACAGAAAAGCTCTCTGAGGGCTCTAAAAAGTCCATCAGATGGTGGGGTATCCCCTGCTTTTCTTCGTCCGTCGGCTTTGCGGTAGCGATATCCATGTTGCGGTAGATCTGCATGGAGTCAGCGGAGATGATCTCGCCGCCAAGCTCCTTCGCGATCTTGACCGCCAAAGCGGTTTTGCCCGAAGCGGTCGGCCCGACAACGGCGACGACAGGGTTCTTCTTCATCATTCTATCCTGCCGAACATCCGCTCAAGCTCATGCTTTTTGAGGATGATACACACGGGTCTGCCGTGGGGACAATGGCGGATATCCTCGTCCTCTACTCGGCGGGCAAGCTCGATGAGCTCCCGCTCGGTATTGCGGTTGCCGCCCTTGATCGCGGCGCGGCAGGAGACGTTCGCGTAAATCCACTCCATTTTCTCGGACTTGATCTCTTTTTTATTCTCGGACAGATACCCCGCCATCTCGATCACGGACGGCTCGATATCTTCAAGCGGCAAATACTGAGGCGCTGAACGCACGATGATACTGCCGCTGCCGAAATCATCAATGTCAAAGCCAGCCTCGCGGAATACTTCGAGGTCGGAGATGACGGCGTTATAATCGATTTTGTTGAGGGTGACGGTGATGGGCGTCAGCAAAAGCTGGCTGTAACCGCTTCCCTTTTCGCTTTTCAGCTTTTCATATATGATACGCTCGTGAGCGGCATGCTTGTCGATCAGCATGATCTCGCGGTCGTTTTTCTCAACGATGATATAGGTTTTGAACGCTTCGCCGATGTATTTGTAGTAGTTTTCGTCAAGTTCGATCAGCGGCTGCGGCTCCTGTGCGGCAGGTTCTTCTGCCAAAGCGGGAGCTTCCTTCGGCTCAGCGGGCTGAGCGATAACGGTATCGTTTGATTGGGATTTTTCCTCGCGCTTTTCTTCGATACGCTTCTGATACTGCTCGACAAAGGGTGAGGCGGAATCCGCGACCTTTACCGTATGATTCATCTTCGGTACGCTGACCTCGGGCTCGTCGAGCATTTGGAACAGCTTCTCCGCTCTCAGCTCTTCGGCACGCAGATTCGTCTTTTGCGCAGGCTTTGCGGCAGGCTGAACAGGCGGCTGTTCGTCGCGCTCGCGGAACACCTTCTGCGCCAGTTCAAAGGGATTGACGCGCTTGACGGGCTTCGCCGTGTTGTCGGACAGCTTCGCTTCCACACGCTGTTCCCCGTTCATCAGAGCGGTCTTGACCGCGTGATACACCGCGTCAAAGACAGGACGCTCGTTGACAAAGCGCACTTCGAGCTTTGTCGGATGGACGTTGACGTCCACCGCGTTGAAGGACATATCGAGGTTGAGTACGCAGGACGGGAACTTACCGACCATGACCGAGCCCTTGCACGCTTCGCTGATTGCCGCCATCGCGGTCTTGCAGATCACAAAGCGGTGGTTGATAAAGAAGTTCTGCATGTTGCGGTTGGGGCGGGCATTCTCGGGGCGGCTGATGTAGCCGCTGACACGGACGCCGCCGAGGGTGTAGTCGACGGGGATCAGGCTCTTTGCGAAATCGCGTCCGTAAACGGCGTAGATCGCCGACAGGAGCTTTGAGTCGCCCGCGGTACGCAGGACGGTTTTGGAATCTTTGATATAGGTGAGCGCGATCTCGGGGTGAGACAGCGCGATCTTATCGATCACATTGGATACGGCGTTGCCCTCCGCCATATCGGTTTTGAGGAATTTCATGCGGGCAGGCACGTTGTAAAACAGGTCGCGGATGATAAAGGTCGTGCCGTCTGGACAGCCCGCGTCGTCAAAGCTGATCTCTTCCCCGCCCTCGATCAGATAGCGGGTGCCTGTCTCTTCCTCCCGCGCCTTGGTGATCAGCTCCAGATGGGAGACGGATGAGACGGAAGCCAGCGCTTCGCCGCGGAAACCGAGGGTCGCGATGGCGTCGAGGTCGTCCTCGACTTTGACCTTGGAAGTGGCATGACGGATGAACGCGGGACGGATATCGTCCTTCAAAATGCCGCTGCCGTTATCGGAGACGCGCATAAAGGTGACGCCGCCGTTTTTGATCTCTACAGTGACGGCGGTCGCTCCCGCGTCGATCGAGTTTTCAACCAGCTCTTTGATGACCGACGAGGGTCTCTCGACAACTTCGCCTGCCGCGATCAGCTCGGCGACGTGCTTGTCGAGCACATTGATCCTGCCCATATGCGTTCCTCCTTTCATGCTGTAGTGTTTGATCAATCCACCATACCCTTTAGTTCATAGAGGATGTTCATCGCTTCTATCGGGGTGAGGGTGTTGACGTCCACCGCGCGCAGCTTCTTTTCGATCATGCCGTCGGATGTGGGCATGAGACTGAGCTGCATGTCGGGTTCTTCGGCGGGGACAGTGGTCTGTATATGCTCACGCGGAGCACTTGCATTTAGCTCCGCTAAAATTTCTTTCGCTCTTTCGATGATGCTGTCGGGGAGTCCCGCTAATTTCGCGACCTCCACGCCGTAGCTTTCATCCGCGCCGCCGGGCACGATACGCCTGAGGAAGGTGATCTCGTCGCCGCGCTTCTTGACGGCGATATTGTAGTTCTTGACGCCGTCTAGCAGCTCTTCCATCACGGTCAGCTCATGGTAATGCGTCGCGAACAACGCGCGTGCGCCTAATTTCTTCTTATCGGCGACATATTCGAGCACCGCGCGGGCGATACTCATGCCGTCGTAGGTCGAAGTACCTCTGCCGATCTCGTCGAGGATCAGCAGGCTCTTTGAGGTAGCATGCGAGACGATGTTCGCGACCTCGTTCATCTCCACCATAAAGGTCGACTGACCCGAGGCAAGATCGTCGGACGCGCCGACGCGGGTAAAGATAGCGTCGACAAGACCGATCTCGGCGTAGGACGCGGGGACAAAGCTGCCCATCTGCGCCATCAGCACGATCAAAGCGACCTGCCGCATGTAGGTGGATTTGCCCGCCATGTTCGGACCGGTGATGATCGCGATACGGTTCTCAAGGTTGTCGAGCAGGACGTCGTTCGGAACAAACATCGCGTTGTTCAGCAGCGCCTCCACAACGGGATGACGGCTGTCCTTGAGACGGATGACGGAGCTTTGGGACATCTCGGGGCGGGTATAGCGGTTGTCGTTCGCAACATTTGCCAGCGATACCAGCACGTCGAGAACGGCGATCGCCTTGGCGGTCCTTTCGATACGGTCGAGGTTCAGCGCGACCTGCTCGCGCACGTCGTTGAACAGCTCATATTCGATCGCGACACTTCGCTCCTTTGCGCCGAGGATACGGCTCTCAAGCTCTTTGAGCTCAGGGGTGATGTAACGCTCGCAGTTCGTGAGCGTCTGTTTGCGGATGTAGTTGTCGGGCACCAGATTCTTGTACGAATTGGTGACCTCGATATAGTAGCCGAAAACGCGGTTGTAACCGACCTTCAGCTTCGGAATACCGGTCTGCTCCTTCTGCTCGGCTTCAATGCGGGCGAGCAGAGAGGTAGAACCGTTCATGTCATTTTTGATCTCGTCCAGGGGAGCGGAGTAGCCCTCCTTGATCAACTCGCCCTCACGCACGGAGAAGGGCGGATCCTCCACGATCGCAGAGTCGATCAGCTCATGGATATCCTCGAGCGGGTCGATGTCCTTGTACAGCTCACGCATAAGGTTTGACTTGAACGGCGACAGCGTCTCTTTCAGCGTCGGCAGGTTGGTGATCGCCTGACACAGCGAGCGCAGTTCACGCGCGTTCGCGGAGCCGTAGACGATCTTTGTCATCAGGCGTTCGATATCAAAAATACCTGTCAATCCCGCGGACAGCTCCAGACGGTCAACGGTATCGTTCACCAGCTCCTCGACCGCGTTCTGGCGTTTGAGGATGGCGGTGATACTGAGCAGGGGGTGTTCGACCCAGAACTTCATCAGGCGTTTGCCCATGGCGGTCTTGGTCTTGTCCAGCACCCAGAGAAGCGAATGTTTCTTCTCCTTCGCGATCATCGTGCGGGTCAGCTCAAGGTTGCGGCGGGTGTTGAAATCGAGCTTCATGTACTGATCCTCGGTGTAGAACTCGATCGTGTCGATGCGCTCGAGACCCGTTTTCTGGGTATCTTTCAGGTAAGACATCAGCACGCCGAGGGCGATGATGACCTCATGCATGTCCGCTATCTTCGCCATGTTTTGTTCGCTGAAATGCTTGTTCAATACGGTGGAACACTCCAGCAGTCCGCAGCGGCTTTCATCGGGATGGGACACCGCCGAGCCGGAGAGCTTCTCTTTGATGAACAGGTGGAGCACCTTGTTCTGCGCGAGCTTTCCCGCGATCAGGAACTCCTTCGGCGAATAGGAAGTGATCTGGTCTTTGATCTGGGAAAAGCTGTGGTCGCTCTTGAAGTGGGAGACAAACAGCTGACCTGTCGAGATATCGCAGAAAACGATACCGACGTAGTTCTTGTCCGCGTACATGGAGCAGATATAGTTGTTCTCGCTTTCGTCGAGCATGCTTGACTCCATGACCGTGCCGGGGGTGATAACGCGGATGATATCGCGCTTGACAAGCCCCTTTGCTTTGGCAGGGTCCTCGGTCTGCTCGCAGATGGCGACCTTGTAGCCCTTGCTCACCAGACGAGCGATGTATGATTCGGCGGAATGGAAGGGTACGCCGCACATCGGCGCGCGTTCCTCCTGTCCGCAGTCACGGCCTGTCAGGGTAAGCTCCAGCTCCTTGGAGGCGAGCTTCGCGTCGTCGTAGAACATTTCGTAGAAATCGCCGAGACGGAAGAACAGGATGCTGTCCCTGTTCTCCTCTTTGATCTGAAAATACTGTTTCATCATCGGAGATAACTCCGCCATGTTCTCAACTCCTTAAAATGATCCTTGTTACAAAAAACTACTTAGCCGCATCCTCCGCAGGTAGAACAGTCGTGGGTGCAGTCCTCGGAAAAGTCGGTGGTGTCGGGGTCCTGACCGTCGGCGCTCTGCTGGATGATGGCAAGAACGCGCTGCAGCACCTTGTCGAACGCCTGCTTCGCGTCGTTATACGCCTTCATATGCTCGTTCGACATGATGTCGGAGTACGCGGTGCGCATTTCTTCATTGAGCTTCTTCAAGGTCTCTTCATCGCGGTCGGTCTTGCAAGCCTCGGCGTTGATCGCGACGCGCTTGATGTTGAACTCGGTGATCAGGCTCTGGAGCGCTTCATCGGCGTCCGCCGCGTTCTTAGCCGCTACGATGTTCTTGTATACTTCTTCTTCCTGGATAGCATGACCCATCTGTCGTGCCATTGCGATAATATCTGCCATAATAGTTACCTTCCTTTTGATTTATTCTGCAAGCTCGCCGCTGAGGATCCAGTTGCGCGCCTGTGTGATTTTAACGTTGTGGAAATCTCCGATCAGGCTTTCATCCCCGTCGAACTCGACGATGATGTTGCCCGAGGTGCGTCCGCAAAGTCTGCCTTCCTTCTTCGCCTTTTCTTCGACCAGCACCTTTTCTGTCCTGCCGACCATCGAGGCACAGCGTTCGGCTGCGATCTCCTCCTGAACCTGCAGCAGTTCTCTGAACCATCTGCCCTTTTCTTCATCAGAGACAGGGTCGTCCATCTTTGCCGCGGGGGTACCGTTGCGGGGCGAGAAGATGAAGGTAAACAGCGAGGTAAAGCCCACCTCGCGGATCAGGGACAGCGTCTGTTGAAAATCCTCGTAGGTCTCGCCGGGGAAGCCGACGATGACGTCGGAGGTCAGCGATACGTCGGGGATACGCTCTTTGGCGTAGTTCACGATATCGAGGTATTTTGCGCGGTCATAGTGGCGGTTCATCGCCTTTAAGACTCTGTCCGAACCCGACTGGAACGGCAGGTGCAGATGCAGGGAGATATGCTTGCTGTCGGCGATGGCGTCGATCAGCTCGCGGGTGCAGTCCTTCGGGTGAGAAGTCATGAACCTCAGCCAGTAGTCGCCCTCGATCTTGTCGATCTCACTGATGAGTCCCGCAAAGGTCGGGCGGGGGTCGAGACCTTTGCCGTAGCTGTTGACGTTCTGTCCCAACAGCGTGATATCCTTGTAGCCCTGCCCGATCATCTCTTTTGCCTCGGCAATGATGATCTCGGGCTGTCGGCTGCGCTCTCTGCCGCGCACATACGGCACGATACAGTAGGTGCAGAAGTTGTCACAGCCGTACATGATCGGCAGCCAGCCCTTGAACTTGCCGTCGCGGTAAGCGGGGATGCCCTCATGGACGAGCTTATCGTCGTTGTCGCGGACGAAGATACGCGAGCCGTCCACCAGGCTCTTGTAAAGAAGCTCGGGGAACTCATGCATGCAGTGGGTGCCGAACACCAGTCCCACAAAGGGGAAGCTGTCGTGAATTCTTTTTGCGACATGCTCCTGCTCCATCATACAGCCGCACAGGGCGATCAGGATCTGGGGATGGCGGCGTTTGAGCTTTTTCAGCGCGCCGACGTTGCCGAACACCCTGTCCTCGGCGTGCTCGCGCACGGCGCAGGTGTTGAAGAGGATGAAGTCGGCTTCTTCCACATTTTCGGCGAAGCTGTAGCCCGCGACCTTGAGCATACCCTTGATACGCTCGCTGTCGGCGACGTTCTGCTGACAGCCGTAGGTACGGATGTATGCCAACGGCACTTCACCGCGCTTGCGGATGCTCATCAGCTCCGCGGTCAGATTGAGGTATTCGATTTGATTGTCGGTCATTTTTACGGTTTCCGTCAAGCGACAATCCTCCATTCTATACTAAACCCATTATCTGTATGATTATAACACAAGATATTCGGCTTTTCAAGCTATTTTCCGCAAAATATTGGGATTAATAGGAGATGACGCCGCCATAGGACGGAACGGAGCCGACGATGACCGTCTGGGCGATCTCGAAGGTGGACGAGGTGCTGACCGTCTCGGCGATACGGAACGGATTGTAGATCAGCAGATCAACATACACCGTCATGGTAACGTGGTGGACGGTCTGATTGAGACCGCCGCTCTCAAAGCTGCTTTCAAACTCGCAGGAAACGGTCTGGGTGCTGTCGACGCTGAAATAGACCTGAGGTCCGACGTTCATCAGCAGAACCAGTCCCGTAAAACTGCCAAGCCTCGCGCTGACGCCCTGATGATGGGAGAGGTAGTCAATCTGCTCCTGCGCGCTTTCGGTCACGGAAGTCTTGATGTAATTCACATACGGCGTGTTGGTGGTCACGGCGGCTACCGTGCCGTTGTTGTAGGAGATATCGCACAGCTTCTCCCCTATGTCGGTATGCTCAGCGAGGAATTCATCCACTGCCGCAGTGACGGCTTGTTCGGCTACCGTCTGCATATCGCGGACGATGATGTCCTTAAGCTGTGCCTTGACCGCGTACTCAAAATAGGTCACACAGCCGATCACGATCACTAAGAGTATGGCGGTATATTTGCGCAGCTTTCGGCGGACGGGACTGAGTTTTTTTCGGCACAGCATTTGATATCACCTCTCCTGTTATCATATGAGAGCAGAGGAGAATGGTGAAAAACACGCTGTCTGATACGGGTTTTGTCAATTTTAAAAAACCGAAATGAGTTTTTTCTTTTTCTTGAGAATTATTTAAGAAATTATTTTTTTCTTTCTTTTTCTCTTTGTCTTTTATCTTTGACTTTTTCTTTATCCTTATCTTTAACTTTATCTTTATCTTTAACTTTATCTTTCTCTTTATCTTAGCTTTTTTTGCTTTTCGGAAAAAGCATTTGGTTTTTGAAAAAGCAAGGTTTTGTCTTTTTCTTTTTGAGAATGAATTAAGAGATTATTATTTTCTTTATCTTTTATCTTTACCTTTTTCTTTAACTTTAACTTTATCCTTGTCTTTAACCTTATCTTTTTCTTTCTCTTTATCTTAGTTGATTTTGTTGAGGTTTGTTAACACATGTCAACACATGTTAACACTTGTTGAGACCGCCTTAACGCACAGGGTAAAACAAAAAGCGGCACGACAAACGCCGTACCGCTCGCAGAAACTGTATTATTCTTCGTCGTCCGCTTCTTCGAGAGCCTCGATATCCTCGTCAAGCTCCGAGAAGTCGAATTCGATCTCGGCGCCGCACATCGGGCAGTCAAGCTCGCCCTCGATCAGCGCGTCCTCGTCGACGATGGTCGTCTCGCCGCAGGCGGGACAGGTGACCTCATAGTATGCCTCGTCGTCATCGAAGGGATCGAAGTCGTCATCATCATCGTCGTACCAATCGTCCTCGTAATCCTCGCCGTAGAGCTCTTCCTCTACCTCGGCAAGGTCCTCGTCGATCTCGTCGACCTGATCGCAGACCTCGTCAACGACGTCCTCGATCTCGACAACGTCATACGCCATATCTTCCAGAAGGTCGATGATCGCGTTAATGACCTTGACCTCGTCCTTGCTCTCGTCGAGCTTCAAGCCTTCGGCAAGTCCGCGGATATACGCGATTCTTTCAGTCAGGTTCATAATGTTCTCCTTACGCTCTGCCCAGATACTCGCCGGTGCGGGTGTCGATCTGGATCATCTCGCCCTCTTCGATGAAGAGCGGGACCTTGATCTCAGCGCCGGTCTCGAGGGTAGCAGGCTTGGTAGCGTTGGTAGCAGTGTTGCCCGCAAAGCCGGGATCGGTCTGGGTAACCTGCAGCTCAACGAAGTTGGGCGGCTCTACGCCGAATACGTTGCCCTTGTAGGACAGCACCTTGCAGACCATGTTCTCTTTGACAAACTTGAAGCTGTCGCCGAGGATAGAAGCGTTGATCGGGATCTGCTCCCATGTCTCGGTATCCATAAAGTAGTACAGATCGCCGTCGGAATAGCTGTACTCCATATCCTTTCTGTCGATGAAAGCGGTGGGGTACTTATCGTTGGGGTTGAAGGTCTTTTCAACGACCGCGCCGGTGATGACGTTTCTGATCTTGGTTCTGACGAAAGCCGCACCTTTACCGGGCTTTACGTGCTGGAACTCGATGATGGAAACAACCTGTCCATCCATCTCGAAAGTTACACCGTTTCTGAAATCGCCAGCAGAAATCATATACATTTCCTCCTAATTATCTTAGCATTTAGCGCTCAAAGAGCACCTTATCTTTGTTATTATACAGGCAAAGCCGTGAAAAATCAATACTTTCAGAGAATTATATCATCATTGACCTAAATTATTACCAACTCTTTTTCGATCTCGGCAAGGTCGAGGGGCTGATCTCCCCTGACAAGGAACATGTCCTCGATACGCACGCCGAATTTGTCGGGCAGGTAAATGCCCGGTTCATCGGTGATCACCATGTTGTCCTGCAGGACGGTATGGCAGGTCTTATAGACCGCAGGGGCTTCGTGGATCTCCAGCCCGACGCCGTGACCTGTGCTGTGACCGAAATATTCGCCGTAGCCGCAGCTTTCGATATGGTCGCGCGCGGCGATATCCACGTCGGCGGCGGTATTGCCCGCAATGATCGCCCGCTGTGCCTTTTGATGCGCTTCGAGAACCGTTTCATAGATCATGCGCATTTCATCGGTCGCACTGCCGACCGCGACGGTACGGGTCATGTCGCTGTGGTAGCCTTCATAGACCGATCCGATATCAAAGGTGAAGAAGTCGCCTTCCCGAACGACCCTCTCCCCCGGCACGCCGTGCGGCAGAGAGGTATTCGCGCCCGTAATGCAGATCAGATCGAACGCGATGCGCTCGCCGCCGTACAGCTTGATCAAATGTTCCAGCTCCACGGCGATCTTGCGCTCGGTAACGCCGGGCTTTAAGAAGTTGAGCACCTCGTTATAGGCGCGCTCGGTGATTCGCTGGGCGGTGATGATCTTCTCGACCTCATCGGGCGTTTTGATCAATCGAATCTCGCTGAGCTTCTGTGACAAGCCATCGGTAAGGAGCTGCGGGATCATCGCTGTTTCAAACTCATGCAGCTTCGCGACGCTCACACTTTCGTCCTCGATATAGACGGATTTAATATTCTCTTTCAGAAAAATAGAATTCAGATCGTCGATCAGGCGGGTGAACCGCACGACCTCCATCGGGGGCTGTACGCGCTTTGACGCCGCTTCATAGTAGCGGAAATCGAGCAGTAATATGGAACGCTTTTTCGTCACCAGCACCGCTCCCGCTGAGGACTCAAAGCCGCTGAGATAACGGCGGTTGACGCCGCTCGTCACCAGCGCGGCAGTCTGTTCATCAGGCAAAAACGCCTGTAAGGCTTCTGTTGCAGTCATAATTCACCTCTTACATCAACGTATATGAAATATCCGAGATATTGAAGTCCGCGTCATACTGTATCTTGGTGCAGTAGCCGTCCTCGGTATAGTGATAGGTCACGAGCCTGTCGCTTGCCTTGTCGACAAGGAACGGGAAATAGCAGGTGGGATCGGTGCTCTGGACCTTCGTCACGGGATCGCCGACCTTGAGCTTATCAAACTTGCCGCGCGTATCAACGACACGGTAAATGCTGTCGAGCTTATCATCCTTGATCCAGCTGCCCTCAGCGTCGAAGCGCAGGACCAGCAGGCGCTTGTTGCCACCGTACAGCACGCGGTATTCATCCTCATCCTGACGCAGGCACTCGATCGGATAAGAGTCGTTCAGCTTCTTGACGTCGTTGCCCTCGCACATGAAGGCATAGATTTCCTCCAGCTCGCTGTCCTTGTATAAGGTCGTGCACAGCTCCAGCGCACTGCGGTCGGAAACAGAGACCTCCACGGGGAAGCTCTTCGGAATATTGTTATTGCAGGCGCAAAGGCACGCGGAAAGCGCGATACACAGCGCCAGAAGCAGAAGGACGGGTTTACGGAATGTTGTTTTCATAAAAACACCTCTTTATTGAATGAGGAATTAGCAATTAGGAATTAGGAATGAGAAATGAGGATTTTTTATAACCGATACATACTGTTCCTCATACGTTGATAAACAAAAAACGGACAGGAGACCTGTCCGTTCGTTTGTTAATTATCTGTACTTGCGCTTGCGAGCAGCCTCGGACTTCTTTTTACGCTTTACAGAAGGCTTCTCGTAAGCCTCTCTCTTACGAACCTCGGCGATGACGCCGGCGCGCGCGCACTGCTTCTTGAAGCGGCGAAGAGCGCTCTCTAAGGATTCGTTTTCCTTGAGTCTTACTTCTGACATGTATTTCCCTCCCATCTGTTATAAACAGGGGTTATTCGCATAATGCAACATTGATTATACAATAATGTCCTTGAAGTGTCAAGGGTAAAGACCTAATTTGTAGAATTTTGCTAATTTTAGAAGCAAAATTTCTACAAATCGGAGCATAGACAGACCGACTTATTTTCTGACAACGATGTTGACAAGGCGTCCTTTGATGTAGATCTCCTTGACGACGGTCATGCCTGCGATCGCTTCCGCGACCTTCGGCTCCGCCTTCGCCATCATAAGGACGTCAGCCTGATCGGCGTCGGCGGCGATGTTCAGCTTTGCCTTGATCTTGCCGTTGACCTGCGCGACGATCTCGATGGTGTCATCGACACACTTCGCTTCGTCATACTCGGGCCACTGCGCTTCGGCGATAATGCCCTCGCCCAGCTTGCATGTTTCCCAGACCTCCTCAGTGACGTGAGGTGCGAAGGGGTTGAGCAGGATGGCAAAGATACCGAGCTCCTTCTTCGTGACCTTGCCGGTCGCGTAGATGGTGTTGATCAACGCCATCAGCGCGGCGATCGCGGTATTGAACTTGATATTCTCGATGTCGTTTCCGACTTTCTTGATGGTCTTGTGGAAGTCCTTCTCCACCTCGGGACGGATAAAGTCCTCGCCCGTCATGATCTCCTGCAGATTCCAGAAGCGCTCGATGAACTTGCGGCAGCCGCGCACGGAGTTGGTGCTCCACGGAGCGGCTTTCTCAAAGTCGCCGATGAACATTTCGTACAGACGCAGGGTATCCGCGCCGTACTCGTTTACAATATCGTCGGGATTGACGACGTTACCGCGGGATTTCGACATCTTCTCGCCGTTAGCGCCGAGGATCATGCCGTGAGAGGTGCGCTTGGCGTACGGTTCCTTGGTCGGCACAACGCCGATATCGTAGAGGAACTTGTGCCAGAAGCGGGAGTAGAGCAGGTGCAGGGTGGTATGCTCCATACCGCCGTTGTACCAGTCTACCTGATGCCAGTATTTCAAAGCGTCCTCGGACGCTAACGCTTCGCTGTTGTGGGGGTCCATATAGCGGAGATAGTACCACGACGAACCCGCCCACTGGGGCATGGTGTCGGTCTCGCGGTATGCTTTCTTGCCGCAGCAGGGGCAGGTCGTCTGGACCCACTCGGTCATGTTGGCAAGGGGCGATTCGCCTGTATCGGTCGGCTCATAGCTCTCGACCATCGGCAGTCTCAAAGGCAGCTCAGATTCAGGGATCGGCACATAGCCGCAGTCGTCGCACTTGACGATCGGGATCGGCTCGCCCCAATAACGCTGACGGGAGAATACCCAGTCGCGCAGCTTGAAATTGACCTTCTGATGTCCGATGCCCTTCTCGGTCAGGAACTCGGTGATCTTCTTCTTCGCTTCTTCTACGGTGAGTCCGTCGAGGATACCGGAGTTGACCATGATGCCTGTCGCGCAGTCGGTGAAGGCTTCTTCCTCGACATTACCGCCCTTGACGACCTCGATGATCGGCAGGCCGAACTTCTTCGCGAACTCCCAGTCGCGGGTATCGTGGGCGGGTACCGCCATGATCGCGCCGGTGCCGTAGGAGATCAGGACATAGTCGGAGATAAAGATCGGGATCTCTCTGCCGTTGACAGGGTTGATCGCGGTGACGCCCTCGAGCTTCACGCCTGTCTTGTCCTTATTCATTTCGGTGCGCTCAAAGTCGCTCTTCTTCGCGCTCTCGCGCTGGTACGCTCTGATCTCGTCGAGGTTCGTGAGCTTATCCGCCCACTTCTCGATGTAGGGGTGCTCGGGAGAAACGACCATGTAGGTTGCGCCGTAGAGCGTATCGGGACGGGTGGTGTAGATCATCAGCTTATCGCCCGCGGTGGTGTCGAACTCCACCTCGGCGCCGTAGCTGCGTCCGATCCAGTTCTTCTGCTGGAGCTTGACGCGCTCGGGATAGTCGACGAGGTCGAGATCGTCGATCAGACGGTCGGCGTACTTGGTGATGCGGAGCATCCACTGGCTCTTGACCCTGCGGACGACCTCGCTGCCGCAGCGCTCGCACACGCCGTTGACGACTTCTTCGTTCGCGAGAACGCACTTGCAGGAGGTACACCAGTTGACTGCCATCTCTTTCTTATAGGCTAAATCATGCTTGAACAGCTGCAGGAAGATCCACTGGGTCCACTTGTAGTAGTCGGGATCGGTGGTATTGATCTCGCGGCTCCAGTCGAAGGAGATACCTAAAGACTGGATCTGCTTCTTGAAGCGAGCAATATTGTTCTTGGTGACGATCTCGGGATGGATGTGGTTCTTGATCGCGAAGTTCTCGGTCGGCAGACCGAAGGCGTCCCAGCCGATGGGATACAGAACGTTGTAGCCCTGTAAGCGGCGCTTACGGGATACGGTATCGAGCGCGGTGTACGGACGGGGATGTCCGACGTGCAGACCCTGACCAGAGGGGTAAGGGAACTCGATCAGCGAGAAGAACTTGGGCTTATCGGAATCTGTCCGGGCGTGGAAAACGCCCTTGTCCTCCCAGATTTTCTGCCACTTAGGCTCAACAGCCTTGTGATTGTATTTCATAGTATATACCTCCAAAGCGCAATGCGCGGGTTATTCGGTCACGATATCCGAAATGTCGACGTCCTCGCCGTCCTCCCAGAGACGGTCGAGATCGTAATACTGGCGGCTCTCTTCGTTGAACACATGCACGATAACGTCCACGTAGTCCAGCAAAATCCATGTGTCGGAGCGGTGTCCCTCAATATGGCTGACGGATACGCCCTGCTCGTCCATCTCGTACTCGACATAGTCGGCAAGCGACTTGACGTGAGTCGAGGAGTTACCGGTCGCGATGACCATATAGTCGGCAAGAGAGGAGATGTCGGCGATCTTGATGACGCGGACGTCCAGGCCCTTGCGGTTGTCTAAGATTTTAGCGATTGCTTTTGCTTCCTGTAATGAATTCATAATTACCTCTTTAATAATATATCGTTATAGGCCGCGAGGGCTTCGGGACTGACAAGGTCTCCCCTGCCCACCAGCCTGCTGATCGTAAATTTAAGACCGTAGAGCATGCCGTCCTCGAGGGAATTCTCCGCATGCTCGCGGATGACGCCGATATCGGGATAATCCCGCTCAGCACTGGTGAAGTCGGCGAGGAAAATCAGCTTCTCGAGCTGACTCATGCCTGCCCGCGCTGTCGTATGATAACGGATCGCGTTAAAGATATCTTCGTCGTCGATCCCGATGACGTCGCGCACATAGCAGGCGCCTGAGATCGCGTGCCACAGCTTGGGCGAGCGGCGCTCCAACTCGGTGAGAATTATACCACCGTTTTCGATGATTTGCAACTGTGTATCAAAATCCGTTTCCTTCGTGACGTCGTGGAGCAATCCCGCAAGGCGGGCTTTCTCGACGTCGCCGCCGTACTTTTTCGCGAAACGCACCGCTTCCTCAGCGACGTTCAGGGAATGGACACGGCGGTAATCGGACAGGTTGTCCAAATAGTGAATATACTTTTCAGCGTTCATAACAGCACCCCCTCAATTATATTATGTGTAAAGGTTATCTGTACAAATCGTGTTGTTGTATATAATCCAGCACGCGGCTGTCTATCATGTGACTGATGTCCGCTCCCGAGGCGATCCCCTCGCGCACGGTCGTGGAGGACAGCTCGCCGATAGGCGCGTGATAAATATGGGTACGGCAGCCGTACTTCTCCTGATATTCGAGATATTTTTCTTCTAAAGAATCATAATCCAGCTCATTGCGCGGCGCGACCAGAATGGTGACGTTATCAAAAATATACTGAGCGTCATGCCACCTGTCAAGGGTCATATACATATCCGCGCCGACGATCAGAAAAAGCGTGTCATCATCATTTTTCAGCGCGGCGATCGTATCGGAGGTATAGCTCTCCCCCTTGCGCCTGAGCTCAATGTCGCTGACCTCGAGCTGAGGATGAACCTGCACAGCCAACAGGCACATCTGATAGCGGTGCTCTCCCGCTATGATATGCGAATTGTCCTTGAGCGGCGTGACCGAGGTCGGGATCAGCGTCACCCGATCCAGCTCAAACTGCTCCGCGAACCGCAGAGCGAGCTTGATGTGATCGTTGTGGATGGGGTTGAAAGAGCCCCCGTAGATCGCCCGCCTCATTTGACCAGCTTGATCTTGGGGTCTTTCTTGTTGCGGCGATACAGGATGAACTTGGAGCCGATGACCTGTACCACATCCGCGCCGATGGCTTCGGCGATGGTATCGGCAGCCTCGCGGGAGCTGTACTCGCAGGCTTCCAGCACCTTGCCCTTGATCAGCTCGCGGGCGGTGATCGCCTCGTCGGCGGTCTTGTAAAGCTGCTCCGAAAAGCCGCCTTTGCCGACCATCAGGACGGTGTCGATCGGATTGGCAAGGGCGCGTAATTGCGCTCTCTGTTTACTTGTCAGCATTTCGTTTCCTCCTTAAAGGGAGTTGTTTTCTTGCAGTTCATACAGCCTGTCGCGGAGCATACGCAAAGCGTTGCCGCGGTGGCTGTAGCGATCTTTTTCTTCGCCTGTAAGGGACGCGAAGCTCACACCGTTCACGGTGAAGATCGGATCGTAGCCGAAGCCGCCGTCGCCCGCGGGCGCATGGGCGATCCTGCCCTCACAGCGTCCCTCGACCTCGATGACCGTCTTGTCGTCGAGAATACAGCAGACAGCGCAGGCGAAATGCGCGGTGCGCTTTTCATCAGGGACATCCTTCAGTTCTTCGAGCAGAAGCATGTTCTTCTCGGTATACGGAAGGCTCTCGCCGCCGTAGCGTGCGGAGTAAACGCCCGGTCTGCCGTCTAAGGCGTCGACGCACAAGCCCGAATCGTCCGCTATCACAGGGCAGTGGCAGAGATCATAGGCGTGCTTTGCTTTGATATAGGCGTTGGCGGCAAAGGTATCGCCGTCCTCGACAACGTTGCCGAGATCGATCCCCCGCTCGCCCGCCGTCACCGCGGTGATCCCGAGCGGTGAAAGGATGCGTTCTATTTCGATCACCTTATGCCCGTTGTTGGTGGCTATGATAAACTCTCTCATCTCTCGTCCTTTACAAAAAGCGCCTTCGAGAATTCCAGCGGATCGAACGGCTGTAAATCGTCGACCTGCTCACCGACGCCGATGAACTTCACGGAGATACCGAGGGTCTCTTTGATGGCGAGGACAACGCCGCCCTTGGCTGTGCCGTCGAGCTTGGTCAGCACGATACCGGTGATTCCTGTCGCCTTGGCGAACTCTGCCGCCTGATTGATCGCGTTCTGACCGGTGGTCGCGTCGAGTACCAACAGACATTCTTTATCCGCGTCGGGCAGCTCACGGTCGATGACGCGGCGGATCTTCGCCAGCTCATCCATGAGGTGCTTTTTGTTGTGCAGTCTGCCCGCGGTATCGACGATGATGATGTCTGAACCCTTCGCTTTTGCGGAAGCGATCGCGTCGAACACGACGGCGGCGGGATCAGAGCCCTCGCCCTGCGCGACGATATCGGCGCCGCTGCGCTCCGCCCAGACCTTGAGCTGGTCGATCGCGGCGGCACGGAAGGTATCGGCGGCTGCCATGGTCACCTTCTTGCCCTGCTTGACATAATAGTTCGCGATCTTGCCGATCGAGGTCGTCTTGCCGACGCCGTTGACGCCGATCACAAGGATGATGGACGGCTTGGTGTTCAGCACCATAGAGGTATTCTCTGAGAGCAATTCCGAGCTGATCTCGGCGATCTCATCCATGATACGGTCGGGCTTGGAGATACCCTTTTCTCTGACGCGCACGCGCAGCATACCGCAGATCTTGTTGGCGGTCTCCACGCCGACGTCGCCCATGACCAGCAGTTCTTCCAGCTCGTCGAACAGCTCATCGTCGATGACGGTAAAGGTCTTGAGCATCGAGTCGATCTGACCGACGACGCTGTCACGGGTCTTTTTTAAGCCTTCTTTGAGTTTATTGAAAAATCCCATAATACTTCTCCTTTACGGCGGTTAATTCGTTTTCATGCCCAGCTTTGCCGCTACCTCGGACGCGCGCAGTTCGAGGAGCTTACTGATACCCTCGTCCTGCATGGTGACGCCGTAGAGGACGTCGGCTTCTTCCATCGTGCCGCGGCGGTGGGTGATCAGGATGAACTGGGTGCTCTGGGTCAGGTTGCGCAGGTAGCTTGCGAAACGGTCGACGTTGACTTCGTCGAGCGCCGCTTCGATCTCGTCCATGACGCAGAACGGCGCGGGACGAACCTTCATGATAGCGAAATACAGTGCGATGGCGACCAGCGCCTTTTCGCCGCCCGATAACGCTTCGAGGTGCACGACGATCTTGCCGGGCGGATGGACGATGATGTCGATGCCCGAAGTGAGGATGTTCTCGGGATCGGACAGCTCTAAATGCGCCTCGCCGCCGCCGAACAGCTCCTTGAAGGTCAGGGTGAAGTTCTTATTGATCTCGCCGAACGAGTCGACAAAGACCTCTTTCATCTGCTTGGTCAGGCTGACGATCAGGTTTTCGATCTCTTTCTTCGACTTCTCGACGTCGTCCACCTGCGTTTTCATGAAGGTGTAACGCTCGGAAACCTCTTTGTACTCCTCGATCGCGCCGGTGTTGACGGAACCGAGCGCCTTGATCTTGTTTTTCAGGGAGCTGAGTCGTGAACGCGCTTCGGTGAGATTCTCGATCTCGACCGCCTGCTGCTCCGCTTCATGGCGGGTCAGCTCATACTCTTCCCAAAGCTTCGCGATGATATCGTCGAATTCCTTCTGCTTGCTCGCCTTGCGCTCTTCGAGTCGGGAGAACTCGTTGGACGCAAGCTCGCGCTCGGCGGTCTTGTCGCGCTCCAGCTGACGCAGGGAGACCGTGTTCTTTTCCAGCTCCAGCTTCTCATTATTCAGCCGCTCGATGTTCAAGGCAGACTGCGCCTGCTTCTCGCTGATCGCGTCGATCTCGGCGTGCAAAGCGGTGATTTTATTTTCTAATTCGGAATTATTATTCTCATATGACTGCTTCTCGCCCTGCAGTTCCTGAATCCTCAGCTGCTGGTCGGAGCCGGTGCTCTCGGCGGACGCGATCTCCGCCTTGCGGGTATCGACGTCCTTCTCACAGCCTAAAATATCCAGACGCAGCTGCTGGAGCTTATCGGCATATTCTTCGCGCTTCTGCGCCATTTCGTCACGGGAGCCGGAGATCGTCTTGATCTTCAGCTCGGTGGACTCGATGTCGGCGTTGAAGCGGATCATGTCCTTTTGGGCGAGTTCTCTTGCCGCGGCCGCCTCGGTAATCTTCTGAGCACCCGCGCTCAACTCGCGGTCGATGTCCTCGAGGTCGCGGCTGACCGCCGCAAGCTCCGAAAGACAGGCGTTGTACTCGGCGCTCATCCGCACCTTATCGTTCTGCGTGTTGGTCAGATCAGCGCGAGTGCCTAATAAATCCGCTTCGACCTTCGCGTACTGGCTCTCGGCTTCAGTGAATTTCTCGGCGGCGCTCTTTGCCTTTGCGCTCAGGAGCGCGGCGTCCTTCTTCAGCTTGTCGATCTCGCTCTCACGGGATAAGAGTCCCGAGTTCTTCGCGCGGGAACCGCCTGTAAAGGAACCTCCCGCGTTGATGACTTGACCGTCCAGGGTGACAACCTGGAAGCGGTAGCCGTATCTCTTCGCAATTGCGGACGCGGCGGACAGATCCTCCGCGATCACGATGCGTCCCAAGAGGTTAGAGAGAATATTCGCGTACTTCGGCTCGGTGGAGCAAAGCTCGGAAGCGATACCGATATAGCCGTAGCAGTCGTCGAGACCTTTTTCGTCCAATGTGCGGGGCTTGATGGTCGTAATCGGCAGGAAGGTCGCCCGACCGCCGTCGCGCTTTTTCAGCATTTCGATCGCGCGTTTCGCGTCGGAGTCATTGTTCACGACGATGTGCTGCATCTTCGCGCCCAAGGCGACTTCCATCGCGATATTATACTCGGACGGCACCTTGATCAGAGTGGTCACGGGTCCGCAGATACCGCCTAAGCCGCCGTTTTTCGCTTCTTTCATCACGATCTTGACGCTGTTGTAAAAGCCCTCGAAGTTCGCGGACAGGTCGGACAAAAGCCTTGCGCGGCGGGACTTTTCCTCTGCGTCGAGACGCAGGGTCTCCGCACTGCGGCGCAGTTCCTCTCGCTTATCGGCGCGGGCCTGCAGCTTCATTTCCAAGCCCTGTATCGCGTTGCCAAAGGCGGAAATGCGGGAGTCCGCTTTCTTGATCTGCTCTTCGTATTTTTCTTTTATCGAAATTAAATCATCCCGCTGGGTTTTCTTAGCTTCGCTTGATTCGCGCAGCGTCACGGCGCGGGCTTCCAGTTCTTCAATAGACGAAGCGCTGGTGATATTGGTGACGCGTACATCCGCCAGCCGCTGAGATAAGGAAGCGATGATCGCGGACAGCTTTTGAAGCTCGTCGTTCGAGCGGGACGCATCGTTATTGATACTGTTCAGCTCGTCCGATATCGCGTTGTAATCGGACTGCTTTTTGAGGATCTCTTCACGGAGCTTGTCGATCTCCGAGAGCTTTTCTGTGACGATCTTTTGGATATCGACCGTGGAGCTTTCGGCGCGTTCGATCTCGCCTATGATACGCTCGATGTTCTCTTTGTTGTGGAGGATATCGTTCTCAGCGACGGAGATCTCGGCGTTCTTTCCGGCGATCTGGGCGTCAAAGAGAGAGGACGCGGTGCGCTCCTGCTCGATCTGCGAGCTCATCATGCCGTTTTTGATATAGATTTCCTCGGTCTGAGAAGCGATGGTGCGCAGGGCTTCATCCGCTTCCTCATACTGGCTTTTGGCAATGGCGATCTTGTCCTCATGGTCACGCAGGACTGCCGCGCTTTTGTCAAGGGTATCGAGCCAAAGTGCGATCTCCAGACCGCGCTTTTCACCGCTGTACTCGAGGAACTTCTGCGCCTTTTCGGACTGGATCCGCAGGGGCTCTACCCTGTCCTCCAGCTCCGTCACGATGTCGCGGAGTCTCAAAAGGTTTTCTTCCGTGTGCGCTAACTTCCGCTCTGCTTCCGTCTTGCGGTAGCGATAACGGGAGATACCCGCGGCTTCTTCAAATATTTCACGTCTGTCCTCGGATTTTGAGGCGACGATAGAGTCGATCTTGCCCTGGCCGATCATGCTGTAGCCGTCGCGTCCGAGACCCGTATCCATGAACAGCTCATGGATGTCCTTGAGTCGGACGGAGGCTTTGTTGATGAGATACTCCGACTCGCCCGAACGGTAATAGCGGCGGGTGACCGCTACGTCGTCGCCGCCGTAGGGCAGACTGCGGTCGGAGTTGTCGATGGTCAGCGTGACCTCGGCATAGCCCTGACGCTTGCGGCGGTCGGTGCCGTTGAATACGACGTCCTCCATCTTGGAACAGCGCAGCGCCTTGGCGCTCTGCTCGCCCAGTACCCAGCGGATGGCGTCGCTGATGTTGGACTTACCGGAGCCGTTGGGACCGACGACAGAGGTGATGCCGTGATCAAAGGTCAATTTGGTTTTATCGGGAAAGGTTTTGAATCCCTGTAATTCGAGAGATTTTAATAACATTCTGAACCTCTTGTGTGCTAAGGTAAAATAAGGATCTCACGGTCGCCGAGCGACGCGTCCTCCTGTATCGTGATCTCATAGCCGCGTTCTTTCAGCGCGATGAGATTGGATTTTTTGTTGCCGGTCATTTTGGAACGGCTCTTCGGATTCACACACAATGTGTGAGCTCCTACCTCTTTGCCGCTGAGCATTGCAATCGCCTGATTCAGCATGATACGGCTTTCGCAAAGCTCGCGGAAGGCGGGATGGTAAGGACCCGCGAGCCTGTCGGTTTTCAAGGTCTCGCTGTCGTGGAGTCCGACGCGGATAACTTTAATCCCTTCGTTTTCAAACAGCGGGATCATTGTGCTGACCAAATCAACCGCTTCATCGAGTAATTGCGGACGGTAAACACCCGCCTGATACAGCTCGTCGAGCCGTGTGCCACGCATGACGATGGTCGGATAGATCCGTACCGTATCGGGACGTAAAGCAATGAATTCCCGCGCGGTATGACGGTCGAGTTCATCACTGCTCCTATACAACCCTGTCATCATCTGCAAGCCCAGCTCAAAACCGAAGTGTTTGATCAGCCCCGACGCCTTACGCACATCCTCCGCGGTATGCCCGCGGTCGTTCGCGGACAGCACGGTATCGTCCATGCTCTGCGCGCCGAGCTCGATCGAAGTTACGCGATAGCTTTTCAGCAGATTGAGTATTTCTTCGTCAATGCAGTCGGGACGGGTGGAGATGCGAATCCCCTTGAAGCGGTCGATATACGGCACGGTCGCGTCCAGCAGAGACAGCATATAATCACGGTCGACAGCGGTGAAGCTGCCGCCGAAAAAAGCGATCTCGCTATGGATCGAATTTTCTTTTAAAGAATCAAGAGCGGTTTCTATCGCGCTCCTGACGTCATCCTCAGTGGGCTGGTACGCCTTGCCGGTGATACTGCGCTGGTCGCAGAAGGAGCACTTGTGCGGACAGCCGTTGAAGGGGATAAACAGAGCGACATTAGCGTGTTTAATAACCCATCAGCTCCAGTGCTTCTCTTGCCGCCTGCTGTTCCGCTTCTTTCTTGGAGCGGCCGCCGCCGCGACCGATCACGTTCGAATTCAGGCAGACCTCGACCTTGAAGTGCTTGTCGTGGTCGGGACCGGACGAACCGATCAAGCGGTACTCCAGCTTTTCGCCGGGATTCTTCTGGATGATCTCCTGCAAAGCGGTTTTATAATCCTTAAAAGAATGGTTTTTATGCTGTTCGATCTCGGGCACAACAAAGCGCAGAATATGCCGCCGTGCGGCTTCCATACCGCCGTCGAGGTAGATCGCGGCGATCAAAGCTTCAAAAGCGTCGGAGACAATGGACGGACGCTTCGCGCCGCCGTTGCGGCGTTCGCCGTTAGAAAGGCGCAGGTAAGAGCCGAGATCGATCTGCTTGGCAAAGTCGAAAAGACTTTTCTCGCAGACAAGGGATGCGCGTAATTTTGTCAGCTCGCCCTCGGGAAGACCCGGGCAATGCTTGTAGATATAATCGGAGACGACGATCGACAGCACCGCGTCGCCGAGGAACTCCAGCCGCTCGTTATACTTCATGTTCTTATGCTGCTCATGCGCATAAGAGGAATGGGTCAGCGCCTCGATCAGGAGAGCGGGATCCTTAAAGGCATAGCCGATGATTTCCTGCAGATCCTTCATCACTCGTCCCCATCCTCGGTATCGGCGATCGTGCTGAGGGTCTCGGTCATGGTGGAAATGATATCGTTGCCGACGTAATCCATGCAGACGCGCACAGCGTTCTTGATGGTCTTGGCGTTGGCGTTGCCGTGCGCCTTGAAAACAGGCTTGGAACAGCCCAGCACCGCCGTGCCGCCGAACTCGTCAAGGTCCATATCCTTCTTGAACTGCTTCATATCGCCGAGCACCATAGCGGCCGCCAGTTTATTCTTCACGCTCTTGGTAAAGATACCCTTGATCTTCTTCATCAGAGCCAGCGCGACGCCCTCGTAGGTTTTGACGATCATATTGCCGGTGAAGCCGTCGCAGACGACGACGTCAGCGCCGTCGAGCGGGATATCGCGTCCCTCGACGTTGCCGATGAAGTTGACGGGAGTCTTTTGCAGGAGCTTGTACGTCTCCTGACGCAGCTCGTCGCCCTTGTGCTCCTCGGTGCCGACGTTGGCAAGTCCCACGCGGGGATTCTCGATCCCCATGACCTTGTTCATGTACACAGAACCCATGATAGCAAACTGCTGGAGCACCTTGGGGCGAACGTCGGTGTTGATGCCGCTGTCGATCAGCATGAACTTGCCGGTCATGTTCGGGATAACGGGAGCGAACGCGACGCGCTTGACGCCCTTGATACGCTTGACGATAAACATCGAGCCTGCGCCGATCGCGCCGGAGTTGCCGGCGGACAGAAACGCGTCGCCCTGTCCCTCTTTGAGCAGTCTGAAGCCTGTCGCAAGAGAAGTATCCGCCTTCGCTTTGGTGCGGATCGCGGAGGGCTGGTCGTTGTTGGTAAAGATACCGGGCGCATGGACGATCTCTACGCCGTCGAGACTGATCACATTATCAGCCGCGACCTTGCGGATGGTCGTTTCGTCGCCTGTGAGCAGGATATCGACGCCGTATTCGTTCTTTGCGTCAACGGCGCCTTTGATGATTTCGAGCGGGGCGTTGTCGCCGCCGAACGCGTCTACGATGATTTTCATATTATCATATCCTTATCTGTCAAATATTGTTAGCCTGGATAAATTCTTTGAGGTCGCTCAGCGCCCTGTCGGCATACGCCTGACCGCGCTCCGCCTTGTCGCGGGGACGGTGGACAAGCTCGGGCAGGATACCGAAGTTCGCGCCCATCGGCTGGAAATCAGTCACGAACGGGTCGCTGATATAGCGCGCCATCGCGCCCATCATGGTGGTCGGCGGGAGCGTGACCGTGTCCTGACCCGCGAGCAATCTTGCCGCATTGATCCCGCAGAGCAGTCCCGACGAAGCGCTTTCCATATAACCCTCTACGCCCGTCAGCTGACCTGCGAAAAAGCGGTTTTTATTTTCTTTATCAGAATAATCTGAGTTTAATATCTTCGGAGAATTGATGAAGGTGTTGCGGTGCATGACGCCGTAGCGCAAAAACTCCGCGTGATGTAAGGCGGGGATCATCGAGAAAACCCGCTTCTGCTCGCCGAATTTCAGATTGGTCTGGAAACCAACGAGGTTGTACATAGTACCCGCGGCGTTTTCCTTGCGCAACTGCAAAACTGCCCACGGTCGGTGACCGGTGCGGGGGTCGCGCAGTCCGACGGGCTTCATCGGACCGAAACGCACGGTATCCACGCCGCGCTGTGCCATCACCTCGATCGGCATACAGCCCTCGTACACCTTGGGGTTCATGACGTCGAACTCGTGCACGGGAGCGCGTTCGGCGGATATTAGCGCTTCATAGAACGCTTCGTACTCCGCCTTGTTCATCGGGCAGTTGAGGTAATCCTCTCCCCCGCCCTTGCCGTAGCGCGACTCATAAAATGCGTGCTCCATGTCGATGGAGTCAGCCGCGACGATAGGAGCTGCCGCGTCGAAAAACCGCAGGCTCTGACCGTAACGGTCGGCGATGTCCTTCGCGAGCGCGTCGTGGGTCAGGGGACCTGTGGCGACGATGACGACGCCGCTGTCGGGGATCGAGGTCAGCTCCTCGGGAATATAGGTGATGTTGGGATCATCCTTGATTGCTTGCGTCACCAAGGAAGAAAATAGATCACGATCTACCGCAAGCGCTCCTCCCGCGGGTACGGCGCATTTGTCGGCACATTGTAACAGCAACGAGCCGAGGGTACGCATTTCTTCTTTTAATAAACCTGCCGCGGAATTGACGCGATTCGCCTTAAAGGAATTGGAGCATACGATCTCACATAGTTGATCGGAATGGTGGGCGGGGCTTTTTTTCAGCGGCTTTGAATCGTAGAGGTCGACGTGCACGCCCCTTTTTGAGAGCTGATATGCCGCCTCACAGCCTGCTAAGCCCGCGCCGATAACGGTAACCTTTTTGTTCATATCACTTCTTGTATCCGCAGCCTTCACGCTGGCAGAATACGCCGCCCTTTTTGCCCTTGCGCTTGAAGAGGATATCGCCGCAGTTGGGGCACTTCTCATTGACAGGCTCATACCACGAAACAAAATCACAATTCGGGTAATTGGAACAGCCGTAGAACATCTTGCCTTTGCCGGAACGCTTGACGATCACGTCGCCGCCGCACTTGGGGCAGTTCACGCCGACGTTCTCGACATACTTCTTGACGTTCTTGCACTCGGGATAGCCGGGGCAGGCGATGAACTTACCGTAGCGTCCGACCTTGACGACCATCTGTCTGCCGCACTTTTCGCAGATGATATCGGTCTTGTCTTCCTCAAGCTGGATCTTAACGCCCTTCATGTCGGCTTTCGCTTTGTTCAGGGTCTTTTCAAAATCGCCGTAAAATTCGTCAAGGAGAGCGACCCACTCGATATTGCCGCTCTCGACGGTATCGAGCTCCTGCTCCATCTGAGCGGTGAATTTGACATTGACGATCTTCGGAAAACGTTCTTTCATCAGACCTGCCAATGCCTCGCCAAGCTCGGTGGGGATCAGCGTCTTGCCCTCGCGCTTGACATACTCGCGGGATGTGATGGTGGAAATGGTGGCGGCGTAGGTAGAGGGTCTGCCGATGCCGTATTCTTCCAGCGCCTTGATCAGCGACGCTTCGGTAAAGCGTGCGGGCGGCTGGGTAAAGTGCTGGTTGCCGAGCAGTTCTTTCGCTTTGCAGGGGGTATCCTTCTCGAGCGAGAGGATGCGGTTGTCCTTGTCGTCCTCTTCGTCCTTGCTCTCGATATAAAGGGTGGTAAAGCCGTCGAAATCGACGCGGTAACCTGCCGCCTTGAAGATGTAGCCGTTGCCCTCGATATCCGCCTGCGTGGTCTTCTGGATACAGTCAGCCATCTGGGACGCCATGAAGCGCTCCCAGATCAGCTTATACAGCTTATACTGGTCGGTGGTCAGACTGCTCTTGATCTGGGCGGGAGTGATGGACGGCGTCGAGGGACGGATCGCTTCATGACCGTCCTGAGCGCCCGCGCGGGATTTGAACACACGGGGCTTTGCGGGCAGATATTTGTCGCCGTAGGTATCGCGGATATAGGTCTGCGCGTCGGCGATCGCGTCGTTGGAAATGCGCAGGGAGTCGGTTCTCATATAGGTGATCAGACCGATCGCGCCGATGCCCTCGACCTCAACGCCTTCGTACAATTCCTGCGCGACCTTCATGGTGCGTCGGGACTGGAAGTTGAGCTTGCGCGACGCTTCCTGCTGTAAGGTAGAAGTGATAAAGGGCGGCGCGGGGGATTTTTTGCGGGTACCGTTCTTGACCTTCGTAATGATGAAGTTCGCGCCCTCTAAATCGGACAGGATCTTGTCAGCCTGCTCTTTGCTGCTGATCTTGATCTTGCCGTCCTGATTGCCGTATAAAGCGGCAGAGAACGCCTTGCGCGAGCCCTTGGGGATGAACTTTGCGTCGATCGACCAGTACTCTTCGGGCTTGAAGGCACGGATCTCGTTCTCTCTGTCTACGATGATACGCACCGCGACGGACTGGACGCGTCCCGCGGAAAGACCGCGGTGGATCTTCTGGGACACAAAGGGGCTGAGCTTATAGCCCACCAGACGGTCGAGAATACGGCGCGCCTGCTGAGCGTTGACTAAATCGATATTGATGGTGCGGGGAGCAGCCATGCCGTTCTTGATACCGGTTTTGGTGATCTCGGTAAACTCGACGCGGTCGACCTCGTCGAGCGGCAGTCCCAGCAGATACGCCAGATGCCACGAGATAGCTTCTCCCTCTCTGTCAGGGTCCGTCGCAAGGTAGACCTTGTCAGACTTCTTTGCCTTTGCCTGCAGCTCGTCTACCAGCTTTTCCTTTCCCTTGATGACCTCATACTTCGGCTCGAAATGGTTATTGACGTCTACGCTCAGGCGTGCCGAGGGCAGATCCCTGACGTGACCCATCGACGCGACGACGTCATAGTCCTTGCCGAGATATTTTTTGATGGTCTTCGCCTTTGCGGGCGACTCCACGATTACAAGATTAGACATGCTTTCTTGTCCTCCGTTTATTTGCTATATGATTCTGTACATCCTGCCCTTATCGGCTTTGACGAGACCTTCCAATTCCAACTCGGTCAAAGCCCGAAGAACGCTGCTCATCGGCAGTCCTGCGGCGGATGCGATACTATCTATATGGATCGGTTCGGCGGTAATGCAGTGATAAACCTTTTTCGCATCCTCCGAAACGTCAATGTCTTTTTTATGGACGGGTATCTCCTCCACGATATCATCCGGCTCTCCCTCGATACGGTACTGCGGATAATAAGAGGTGATATCCGTGAAATCGGTCACGGGTACCGCGCCGTCTTTAATCAGCGCGTTGGTTCCCAGCGAATAAGGCGAAGTGATGTTCCCCATCACGGCGAACACGTCACGGTTCTGCTCCATCGCGGTCCTGGCAGTGATCAGCGAACCGCTCCTCAGACCCGCTTCCACCACCAGCACGCCGTCGGAAAGCCCCGAGATAATACGGTTGCGTTCGGGAAAAGTGTGCTTGCCGGGCGGATAGTCGGGCGGGTACTCGGAGATGACCGCTCCGTGCTCCGCGATCGCCTTGCGCATCGAGGCGTTGCCCATCAGATAAGGAAAGTTGATACCGCAGCCGAGAACGCAGACGGTCGTACCGCCGGCTTGAAGAGCCGCGGTATGGCTGATGCTGTCTATGCCGATCGCGCCGCCGCTGACGACGATCACGCCGACCTTCGCCAGAGACCCCGCTATCACGCTGCAGGTCTTCTTGCCGTAAACGGTAGCGTTGCGCGTACCGACCACGGCGATACCGAGGTGATCGGAGAAATCGGGCATATGCCCTTTCATATATAATACCGCGGGCGGGTCATCAATATCCATGAGCTTTTCGGGATATCCGGGGTCGTCCAAGGACAGAATACTGATCCCCAGCTCATTACAGCGGGAGATCACTTCATACGCCTTGGAGAGCGGGACGCGTTCCAAAGCGGAAATATCCTTGCTGTTCAGCACGCCCGACAATCTCCACTCTGCTTCACCGCCGTTGTAGAAATCGGCAATATCGGGATAAAGGGACGCAAGTGCTTTGCACTTAGGCGTGCTGTAGCCCAGCGCCATAGATAACCAGATAAAATACTTTGTCGCGTTTGTCATTTCATCATTTCCCAGATGATAATACCCGCGGCGGCGGAAACGTTCAGCGACTCCGCTTTGCCGCGCATAGGGATATAGAGCTTATGGGTACAGGCTTTGATCGTCTGCTGTGTCAGACCGTTGCCCTCATTGCCGACGACCGCGAGAATTGTTCCGTCAAAGTCACAGGCGTTCAGGGACACGGAGTCCTTGTCAAGCACAGCCGCATAAGAGACGCCGAACGTATTGAACCGTCCAATAAACGCGGGCAGGTCATCGGTGATCGTAAAAGGCAGACGAAATACCGCGCCCATACTGCCGCGGGCAACCTTAGGCGAATAAACGTCGCAGCAATCGCGCGTGAGCACGACCGCGCCGATCCCCAGCGCCTCGGCAGTTCTCAATATCGTGCCGAGGTTGACAGGATCCTGCACGGTTTCCAAAGCCAACACTTTTCCATTATCCTTAATTTTATCAAAGTCAAGGCTTTTGTCAAGTCTTTTTATGACAAATAACACTCCCTGTGGGGTCTTGGTGTCCGAGACAGCACTAAATATGCTGTCTTTCAACAGATAACTCTCTCCCGCGCGAGCAGTCGCATCTGCAACAAACCCGCCGTTTTTCTCCGCAAAGCTCTCGGAAAAATACGCGGACACGACCTCTGCCCCGCTTTGGAGCGCGTCAAAGCAAAGCCGTAAGCCCTCCGCGGCAAAAACGCCCTCTTCCCTGCGGAAGGATGCGGAAGCGGATAGCTTTTTCAGATATTTGATTCTTTTATTTTCTTTTGAAGAAATAATCTCCATGTTTGACTCCGTTATTAAAGTATTCATTAACCATAGAAAGACAGCGCGTTGATCAGCGCGAAGGCGATCATCAAAAACAACACCATCGCGATATGGAGCTTTTTCTTATCCACGACCAAGCCTGCCAGCTCTCTGAGGAACGCGTTCGGGAAGAAATACCATTTTGTCTTTGCAGATATCCCCTGCGCGTTTTGCAAGCCCACTTTCTTTGAAAGGATATAGCCGCGGAACACATGGTAATTTGTCGTGGCGAAAGCCGCATTATATGTATCCTGTGTATCCGCTTCGATCACCTGTTTTGAGAACTGCACGTTCTGCATAGTGTTGACGGAGCGATCCTCTTTCAGAATCTGTTCCTCGGGAACTCCCTGCTGTAACAGATAGCGCTTCATCGCTTCGCTCTCGGAGATTACCTCGTCACTGCCCTGTCCGCCCGAGGGGACGAACTTGACGCTCCTGCCGGTTTTTTCAACCTGTCTGCGCGCAAAATCCAGCGCCGCGTCAACACGACCGCGGAGCAGCGGCGTCAGCGTGCCGTCGGAGCGGATCGCACAGCCGAGGATCGCGATGTAATCGCGGTCAAACGCCGGCTGACGGCGCGACGCCTTCCACGCGCTGATGATCGTTGAAAACAGCATGCAGACAAAATAACTGATAACGATGGAAACACCGCTCGAGATGCTGGTGAAGATCCTGCCGTGCTCGGAAGATCCGCTGGAGTTGGCGTCGAAGAAGTGATTGACGATCATCCCAGCCAGCCACATTACGCCCAATATCGCGCCCAGCAGATTGACGACTCTGAAGCCCTCTCTGCGGATCAGTACAAGATTGCTGACCGTTACCGCGATCGAAAAGATGACCATGAACGGCGCACTGACAAAGGAAAAGAGGTTTCCGAAGGAGGCAAAAACAGATAAAAATGAACCGAACTCGATCTCAAACAGATTGACGATGAATCCCCCGGCAGAGATCGAACTCGCGAACAGCACAATTCCCAGATCGATGATGGTAAAAAGCGCGATACCGCCGCAGGCGACCATGCTGTAGCCGAAGTCACCTTTTCTCAGATACCTGACGTACATTACCGACATAAACACCGCTGTCAGGACAATGTCGAAAAACAGTACGGCGATCACCACGCCGCTGCCGCTGAAGTTCAGCGCGGGATCCATCGCGAAGATCGTCCCGAAGGGACCGTTATAGAATCGGATCAGATCATAATAATAGTTATTTTCCTCTTCATTGCTCACCGAATTGATTCCAAGGCAATCATACCCCATACGCAAAGGCTTGACGGTCAAGGCGACCGTATCGTCATCCACACGGATATCCGTCACTTCAACATTGTTGTTATCCAAGGAGAAAGTGAGATCGGAAGCGCTAAGAGCGTTGACGTTATACCTCTCGGCATGATACTCCCGTGCGGAAAAGCAGGTAAAGACCAAAGCGAACAATATGCTGATCAATATAAATATACTGAAAATAAAAAATGGCTTTTTCATGGTCATCTTTCCTTAAGGGATTTTACGATAATATAAAAGCGTTTGGGATGACCCAAACGCAGTTATAGCTTTTTTATGCGTTTTTGACCTGCTCTACAAGAGCGGTGAAAGCGGCGGGATCAGAGATAGCGATCTCGGACAGAACCTTGCGGTTCAGGGTGATGCCGGCTTTCTTCAGACCGTTCATGAAGCTGGAATAGTTGGTGCCGTTGAGCTTGCAGGCGGCAGAGATACGGGTGATCCACAGTCTGCGGAAATCTCTCTTCTTCTGCTTACGGCCGATGTAAGCGTAGTTACCGCTCTTCATCACCTGCTGCTTCGCCATCTTGAAGTGCTTGGATTTTGCACCGTAATAGCCCTTTGCGAGCTTTAATACTTTCTTTCTTCTCTTGCGAGTCATCATCGCGCCTTTAATACGTGCCATTTATATTACCTCCGAAAATTCTTAGTTAATAGTCCAGCGATTATTTGTAGGGGATCAGGCGCTTAACCTGTGCTACATTGGTCTTGTCGGCGACAGTAGTCTGTCTCAGACCTCTCTTACGCTTGGTGGTCTTCTTGTTCAGGATATGGCTCTTATTCGCGTGAGCGCGGATAACTTTACCGTTCTTGCTCAGTTTGAAGCGCTTTTTCGCGCCGCTGTGTGTTTTGATCTTAGGCATATTAATAATCCTCCTTTTAATACGTTTGTTACTTGGTGGGCTTAGGAGCCAGGAACATGAGCATCTGGCGGCCTTCGAGCTTTGCGGGACGTTCGATGTTGGCAACCTCCGCGCATGCGTCGGCAAACTTTTTCATCGTGTCATAGCCAAACTCCGAGTGACCCATCTCACGACCGCGGAAGCGGATAGAAACCTTGACCTTATCGCCGTGTGCAAAGAACTTCATCGCGTTCTTTAATTTGGTGTTAAAGTCGTGTGTGTCGATATTGAGGGATAACTTGATCTCTTTGACGTCGACGGTATGCTGGTTCTTTCTCGCCTCTTTCTCGCGCTTCGCCTGCTCAAAGCGATACTTACCGTAGTCCATGATCTTACAGACAGGCGGCGTCGCCTGGGGAGCGATCTTCACGAGATCGAGATTCTTTTCATCCGCGATATGCTGGGCGTCCGCAGCCGACATAATGCCGAGCTGTGCGCCGTCAGGGCCGATTACGCGTAACTCTTTGTCACGAATTTCCTCATTGATCTGAGGTTCCTGCTTGCTAATGTGTAAGCACCTCCAAATTGTGTTAGAGAACAAGAAACGCGGACAGATGGCTCCGTCCGCGTACAATACTAAAGAACAGGGATAACTCCCCTTAAGTATTGACCCGTGCAGACGACACCCCACAGGTGAAAGCACTTGCTGTACTCAAATAAAATAACAGACAATCTTTGGGCTGAATTTGTGTTCTACTTCGTCATCAGTCTCAACAGGCGGCGAGCCTGTAATCGACTTCTTCCTCGTATAACGCAAATTCATCTGCCAAATCTTATTCTGCTCTTTTATTTGAGTGCAGCAATCCGCTTTACTTTGTTTTCGTTATGTATTATAATATCTTCCATATTGTTTGTCAAGAATTATTTTTACAAAAAAATGTATTATGATAGTAAAAGTTTGAATGTTACACTGAAAAAATGTGTTATATAGGAGAAGATAACGTGCAATATCAACCTCAGCAGCAATACCAATATCCCCCGCAGCCGTATCCTCAGCAGCAGGGTTATCCGATACAGCATTACCCGCCTCGGGCGTATCCTGTGCAGCGCTATATGCCGCCGCAGATGACGCCTGAGCAGTACAGACTGCATGAATATGAACGCAAGCTCAGGAGCACCGTTAACAGTCTGGGGACGCTTATGCTGATCTTCTTCGGATTGGAGTTCATCATCGCGCTTACTGCCGATTTCATCTTGTTAGCGTTCGGCATGGAAAACGAGCTGTACGAAATGAGCCCGCTGTACCTTTTGGAAAACGGCATGATCTCTTCGCTGATCTTCTTTTTCAGCGGCTTGATATACTGTCTGATAAAACGCCTGCGTTTTGCAGATATTTTTCCTTTTGAGAAAATAAAAGGCTCTTATTTGGCACAGTTGTGTGTGATCGGTCTGAGCTTTTCGCTGATGAGCAACTATGTCGTCGATCTCGTCAACAACACCTTCGGGCTCTTCGGGATCGAGAACACCGGCGGCTCCTTTGACGTCGGCAGCGAGCCGAATGTGCTCATCTACTTCCTGACGGTAGCGATCCTGCCCGCGTTCGCGGAGGAATTCGCTTTCCGCGGGATCGTGATGGGATCGCTGAGACCGTATTCTGAGGGGCTGGCTATCCTGGTTTCCTCGGCGACCTTCGCGCTGATGCACGGCAATTTTGTCCAGCTGCCGTTCACCTTCTGCTGCGGTCTGGTGTTCGCGTTTATCGACATCAAGACCAACTCCCTGCTCCCTTCCATTATTATACACTTCTTTAACAACGGACTATCCGTACTGTTTGATATCCTGACTTCCTACGGGATCATGAATGACGCCACAGCCAATCTTTGCTACGGGCTGATTTTTGTCGTCACCGGTATTCTGTCATTTATTTTCCTCAAGAGAATTATCTCCCGTGACGACGGCAGTCTGTTCCGTCTGAAAGACGGCAATGACGTTATCCCCTATAAAAGCAAAATCAAATCTGCCGCTACCTCCCCCACTCTCATTGTTTTCGCGTCATTCATGATTTTATATTGTGTTTGGACTCTGGTTGCGGCATGACGGACAAAAGATGGATGGAACGGGCGCTCGAGCTCGCGCAGGAAGCCTATGACGACGGCGAAGTGCCTGTCGGCGCGGTCGTCGTGCGCAAAGGTGAGATCGTCGGCGAGGGCAGGAACCGCCGCGAAAAAGGAAAAAACGCGCTCTACCACGCAGAGCTGGAAGCGATTGACAGCGCCTGCAGGCGTTTAGGCGGATGGCGGCTGTGGGAATGTGAGCTGTACGTCACGTTGGAGCCATGTCCGATGTGCGCGGGCGCGATCGTGAATGCGCGCATCCCGCAGGTGTACTTCGGCGCGTACGATAAGAAAAACGGCTGCTGCGGCTCCGTCGCGGATATCCTCAGCCTGCCCCTCGCGTTCCATCCCGCCTATGAGGGCGGTATCATGGAGGAAGAGTGCAGTCGGATCCTGAGCGATTTTTTCAAACGATTAAGGTGAGCTATGAAGCTGTTCAAAAACGGTGCCGTGATCCTCATTATCAGTATATGCGGTCTGCTGGCAATCGTCGGCGCGGAGATCTATCTTGATACATTAAAGACACAACCCTATACGCCGCAGGAGATCGCGCAGTTGGGATATCAGCGTATCAATATCAACACCGCCTCGGCGGAAGAGCTTGCGGCTCTGCCCTCACTGACCAAAAAGCAAGCGAGAAACATTGTGGATCACCGCGAGGAAAACGGCAGTTTCTCAGACATTGAAGAGCTGTTGAATGTGAAAGGGATCGGAGAGACCACCTATCGGCGCATTGAGGCCTACATTACAGCAGAATAACCATTGATACAACAAAGCACTTCGGCGTTATACCGAAGTGCTTATCTTTTTATTCGCTGATTTTCTCAACTTCCTGCGCCGCCAGCATGACGCTGAGCTTGGCGGTAGCGAAGGAGATACCTCCCTGCAAGTACACGGCGTACGGCTCACGCAGAGGACCGTCGGCGGAGATCTCGATGGAGGAGCCGAGGGTGAAGGCGCCTGCCGCCATGATGACCTCGCTGTCGTAGCCGGGCATCGGCGAGGGCTGGGGAGTCACAAAGCTGTCGATCGGAGAGCCGCTCTGGATACCGCGGCAGAAGGCGCACAGCTTCTCCGGAGTACCGAGGGTGATGACGTCGATGATATCGCCGCGCGTCGTCTGATAAGACGGCTCGACGTCGTAGCCGAGCACCTCGAACAGTGCCGAAGCAAACACAGCCGTTTTGACCGCTTCAATGGACGCGATGGGTGCATTATAAGCGCCGAGATACATCTCGCGCAGTACACCGAGGGTACAGCCAAGCTCTCTGCCCGTTCCGGGTGAGCTGAGACGGTAGGAGCACAGCTCAATAAGATCCGCGCGACCGGCGATATAACCGCCTGTCGGGGCGATCCCGCCGCCCGCGTTCTTGATCATCGAGCCTGCCATGATATCGACGCCGACACTCAGCGGCGACTCATACTCCGTGAACTCGCCGTAGCAGTTGTCGAGCATAATGACCGTATCGGGTGACAGGGGCTTGACGATCTCGCAAATCTCTTTGATCTCTTTGATACGCAGAGAGGGACGGCACGCGTAGCCCTTAGAACGCTGGATATATACCATTTTCGGCTTCTTTTCCGAGACCGCCTTGCGGATACCTTCAAGGTCGACCGTGCCGTCAGGAAGAAGATCGACCTCGCTGTATTTCACCCCGAAATCGACGAGTGATCCGCTGCACTCGGTAATGCCGATCACGGGCTGGATGGTGTCGTAAGGCGTGCCGGTCACACAGAGCATTTCATCGTCCGGACGGAGCATACCGAACAGCGCGACCGTCAGGGTATGCGTACCGCTCATAAAGTTGTGGCGCGCAAGCGCATCCTCGGCGTCGAAAACATAGGCGTAGATCTTGTCGAGCGTATCTCTGCCGCGGTCGTCGTAGCCGTAGCCCGTAGAGCCCGCGAACATGCTCTCGCTGACATGATACTGCTGAAACGCTTTGAGCATTTTCAGCTGGTGATACTCCTTGATCCGCTCCAGCTCGGCGAAATGCTCCGCGCACATTTCCATCGCCCGATCGGCGGCGTTTCTGATCTTTTCATTGATTTCAAACAGGGATTTCATATACTCTCCTATATTATAAAAACAATTCTTTGAATTCAGCGGCGATTTCGAATCCCGAATTCTGATAAAACCGCGTATTCTGCTCGCTTGCGCTGAATACATAGGTCTCTCTCCCCTGTCCTTTGATACGGGAGGCAAGGGTACGCACCAGCTCGCGGGAGAGACCTCTCCTGCGATAGTCGGGATGGGTCGCGACCGCGCCGATGATCGCGGCATATTCCGTCTCGGAAACCGTCATCACGGAAGAAGCTAATGTATCGTCAATCTTTGTGCCGATCACCATGCACTTACCGAGGTTCCTGCGATGGGTCACATCGGACAGAAAGCTCAGGTAGGGCGGTACACGGAAGATCTCGCTCTGACAGGTCAACAACAGGTCATATACCGCTTTGGAATCAGGTTTATATATTTCTAAATTGAAATTATAGTCATCATCCGAATACCGCAAAACCTGTCCCGCAATAACATATTTCGCAGACAGATCAAGGCTGTAAACAGCATTGAAAGTCACCGCTCCCGCGCCTTGGAAATGCAGGAAGGCTGCGATCTCTTCGAGGTCGGAATCATCCGTCAGGTACAGGCTGAACTTGTCCTCAAAGCGGGAGATCAGCGATACGGGCTTATCATTTAATATCTGCACCCAATAGCCGACAAAATCATACCCCGTGCCGTAGCTCTCAAAGAGCGACAACACGCGGGTATAAAAAGGATCGGGAGATTGTAAAACATACAATTCTGATTCGGTTTCTCGGCTTTGCCTCGCACAATTATGCAATCCCTCAGTCACCGGTTGGTGACAGCTCCCTTTACCAAAGGGAGCCTGAATCGGGCGGATCATAGCGCGTTGACCAGCGCCTTGAAGTGCTTGCCGCGGGCGTCAAAATCTTTGTACAGATCAAAGCTCGCGGATGCGGGAGACATCGACACGATATCGCCCGAAACGGCGTTTTCACGCGCTTTTTCAACCGCTTCCGCCATATCCTTGACGCGGATGATCACGGGGTTGTTCTCGGCGTATTTCGGTGATGCTTTGATTGCTGTCTCGATCTTATCGGCAGTCGCGCCCATGAGGATCACTGTCTTCACCTTATCGCAGATAACGCTGCCCAGTTCAGTGTAGTCGAGATGCTTGTCATAGCCGCCCGCGATCAGGATGATCTTGAAGTCATAGAGCGACAGCGTACCGCTGGCGGTACGGGTCGGGCTGGACGCGATCGAGTCGTTGTAATACTTCACGCCGCTGAGTTCACGGACAAATTCTGCACGGTGTTCCACGCCGCCGAATTCACGCGCGACTTTTTGGATATTCTCCACACTGACAAAGCCCCACACAGCGCAGATCGCGGTCATGTAATTCTCGACATTGTGCATGCCGGGGATCTTAATATCACGGATATCGAGCACATCAAAGATCTTGCCGTCCTCGGCATACTCGATCATATCGCCGTCAAGATACGCGCCGCAGCGTACCTTCTTGCGGCGGGAGAAGAAAACGACCTCTCCCTCACAGCTCATATCGAATAATCGGGTGATCTCGTTATCGTAATTCAGAACTGCCTTTTGTTTTCCGTTCTGGTAAAGGACGATATTCCTCTTGGCTTCTATGTACTCCTGCATATCCTTGTGGATATCCAGGTGGTTAGGCGCGAGGTTGGTAACGACCGCGACGTCGGGACTCTGGCGCATGGAGATCAGCTGGAAGGAAGAAAGCTCCACCACGCACACATCGGTCTTTTGGATCGTCTCGATCTCAGGCAGCAGCGGCTTGCCGATATTGCCGCCGATATGGACGGTATAACCCTGCTTTTTCAGCATTTCGGAAATGACGGTCGTGGTGGTCGTCTTACCGTCGGAGCCTGTCACGGCAAAGATCTTGCACGGGCAGATGTCAAAGAAGATCTCCATTTCGGAGCTGATCTCCACGCCCTTATCGCGCAAAGCGTTCAGCTCTTCGCAGTAAAAGCGCATACCGGGCGTTCTCAAGGCGATATCGACATCCAGATCGTCGAGATAATGCTCGCCCAGCGAGAGGGTCGCGCCGTCAGCCTTTGCCTGTACAGCCGCCTCTCCCAGCGCTTCTTCATCACGCTTATCACAGGCGATCACAGTCGCGCCGTATTTTGTAAACAGCGGTATCAGCGGCAGATGACTGCGTCCCATGCCGATCAGGGCGATACGCTTGCCGTTGATGGAAGCAAAAAAATCCTGCATACTCTGTTTCATGGTATTCCTCCAAAAGCACAGATTTCTCATAATATCATTTATATTATACTCTCTTCTGAGGAAATATCAACCTTTTGCACCGCTTTTTCGAAAACTCCCGCCATATTCAGCACGCGGAATACCATGAAAATGCTGACCACATAGAACAGCACCCAGATATTCATGCTGACGATCGAAAAATAGATCGCCGTCAATACCACCAGCGGATGCACCTTAACGCTTTTGGAGACGATCTTCGGCTCTAATATCTGGCGCAGGATGACCGTCAGCAGGAAATAAACGATCAGCGTGATGCCGTTCAAATAATTCTTTTGAAGAATAAATATTACCGCAAACGGCACATACACCGTACCGGGTCCGAGTATGGGCAGAATATCGGCAACAGCGGTCACGAACGCGAACGCCAAGGGGTATTCGACGCCCGTCAGATAGAAGATGAATACCGCTTCGATAAAGGTGATCACATACAAAATCAAATAGGAGCGGATAAACCGCCTGACCATATCATACGCGATACGGAACACCCTGCCGAGGACCGCGTGATACTCCCCTGCCCTTTTCAGCAGTCTGCCGCGGATGTTGCCGAGATTGTGCAGGATAAAAACACTCATCGCGAACGTGACAATGACAAAGGTGATCGTCATGGGAACGGCTCTGAACAGCGTGGTCACGACCGAGGACGCCATCGTCAGCAGGTTTCCCGAAAGGATATTGTCACGCAAGGCTGTGAACAGCTCGGGCGACCGGATATAATCGGAGATCAGATAGCGGTACTCGTCCATCAGGCTCAGCGCCTGACGCAGGATCAAAAACAGCAGAAAGCCGACCACCGCGAAGATGACGCCGAAGATCAGCAGCGTCAGCGCGGTCGCGGCAAAGGTGGAGTCAAAGCGGAATCGCGAGCGCAGATAATCATACAGCGGCTTCATCACCACCGCGATCAGCAGAGCGATCACAAACGGCAGGACAAATCCCGCCGCCTGCACCGCGATCACAAATAATAATGTATAGCATATGAAGAATACCAGCCGCGGTTTCTCGGAAAAAAATCGGGTTTTCACATCATCACCAACCTTTTATAGTTTTAGTAATGACACAAAAGCCCGATAAAATTCAAACGACAGGCTCAAAAGAACCTGCCGTCTGAAAAAACAGAAACCAAAATGCTTGGAAAATGTCGTATTGAATTTTACTGCGGAGCGCGTCCGAGCAGGAAATCTACCGAAACCTCAAGGATATCCGCCAGCGCTACCAGCTCTACGTCGGTCACGAATCGGATCTGACCTTCCAGCTTCGAAAGACCCGAAGCGTTCATGTCTACGCCGTTGACCTGCAGCTGAGCGAGCAGCTCCTTCTGCTTCATTCCTTTTTTCTTACGTGCCGCTTCAACGCGAGCACCGACAAGGTTACGATCGCCTAATTCCTGTTTACGAAGTCTCATTTTATCTCCCCAAATCTATCCATTTATCTGATGATTATTTCTTTTAAATAATTCCACGTGGAAATTCTTTAAACGTAAAAAGCTGATGTATCTGTATTATAATACGTTATTCGAAAAAAAACAACCCTTTTTTGTAAGAAAATTTAAAAAATTGATACATTTTTCCTCTTTTCGTTACAACCATTTAATTTTTGCACAAGAAAAAGTATCAAAATTTGTAAACTTTTTCGTGCCCCTTGTTGTTGACAAAAACCGACATACAAGATATAGAATCTGCCGATAAACGGTGATAGCTCCCCGAAGGGAGCTATCAAGCACCTATCTCATAAAGAGCCTAAGTAAGTCCGAGTAAATCTGTAAGCCGGGTTCTGTATCAGACAGTCATCTATCTTGGCCGCGCGTTGCCGCAGCGGCTCGGTGCCACCTCCACGGGACAGCCGAGCAGGCCATATGTCCCTCCGCGGTGTTGCTTCGGATAGGGTTTACACGGCGGTGACGTCTCCGTCACCCCGGTGAGCTCTTACCTCACCTTTCCACCCTTGCGTCGTCACGTCGTCGCGGGCTGCGCTCGGTTGGGATCGTTTTATCATAGAATGAAAAAACGATCCCTCTCCTCGCTCCGCCGCTCCTCCTTTCCCCAAAAAGCAGGGGCTTTTTGGGGACCCCTCTGATTTTGTCGATCAGACGTTGAGATGACGATTCGCGGTTTTTTTCTGTTGCACTTTCCCTGGGGTCGCCCCCGGCGGCCATTAGCCGTTATCCTTGCTCTGTGAAGCCCGGACTTTCCTCGGACAGGGGCTTTCGCCCATTGCCCGCGACTGTCCGATTTACTCGGATTTCTATTATATAAGGTATCTCAGTCTTTGTCAAATGCATTTTTCGCGAAATTGAGCAAAGGTTCTTTTTCGTTCGGCAATTCTCCCGCGATGACCTTATCAAGCAGAGCGTCGAGCGTCTGCCCTATCACGATTCCCGAACTGATTCCGATATGCAGCAGATCAACACCGCTGACGGCGAGCATCCTCAGATTGTAGCATTCGCCCGACTCTTTGATCCGCCGAAGCTCTTTTTCTACCGCGTCCAGATTTGAGAGCTTTTCGTCCCGCAGATAAGAGGACTGCGCCAGGATATCCGCGCGCTGGATCTTGCAGATCCGCCCCATACGCTCCATGCCAAGCTCTTTGAGATAGCCTTTGAGCATTACGGGATCGGGTTTGAATCGCTCATCATGATAGCGGATCAGAATACAGACCTCTTCGATGAACGCGGACGGCATACACAGCCGACGCAGGATCTCGCGCGTCATCTCCGCGCCGATTTTCGGATGGTTTTTATAATGGCAAATGCCGTGCTTATCGGTCGTCTGGGCAAGCGGCTTGCCGATATCGTGAAAGAGCATGGTCGTCCGCAGCAGCGGATCGGACTCGATATTCTTCACAGCCGCCACGATATGGCGGTAGACGTCGCGGTTATGGTGCTTGCTGTGCTGTTCAAAGTCAAAGGTTCCCTGCAGTTCGGGGATAAACACCGCAATCACCGAACGGTAACGCCGCAGAATAAAATCGACCTTGTCCCCGCAAAGGAGCTTCAACAGCTCATCGCGGATACGCTCGGCGGAAATGCCGCTGAGCAATTTTCTCTGCCGCAGGATCGCTTCGGACGTCTTTGCTTCTATCGAAAAACCCAGCGTCGCCGCGAACCGAAGCGCCCGCAAGATCCGCAAAGCGTCCTCGGAAAAACGCTCGGACGGCTCGCCGACACAGCGGATGACGCCGTAGGACAGATCGTCCCGACCGCCGTACAGATCGATCAAACCGTCCGTTTCGTTATACGCCATCGCGTTGACCGTAAAATCACGGCGAGAAAGATCGTCGATGAGCCGATCGGAAAATTGAACCTCATCGGGATGGCGGGTATCGCTGTAATCGCCGTCGATACGGTAGGTGGTGATCTCATAAGGATGGTCGTCGAGAATGACCGCTACGGTGCCGAAACGCTTGCCGATCGTCACCGTCTTACAGTCCGCAAACACGCGCTCGATATCGTCAGGCAGCGCAGAGGTGGTAAAGTCCCAGTCATGCGGCGCTCTGCCCATCAGGCTGTCGCGCACACAGCCGCCTACGGCATAGCAGCTGTAGCCGCTACGCTGTAACCGTTCAATGATTAACTTGGCGTTTTCTGACAATTTTACCGCCATAATGCACCTGCATCGTCAATTTTTGTTGATACAAGGTTAGTATAACACCAAAGTTTTTCACTTACAATAGAAAAAGGCGGAATTCACCGCCTTTTGTCACAATTATTTTCCGACATTGATGTCGCCGCAGTCGTTGGTGATCGTGAGCGTCACATCAGCTTTCGGATCGTTCTGATTGATGTTCAGCTTACCCAGATCGGTTTTCGCGTCAACACAGATACCGGGAGCATTCCGCACAGTGATTTTGCCGTACTCGTCGCTGATGGTTGAATCCTCGGTGATCAGCAATGCATCCACCAAAATATCGCCGCAGTCGTTATACAGGTCGCACCGATGTGTGACCGTACCGATCTCGAGCCTGCCATAATCGACGTCGACCTTTGCTGTTTCCGCCTTTCCAATGTTGACGTTGCCGCAGTTGTTGATGATATCGGCGGTTTTGACCTCCTCGACCGCGATATTGCCGTAATCGCAGTCAGCGGTGATTGACGCCTTCGGCAAGGCGCATATCTCAACATTTCCATAGTCGGATTCGACCTTGATGCTGTTTTCGTAATCCGACGGCAGGGAAATGACGATATTGTTTTTAACAACACTCCAATTGAAAAAGCGCTGTTTTTGCGGATAATTGATCGTTAATTTTCCGTCAGAGAAATTTACTGTAATATCTCTTTCGCTTTCACCGTAGGCGATCACATGCACTTTACCGTCTTTATTTTCTTCAAAAGAAACATCTCCGCAATCGGAATCGACGTCGATATCCGACACTTTTTCAAAGCTGTTGTCATATATGACTCTGTCGGCAGCTCGCGGCACGATCCCGAACGACAGCGTATTTCCGGCAAGCGAATAGACCATAAATCCGAGCAGCAGCACTACGATCACGGATAACAATACGATGACGGTAATCAATAAGCCCTTATTCTTCATTCTGCTTCCCCTCTTTCAACATAAAAATCACATTGACGATCTCGCGGATCAAGATGTATACGACCCATAGGATCCACGTGATGTGCCACGCGGCTGTCAGAAAGCTGACCAGAAGATAAATAATCAAAACACAAATACCGATAATATTCTTGACGCGTGTTTTCAGAGATTTTTCCTTCTTTTCCCGCGGCGTATCGGGAAACTTCGGCTTTGACATATAATGGCGGATAATCATTGCGGTCGCAAAACCGATCATTAATAAGAAGATACCGCTCATGACGATCGGATTGATCTGTAATACGGGAATACCGATCATCAGCACAACAACCGACGCAATATAAATGAAAACCGCGATACTGACCACCCGCGCGGATTTCTCGCGGAACTGCTGCTTTTTCAGCGCGATCTCTTCAGGCGATTCCTCATTATCATTCAGCGCTTCGCTGACAGAGATTTCTGAATGATCCGATTTTTCACCTGTAAATAATTCTTCTGTAGAAATATGATACAATTCACATAAAGGTAATACCTTATCAAAGTCGGGCGTGCTCTGCCCTGTCTCCCACTTGGAAACTGTCTGACGGGTGACCGACAATCGCTCGGCAACCTCTTCCTGAGAGAGTCCTTCCGTCTTGCGGAGCTCAAACAGGCGTTCTCCTAAATTCATTTTATCCTTCCTTTGCTGTTGTTTTCGCAAGCTCATCATAGCAGATTTCAGCGGTTGCTTCAATCGATTTCGGTTGGAAATTTGTCAACCAAAGTTAACATTTGCCATTTTAATTCTATTTTAGAATGATAATAATTGACAGTCCTCTGTGAATGCCGTTTTGCGATCACAGAAATACCTTCCTTTATTATCAGCACAGGTCGGGCGAATACTATTATCGGAGCATTTGCTCCGCGTGAATAAAGGAGGGACGTATGAATAAGTTTATCAGATATGTTTGTTCCCTGCTGGCGGTGATCCTTTTATGCCCTGTATTCACGATTGCCTCAGCAGAAGAACAGCACAGGACCGTGCGCGTCGGCGGTATGCCGTTCGGACTGACGATGTACACGGGCGGCGTAATCGTCGTGAATGTGGATAAGAACAATGATTCTCCCGCAAAAGAAGCGGGAATACGTGAAAACGACATCATCACACGAGCGAACGGCAATGAGATCAAATCGAACGAACAGCTGCAGGAGATCATCCGATCGTCTGAGGGGGCGGATATCGAATTATCTGTATTGAGAGGTAAGAGCCCGATATCCCTGAGTATCACCCCCGAACAGGATGAAAGCGGCAGCTACACGGCAGGCATGTGGATCAGAGACTCCACAGCCGGACTGGGTACCATCACCTACTTTGATGAAAGCACCCATTCGTTCGGCGCTCTCGGACACGGCATCTGCGACCGTGACACGGGCATGCTGTTACCTTTAGGTACCGGTCAGATCGTACAGGCAGAAATCACCTCGATCACCAAAGCGAAGAAAGGCGTCGCGGGCGGTCTCAACGGTACTATGACCGACGCCGCTATCGGTGAAATGACGCTCAACAACGGTTACGGCGTCTATGGTAAGTATACGGCGGAGCCGTCGGGCGAAGAGTATCCCTGCGCCTTTGACAGCGAGATCAGAACGGGTAAGGCGACTATCTGTACCACGGTTGACGACACAGGGATCGGAGAGTATGAGGTCGAGATCGAAAATCTGAACCTTGCCGACAACAGCGGTCAGAACATGGTCATCCGTGTAACGGATGAAGAACTGCTGGAAAAGACAGGCGGTATCGTGCAGGGCATGAGCGGCTCGCCTATCATCCAGGACGGTCGGCTGGTCGGAGCGGTCACGCATGTTTTCATCAACTCCCCCGAAAAAGGGTACGGAATCACCATCGGGAACATGCTGGGATGTTATGAGCAATTTGGCGGTTTGAAGGGATGATCCGCTGAGAAGCGGAATCCGATAGACCGCGAAATTTGTCGAATATTTCTTCAAAAAATTTTTCTGTTTTCTATTGCTAAATTTACCAATTTATGGTAAACTTGGTTTGCAATCTGAAAAAACAGGAGATGTAAAAATGACAGAAAGAATCAAAATGCTGATGACACAGGAACCGGCTGAGAATATGAGCGAAACCAAAACTGCCTTTGAAAAATACGGTATTATGACCGATTTCTGTGTAAAAGACGGAGAAGAAGTGATCGAGCGCGTAAAGAACGATAAGCCCGACGTAGTCATCATGGATCTTTTCATGACGCATATCGACAGCATCGGCGTCATGCGCGCCGTGCGTAAGCAAAAGCCCGAGAAGCTGCCGATGTTTGTGGTGTACTCCGGTTTTGACAGCCCTGCCCTCGAGCGCGAGGTCATGAGCGCGGGCGCGACCTATTTCGTTTTGAAGCCCTTCAACCTCAGCGATCTTGCAGAAAACATCCTGCGCCTGAGCAAGCACCAGCGCATGAAAGCGAAGGGCGGGATCCGTACGGCAGGATTTGACGGCTACAACCTTGAGCTGAAGGTGACGGAGATACTGCACCAGATCGGCGTACCCGCTCATATCAAAGGCTATCATTACCTGCGCGACTCCATCATTATGGCGATCGAAAAGCCGGAGATCATCAACGCTGTCACCAAACAGCTCTATCCCTCTGTCGCGAAGAAATACGAGACCACCTCATCCCGTGTAGAGAGAGCGATCCGTCACGCGATCGAGGTCGCATGGGACCGCGGCGACGTCGAGGTGCTCAACAGCTACTTTGGCTACACGATACAGGGCAGCCGCGGAAAGCCCACCAACAGCGAGTTCATCGCGATGATCTCGGATAAGCTGAGACTGCAGATGAGAAACGCTTGACGATGAACGACAACAGAATAATGAATCGAGCTGCCACAGGACGTACCCGTGACAGCTCTTTCTTTTAATTGCTTCACAAAGAAGCACATTTTTCAAACGTAACCAGCAAGTAGTATTATTTAATAATAAGTTATAATCCTCTTTTCATGATTATAAAGATCACCTTTTGGTCCAAAATTCTTTGAAATCATAATACACCCTTTATTAATATATGCAATCGAAACAGTGGTCCTATAATAATTCGTAGCATTTACCTCGAAAAATAATCTTCCTTCTTTATCATACCAATAATCATAACTTTGCAGAATTTCTCCGTAAGCATTATATAAAACCGAATCACATATTCTATGACTATCATCATATGTATATTTTACTCTAAAAACCAACCTGTCCTCTTTCAAGTCATATTCATAACTTTTTATCATATCATTGGCTTCATCATATTCATAAACAAATTTTCGTTCCGGAACATCGTTTATATAGAGAGTAGTAGCCACCTTATTTCCGTTTTCATCATATTCATTAACATAAGTCCCGTCATGGTCAACAGAACCATCAATATAGACTGTATGCCTCGTTCGATTCCCATATTCATCATATTCAGTTTTGCTCACATGGGATGATAAATAATTAGTAGCACTTGTCTCTAGACCCGCTTCATTATAATCAATTTCTTCAAGCAGTTCTCCATCTTGGTTATATCGGCTCTCTTTAATTCTGTCTCCAACGGCATTGTAGGTGTATTTAACGCTCGCTACCATCTCCCCGTTCTGTAAATGCGTACTCTGCATCACATTTCCTTTATCATCAAACATGTATTCATATGATAATTCACTTTCCCAAATGGGTTCTCCACTCGCGTCATAGGAAATTGACTTGATAGATTCCTCCAATTCTCTCCCCTTTTCATTACCAACGGTATAAGGGATTATTATTTTTGCTACTGAGCGCTGAATATAAGTTGCGTCTACAATCTCCAACAAGCTGTTTCTATCGACATCCGCATATTCGAGCACTTCATCCTCCACCGCAGTGCCTTTGGAAATGAGATATTGAACATCAGTAGCATCCATAATGGTAATCGCTCCATCACCATCACAGTCTCCAACCGCTCTATCTGCTATACCATCAAGAGATACAAATTTAAAGTTGTGCTCAGCTGCATATGTTTCCGCGACTGTTCCTTGATAGCCACGAACAATAAAGTCGCTTTTGCGTAAAGAATCGTGACCTTTTTCTATCATATAATAGCCCACCGCTTCATTATCGATAACTTGTAATGATTTCGGTAAGGATATACTTTCCATGCTTTTACAGTCAAAGAAAGTATCTTCTTGAATCGCAATAACTCCCTCGGGTATCGTTATATTTTTCAACGCATGGCAATATGCAAAAGCCGAGTTTTCTATCATTTGTACAGAATCCGGCAGTTCAATCGCTTCCAGACTTTCACACTCCATAAAAGCGCTTACACCAATGGAAGTGAGTTTTGCTCCTAATACGATTTCTTTCAACTTAAAACACTCATAAAAAGCTCCTCGTTCAATATATGTTACCGTATTTGCGACAATAACACGTTCAAAATCATTTCCGAAAAAAGCATATTTCCCTATACCTGTGACGGTATACCCATCAATACTGCTAGGTATTAAGATGTCGCTTTCACGTCCGCGATAGCTCTCAATTTCGATTGTCCCGTCATCCAGTATCCGATACTCAAACTCGGATTGTGTTGAAGAAGCGCTACTCTCTAAAGTAATATCAAAAGAACCAATCTCATCACTATTTATAAATTTTGCCGCCATGTAATAGACCTTACCGCCTTCTACAGCAAGACTAATGCTGAAATTCAACCCTTCGCCGCTGTCATCATCAGACGCTAATTCTACATACTCCTCATCATATATATAGCCAAAAGTATCATAGTTAGAATTGCCAAAAAAAATGATTTCCATATCTTTTTCGGGAACAAATCGCAAATAAATGATATCTCCGGCATTATCAATATCAACCGTAATAGTTTCACCAATTTTGATCTTGGGATATAGTTCGTCCGGCGTTGCTGTGATTGTCCCTATACCTATTTCAGCAGCTGATACGCTGAATGGTATAATACAAAAAATGCTCAACACCATAACAAGGACTAACATTACGCTGATAATCCGTTCACTGTTTCTCATGGCTTCCTCCTATGCAACTAAATAATAAAAAGCGCACAATCCGAAACGATTGTGCGCCAAAAAACACATTTGCTCCGAATTGTCGCCAAACAAATAAACAATATCAAGCACAAATAGCCCTTTTTGCAAAATAGTAAAGGTGTCCTAAATAAAGTCGGGAGCAGTGTTTTTTACAAAATAAAAAACTCGCCTTACTATTTTTCTCAAAAAGAGCGCAATTATCCCTTGCACTTGGCTTTGCAGCTGATATTCAATTGTTTATTTGTTGGCAATTTTATCGTAACATATCAGAGCTGATATTGCAAGCGTTTTTTTGATGAATAATCACATTCCAGTTGATGTTGACAGAGGTCAGAAAGAGATGATATAATGTAATCAATCAGTTGAGATTGCTACAGCCCCTTTGTGGCTTTTCAATGACATCTTTAAAGGCGGTGAAGTTATGGCTTTTGATACCTTTGACGAAGGAATCTCTTTGGGCGGTATGCGCTCCAAAACCGAAATACGGACGCTGATCTGTTATCTGTATAAAAGCGTCGGACGTGCTATGACCAAGGACGCGGTCGTCAATGCCCTGATGGAAAAGGGGCTTGCGAACTACTTTGAGACCAGCGCGAGCTTTGACGATCTGATCCGCAACGGCAACCTTGAAATCACCGACGAGGAAAAGAAGCTCTGTTACATCACCGCGAATGGCGACATGATCGCGACCCAGCTCGAGGATACCCTCGCCCCTACCGTCAAGGAACGGGCGATCGAATGTGCGCTGAGCCTGTTAAAGCGCGAGCAGATTGAGAACGACAACAAGGTCACTATCACCAAATGTGACAACGGCTACACCGTTACCTGCCATATCTCCGGCGGCGATATGGAACTGCTGAGCTTCTCGCTGTATGTCCCCGATATCACGCAGGCACGTCTGATCCGCAAGAATTTCTATAAGAATCCCGACATGTTCTACTCGGTGATGATTGCGATGCTCACCCGCAACAAGCGTGCCGTGACAGAAATTCTCGACGAGCTCGGCTCGGTGATTTGATCAAAACGCGGACAGGAGCACCATCAGCGCGACGCCCGGTACGCCTCCCGCCATAGAGGATAATAATGTCAGCTGTGTGATGGGAATATAAACCCCCGTCATCCCCGCAAGCAGATTCACGGCGCATAATGCCGCGATCCCCAACAGCATAGAAAGAAAAGCCCGCTTGAAGGGCTTTTTCTTTTTTGCGGCATAATGGATGAAGGAAAAGACCAGAAAGGTGCTGACAGCGCAGATAAAAACAAACAGCATAGATATACCTCAAAAGAAAAAGGACTATCGAAACACATCGATAGTCCATTTTATGCTTGTTTGAGTGAAATTATTATGCTTCGTCCGCAGTTGCGTCAACAACCTCGGAAATAGAGGTGCTGTCCGCAGTATCGGCGGCATCGGCAGGCTTTGCGAAATAAGCAATGATGTTCAGCGCCAGTACAACGACGACGAAGCCGATCGCGAACCACTTGGTAGCGCGGGCGAGGAACGCGTCATAGGAACGCGCCTTGTTCTTGGAGAAGAAGGTGTCCGCACCGCCTGATACAACGCCGATACCCTGCTGGTTGCCTTCCTGAAGAATAATGACGATAATCAGTACAACAGAAGCAATCAGTAAGAGCGCTCCTAAAATAATCTCTACAGCTGACATATTATATCTTCCTTTCAAAAGCGAATGATTCTCAAATGCAAAGATAATTGTATCATAACAATTACAAGATTGCAAGCATTTTTTGCTAATATCCGCAAAAATCTCGTTCGCAAGTATTGTTTTTACGGATGAAATCGTTAAATTGCCTTGCCGATCCCCTCGGGAACATTCATCTTCGCTTCAAAACGCATGATCCATGTAGCGTCGATAACGGTTATCTCTCCGTCGGAGTCAACATCAGCCAGCTTTTCGGCAGTCTCATCCATCACATAGAGTTTGACCAAGCTGCGCTGGATACAGGTGGCGTCGACAACATTTACCGTACCGTCGCCGTCAACATCGCCGAGTATCTCTGCTTCCCGCTTCATATAGAACGAATCCATCGCCTCGAGCTTTTGAAAGATCTCATAGTTATAGTGATGGGAAATGATCTCCCCCGCGTTAGCGATAAAGGTAGACAGATGATAAAAGAGTACGGTGTTTCCGTCCTCATCTTCTATGACGGTATCCGCTTTGACAACAGGCATCACCGCCTGCACCACAGGACGGATCGCATCGGTTATCTTCGCAAAATCCTCATCACCGACAGGCTTTCCGACCTCTGCGACCGCTTCCTCGATGCTGCTGTTGAGCAGCTGGACAACAGCTTCTACCGCGCTGTCCGAGGCAGCGTCCGCAAGGACATTGAGCCCGACCAATAACAGTTTCGGACTGTTCTGTACCTTGTTGCCGACTACCGTGAAGAAGTCCAACAGCGCCTTTTGTTCTTCATCCGGCAAGCTGAAATACATATCGGCGATCGCGCTGAGATGATCCTGCAACAGTTCTACATAAGTCTGACGGTCAATATTCTCGCCGAAAAGCTGAGCAAATCCGCCGACAAACTCAGACAGATTCGTTTCTTTATAATCGGCGAGGTGGGGTTCGAATATAGAAAACTGCTTTGACATGATCGTCTCATTCAAATCGCCGATCTCTTCATCGACCCCGTGGCGTCCTGCCGGCCAGACGCCGGGATAGACCTGCGCGATGATATCGCTGCTGTCGACGATATTATGGATATTTTTATACGCAGCGGGAGCGTCGGTACACTTCGGCGCCTCATAGGTATAAACGTAGATATCATCGGCTGTCGTCCGGAAAAGCTCTGCATTTTCATTCAGATTTCTTCCGACCAGATTCGCGACTGCGCCGCCGCGGCTGTAGCCGGTCACCCAATACTTCGCCTTTTTCATGCCGCTTTGTATCATATAATCATATATTCTGTCGGTCACCGTCTGCGCCGCTTTGGCAAAGCCGCTCATATCGCCTTCAGAACCCGCCTGAAGATTGGACGCCCACTCGTTTTTGTAATCGTCGCTTCTGATAAACACCGCGATCACGGGAACGCCGTTGACGGTTTTTCTGCCGATCAGAGTACCGATCGTATCGGCGGTGATAACGTCTAATTCCTCCGCAGCCAAATCCGTAAAACCGATGTTTTCCATAATACTGCCGTAATCCTTCAAGGGATCATCAGAAACATTCGTTATACTGAACGCCGCGATCGCAGACATCGAACGCAGATGCTCGTTGCTGATCGTGCCGGAGAGACGGAAATAATCGTCGCTGTAATAATAGGTGGGTTCAAACGAATAACTGTCATTGACCGTATGCAGCTTGACCGTTCCGCTGATCAGATTTCCCGACACAGCGGATGCGCCGATCACGGTCATACCGCCGACCATCAGAAGGCTGAGGAGCATACACAATACTCTTTTGATAGCTTTCACCTTAACAGCCCCTTTCAAAGGAATATCCATGTAACTATATTTCCGAATAAGAATTATATTATTGAAAGCTGCTGCGCTTCATCTTCGGCGGACGGCAGAGCGCCTGCCGCGGGTAAGGTGCGGGTACGGTAGCGCGACGGTTTTGAGAACCTTCCTTCCTCATAAGGAGCAATAGACATTACGCGGTGACCCTTTCTCAGCTTCATGACCGCTACGCCCTGCGTATTCTTCGTCGTCTTGGGGGCGATCGCGCCGCTGTGGAAGAGCAGCATGCGTCCCGCGGACGAGGTGAGCAGGAACTCGCGGTCGGTCTTGCAGAAGTCGATACCCGCCAGCGGAGCCTTATCCGAATAGGCGTTGATCAGCTTCTTGCGGTTGGTCTTGGTTTCATAGGCAGAGAGCGGCACCTTCGCGACCTTGCCGTTTTCAAACGCAAAGAGCAGATAGCCGCTGTAGTCCTTGGTTTTCAGGACAAATACCGCCTTCTCCCCCTCATCCATGCCGAGCCGCGCGGGGATATACTCACCGAAGGCGCTCGCCTTAGTATCGGCGATCTCGCTGACCTTCGTCTTGTACACCTGACAGCGATCGGTAAAGAACAGCAGATCGGTGTTGTTGGTGGTCTCGGTGGTATAGACGATCTCGTCGTCCTCTTTGAGCTTTTGTTCGCCGCTCATGCGCAGGCTCTGAGGCGTGATCTTTTTGAAATAGCCCTCTTTGGTGAAGAACAGGTGCACGGGGTAATCGGGGATCTCTTCTTCAAGGCTGACGTCGGCAGGGATATCATCCACATGCAGTAAGGGACAAAGACGCTCTTTGCCGTACTTATCGGCGACCTCTTTGAGCTCCTTGACGATGATGGTCTTGACGCGGGCTCTGGAGTTCAGGATCGCTTCCAGCTCCTCGATATCCTTTATCAGCTGTTCGATCTCAGCGGTGCGCTTGAGAATGTACTCGCGATTGAGGTGACGGAGCTTGATTTCCGCTACGTACTCCGCCTGTATCTTGTCGATACCGAAGCCGATCATCAGGTTGGGGACGACCTCGGCTTCTTCCTCTGTCTCGCGGACGATCCTGATCGCCTTGTCGATATCTAAAAGGATCAGCTGCAAACCCTCTAAGAGATGGAGCTTGTCTTTCTTTTTATTGAGGTCGAAGAAGGTGCGGCGGCGGATGCATTCGATACGGAACGCGATCCACTCGCTGAGGATCTCCCCTACCCCGAGTGTCATCGGCACGCCGCCGATCAGGACGTTGAAGTTGCAGGAAAAGCTGTCCTCGAGGGTGGTCAGCTTAAAGAGCTTTAACATCAGCTTATCGGGATCGGTACCGCGCTTGAGGTCAATGGTGATCTTCATACCGTCAAGACCTGTCTCGTCGCGGATATCGGAGATCTCTTTGATCTTGCCGTTCTTGACAAGGTCGATGACCTTCTCGATGATCACCTCGGTGGTCGTGGTCGGCGGGATGTGGGTGATGTCGATGCAGTTCTCCTTTTTATCGTAGGAGTAGATGGAACGGACTTTGATAGAGCCGCGTCCGGTGCGGTATACCTCGCGAATGGTCTCTTCATTATAGATGATCTGCGCGCCGCCCGAGAAATCGGGAGCGGGGAGCGTCGAGATGATATCATGATCCTTGTCGCGAATCAGCGCGGCAGTCGTCTCGCAGATCTCACGCAGGTTAAAAGAACAGATGTTGGACGCCATACCGACCGCGATACCGGTGTTGGCGTTGACCAGTACCGACGGGAAAGACGCGGGCAGGAGCGTCGGCTCCTTCATGGTGTTGTCGTAGTTGTCGACAAAATCGACGGTGTCCTTGTCGATATCCTTGAACAGCTCGTTGCAGATGGGGTCGAGCTTTGCCTCGGTATATCGCGAAGCCGCCCATGCCATGTCGCGCGAGTAGAACTTACCGAAGTTGCCTTTGCTGTCGACATACGGGTGCAAAAGCGCTTCATAGCCGCGGCTCAGGCGCACCATCGTATCATAGATCGCACTGTCACCGTGGGGATTGAGCTTCATCGTCGCGCCGACGATATTTGCCGACTTGGTACGCGCGCCCTTGAGCAAGCCCATGTTGTACATGGTGTACAGCAGCTTGCGGTGCGAGGGCTTGAAGCCGTCGATCTCGGGGATCGCGCGCGACATAATGACGCTCATCGCGTAAGGCATGAAGTTTTCTTCAATGGTAGACGCGATACGCTGTTCTACGATATCACCCGCGCCCGCAATCACGCCGTTCGCGATGGGTTTGATATTCGGTTGTTTCGTTTGTTTTTTCTTAGCCATAATTCTTCCTTATTCGTCGTTCTTATGATACGTCGAGATTATCGGTATAATTCGCACCGAACTCGACGATATAATCCTTTCTGCCCTGCAAGTTGTCGCCTAAGAGCACGTCGAAAATATGTGCCGTGCGCTCTGCGTCGTCGGGCATGACCTTGATCAGACGGCGGGTATCGGGGTTCATGGTCGTCAGGCTCATCATATCGGGTTCGTTCTCGCCGAGACCCTTGGAGCGCTGGATCGTAAATTTACCGCTGCCGATCTCGCCCAAATACTTTTCTTTTTCCGCTTCGGTATAAGCGAAATAGACCTTGTCCTTCGTGGTGATCTCATACAGCGGGGATTCGGCAATATAGACCTTGCCCTCTTTGATGAGGTCGGGAGTCAGGCGGTAGATCATCGTCAGCAGCATCGTACGGATATGGAAGCCGTCGACGTCGGCATCGGTACAAATGATGACCTTATTCCAGCGCAGGTTATCGATGTTGAAGGCGTTGATATCCTTTTTCTTCGACTTGCTCTTTCCCATATCGACCTGCACGCCGCAACCGAGAATCTTGATGAGGTCAGTGATGATCTCGCTCTTGAAAATACGGTCGTAGTCGACCTTCAAGCAGTTCAATATCTTGCCGCGGATGGGCATGATCGCCTGAAAGTCGGGATTACGTGCCTGTACACACGCGCCCTTTGCGGAGTCACCCTCTACGATGAACAACTCGCGCTCGTCTACGTTTTTACTGCGGCAGTCGGTGAATTTTGCAATCTTCGAAGTAATGTCGATCTTCGCGGTCAGGTTGTTTTTGATACGGACGCGGGTCTTTTCGGCGTCCTCGCGGGAACGCTTGTTGATCAGCACCTGATTGCCGATCTTCTCCGCTTCGAGGGGATTCTCGATGAAATAGACCTCCAACTGATGACGCAGGAATTCGGTCATCGCGTCCTGGATACCCTTGTTGGTGATCGCGAGCTTCGTCTGGTTCGCGTAGGAAGTGACCGACGAGAACGAGGAAATGACGATCACCAGACAATCGGCGATATCGTCGTATTTGATCTTGCTTTCATTTTTGTTGTATTTATTCTGTGCTTTCAGATAATTGTCGATCTGATAGACAAAGGCGTTGCGCACCGCTTTGTCGGGAGAACCGCCGTGCTCCAGCCATGACGAGTTGTGGTAATACTCGGTTAGGTTGACCTTGTTGGAGAACGCCAGCGCGACGTTGATCTTGCACTTATACTCGTCCTTATCGTCGCGGTCGCGGCACATGCGCTCGCCGCTCCAGCTCTGGACGGTCGTCAGGGCGTCCTCTCCTATCAGCTCGCTGACATGGTCGGCGATACCGTTCTCATAGTAGAATTCCTCGACCTCAAAGGAACGTCCCGCCTGCTGACGGAAGATGAACTTCACACCGGGGTTGACGATCGCCTGACGGCGGATCATCTCGGTGAAAAATTCTTTCTCCATCTTGATGTCAGTGAATACTTCCAGATCGGGCTTCCAGCGGATCTTGGAGCCTGTCTCCCTGCCGTTGTACTCGGCGGTCTGCAAGCCGCCGATGTTCTCGCCCTTTTCAAAATGCAGGCTGTATTTTTTATGGTCACGCTTGATCTCGGCGTCCATGTACTCGGAAGCGAACTGGGTCGCGCAAAGTCCGAGACCGTTCAGACCGAGCGAGAACTCATAGTTGCCGCCGTTTTCGTTATCGTATTTGCCGCCGGCGTACAGGGTGCAGAACAACAGCTCCCAGTTATATTTTTCTTCGTTCTTATTGTATTCGACAGGAATACCGCGTCCGTGATCCTCGATCTCGATAGAGCCGTCATTGTAGGCGGTCAGGACGATCTCCTTACCGTAGCCCTCACGCGCTTCGTCGATAGAGTTGGAGAGTATCTCAAATACGCTGTGCTGACAACCCTCGATACCGTCGGAGCCGAAGATGACCGCAGGGCGCTTGCGCACCTGATCGGGTCCCTTCAGAACCTTGATATCATCATTACTGTATTGTTCTTTCTTTCTTGCTTTTGCCATTTTCTTCACCTAAGTTTCATTTCATTCCAATAAAGAATTATTATTTCAACCCTTTGAGCTTCTTGATCTGGTCGCGCAGGAATGCCGCGTGCTCAAATTCGAGCAGCTTCGACGCCGCCTGCATTTCCTTGGTCAGCTGTTTGATCATTTCGTGACGCTGTTCACGCGACAGTCTGCCGACAAGCTCCATTTCCTCGTCGGTATGGGTCGAGATCTCAATGATGTCGTTGACCTTCTTGATAATGGTCTGCGGGGTGATGCCGTGCTCTTCGTTGTACTTCTGCTGGATTCCGCGGCGTCGGTTGGTCTCGACGATCGTATTCTTCATCGACTCGGTCACGCTGTCGGCGTACATGATGACCGTACCGTCGGCGTTGCGCGCGGCGCGGCCTACCGTCTGGATCAGCGAACGCTCAGAGCGCAAGAAGCCCTCTTTATCCGCGTCAAGGATCGCTACCAAAGAAACCTCGGGGATATCCAAGCCTTCGCGAAGCAGGTTGATACCGACCAACACGTCGAATTTGCCCAGACGCAGATCGCGCACGATCTCCATGCGCTTGACTGTGTCGATATCATGGTGCATGTAGCGCACCTTGATATCCATGCTCTCGAGATACTCCGTTAAATCCTCTGCCATCTTTTTGGTCAGAGTCGTCACCAGTACGCGCTGTCCCTTTTCGGTGCGCGTATTGATTTCGGAAATCAAGTCATCCAATTGTCCTTCAGTCGGTCTGACGGAAATTTCGGGATCAAGCAAGCCTGTCGGTCGTATGATCTGCTCCGCTACCACGGCGCTTTTCTCCAGCTCTAAATCGCCGGGAGTCGCGCTGACAAACACCGCCTGATTCAGCCGCTCATAGAACTCGTCAAAGTTCAAAGGACGGTTATCGTAGGCGGACGGCAGACGGAAGCCGTAGTCGATCAGGCTCTTTTTGCGGGCATGATCGCCGCCGTACATGCCGCGCACCTGCGGCAGTGTCACATGGCTCTCGTCCACAAACAGCAAAAAATCCTTCGGGAAATAATCGAGCAAGGTGAACGGCGCTGATCCGGGCGCTCTGCCCGACAACACGCGGGAGTAGTTTTCAACGCCGGGGCACATGCCGATCTCCTGCAGCATTTCTATATCATAGTGGGTACGCTGTTCAATGCGCTGTGCTTCAAGGAGCTTTCCATTTTCACGGAAAAATTTCAGCCGTTCTTCCAGCTCTCTTTCCAGCTCCGCGATCGCGCGGCTCATCTTATCGCCGTCGACGATATAGTGCGACGCGGGATAGATCGCGGCATGGCGCAGGTTCGCGATCAGCTCGCCTGTCAGCGGATTGATCTCTGTGATCCTGTCGATCTCGTCGCCGAAGAACTCAACGCGGATCACACGGTCGGATGACGCCGCGGGAAAAATCTCGACGATATCGCCGCGCACACGGAACTTATCGCGGACAAAGTTGATATCGTTGCGCTCATACTGCAGTTCGATCAGCTTGCGGATCAGATCGTCGCGGCTTTTCTCCATCCCCGGGCGCAGCGAGATCACCATATTGCGGTAGTCGATCGGGTCGCCCAGCGAATAAATACAGGATACCGACGCGACGATAATGACGTCACGGCGCTCCGACAGTGCCAAAGTCGCGCTGTGACGCAGCTTATCGATCTCATCATTGATCGCGGAATCCTTTTCGATATAGGTATCGCTCTGAGGGATATACGCCTCAGGCTGGTAATAATCATAGTAGGATACAAAATACTCGACCGCGTTCTCGGGAAAGAACTCCTTGAACTCGGAGCACAATTGCGCGGCAAGGGTTTTGTTATGCGCTAAAATCAGGGTCGGGCGATTCACCTGCGCGATAATATTCGCCATAGTGAAGGTCTTGCCCGAACCGGTAACGCCCAGAAGGGTCTGTTCCCTGTGCCCCGCGTTGATACTGTCGACGAGTGTTTGGATCGCGGCAGGCTGGTCGCCGGTAGGCTGATACTCAGAAACAAGTTTAAAGTGATCCATCTTCTTTATCCTTTGATTTAAACACATTTTCTTTGTCCAGCAGACCGCATTCCGCTAACGAAACACAATCATGGTCGGCAACAATAAAATGATCGACCAACGTTACACCCACCAAACCGAGCGCGTCCTTCAGCGCTAAGGTTGCATAAACATCATTCGGAGAAGGCAATGCCACTCCGCTGGGATGGCTGTGCGCGAGAAAAGCTGCGGTCGCGCCGTAGTTGAGCGCCAATGAAACGATATTTCGGAACGAGATATCGGCGGAGTCAAAATCACCGTGCGCGATCATACCGCAATAAACCTCTTTTCCCTTCTTATCCAACAGCAGTAAGAGGACGTTTTCGGTCTCTTCATAACCGATATACCTATCTATGATATAATCGACGATATTATTCGAATTAATCACCTTATTACGATTACGGTGTTTATCCGAAAGATACACTCTGGATACTCCGGGGATAAGTTTGATCAGCATCGCCTGATGCTCGGTCAATCCAGCGCTTTGCAGCGATTCCATAGAAGCGTCGAATACAGCCGACAGCGAACCGAAATGATCGATCAGATTTTTAGCGATATCGTTTGTGTTGCGCTGAGGAATTGCGTAGTACAAAAGAATCTCCAAGACCTCATGCGGTTCAAACACATCCAAACCGTGCTCCGCGAGCTTTTTCTTCATACGCGCGCGATGACCGCTGTGATCGGCTTTCGGCATACCGACACCTCCTGTCGCTCTCAAAACCCTATATGTAGCCATTATATGTAAATTTTAGCACAAATTGTGGTGGATTGCAATATTTATGAAAGGATTTTAACCGCTATACGGGATCATGATTCAAAGATTGCTTCTTTTGATCGTGTATCTGACATAACGAGAAAGGGATTCCTCTTGACACGTTTGGAAATGAATGTATATAATAGACTCATAAAACATAATCAGAAGGAATCAGCATTATGAAAAAAATGATAGCACCGATATTGATCCTTGCGATCTGCGCTTTTTTGGCAGCTTGTTCTGCCAACAGCGCCTTAGAAAACACCGCAGACCCTACCGCTTTTCAAAGTATTGCTCCATCAACTACTGAAACATCATCCGAAAAACGGTTCGCATCTCTTGAAGAGTATGTCGACTTCGTTTTCGCAGATATGGATAAAGATGACTTTACCACCGAATACATGACATATACCATTTATGATGACAAGGACGCTTTGGTATATGATTACACCTATAACGTACAATACGATAACGTAGAGGAAATCAAAGAAAAACTCGACGCCTCGTATGATCCCGAAAATGAAACCATACAATATATGCTCTCTGAGCTTCAAAGCAATGTTGCGATTGATAGCCCCAAGATCAAATATATCTATCGCAACAATGATGGTACCATCATCACAGAGCAGGTATATGAATAAGCGCTTATACTAATAAAGGCTGCCGCATAAAAATGAATCAGCGGCAGCCTTATATTATTATTTTTTGCGCTTTTTACTTGGTTTCTTCGGCTTTGGCTCATAATAGTCATCGTCTTTATCATCAAAAGATTTATAAGCAACCACAAGCCGGATCATCTCATATCCAAACAGTACAAGGATGATCAGGATAAAGGTGACCAATCCGTATGGGGATAAGAAGAAAGAGTAAAGCGTATTCAGCCATGGGATTTTTCGGATAAATTTTCCTTCTATCTGGTCATAGCTGATGACCGGATCCAACTCCGCTCCAACCTTATCGCCCTGAGTCTGATAATAATAGGTACCGTTCCTGCTCTCAGGATCGGTCACAACTCTGTGGGTGATCGTCTGCCCCGCCAAATCGCCGGAGAGAGAATCGTAGGTAACAATATCGCCCTTTTTGATATCCTCGGGCGCCACCTTTTTATCAATGATAACATCGCCGACCAACAGCGTAGGCTCCATACTGTCCGTCTGAACGCGGTAGATCGTAAAGCCGAACACAGAAGGAACATGTCCTGTAAGACGCATGATAAAAATAACAATGACAAGGATGATCACCGCGACCAATAAAATCGTAGAAAGAACACTGAAAACCTTTCTCACTGATGTTTTTCGTTTCATACGATAAGATCACTCCTCGGGAATATCGGATGGTTTTGTGCTATCCTTATTATAATTGATAAGAATATAATCCGTCAAGAACAAAGTCAAAGAAAAGCGGCGAGCCGAAACTCGCCGCATATAAATCAGTTGTACATCAAATACATATTCGCGTAGCTTCCGCCATCGCTCTCAGGAGCAAGATTGATCGTAACGGCGGAACTACCGTTGTTGATAACAAACCAGTCAACCTGCAGCAAACCGGGACCATCGACGTCATTGACGTCCTTACGCTTGACAAAAGCGTTGCGCGTCAGGCAAAAGTCGGTCTGCTGACCCGATACCGTACGAACCGTATTAGAGGGGCTGGTCTCAGCTATGGTCAAGTTAGAGCCGCTCTCTCCGAATGAAGCAAAATACAGCGAAACATCAGAGGGATAATTCTCGTCAGCGTTGGTGATCGAGGTACGGAAATACGCGGTTTCACCTGCTCCGACTTCCAGGTAATCTCTCTCTACGGTATACACTATCTGATCAGCGTAAAAACCTTCCTGTTGAGATGCCTGTTCAGAAGTAAGCTTACTTCCTTCAAAGGTGGAAAAGGTGCACTGCTCCGAGCGGTTATAAGTCGTTTTCTTATACTCCATGCCCGCGCCGGTTACTGAATTCGGGGCGAACCATGAGAAGCTGGCGGTAATAATATTGACGATCAAAATCATTACGGCTAAAACAGAAATCAGTACAACGCCGCGACGTGTCGCCCGATTCTGCTTTTTGTCCCTTGCTTTCGCAGCAGTCTTTTGTTTGTTTTCAGCTTTCAATGGTATCACCTCCGTTCTGTAAAACTATTTCAATCAAGTTTAATCGGCGCTTACAAACGCGACATAAGACGTTGTCAGTGTATAGAAAGGATTTGCGTCATTACCGGTATCGCTGTAGCCGCTCACAAGGGTCTTAGCGGTTGCGTTGATCGTATTATGGTCATCATCGAGCGTTATCATATCGGGTGTATACGCGATAAAGTAGACGTTATCCTTACCCGTTTCGCTGTTCCCCATCGTGTAATCGAAATTATTATTCGTATATGAGGGAACCGCATAGCGGCTTGATTTAGCAAAGCCGAAAGAAATCTGCGTCGCATTGGCAGGGACCGTAACACGATAGCGTGTATTCTGCGGCTTACCCGTGATACCCTTATAAACATCCTGAGCAGTCTGATAATAAGAATTACCCTCATCATCCACGAAGAACGCCATCACACGGTAATCGGACAGATCAAGACCGGTATTGTTGATGAAGTAGATCTGGCGCGCGCCGTCAGCATTATCCGCATCGACGGTCGTATGTAAGATATCCGTCCTTGCGTTGGCTCCGGTCTTACCCATGTTTACATAGAAGTATTTGGGACCGTTCTTACTCATCGGACCGTCGTCGGCTGACGGATCGATCTCATAGACCGCAGAAGCACCGATTTGCGTGCCGAGGAAACCGGCAGCAGAAGCGGCTTCATAGAAATTAACGTTATCGGAAGAAGCGTAAAGCGTCGTAGTATAACCGGATGCGTTTGTGATGTTGTACTCGACATCCATTTTCGCATCGTTCGGATTACCATAGATCTTTTGTAATTGAGGGATTTCGAACGACTTTATCAAGCTCTTGATTTTGTAGTAAACGGTGATAGTATCGCCGGTCGCGTAAATCGTATTGCCGTCTGTTCCTGTATAGGTCACCTTGACGTAGACCGGAAGAACGATGTCTGCCGTCGTAGCCTCGGAAGCGGTCTGCGCGCCGAAAGTGATCTTGGTAGTTTCGGAAGATCCTGTAGACGTAACGCTATCCAGCACCTCGTCGTTCGCGTTATACCATGTATAGACATAGTTGCTGTCGTTCGGCGGGGTGTTGATCGAAGCGGTAAAGCTGAAGTCCGAGCCGAGTGTCACCACATAGGGATTCTCAGAATCAAAGCCGTACTCGTGACCGTTGTTCAAATTTTCATTCGGATCAAAGCCGGACATCGTCAGCGTCCACTGAGGCTTCGTGGGAAGTACCGTAACAGTGGCAGTGCCGGTTTTTGCAGTAGCGGAAGTGATCGAATTGCTACCAGATGTCTTTCTTGCTTTAGAGGACAAGGTAACGGTATAGACGCCGGGCTTCGCGGCGCTGAATACGCCCGTGGAAGTAACCGAAGCACCGCTCGACGGACTGATGGTATAAGTGTTGACAGCAGTCGCACCGGATGCCGCAATCGTAACGGACGGGTTCAAATCAACAGAGGTTCCAACCGTGGTTTGCTTATTGGAAATCGAAACCGCTGTAGGCGGATTGATCGTATAGTTTGCTGTGGCTGTACAATTAGCAGTCGTTCTAACTTTTGTCGGTGATTTGGTACTGCTGTAGCCGGAAGCATAGGTCTGAGTACCAGTATTGTAAGTCCAATTACTGAAAGTATAGCCGGTAATACTATTTGCAGTGATCGTAGCCCATGCATACTGACCATCACCGGTATAAGAAATCGATGGATTTGATGAGGAAGTGGCTATGTATGAAGGAGCAATCGCCGTAGCATTGACATAAGGCACCACATAGTAAGCATACCAGTTATATTCGCCGTTATTTAATTTTGATGCGGTTTCTGTCTTAGTTTTTGTAGCTGTAGAAGAAGGATGTTCATTACTGGTGTTATAAAAACCGCGGAATTCTACAGTGTTCGGACAATTCGCTGTCAACGTGTATTCCGAACCGTAGGCAGGATAATGCGTAAACGGATTACTCGATTGTGTATTTCCGGATCGCGCGGTTGTCGCATATTTAGCATTTGCATAATTAAACTCACTCAATGATGCAGAAGTATAGATGCTGGAGTTTGCAAGATACTGGTAACTGTTTCCGCCGTCATAGGAAACCATTGTATACACATTGAGTTTTGAGTTCAAATCTCCTGTATTTGTATACTGTACATTACTGGTTCCTTTAAAGTAAGTACCTGCACTGACATTACCGGTAATATCACTGGTTTTATTCGTCCAGTCGTCTGCAGCTTTATTGATCAAAAAGCCGGCGTATCCACCCCAACCGCTGTTGCGATAGTATATCTTTGTTCCGGTCATCTTGGTCATACCGGAATTTTGAGTATAGCCGTCTGACTTCCAGAAATACATATTAGCCGATCCCCATCCTTCAGTATCGACATAATATACAGGAGCAGTTAGGTCGCCACCTGTAGAAGCCAGATCGGCATTCGCGCCGGTGAGGGCGATATCTCTTTGCGCCTTTGTGTTGCGGACATTGACGAGGATGGAGTGCTCCCTCTCCTCAGGGTGGATATTATCGGAAATATAAGCGGAAAAGGTCGTCGATACGATGCCGAAGATCAGGAGAAACAGCGCGGCAACAATCGCCGTTTTCTTAGGCATAAACAGCATAGACTGTTTACGGCGTTTGTCGGCAAATTTTTCAGCGTAATGATAATGGTTATTCTTACGATTATGCGCCATTTTAACTCTCCTTTCCTGCTTATTCTGTCAAAAGATCTGATATATTATTATATCATATTCAGCCTGTTTTTACAATGATAAACTAAGGTAAACAATTATCAATCCAGTCATCAATCAAATGTTTCTTCCGGCTGATACATTGTTTCGTCGTAAGTTTCTTCGTATATTGCGTCATAGCCGGTATTCTCATCGCCGGCAATATCCGGCTCTGTAACAGGGCTGTCAGTTTCGTCCGCTGAAATATCTTCCGCTTCGGCGGATTCCCCTATACTCTGTTCGATCTGCGCGTCAAATCCTGTTGCGGCAAGCGCTACGGAACGACGGATGACCGGAGTCGAGTTATAGGTCATTTCATTACCGGATTCGGTAACGACACAGTACATACCGTTTGCGGTATCATGCGTGAAGTAGAACGCGGTGTCATCGTAGGTACCAAAGAGCTTATCAGCTCCGTAATACGGCGTCCAGCGATATTGCACCACCGTGCCGTAATTGCAAGGCACATACCAACGATACGCATCGATACGGTTAATATCGGTATTTCCCTGATCCATCAGCGTCGTCCATGTCGTACCGCTGTCGAGCGAATACTCAAGCATGCCGGTATTGGCGCTACCGGTGCCGAGAGCATCTGCGTCTGTCAGAGTATCATAAATCAGGTTCTCATAGGTACCATCGACCAGTACGGAGAGGTTCCAGTAGCCGTCCGAAGTCGATGCAGACTCGTTGACGGGATAGTAGGTAGCGGATGAACCGCGTGTAGACGCTGCCCAACTGACATTCGGGTTGTTATACGTTGTCATAGCGAGCGTCGTGTTCACACCGTTGTGACGGCAGAAGCTGAGGTCAGCAGATGATGAACCTAATCCTGCCGGAATATAGGCGCTGTAGACCATGTTGGCGGCGTCGGGAACCATCGGATACGAGATCGCAGTGTTCTCCATGCGGCCATAGCTGCCGCCGACGCTGACGAAGTAACGGTACGCGGACTTATGATACGCGTCGATCAGTTCGGTGGAGAAATTGATCTTTTCGATATCGTTCCATGTACCGACGCCCTGCGCATAAGCAGACTGACCGGACGCCAAATTGATATCATAATTGTCATGGACGCCTAAAGCAGTATACTGATAGGTGCCGGCATGAGCAGTTGCATTACGTGCAAAGTACCGAGCGTTCGTCTGAGCCTGACTGAACTGGCCGTTGATGCTGAAGTTGAAGTACAGCGCGCCATTGTCAGCGACCCATGTGGAAGGCACATACGCCTTAAAGACTTCCTCAGCAGAATCATAATACATCGCAGCGGTCGTTCTGGCAACATCCGCGGTAAAGTTGTTTGCGTAGGTATTGCCCGCATCGGTATTGTTGACGAATACGTAGTTCTTACCGGTATTTGCGCCGGCATTTGCCACAGCATTCATATATTTAAAATTGGAGCTTTCGTTATTGAAACCGGAGGTTACAACACGGGTAGCCATATCATTGAAGCGTACCAACGTCATCTGGATATCCCACGCGCCGACGCCATAAGTATCCGTGCCGTCAGTCGTCTGGCTGTAAGCCTTGTAGACGAAGTCGGAGCTGGAACCTGGCTGAGCGTATAGATACCAGCGCTTTCCGGTCGCAGACGCCGATGTTCCATAGGTGAAATAGCTTGCGTTCAAATGAGCCGTCGTAATACTTCCCTGTAGATGATCGGTAACAAGCTGCGGTACGTTCTGCGCCTCCCAGCGGGTGTATTCGGAGGAGGTGACAGAGGTATCACGCTCCATCTCATAATCAGAATAGGCATTGGTGTCGGGATTCCATACATGGAACCATACCTTATACGCACTGTTATTCGCGTTAGCGAGCGTCATATTGTTACCGGTGTTGGCAGTCGCGGTATCAAAGGTGTAATCATCGAAATAGAAGGGTACATAATTATTAGCGCTGTTTGCGAAAGTCAAATTGACGTTGACCGCCACTCCCGCGATCGCGTTAAAGTCAGCAGAATTGAAATTACTTTGATTGGTGCCGAAGCCAAAAGCCTTCTGGAAATCGGGATCCATGATCTCGAACCAAACGCGGACAGAAACCTTCATTCGTTTTGTAGAACTCTTGGTAGAGGTGAAGAGCTTCTTTCGGCTGTTCGCATTGAGATCTTTATTCTTGTTGATACCGTAATCTTCGATCTTCTCGGTCGTGATACTGAGCTTATCGGAGATGTTATCCGTCAAGCCGTTCTGAGCCGAATAGGACGAACCGTTCGGAGAGTAGATGGTAGTGGTAGTCTGATTATCCGCTTCTGTCGAGATAGACAGGCGCATCGCGCTCTTGATCGCGTCGAGCTTGTTCTTGGTCTGCCCGCCGTCGGTATAGGTCTTGCCGTCGAAGTAGTTCTCGGTATCCTCTAAGGTGAAAACATTCTTTGCGTCGTCGGTCTTATCGGAGAAGAAGAAATCGCGATTGCCGACAGTATTCTTGATATAGAAATCAAAGTAGGTATAAGAGGTGTTGTAATCGGTGGTGTCGCCCTTGCGGTAGGTAGACGCGGCCGAGTAGGTATTGTTGCGCTTCGGGAAATAGAACGTCTTACCGTCGGCAGAGGACGTCTTGCCGTAGCGGAAATTCTCAGTGAAACGATAGAAGGTATTCAGATCCGCGTTGGGAGAAGTGTTATCGAGGTTGATCTCGTAATTCAGCGTATCGGCAATGTCGATGTTGATATAATTGTTGGGATCGGTATCGTCAACGGTCGTTGTCTGAGGACCGTTCATGATGACCAGAGAGGAGTTGGACTCGATCCAGCTATAGGTCGTGAACGAAAGCAGTACCAGACACTCGATAATGGCGATGACCGCAATCAAAACATGGACAGAGGGCAGAGTTCTGCGATCTGCGTTCTTTTTGCTGTTTCGCTTTCTGTTCTTATTCAATTGCGGCACCACCTTTCTTTATGAGATTATGTTTGTTGTTTTAGGTTCTGGGAGAATAGTGCGGATTCGTAGTAGAACCATCATTAGCGGCTACAACCGTAGTTTTGTCAGCGTTTTTATACTGAGCCACGTTTTCGTGATAATAAGGAGTACCTGTGCCGTCTATGCGATAGTCGTTATAGCTGCAATCCGGATCAAGTGTTCCGTAATCGCCGGACTGCGTATTGGAATCCGAGTTCTTTGAAATCTTAAAGTTCGTATATTTCGGAACATCGAAATCAATATAATAGCGATAATAGCCACCGTATTCTGTATCATATGTCAAGGTCTGTCCCGGCCAACCGTTGTTGGTTCCACCGTTCCACAGATAGATCTTCGGACTGTTGCCATCAAGTAGAGCAGAACCGCTGTTGATCGAAACAAACAACTTAATCCACATATGATCCAGCGTGATCATATTCTTCTGGTTCAGATGACTGCGGCGCATGGTGTAATCGTTGCTGTTGAACTGATCTTTGATTGTTTCGTTCACACTGGTAATGGGATAATACTCCGTGCGGTAATGATGATTGTTCGGGTTATTCCATTCGACGCCCTGTACACAATACTTGGTATATGCCAGACTGTTAGCAACAACCGAAACGAATACAGAGGGTGCGGTAGAATCTTTCTTCAAAGAGTCATCCGCAGCGTATAGATAAGAATACTGAGAATTGTTGTTATCAGTCAAATACTGTACTTGAAGCAATCTGTTCTTATCCTGTCCGGACAACATGTAATCACTCGTCTTACTGGTTGTCTGAACATACAGCAGATCAGAGCCATAATAACACTGTATCGCGCTTGCGTTACCTGCTGTTGACACATTGAACTGGAAATAATCGCCGGTAGGCAGGATGTTCTTTCCGTAATTCTGACTGGAATAACGCAGTTCGTCATTGCGGTCGGAGTTGATCGCGTAGTTGGAATCATAACCGTAATATCTCTTATAAGTGCAGTACAATCCCTTGGTATAGCCGGAAGGCTTTGAACGAGCGTCATACTTAAACGGATCAACAGAAGTATAGATCGCATCCGGTACAACGAAGTAATAGAATACGCCGTCATACGGACCGGACGACTTATACTCGATCTTGACAGGACGGGTCTTGCCGCCGCCGGAGTACTGATACTCATAAGAAATCGTCACCAACCCCCGGTCGTTACCTAAGCTATGGAACTTCGTGTTATCAACCGCAGTCAAGGTGCGGACATTATGGTTGCCCCACAAGCCACCGCAGGATACGGCAGGTACCGAAGCGCTCGCCGCCTCTGTCGCGTTACCATTATTCTTCAACATATCATATGTGGGAGAACCGTCGGCGAAAGCGGTGAAGCTGATCGTGTCGGTACCGGTCTGTGCGACACTGTATACTGTTTGATTAGAGCTTGCAGGCGTTTTACGATCGGTATAAACGGGATCGCCCTCTGCTCCGGCAACGCGTCCTGCGTGCCAGTAGTTCCAGACCTCATCCTCATCGTACGGGTTAACACGACGGAAGATGATATCATGACCCCACAGAGCGATATTCTGCGGCGCGTCGACCGACCAGCAGCTGACCTTTTGCTTACCGTCGACCGTCACATAAGACTCGGGGCTCATCAGATAACCTCTGCCGACAGTGTTGTCATACAGCTGCATAACCGGAGCGACGGTGATGCCGGACTCTGTCGCCTGGCGGTCGGACGTCCAAACCTCACGGGTCTTGTCATAGAACTTATACTTATAGGTTTCGGAACCATAGGTGTTGACATTGTGCTGTTCCGGAGGATTAACTGAAGTATCAGTGTAGGACGACGCGAATTCAAGACGCATCTCGATATTATTTCCGGCATACGCTTCAGCGGTGCAAGCAGGATCGGTACCCTCGAGCCAAATAACCATGGACAGAGAGATCATGTGCTTTGCGCCTATCTCAAACACCGTCTGGCTGGCGCCGTTATCGCCTGCCTTGTTACCGTAGATGTAATTATCAATCGAGTTGGAGAACGCGGGAATAACCTCCGCCGCGGCGCCTGTATCATTATTGATCTTGACGATCGGCGTATAGGTGCGCTGGAAACCGGCGGATACGCCGGGAGAGATGACCGCGTAGCCGTTCTGAGAGGTATAATCAGCATAGCGGAAGGCGTTCAGCTTATAATGTCCGCTGCCGTCCTTTGAATCGAGCGGACGATAGACATATCCATCCTGCAGCGTGATACTATCAGTGTTTCCGGGGATGGAATAAGTACTAGCACCGTATACATTTTTGCCGTTAGTATCCACGCCGGTTTTATTTTTGAAATAAATACTGCTATAGATCTCGGGAAGGTTGATATAATAAACGTTACCGTTCAGCGTTGTCATCGGCAAGCTGATAGAAGTTGAACCGATAGTCGCGTCAACGTATGGGATATTCCAACCTAAGGAGTTGTAGAAATAGATGGTCTTGTTCGTGATCGGGGTTGAATAATTCTTTGAATAAGTTCCAACATCATATTTTCCGCCGTTTGTGCCGTTGACATAATATATCTTATCATTTACGGGCGTAAGGTTTACTGTCTGGTTGGTTCCGCCGTAGGTACCGTTGGTGAACAGCATACGGGTAACTTCACCGGAATAGGTATAGGAATAGATACCGGAACCGACAGATTTCATTTCATCCAGTCCGCTGACATCGCCGCTGCTCGACCATGTGGTATAATACTGGGGACTTGAGTCCGTACCACGCCATGCGTGGACATAAACATGCTCCCAGTTATCAGGCTTGACAAAATAAACCGTATTAGGGCTAAACGAATTACTACTGCCTGAAGCGGTATATACATTACCGTTTGTCAACGTCAGGTTACCGGTCTGGTTACCGACGCCGCTGTTGAAGATAATCTTATTGTAGCCGGTACCGTCATCGGTGAATGACCACGAGTAGATCGGTCCGCTGGTCTGGGACATCTCGACGCCCGGCCATGCTGCATACTCTTTATTATTGGAGCTGTTCCAGATATAGGCGTATACCTTATCCCATGTCTTGGAAGCCTGACCGTTCGTCCACGTCGTGTTATCGAAATATACGGTCTTCTTGTTCGCGGAGCTGCCCTGGTCCTCCTGACCGGAATAGTCGGAAGAGGTGCCGATCAGCTGAGAGGTGACCTTGCCGGTGCTGGCGTCATTAGGATAAAACGCCAGACGAAGCGCGCGGCTCTCATCCTTATCGTTGCCGTGCTTTACATTAAAATAAGAATTGTTGTTCAAATAGACCTTCATATCATAATCGGTCGTATTTGTTAATTCAAAATCGATATTGATATACTTGGAGTTGATATCGTTGACCGTACCCTCACGGAAAACCATGTTGGAGGTGTTGGTGTTTTCGAATGTGCCGGAGGTAGGAACATAGACATTTCTGCCATCGAGTGAAGTGACCGGTTCAAACTTGAACTCTTTATCAACATAGTTCCAAATGTTGATATAATCCTCTTCTTTTGCGTATTTGAAGTCGATATCCAGACCGGAGTCGGCGTCTACGGAAACGGTACCGATGCTGACCTCTTTATCGGTGCTGAGATAGAACCACGCAAAGGTAGAAACGACAACAAGCACCAAAGCCTCGACAACTGCCGTTACGGTAATCAGCGGGGATACTTTAAACTCGCGATATTTACTTGTAGATTTTTTCTTCTTAGAATTTCTACTCATAAATCTTGCTCCAATTAATCGGTTTCAGCAGTAAAGCTGCTTATCAGAATCCGCTTTGGACTCATCAGTTGGTAGTTAAGTCAAAATTAAACTTGAATTTACCTTTTGACAGTGCTCGGCGGGATTCCGAATCTGTGCCTTCCACCCAGATACGAACGCGAACCTTTCCGTAATAATAAGTGACTTCTTCGTTGTTTTCACGGACAGTCTTCGGCTTATCCAGACGGATCAATTCAACCGTATCGTTCAGATGGTACTCGTTTCCTTCCGTATCCTTAGAAGATATATGGACATAATCGCTCTCATCTGTAACGACATCCGCCGTATCCTGAGGGTTGTTCAAATTATAAATATTATAATACTGATGACGATAGGTGCTGTAAGCAGTATCATTCATCGCCTGACTTTGCAAATTGAAGGTCTGACCGGAGGTGACGCCGGTGTTCAGCGACCAACCGGAAGTGCTCAGATCGCTGCCGTTATTATTGAGGTAAAGATCGGGACGCGGAACCCACAACAACGACGGCGTATGGTTCAATTTATCATCTTGAGTTCCGGTGGAATAGCTGTCAGCGTCCAACGTATCGTCAAATCCGAGGAAAGCTACACGTACCGCGCCGACGATCGCGTCACGGGAAAAATTACCGTAATCCGACTTTCGCTCTACATTGTTACCGGTCAACTTGGAGCCGTCGGGTTTCTCTGTAGTTCCCTCAACCTCACTTGCGCCGATTGCAAAGGAATTCGGGCCGAGTGAAAGGGTGGTTGCGGCCTTACTGCGAAGGATCAAATCGAACGAAATATACTGGGTGTTCGCTTCTGCGATCGAGTAGTCATAGGTGCCGGTATTGATCTTCCAGTTACCGTAATCCATAGCGGGACGGATCAACGTATAGCCGTCACCCGTAATATCGATAGGCGTATAGTCATACAGAAGATTGTAGCTGATAGGGGTGGTGCCGTCTTCCTTATACTTTCCGTCAACATTCAGATTCTCGATATCCCATTCGGAGTCCTCACTGTTCGTAAAATCAGTGACCAGATATTCGCCAAAGGTCTGGGACGTTTTGAAGCCGATCGCGTATTCAAAATCAGAACCTGACTATGTCTTCATGCTGACGCCGTGAGCTTCGTTAATCTCTTCAGGCGGTGTAAACCACGCAAAAGTAATAATAAATACGATAATCAGCAAAGAGAGCAATACCATGATACCTTTTGCCATCAGAGAATGACGGTTCTGTTTCATAATATCGCTCCTTTCTGTTATTGATTTATCAAATTATCAGTTACGATTTACTTATACTTCTTGGATTCGGGAAGATTCAGCAGAGCCTGAGGCTTATCATCCACCAGCACTCTGGCTTTCTTAACAAACTGACGAGCTTTCTTTGTCGCATCGGCAAGCTTTACGTCATAATCCTTTTGAATCGCTTTCTTCTCCGCGTTAAGACGGATCGTGTACTTCTGATCATCCGAGAAGGTGCAGGCAGCAACCTTTTCATTTTCGAGCGAATCGATCTTGACCTCATACTGCGATTTCAGATTTTCAATCTGCTCCTCGTACTTTGCTCTGATCGCCTTGATCTCTGCATCCTTAGTCAACTGAGCGGTTTCAAGCTGTGCTTTCAGATCAGCGATCTCGTTATCGCGGAAGGTCATTGCGGCAACCTGAGTTCGCAAAGAGTTATTCAAAGCAACATTCTTAGTCTCGATCTCAGCAACCTTTTCGCGCGCTGCCATGATATCGGATTTTGCCTGAGCCTCAACAGCGTCAACGCCGTCGATCCTCTCGCTCAAAGCGGACTTCTCATCTTTCAATGTAGAAATGATCGCATCCTTCGCGGAGATCGTATTAAGATGAACGCGAATCTGATGCTCGAGTTCTCTCTTTTCATCATCCTTATCGGAAATCGTATTATGCAGTGTATCCAGCTCGCGCTGATAATTTGAGTATTTTTCAACGGCTTCATCATAATCGTTTTTTAGATTATTATATTTGCCGGTAAGTTTTTCATTCGCGTCGTTTGCGGCAGACAGTGAAGCTGCCTTTGCGGCGATATCGTCAGCCTGCTCGGCAATCGTGCGCTTATTATCGTCGATCTCCATCTTGAGATCGGAATTCTCTGCGCTCAAATTACCGATGGTATTGGTCAAGGTACCGATCTGCGTATTCAGCTTACCGATCTCGCCCTGCTGTTCGGAAATCGTCGCGTCACGCTGGGCTATCGTTTCCTTCTGCTCGGCAATAACCGCGTCTAACTCGGCGATGTGAGCCTTCAAGCCTTCGATTTGCGTATTCAGTTCAGCAATATGCGCCTCGAGTTCTGCAATGCGGCTCTCGAGAGCGGCGATTGTCGCAAGGTGTGCAGCGATCTGTGCTTCGAGTTCGGCGATCTTTGCTTCGAGCTCGGCGATCTTTGCTTCAAGTTCGGCAATATACGCCTTAAGCTGCTCGATCTCTTTCTCGAGATCCATGATGCGGACCTGCGCCTGGCGGAGTTCTTCTCGCACCTGCTCAAGCTCTTTCTTCAGAGCGCCGATCATCGACTCAAGTTCTTTGATCTTGATATCACGGATGCGGATCTGCTCTTTTGCCTGTTCAAGCTCAGCAGTCAGCTTGGAGATAACGACCTCGCGCTCACGGACTTCCTTCAATCGGAGAGCCATTTCTTCGCGGCGGGCTTCGTAGATCTTATCTTCGATATAACGCGCCATTTCTTCCTCAGGCTTATTAGCCTCGGCAGCACGGCGTTCGTTTTCCGCAAGATACTCAGCATGGAGTTTTTCTTTTAATGCGTGGTTTGTATTGATAGTAGCGACGAAATGCTGAAAAGCCATTACGTCGTAAATGTCCTTCTGAACATCCTCGGGCATCTGACCCTCAAAGACGTTTTTCTCAAGGACATAACCGGTCTTGCGGTAACCTTCGATGAATACCCACAAATCATAGCACTGCTTGAATGCGGGGTCCTGCTTGATGCAGTTGGTCTTGTTGATCGGCGATTTCACCGCGATACAGTTCTTGAGCGATTTGATCAGATCCGTGCCGACGAAGTCGTCAAGCTTCATACGGATACGTTCGATACGCTCGTAGTCGGTCAGGCTGGAAAGATCCTCGTCTCTGTCGACCTTATTGCGCTCATGGCTCTCGGCGTGATGTTCAACATTGAAGCCGAATTTCTGGTTATTCAGCATCAGTTCACGCTGCATTTTCATCTGGCTGGCAGAATCGTTAGGAGCGTCCTGCAGCGCACGGAAACGCGCTTCAACGAAAGCGATACACTTGAAAATCAGTGTATGTAAGAAGCGGTTCTCATAGGTTGCGAAGCTGTCTTCACGGTGGGTGTTCAGGAGACGTTCGGGGATAACGCTGCCGTCATCTTCGATCGCCATGATCAGGTTCGCGTGCTGGGTCAGGTGCTGAACGGCATCCTTACCAACCTGCTTTACCTTATCGATACGGTCGACTTCTTTATGCTCCTCGATGAACTTACGCTGTTCATCGATCGCTTTCTCGATGTAGGGCAGCTTGCCCTCGATCATTTCGACCCATTCCATGTCAATAACACGGTTATATGCGTTACCGGAGAGTTCATCGTTGCCCTTATCGCCGTCTGCCATCGCAGAAACAAGATACTCGCGCGCGAAATCGCCGTCGAGAGTGTCTTTCATTTCGGCATATGCTCTGTAGTATCTGCTGTAATCAAGCATTGGGCTCACTCCTTTTCATGGGTTGGGGATATGTATAATTAGTTGAGATTGTCGCGGCTCTATAGAGCCTCACAATGACAATTTATATAGTTATCAAGTCATCTTCTGGAGCATGCGGACATACTCTTTGCACTCGTTCATGTTCTCACGACCGAAGAGCTGATCGAGCTGCTGTACCAGACCGTCGATCTCGTCACGGATGTAAGAGATATTCAGCGCTTCAAACTTACGGAATACCTTCTTGCACAGCGCATAGTCGATACCGTCGATCTCAGTACCGCCGCAGCCGACAAACGCGGGTACGAAGGAGTTGATCTGTTTCATAACACGGTTACCGAAAGCTACGCGGAAATGCTCGATAACATAGTCGTCGAGGATCTCGATCTTCTTGAGGTTCTCCTCGCTGATCGGGTTCGCCTTGACAGCGTCCTCGAGGAGCTTGGTGAAGTGCTTATAGTTGATATGACAGGGCGGCGTATCGGGGGCATCGAAGGGCTTACCCTTTGTATTGATGTCGATGGGCATCGCACGGTCATAAACCTTATCGGTGATAGCGAAGGTGGAGTCGTCGTTGTTCGCGGTGCCGACATACCAGATATTGTCGGGGATGGTCAGCTTACCGTGATCGAGGTGCTTCGGGTCATCCGGCCACGGAGCGGCAACGATCTCAACAATCCACTCATCATGCGCAGGCATTTCAAGGATGGACAGCATCTCAGCGAAGTAATACTCAACACGTGCGATGTTCATCTCATCGAGGATAACTACGTAAACGTTTTCGTTATAGGAAGCTTCGTACAGCGCACGGAGCAGTTCAGTCTCATTATATCTCTTGGTAAATTCATTGTAGTAGCCGAAGAGCTCGGTACGGTCACGCCAGGAAGGCTGGACAGACGCGATCACGGCGGGGTTGCAGACATATTTACCAAACGCGTAAGGCAGTGAAGTTTTACCGGTACCGGAAATACCTTGCAGGATGGTCAGACGACCGGATGCAAAGCCTGCGACAAAGCAGCGAAGCAGCTTGATCTCATACCAGTAATGCATGCGCGAACAAGCGAAGTTGCGGAAGTTGGTAACGAACTCGGGAAGAGTGACATCCCAATCATAAGGCTCGGGCTCGTAATCTGCCCACTCTTCGTCGATGGTGACCAGCTTGTTGAAGCGGCCGGTAGCCTCTTCTTCCTCTTCCTCGGCATTGAGGGCTTCAAGCTCTTCTCCGGTCAGCTCGGAGATCTCGTTCGGGTTCAGACCGATCTGAGAAACCTTCATGGAGAGGATCTTATCCTTCTCAAGATTCAGGCGCATGACCTCTTTGTTCAGCGCGTTGACCTCGTTGACCAGATCGTTTGTATCCTTCGCCTTCTTCTTGAACTTCGTCAGCTTCATGATACCCTTGACGATGAAGAAGATGATCAGACCGAAAACCGCGGCGAGAAGCAGCATAGCAACGATCGCGATGACCCACGCGACGCCTTTGCCAAGCTCGCCCTGACCGGTAAAGTTCTGAATGATATCGTAATATGCTTTAAAATTGAATGCCTGTAAAACGTCGACAACGCCCTTAAAGATAGAGCCGAAGAACTGCTTTAGAAACTCGAATAAGAATTTAAAGATAGTATCCATACTGTTCTACTCCTTGATGCTAATTTATATCAGTGCTTACTTTACTTCGTTACAGTTCTTCGTCGGCGATGTTGAAGAACCACATCAGCTTGACGTAGCCGTCGCGGATGACGTCGAGGCACTCGGGATCCTCGCCCTCGATCCACATGACGATGGTGTACTTGTCGGTTTGACCGGGTTCCAAGCCTTCATACTCGGTATCGAAAACAGTCTTGCTGTCGACAAAGGGCTGGATCACGATCTCTTCGTCAGTATGAGCAACGAGCTCTTTGTTCTGGGGCTGTTCGGCAGCCGCCGCGATCTCTTGAGCTGTGGGCGGCGTGTAATTCTCGGGAATTTCTTTCTTGAAGATCTGCTCATACGGTTCGGGAGAACCATCCGCAGAGGTCAGACCTCTGTTTTCTTTCGCGAATACTTCAGGCTCGCCGTTTTTGTAGATCATCACGCGGCAGGCTTCATCGGCGTCCTTAGCCGCCTTGACGCTTTGCAGCACGCTTTGATAGTTCACTGTCTCATTACCGTTGTTGTGCAGATAGAAAGTATAAGCAAGGTAATTCCTGCCGTTATGGGAACCGTCTGCCTCTAAATCAAGAGTAGCAGGCAGCCAATCGTAAGTGATGTTGGTGACCTCGTTGACCATGTTGGCGCTCATCTTGAAGGGTCCGCCGTTCTCGCCGAAATCGGTGCCGTCGGCATCCTGAGAGATCGAGATACCTTTCTTAGCCGCTCCGCTGTCAACAGTGATGACCAGATCGCCGATCGTCGTCAGCAGCCATGTCATGATCCAGATAAGCAGCAAAACAAGCACCAATACAACGAGGGTCACACCGGCGCGGCGTTTCCATCTGACTTGTGAGGCAAGATCTTTCGCGTCGCGCTTTGCGCGGTTGCGTTGGAAAATACCCTCTTTTTGGCGCTGTAACTGTACTTCTTTATCACCTTTTGTTTCCAATCGTTCGAGCTGTTCGGGAGAGAAAGGCTCTTCAGTATTTTTAGGTTTTCTGCTCAATTACAACAGCTCCTTTACGGTGTATTCTTCTTCCCTGTATCAATGGGGATCTTGTCGGGAGGAGCAAGCCCCTCCCCTGCGGCATCAATCTTCGGTATCTGTGGGCTTTGTATCCGCTTCTTTGGCTGCGTTCTGCATTTTCTGGAACTCCATAAACTGCTTGAACTGTTCCATTTGCTCCGCGGTTATGCCGGCAGGCGCTTCGCTGCTCTTGTCGGAGTCCTTCGCAGCCAGAGCAGCCGCTACAGCCGCGTCAACAGCCTCTTGTTTTTCCTTCTCGGCATTTTCTTTTTCTTCATTTGCCTTGGACTTCTTGTAATTCATCGCGTTGAGAACGACGCGGATGATCTCATACATAAAGAAGATAATCATCGGGAGAAGTACCGCAAAGAAGAAGCCCTGCGGCTCGCGGATAAAGTCAAGGGGTTTTCCCCATCCGCTGAGCACTTTTCCGTGATAATCGGCGTCATAACACAGCGAGGTGATATCATAATTATGGATATAATCCTCGGGCACAAGCTGGTCGGGCGTATCGTTCGCGTCGCCCTGCGTCTGATAAACCGCAACACCGTTATACTCGGTCTTATCAACGATTCTATGGCAAATCAGCATCGTTTCGCCTTCATCGCTTGCAGTACGGTAAGAGATGATATCGCCGACTTGGTAATCACGGTCTGAGGCGCCGTCGGTCTTACCGATGACCAGATCACCGACCTTATAGTCGCCGCCGTCAAAATCAGGATTTCCTCCATCCATAGAAGGGGTCTGGATCGTGTGGAAGGAGTAGCCGAAGATGGTCGCTACGCCGTTGTTCGCCTTAGAGGTCAGGGATAATACCGCAATCAAAATCGAGGTCACCAATACCATCACAATCAGTATATTGATGATAGTATTCAAAACCGTTTTTATGATGCGGGAGCCCTTAGAAGGCATTTTATTCTGCGTTTTGGTTTCAGTTTCTTTCATATGATTCTCCCATAATATTCATAACCTTAATCTCTATATACCGTAAGGTATACACAGATCAGGGCTATCGGGCGAGTACGGAATCATAGGGGCGTGATGGGCGAAACTGCCGTTCCGCCCCTACACTCCATTTTCGCATAGTTCAAAACGTTTTGACCTCTGCTCAGCGGGAGCGAGAGGCGTGTGGACTGACTACTGAGGGAAAAGCTCAGAATGAAGAGATAAGCAGCGGAAATACCGTTTCATATCCCATATTCTTACTTCGCTTTACTTCCCCGCCTCCTTGTCAGACCTGCAGGAGGCAAAAGTGTGATAAATGATCCTCATCGAGCGATATCCTCGCGAATAAGGTCTTACGCGGCGCGGGCGTGTGTTTACCACCCGCGCCGCCGGATCATTTATTTAAAAGAGAAATCTCTTATACGTTAATATTGCTGATAATATTAAGTAAAGAATGTGTTAACCGTTCCGTTGATCGGAAATGATTAAGCCAGAGTCAGGTCAACCTGTACCCCGGAGATGATCTCGGAAGCGTTGACGGTACCAACCTTATCGGAGTAGCAGTCAGAATCCTGACCATCGAGGTAAACGTAAACGGTGATGTACTTGGTGAGATCGGAACCGGTAGCGGACAGAGCGGTCAGGCCGGTGTCAACGTTCAGGTTGGTAGCGGTAGCAGCCAGAGCAGGGCTGAAGGAGCCTGCGGTCTGACCAGCAGTGGTCAGAGTGCCGTTCGCGCCTGCGGTGGACAGTGCATAGGTGCCGAGCAGACCGTTGGGGCCGGCAATCGCAACGCGCATGCAGTTCTGCATGGTAGCGTTAGCAGCGGCGGTGATGGTAACGCCCTTGACATAAACCTTCTTGCTAGAGTTTTGATCAGCGTTGGAACCGTCGGACAGACGGCAGTAGATCTTCTCAGTGTAGAAGTCGGTGCCTGCAACGCCAGCGGTCATGGATTCGCCGGACTTTGCGCCATAAGCGTCAGCAGCGGACGCGATAACGGTCCAGAAGTTAGCTGGAGCGGACTGATCCTGAGATACAGGAGTCGCATTGAAGGTGGCGCCGTCCTTGTTCAGCGCAGCGCTGTGAGACCAGGTAGTGTCAGTGTCGGTACGGATGACCAGACCGGCAGCAGCGGTGGTCTTCATGGAGATACCGTGAGCTTCTGCGTTGGGGTTAGCGGTGAACCATGCGAATGTCGCGGAACCAAGAGCTACGAGAGCTACGAGGAGCATCGCAACGGAAGAGAGTAACGCTCTCTTTCTAAACTTTGTGTTTGTCATGAGAATTCCTCCTTAAAATATTTTCGTCCCAAACACGAGGACAGTTTTACTATTTAATCAAGCGCGTGCGCCTGTTTAAATCAAAGCTATTTGGGGTAACATTTAACCGATTTTCAAGCTCATTCAAACGAATTGCCGTTTTCGTCGGCGCCGCCGAAGAGCATTTGGACCGTAAGCTCAGAGTCTTGAACATCGTTGTCGCACTCGGGGTCGTTACCTTCCGCCCAGATACGGACGGTGATCTGCTTGGGGGTGAGCTTGTCGAGATGGAAGAGGCGGGAGTCGGAGCCGAAGCTCTGTCCTACGTCAAAGGTGGTCTGTCCGTTGACGGGCGTTCCTCTGTTGGGCTCCCAGATCGCGGCGGAACCGCTGTCTTCATAGGAAACGCGGACGGCGCGGACGATATCCGCCTTTGAACCTGTCTCGGTAGTGGTGACGGCGGAGGTAGCATTGTTACCCTCTACCTGTACCGTCTGACCCGACAGATGGACGTACATATCGGTAGTGGCAATGAACCAAACCTTGAATTCCAGGAAAGAGGACGACTCATTCGCGGTGCGGGCGGCGCCACTCTGGCTCTGGAAGGAGATACCGTTGGATGTCGTAACAGGATCGAGCCGCTGGTCGGCGATCCTTGTACCGTTAACAGAGGAGAGGTACTGGTTGATCATATCGTTGGTAAGAACCTTTTTCCACTGGGTGACGTCGGTACCGCGGTTCTCGATATCGAGATACAATTCCGGAGCAGTAGAAATCTTGAGGTTGATTTCATTGACAGACGCAAAGTTAGACAGCGTAAACCACGCAAGGGTAGCCGTGATCAGCACCAGCATCGCGATGATGCTGAGTAAAAACGTGAATTTACGCTTGATACGCGCCTGCGCTTTCTTCAGTTTTTTCAGTTCCTGTTGAAGTTCTAATACAGTCTTATCTTCCATGCCGCTCACCATAAATATTATTCATTAGCATACATATGCAGACAGTCTTACGACAGGCTACACTAAACTATAATAATCTCATATTGATTATAGAATAAAAATTGTTAAAAATCAACAAGAATTTTTAACATCAAACAACGACTGCGGTACCTTTTTTCTGAAAAAGCGGAAGTATTTGTGCGATTTTCACTTATTATTAAAAATGTTTTTGTGCAAAACTACAAAGCCTTATACAAAACAAACAAAACCCAAAGGCAATTTTTGTATGTCGAACTGGCGATATGTAACCGAAATGTAAGCGAATTGTTAACAACCTGTGACTTTTAGGCGCTCTTTCTGCTTCCGAAAGCTGTCTGCTATCCCAAGAAAGCGCGTCCGCTTTCGTATACCCATCTCTGCTGTATGGGTGCTGTAGCGATATTATTGGTTATTCGTGTGATCTCACTTGCAATACTCATATCTTCATCCCTCCATTCAAATAGAAACTCCTCCTACTTATAGGCGCATAACAAAAAAGTTGCATAAAACTATGCAACTTTCAGAAATATTTAAAGATAAACATTTTTAAAAAAAGACTTGATTTTTCTTACAGAATTGTATATAATAGTTGAGCAATTGAAAATCACCTTTCAATTTGACCACACGTAGAGTTGTCCGAGTGGCCGAAGGAGCAGCACTGGAAATGCTGTGTACCTTTCTGGTACCGAGGGTTCAAATCCCTCACTCTACGCCAACACCGAAACCTGTCGAATTAAATCGGCAGGTTTCTTCTTTTATCAAATCGCGAATACAATGCCACTACACATATTGACGTACAATTGAATTGCGGATAATGAGCGACAGGAGGTGTTATTATGGATAATAATGTTTCTATGCCGAAAACCAATACGTTCCGGTCGAAGAACAGAACGTTATTTTGTGAACGAGATGCAAAAGAAGTGTAGTCAGCTTTATGATTTTTAGGAAAGCGGGGCGTTACCTAAAGACCGTGTACTGAAGAAAATAGTAATAATTGAATAACTAATAATCGACGTGAACGGTATTAACGATTACTTGACGGCCGTGTTTGACTAAGCTAATTTACAGAACTATAAATCCTCCTCTTCTGGCTCGAATTGAGCCGTGAAGGGGAGGATATTTTTGACCGCAACGATGACCGCAAACGGAATCGGAAACGATGGAGAAAAGAGGGCGTATACTGACTTCCTGAACCTTTGGTATTATTTACTCAGCACGAATCGGCGCGACTCTTCTTTTGACAACACCAGCAAGCCAATGAACATCCAAAGGTTGCCGATGCTGATCCACGCGGCGGTCAGCGCGTTTCTGAGCGGAGATTCCGGCAGAAATTTGAGCAGCACCGTCAGAGCCATCCCGAACGCAGGACAGAAGATCCGGCACCACTTCGGATAGGGCGTCAGCTCCTTTGCAAAAGCACAGATATGCGCGATATGATGGATCACCCAAAAGATGAGAAACAGGATCATCCCGGGCAGCAGAGCAGATCGCCGCACAGACCGAGAATCGAGAATAATAACAACATCGCTTTACTTCTTTATTTGACTTCATTTTTTGATTGCGGTTGAACCGAGACCAGTTAGCCGCTGCAGCGATCCGTTTCGGAAAAACAGTGTCGAAAGAAATGCTTTCTATGTTATAACATAGAATCCTTCAATCACTCGTCTGTTATCCCAGCGCAACATCCAGCGCCATCATCACGGTGAAACCCACCGCAAAGAGCAACACACCGATATGAGAATGTTCGCCCTGCGCCATCTCGGGGATCAGTTCTTCTACTACCACATACATCATCGCGCCGGCGGCAAATGACAGCAGGTACGGCATTGCGGGAACGATCAATCCCGCGAACAATACTGTCAACGCCCCGAAGACCGGTTCTACCGCGCCCGACAGTATTCCGTTCAAAAAGGCTTTTCCTTTTGATTGTCCCTGAGCATGGAGCGGCATAGAGATGATCGCTCCCTCAGGAAAGTTCTGTATCGCGATACCGATCGACAGCGCCAATGCGCCGCCTGCGCTGAGCTCGGCGGAGCCGGAAAGAAGCCCCGCATACACAACGCCGACCGCCATGCCCTCAGGGATATTGTGCAGCGTGACCGCGAGCAGCATCATGGTTGTTCGTGCGAGCTTGCTCTTCGGACCTTCTGCTTTTTCTTCATTAATGTGCAGATGAGGAATAACATGATCCAGCAAGAGCAAAAAGCCTATGCCCAGCCAAAACCCAATGAATGCAGGCAGGAATGACCATTTCCCAATCGGCTCTGCC
>JAFTGL010000002.1 GCA_017457955.1 Ruminococcus sp.
ACCCGTCGAGGGTTACTCCTCCTCTGCACCGAAAAATCCTCGAAAATTATCTCTTTCTCGGTGCGAAGCAGTTTTTGGCGAGCAGATTTGGGTCTGATCGCGGCAAAACCACAGCGAACCCTGCCGGGTTCGCGAGGATTTCAACAAAGAGCAGGCGCAAATATGCCACCAAAAACCGATTGGGGTTCGGATTCTTTTACCTTATATAATGTAGCACATCCGCGGGATTTTATCAAGAGTTTCCTGACGAAGGGACAAAAGAAAAGAGGCTGAAATTTCAGCCCCTCATTCTCTGTAAAATACCTTCTCGGTATGGTCTCCCTTGATCAGGATGTTGCCCTCGACCTTGCTGACCTCATAATCCATCTCGTTGCCGTTGATGTCGAGCGCGATCTTCCAAAGTGTCGGATGACCCTCTTTCCATGTCAGCGGCTCCATCTTGCCGTGATACACCTCGCCGCCCGCTTTCAGGATACAGGTTTTATTGCGGTAAAAGCTGAATGTTCTGGTGCCGTCCTGACTGTGAAAGACGTCAAAGATCGTCTTGTTGCCCGCAAGCTGGGTGATCACACTGTCAACCTCTTGATAATCCTGCTTGTGCAGCTTACCGGAGAATTCCTTTCTTGCTTTCACGCCGAAATAGATACTGGTAAAGATCAGAATACCGCCGAGCGCAATAATACCGAAGCCAAAGTATCTTACATTTACGCCGAAGGAATCCATAGTTCCGTGCTGATAATAATAGTCGACCTGTTCATAAAAGTTATTGAATATCTTATCGCCGAGAATCGTCAGCACAAAACCCGCCACGATGCACAGAGCGCCGATGATCCCTAAAACAATGCCTTTACTCTCGTCCTTTTGCAGCTTACTCACCTGCTTTCTTTCAGCTAAAAGCGGACAAAATATATTTTGTGAAACTTTCACAAATGTGTTCTGATAATAGTGTACACCTTATACAGAAAAAAGTCAACGGCTGTTTTTGCTGTTAGAACAAAAAACGGAGCTGTCTGACGCTGAATGTAAGACAGTTCCGTTTTTTCGGTTTATTCAAATAAATCTTTCAGTTTATCCATGAAGCCTTTACGCTTCTGATAATTCTTATCGCCCGTTGCGGCGTCAAGCTCGCGGATCAGCTCCTTTTGCTTGCCGCTGAGGTTCTTCGGCACCTCGATGACGACCCTGACGAACTGGTCGCCGCGGCCTCTGCCGCCGAGGTGCTGGACGCCTTTGCCCTTGAGCTTGAATACGTCGCCCGGCTGGGTGCCCTCATGGATATCGTAGCTTGCCTTGCCGTCCAAGGTAGGCACGGTAACGGTTGCGCCCAGCGCCGCCTGCGCGAATGTGATTGGCAGGTCGCACCATACGTCGTCGCCCCTGCGCTCAAAGATCGGGTGGGGACGGATACCGATATAGACATGCAGATCGCCCGCGGGACCGCCGTTCAACCCTGAGTTGCCGTGACCCGAAACGTTGAGCACCTGCTCGTCGTTGATACCGGCGGGAATGTTGATCTCCACACTTTTCTTGCGGCGCACCTGACCGCGCCCGTTACAGGTATGGCACGGGGTATCGACGATCTTGCCCCTGCCCTTGCACGCGTCGCAGGGACGGGAGGTCTGCACCGTACCGAAGGGAGTGCGCTGGTTGATCGTCACCTGACCTCTGCCGCCGCAGGCGGTACAGGTCTTGGGAGACGTACCCTTCTGCGCGCCGGTGCCGTTACAGTCCTTACAGGTAGATACCGCCTGATACTGTACGGTTTTCTTACAGCCCTTTGCCGCTTCCTCAAAGCTGATGTACAGCTGGGTCTCGATATCGGAGCCGCGTCTCGGAGCGTTTGGATTCGCGTTTCGTCTTCCGAAGCCGCCGAAGAAGCTCGAGAAGATGTCGCCGAGGTCGATATCCTGACCGAACGGCGAGCCTGCTCCGCCCGCGCCGAAGTTCGGGTCTACGCCCGCATGACCGAACTGGTCATAACGCGCTTTTTTCTCGCTGTCGGAAAGCACCTCATAGGCCTCGTTGACCTCTTTGAACTTTTCCTCGGCTTCTTTGTCGCCGGGGTGCAGGTCGGGATGGTACTTCTTCGCCGCCTGACGGTAGGCTTTCTTTATTTCATCGTCCGAAGCGCCCTTGTTGACGCCTAAGACCTCATAATAATCTCGTTTATCTGCCATGGTTTCACCCACTTAAAAATGCACTATGCGGGCGGGTAGTGCACAAGCCTTACCCGCCCGTATATCATATCATAGTTTACGTGAATCGTAAAGAGAAATCGAAACAGGAATCGGGTGCGGGCAGCGCCCGCCCTTCACTGTTATCCGTTCTCCGAATCAGTCGACGTCCTTATAATCAGCGTCGTAAACGTTGCCGTCGTTATTCGGAGCAGCGCCCTGAGTCGGGTCGGGCTGTGCGCCTGCCGCCTGCTGAGCGGCAGCGTTCTGCTGGTACATCTTCGCGCCGATATCCTGCAGGCTCTTCATCAGGTCGTCCTTCGCGCCCTTGATCAGCTCGCTGTCGTTCTTAGCGATAGCGTCCTTGACAGCCGCGATCTTGGTGTTGAGGGTATCCTTATCCTCCTGAGCGATCTTGTCGCCGTTATCGTTGATCAGCTTTTCAGCCTGATAAGCGACCTGCTCAGCCTCGTTCTTGTTGTCGACCTCTTCTCTGCGCTTCTTATCCTCAGCGGCATACTGCTCAGCTTCCTTGACAGCCTTGTCGATGTCGTCCTTAGACATGTTGGAGGTGTTACTGATCGTGATCTGCTGCTGAGCGCCGGTGCCGAGATCCTTCGCGGATACGTTGACGATACCGTTCGCGTCGATATCGAAGGTGACTTCGATCTGCGGGATACCGCGGGGAGCCGGAGCGATACCGGTCAGTGCGAACAGACCGAGCTGCTTGTTGTCGCGGGCGAACTCACGCTCACCCTGTAAAATGTTGATCTCGACCTGCGTCTGGTTGTCAGCCGCGGTGGAGAAGATCTGGCTCTTCTTGGTCGGGATGGTGGTATTTCTGTCGATGATCTTGGTCATGATACCGCCCATGGTCTCAACGCCAAGGGACAGCGGAGTGACGTCAAGAAGCAGGAGACCGTCGACCTCGCCGCCGAGAACGCCCGCCTGGATCGCCGCGCCGATCGCGACGCACTCGTCGGGGTTGATGCCCTTGAACGGCTCTTTGCCGATCAGCGCCTTGACAGCGTCCTGAACAGCGGGGATTCTGGAAGAACCGCCGACCATCAGGACCTTGTTGATCTCGCCGATGGACAGACCGGAGTCGGACAGAGCGGTACGCACGGGACCCATGGTCTTTTCGACCAGATCAGCGGTCAGCTCGTTGAACTTCGCTCTGGTCAAAGTGAGGTCAAGGTGCTTGGGGCCGGTTGCGTCAGCGGTGATGAAGGGCAGGTTGATGTTGGAGGTGGTCACGCCGGAAAGCTCGATCTTGGACTTCTCGGCAGCCTCTTTTAATCTCTGCATCGCCATCTTGTCGCCGGACAGATCGACGCCTGTCTCGGTCTTGAAGGACTGTACCATCCAGTCGATGATACGCTGGTCGAAGTCGTCGCCGCCCAGGCGGTTGTTGCCCGCGGTAGCTAAAACTTCCTGTACGCCGTCGCCGATCTCGATGATGGAAACGTCGAAGGTACCGCCGCCGAGGTCATATACCATGACCTTCTGGTCGTTTTCCTTATCCATGCCGTAGGACAGAGCCGCGGCGGTAGGCTCGTTGATGATACGCTTTACCTCGAGACCCGCGATCTTGCCCGCGTCCTTGGTCGCCTGACGCTGTGCGTCGGTGAAGTAGGCGGGAACGGTGATAACAGCGGAGTTGACCTTTTCGCCGAGGTACGCTTCCGCGTCAGCCTTCAGCTTCTGGAGCACCATCGCGGAGATCTCCTGCGGGGTGTAAGCCTTGTTGTCGATGTTTACCTTGTAGTTGGAGCCCATCTCTCTCTTGATAGAGGAAACGGTGCGGTCGGGGTTGGTGATCGCCTGACGCTTCGCGACCTGACCTACCAGACGCTCGCCGGTCTTAGAGAACGCGACGACGGAAGGGGTTGTTCTCGCGCCTTCGGCGTTTGCGATAACGACGGGCTCGCCGCCCTCGATAACTGCTACACAAGAGTTTGTTGTACCTAAGTCAATACCGATTGTTTTTGCCATAATAATACCTCCGGATTAAAATAATAAAGAATAGAGAATACTTAATAATAATTTTGGTGACCGCCTGCGGCGGTATTTATATCAATGATGAATTCAGAACAGAGAGAAATGCTTTGATATCCACAGCATCAGCATTTCAATTCAAAAACCATCAGGTTTTCCCTTTTTTATTCTCTATTCTTTATTCATTATTCTTTTTTCTTTCAGAACGCCGTCAGGCGTTCGCTACTACCACCATCGCGTGGCGGATGATCTTGTCGCCGATCCTGTAGCCCTTCTGATAGACCGCCGAGATCGAATTCTCGGGCAGGCTGTCATCCTCGGTCATGGAGACCGCGTTGTGCAGCTCGGGGTCAAAGGTGTCGCCCACCTCGCAGAAGGCTTCGACCTTCAGCTTTTCGAAGCTCTGCTTCAGCTGTTGGGCGATCAGCTCAATGCCCTTGCTGAATTCCTCGGGGACGTCCTTGCCCTCGAACTGGGCGAGAGCGTTGGTCAGGCTGTCCGCCAGCGGCAGGAGCTCTTTGACCGCGTGCGCGGTCGCGTCGTCATATATCTGGAGCTTTTCCGCAGAGGTACGCTTGCGGTAATTGTCGTACTCCGCATAAAGCCGGATGTACTTTTCCTTTTCGGCTTTCAGCTCATCCTGTAGCTTTTCTTCCGCCGTCGGCTCTTTCTTTTCCTCGACGGCTTCCGCAGTTTCCTCGGGTTCGTTCACCTTTTCGGTTTCCTCAGCCTCGGGCTTTTTCTTTTCTTTTTTCATCTCTATCACTCCTTACAGCAGATCGCCTATCGCGCGGGATACACAGCCCGCCGCGTAGATGACCTCGCTCATAATGGTTCTGTAGTCGATCCTCAGCGGTGCTATCACCGCTACCGCGCCGGCGTTCTCGCCGCCGATCTCATAGCGGGCGGAGACGACCGCGCTGTTTCTCAGCTCGGGGATCTTACTTTCCTCGCCGAGATATATCATATGGGTGCGGCTGTTGTTCAGCAGCCCCGAGATACTTTTCGTATCGGATAGAAAGCGGATGGTGTTGCGGGCGCTGTCAAAATCGTAGCTGTCCGAGAACAGCAGATTGGTCTGACCCGCTACAGTGACGTTGATCTGCAGCGCGTCCTGCACCGCCTCATAGATCGCCACCAACACGTCAGGGATAAAGAGCGTCAGCTCGCCCATTCCCGAAGCCGCCGTCTGCAAAAAGCCCTGTGTGACGTCCATGAGCTTCACGCCCGTGAATGCCTCGTTCACCGCCTTGTCAAACATGCTCAGCAGCTGCGGCGTCAAAACGAATTCGCATCGGAACAGCCTTGACTTCACCATGCCGTTCGAGGCGACCAGCACCGCCATCGAGGTGTGCCGTCCCGTCGATACGAAGCGTATTCGGTGAACTCTCGCGTCATCCGATGAAGGCGTCGTCGCAGCAGCCGCGGCTTTTGTCAGCTGGGACAGCACCGAAGCCGTCCGCGTCAGAATACTTTCGGGATTGCCGCCAGCGGAGCGGATATTGCGCTCCATGCTCTCACGCAGCCGTTCGGGCAGGATCGCGGGCTTCATCAGGTTGTCGATGTAGTAGCGATAGCCCTTCTTTGTCGGCACGCGTCCCGCCGAGGTGTGCGGCTGACGAAGGTATCCCTCGTCGTCCAGCGCTTTCAGCTCGTTGCGGACAGTCGCAGAAGAAACATTCAGATCGGTCTCTTCCAAAAGCGCCTTGGAGCCGATCGGCTCACCCGAACGGATGTAGCTTTCCACAACGGCGGACAGTATCTTCTCTTTTCGTAAAGCGAGCCCCATACCGTCGCCTCCTTTGCAAAAGCTTTCGGAGCGCTTTCTTTGTTGTTTAGCACTCTCGATGGTCGAGTGCTAACTTACAATACATAGTATAACCCAAAATCAGAAAAAGTCAATATTTTATTTGTGAATTTTTTGTAAAGCTCCCAATTTCTGTATTTTCCTCAATCAACTTTGTTCCTCCCAATATTTGATTGCGTTTATTTGTCAAAACCTTCCTCTTGATTCCATAACAAAACTTTTTTCATAATTCCTCATTCCTGATTCCTAATTATCCGTAAGTTGACATTTTCCGACAAACACTCTATACTATATATAATATGTATACATGGAGTTGATAACCATGATCCTCGCTATAGTGACAGCCGTCATCTGCTTTATCGCGGCTATCATCATGCTCACGCCGTATTTCCGCAAGATCACCCTGCTGCGCCCGATGGCGTTCTATCTGATCTTTCAGGGCGCGTGGCAGATCTTTTCCTACCTGATCTACGAGCTCTACCCCACCTCGGTCGTGCCGGGCTACGTCAACCGCATCGGCACCATTCTCATCGTGCTGTACTACCTCTTCATCCTGTTCATGACCCGCACGAAGTCCAAGCGCAAAAAGAGGGATAAATAATGGGATACGTCTATACTGTCGTCTGGTTCCTTCTCGCGGCGTACCTGATCTACTCCGCTGTTAAGCGCTACCGTATGCCCATCATGTACATCCTGTCGGGCTTCATGGTATTCTTAGGCGTGTGGGAGCTGATCAACACCCTCTCACCCATCGACCTCAAGAGCGGCGTTTACGGCTGGATCTACCGCGGCGTTGCGGCGGTGATCCTGATTCTGTGCCTGATCTGGTACTTCTGGCTGAGAAACCGCGACTGATCTCCACAAGATGTTGTGGCTGAGATCATCCGCGTCTACTATCATCAAAAAAATCCGCAGAAAATCCACAAAACGCTTGCATTTTCCGCGTATTAATGGTATTATTGATTGTACGTGAGAACGTGTATAACTAAGTTCGGCGCCGTGTTAAGCTGAATTTAGATTACTATTTAACGAATCTTTAAGGAGGTGGGACAATGCCGAATATTAAATCAGCTAAGAAGCGCGTTAAGGTTATCGCAACCAAAACAGCCCAGAACAAAGCCCTCAAGTCTGCCCTCAAGACCTACATCAAGAAGGCATACATTGCGGTTGATACAAACGCTGATGACAAGGCTGAGGCGGTACGTCTTGCTACTAAGAAAATCGACCAGGCCGTTGCGAAGGGTCTTCTGCACAAGAACACTGCCGCGAGAGCGAAGTCTTCTCTGGCGAAGCGTCTGAACGCGTCCGCGTGATCGAATGTCAAAGCAATAACCTTAAAAGCAGGCTTTCGCCTGCTTTTTTTGTTTGCTTTAAGCATCCGTTACCTCTCGCTGTCATTGCGAGCCCTTTAGGGCGTGGCAATCCCACAAAGAGAAGTGCCTTTTTTCTGCCACTTGTACATTCTGCCTAAATTCATACCCGTATTTTTGGATTGCACACCATCGAACGTTATGGTAGAATAAAGTTGCCAACAATTACAAACTGAATAATCAGTGCATTTTATATGTATCAGTATAAGTGTGCCTATTTTAACGCATTACTATGTTAGATGTGTTTTTTGCTTTTGTAAAAAACACGGCTCTACTATTAGACACTCTAACTTAGTTTTATGCTAAAATAGGCTTGTACTGATATGTTTGTAATTGTTTGGCGACGATTTCGGAGCTTCGTGTTTTTTGGGCGTACGGCTTTTGAAGTCGTACGCCTTTTTTATTACCCGGAAACGAAGGAATCAAAATGCAAACAGACAAAACAATAGGCGCCGATAATCTTCCCGTATCGATCTGTTATAACGGTAATTATATCTGTAAGACCGATCTGATGATCTATATCAATAATTTGCTCCGCATGAACCGGTTATTCGATCAGATGAGAGCCGAAAACAAGAAACGCGACACAAAGATCGAGGGACTCAAGGCGCTTGCCAAAAGAAAGCAGTTTTATCTTCCCACTCGATCTGCACCGCAAAAGCCGACCGGACTGAGCGCCCTTTCATCTTCTAAAAGACAAAAATATGAAAAAGAACTTTGGGACTACAATCTCTGGCTTTCTCAGGAAGACGATCGACGCGCCATATTAGCACGGCAGGAAAAGGAAGAGGATGAGCGAATCGCGGATATCTATAAAGAAATCGATCAAATACGAGACGAGCAATTTGCAACTATCAACGCAATGGCTGAGCTGACCGAACTGCATCGTCAGGAGTATGAAAAGCAGATCATCTCCCCCGATTACCGCGATCCTGACATTTTGGAGCTATTGCTCTCCTATCTCTTTAACAACCGCGCCAATACGCTGACCGAAGCGATCAATCTCTATCACGAGGAAATGCATCGCAGACAGGTTGAACAAATGCTGAACAAGCAATCCCGCTTTGCCGAATTGCAGTTAAAGTCACAACAGCAAATGGCGCGTGATAATATGCGGGCGCAGTTGGCGTTGATTGAGGAACAACGTATCACCCGCCAACAGCAGGCGGAACAGGCACAGCAGCAGCTAAACGCTATCAATGAAGCAAAATCGGTCATCAAGGACATTCGCTTTTACGAGCAAATGCTATATTTACAAAATTTATAAAAGGAGATCAAATTATGGGATTATTCAGTAGGAAAAAGAAAGAAAAGTATGTACCGGATTACCCTCTTGAGTACTATGTAAACCAAATTGATGTTGATGTGTTCAAGGAAATAGTCTATAACAACTTAAATGCTTCCATCATTATAGGCTCGAAAGAAAAACATGATAGTTACGTTTACGCTAATGATATGACTTTCAAATATTGGAACCTTTGGACTATTTCATTATCAGAACAAGGAAAGTTTGATGAATAAGCAGATAAAGCCTTAAAATTCTATGGAATAATACATTCAACTAAATATGAGCTTAAAAACTTTTTGGAAACTGCCGCGGAAAAAGGCTGCGGTATTGCCGCCATCTATTTAGCACTCCACTATGAACACGGCATTGGTGTAGAAAAGGACTCTGCAAAAGCAAATTCCTACTACAGCATGGCGCAGACCGTTGATCCGTCCGTGACCCCGATCATCGACATCATCAATGCGGTAAAACAAAAAATGTGGTTCCGCTATGACTGGTGCACCGATCAGGACGAAACCCTCGCGGTTAACCTGTGGTTCAACAACAACGAGGGTTGGAACGAAAGCGATGTCAGCCACTGCGACATGGTCGCCGCCTTAGACAGTAGGCTGAGAACAGATTACTTACGTTTTACCACATGGCTTTTGTTCTATTACGCTTCAACAGATAACAGCGTATGGGCAAAGGGTATGCTGGGCTATGCTCTGAAAGACTACCGCGAATATGTACAAAGCAACCGTCTTTATGATTTTTTATCAAATGAAACGGTCGAAGATATAGATAAAGCAGGTTTTTCTCTTTTGCTGGAACTCTGGAACATGAGTCAAAGCGGCAACGGCTTCGCCAACAAATTCTGTTTGGATTTTGACATCTATCCCCGCGCATAAACAATTCTTCACATTACCGCGATACAACGACACTTTCACAAAAAACAACACCGACCCCTGAAGCCGGATCAAGTCTGCTCTCAGAGATCGGTGTTGTTTTTGTGATATAGCTGTCGTCGCTGTATCTGCAATTACTTTTGATTACTTTCAAGGAACTTGACGATGTCGCCGACGGTCTCGAAGGTCGCGAGCTCCTCGTCGGGGATGGTGATACCGTGATCCTCCTCGATGGTCATGAGCAGCTGCAGGATGTCGAGGCTGTCCGCGCCGAGATCCTCTTTGATACGGCTGTCGAGGTTGATCTCCATGCCGTTCAGATGTAGCTGTTCGTCCAAAATCTTTTTCAGATCTTCAAACATAGTATTGTCTCCTGTTCTATGATAAATTTGCCAATGCGTTTTCTATCTCCGCGTTCATCGCGCCCGCGGACATCTTGTAGGCTTGGTTGATACAGATCCGCACCGCGTTCGCGTCCGAACTGCCGTGACCTTTTACGATCGTCTTTTCACAGCCCAGCAGCACCGAGCCGCCGTAGTTGTGATAGTTCATGAACTCCTTTTCCTCCATGAACATCTTCTTCATCAGCAGAGCGCCGATTTTATAGATAGTCCTACTGTAGATGTCCTTTTTCAGCTTTTTGAGCAGCTCCAACGCCGTGCCCTCGGTCGTCTTGACCAGCACGTTGCCCGAGAAGCCGTCGCACACGACGAGGTCGTATTTACCCGAGAGCAGATCGCGGCTCTCCATGTTGCCGACAAAGTTGATACTGCCGCAGTCTTTAAGCATCGGATACGCCGCCTTGCGCAGGTCGTCGCCCTTTTCGCTCTCCACGCCGATATTCAGCAGGGCGACGCGCGGGTTTTTGATCCCGTACACATTTTTCAGATACGCCGAGCCGAGTATCGCCTGATGGAGCAGCATTTCGGGAGTGATGTCCACATTCGCGCCCGAGTCGCAGATACCGACGATCCCGCCGGTCATGGTCGGGAGCAGCGGACAGAACGCCGGACGGCGGATGCCGCGGATACGCCCGATCCTGAGGGTCGCGGCGGCGATCAGCGCGCCGGTCGCGCCGGTCGATACCACACCCGCGATGTCAGGTTCCTTTCGCAGCATGGTGATGGCCTTGATCATCGAGCTTTCACGTTTGAGGCGGATCGCGTCGGTGGGCTTATCTTCGCCTGTAATCACCTCGGGAGCGTGGACGATCTCGATGCGATCGCCCGCGTAACCTAAACGGTCAAGCTCCGCTTTTATCGTATTTTCATCGCCTGTCAGGATCAGGCTCAAATCCTCATGCTCCTTTAAGGCGAGCACAGCGCCCTCTACGTTTGCCGAGGGGCTTTTGTCGCCGCCGCAGCAGTCTACAATTATCTTCATTATCGTACTCTCTTAATATAATGATTACTGACCGATCTTCTTCACATAGGCGCGGCGGCGCTTATGCTTGACCTCTTTAAAGCGCTTCCACTGGTTCTGGATCGCGGCGTTGGTTTCGAGGTTGAGATTGGTTTCCGCGTACTCGATGCTGTCATCTTTAAGCATTTTCAGCACTTCTGCCGAAATCGCCGTAGACACGCCGCGGTTCAGATAGGTGGGGTCGACCGCGATCAGTCCGAAATCGATCACCGTCGGATGTTTGATCGCTTTCAGCAGGCGGATCAGTGCGGCAGGCGTCAGCTTCCCTTTCGACTTCTGCACTGCCTTCGCGATAGACGGGAAGCATACGCCGATACAGACCGCCCTGTCGTTTTCGTCGAGGATGATCGCGACATGCTTTAGATCGACGATCAGCTTAAACGACTTGATGATCTCATCCTTCATCGCCTTGGTAAACGGAACAGTCCCGTACAAATTCTCATAGCCTTTATCGATCAGCCCGAAGAAGTCGTCGCCGTACTTGTTGATAAAGTCGTCGATATTTTTCGCCTGACCAAAGTGCAGGTGATAGCGGTTCATGACAAAATCCGCCATCTTCTGCATGGTGCCGTCGTCGTTTTCGGGCGGATAGATCTTGCTTTCCGTCCAGTCGACTTCCTTTTCAAAGCCCAGACTCTCGATCAGCTTGCCGTAATATTCATAGTTATACTGTTCCTCAAAGGTCGAGAGCTGATCAAAGCCGTCCACCAGCAGACCCTCGCGCTCGAGGTCGGAGAATCCCAGCGGACCGCAGATGGTGTCCATGCCCTTGTTCTTCGCCCATTTCTCTACCGCGTCGAACAGCTTGTCGGCGACTTCCTGATTCTCCACAGCGTCAAAGCGGGTGAAGCGCACTCGCTTTTCGTTGTTCTTTTCATTTGCGGCACGCTGGATAATGCCCTGTATCCTGCCGACAGGCTTTTCACCGTCAAACGCTAAGTAGTTAACGATATCACAGCAGTCGTTATAGGTAAAGTTCTTTTTGAACATCCCTTTTTCGTCGCCGTAAAGCGGCGGGACAAAGTAGGGACAGTCGCGATACAGGTCAAGCGGAAAGTCGATGAACTGCTTTTGTTCTTTCTTTGTTTTAACTTCTCTGACAGTGATCATAGCGGCTCCTTACAGGCTTCTTCTCTTCGCGTGGAAGCATACGCCGACGGTGTTGGGGCCGCAGTGGCTGCCCGCGGTCGGATTGACGTCCACGATCTGGGTCTGCAGGTCGTCGCCGTAACGCTGTTTGAGGAGCTTTTCGATCTCCTCGGCGATATCGCGGCAGTCGGCATGACCGACGAGCACACGGTGATCCTTGACGTCCTCGCCGAGCGCGTCAACATAGCTGAGCAGGCGTTCCATCGCCTTGACTCTGCCCTTTTCCTTGCCGACGGATACCATCTTGCCCTCTTCGTTCATGTAGATGATCGGGCGGATACCCAGCAGGGTGCCCATCGTGCCCGCGATACCGGAAACACGGCCGCTGTGGCGGAAGAATTTGAGGTCGTCCGCAAAGAAGTAACAGCCGACCTTATTGATCTCGGTCTTTGCCCACTCGAGCATTTCCTCGGCGCTCTTGCCGGCTTTGTACATATCGCCGATCTCCAGAACAGGCAGCAGCGAGCAGAGGGTGATGCCCATGGTGTCGATCTCATAGAATTTGCGGTCGGGGTACTTTTCGAGAAGCTCCTTCACGGCGATGTCCATGTTATCGAAGGTCGCTGTCATATTGCGGGAGAAGTGGACGTACAGGATGTCGTCCCCCGCCTTGAAGAACGGCTCAAAGTAATCCTTGTACTTCTGCGTCGAGATTGCGGAGGTGTTCGGCAGAACGCCTCCGCGGAGCTTGTCATAGAACGCGTGCGCGTCAAATTCCTCGAAATCCTCATACGGATAGGTCGTCACGCCGTCAATGGAATACGGCATGCTGATCATGTGGTACCCGAATTCTTTCGCCTGTTTCGGAGTCAGATCGGTATCGGTATCGGTAAATAAAACTAACATAATGTCCCTCGCTTATTCTAATATCAGTATATAATCGTAGATCGGCTGGCCGCCGTTCACCATAATCACCTCGGAGCGCTTATACTTCGCGCTGAGTTCATCAACCATTTTCTGCGCATTGTCGGAATCGGGATCACAGCCCGCTAAGATCAGCAGGATATCATAATTGCCCGCGCTGAGCTTGTCGCACAGCCCGATCATCGCGTCCTCGGCGGTCTTTTCATCCACATAGATGTCGTCCCCGACAAAGCCGATGTAGTCGTCCTTGACGACCTCGACCGCCCCGCCCGAGACGTCGCGCGAAGCGCGGGAGACCATGCCCGTCACGACCCCGCTGATGATGTCGTTGAGGTAGGCGGTCACCGCGTCGGCGTCTCCGACAGTGGTGTCGAACATCGAGATCGCGGAGTAGCCCTCGCCGATGGTCTTGGTGCGGATGATACGGACATCCGCGTTATCGTAAAGCTCAGCCGCCTGCTCAGCGGTGAGGATGATATTGCTGTTGTTGGGGAAGACATAGATGATCTCTGCGTCGGTCTCTTCAAACGCCTTGACCAGATCCTCTGCGGAGGGATTCATGCTCTGACCGCCGTCGACGACCACGTCGACGCCCAGCGAGGTGAACAGGCTCCGTATGCCGTCGCCTGCCGCCACGGTCACAATACCGAACGGCTTGAGCGGCTTGCGCTTCTTTAATTTCAGCTCCTGCATACCGTGACTGCCGTTGTGCTGGAGCGTCATGTTCTCCATCTTGGTGGTCAGGAATTCGCCGTACTGCTGACAGTGGTTGAGGATATCGCCGGGACGCTTGGTATGCACATGCACCTTGACGATGGTGCCCTCCTTAAAGCAGACAACCGAATCGCCCACACTGTTGAGCCATGCGATAAAGCCGTCTAGATCAAAGCTGTCGATATCGATTTTGCTCTTTTGCAGACGCAGTAAAAACTCGGTACAGTAGCCGAACTCCAGCACGCTGTCCTCGGTGAACGCGTCGAGGTTCACCTGAGCGGGCTGAGCGGAACCGCTGACGGTCAGCGCCTCGAACCTTCCGCCCGCAAGCGCTTCCTGCATACCCTGCGCGATGTAGACAAAGCCCGCGCCGCCCGAGTCGACCACGCCCGCTTCCTTGAGCACGTCCAGCTGATCGGGCGTTCTGTCCAGCGACTCCATCAGCTCGGGGAGCAGGATGTCAAACAGCTCCTCAAAGCTCTTCGGCTGAAGGTCGGCGACCTTCTCCACACCCTCGCGGTACACGGTCAGGATCGTGCCCTCGACAGGCGTCGAAACCGCGCCGTATGCCTCGGTCACGCCCTGTCTGAGCGCCGTGATAAAGCCGTTTACGTCAAGCACCTCGGCATCGTCCATGCCCTTCGCAAGTCCCGAGAAGATACGCGAGAGGATAACGCCCGAGTTGCCGCGCGCACCGAGAAGCATTTCCCGCGCCGCGCTGCCGGCGGTCTGAGCGATCATTTCGCTTTCCTGCGCCTTGGTCGCGCCGGCGTTCACCGTCATGAACATGTTGTCACCCGTATCGCCGTCGGGGATCGGAAACACATTCAGGTCGTTGACCGCGGTGCGGTTGGCGTTCAGTCTTTGAGCGCCCGCACGCAGCATATTCAGATACATGATACCGTCAATTTGTTTTATCATATGAAGATTTCCTTCCAAATAGATTTATACTTCAATATAGATTGATATTCAACAAGGGTCATCCCTTATCCTTTTGCTGGATCTTGATGATGGTCTCGAGGATCCTTTCAGCCGCGTCGGAGTGGGCGTACTGCGACTGCTTGCTCTTCATCCGCTGAGCCAGCGCCTTTTCCTCCGCGAGCCGCCGCGCCTGCGCGATGGTATCGCGTACAGACCCCGCCTTGAGCGACATATCCTGCGACGCGAAGAATTCCGCGATCTTGCGCTCGCTGCCGCGGGAGGTCATGATGTGCACCAGCGGAGCGCCCGCAACCGCCGCCTCATAGCTTTCATAAGCCAGCGGCTTTGTCAGCACAACGTCAGCGCCTTCCATATAGATGTTCAGGCTCTTGGTCAGCGTGATCAGACGGATACTGCTTTCCCCGCGGAACTTCTGCATGAGCCGTTCCTTGACTTCGCTGTCGCGCGGGAGCAGAACATACAGCAGAAAGCTCTCGTCCTCTGCGCTGAGCATTTCCACACAGATATCCCGCACCTCTTCAAAGCTCATGCCGCCTGCCAGAAACAGGTATACACGCTTATCCTGCGGGATCACCAGATAATTCCGCGCGCCCCATTTGCCGAGCGTCCTGCGGAACGCCTTCGGCACGGGCAGACCGAAGTTATACAGGCGGTCGGTGCCGATCCCGTGGCGTATCATATAATATTTTATCTCTTCCTGGGCGATAAAATAACCGTCCAGCAGAGCAGCAGAGCGGATCGACGCCGTTTCATAGTCGGAGATCAGCGCATAGCACATTGGGCGCAGTCCTGCCTGCTTTGACAGGGACATCACCTTGACCGAGTAGGTGTCGGTGCAGATGACCGTGTCGATATCGCTGTCATTGATATACCGCGTCAGAGCGGAGATAAAGTTGTAATCCAGCGGATCATACGCCTTGTAGACCGTGCTCAGCAGCTCCTTAGCCCTCTGCACAAAGCGGCTGTAACGCGAAGCCGCGCGCTTTGACAGCGACATGAGCTGTTTGAGCTCTAAGGTCTCAACGGTTGAACCGTTCTCCTTCGCCTGCTCTATCAGCGCAGTACCCACTCCGGGCAGCGCGTTGTAAGACAAAACCAACAGCTTCATACAACTCTCCTTTCTCTCGCGGCAGCAGCCAATACCTCAATCGGAACAAATCTCATTAAACCTACTACCCCATTCTTGACTTTAACCTCATATGTGTAATATAATACAAATTGTGGAGTATTTGTGCAACTCCATTAATACGCCTGAGTGGTGCAATTACCACAGTTCTGTCGCTAAATGTCGAAAATACCACATTTGTGTAAAATACTTCGGAGGACAGCCATGCCAACAGAAAAACACACGGTCGACCGCAGAGTCGTCAAAACCAAGCGCGCCATCAAAAACGCCTTCGCGAAGCTCCTGTCCGAAAAGGACATCAACGATATCACCATCAGCGATATCGCGGCGGTCGCGGACATCAACCGCAAGACCTTTTACAATTACTACGCGGGCGTTCACGAGGTCATCGACGAGATCGAGGACGACATCATCGGTCACGTAGACGACGCCCTGACCGAGATCGACTTCAAAAGCAGCCTTGAAAGTCCCTACCTGATATTCGAAAAGCTGACCAACGTCATCAACGCCGACATGGACTTCTTCGGCTATCTGCTGAGCATGAACAGTAACGTCAGCCTGACCAGCAAGATCGCCGATCTGCTGAAAAACAAGTGCAAGGTGCTGATCATGCGGTATATAGATATCGATGAAATGCGCATCGACATCATGCTCGAGTTCATGATCTCGGCAATGGTCGCGGTCTACCGCCGCTGGTTCAACTCCGACCGCAGCGAGCCGGTGGAGGAGATCAGCAACCAGATCAAGATTCTCGCCTTTCAGGGGCTGAACGGATTTTTAGATATTGATTTCATATAATGCGCAAACAGCAAAGCCTGCCGCGGATCTCTCCGCGACAGGCTTGCTTTATTTATTATATACCTTCTGTTTTCTGAATCATGTTTACCATCTGCCTCCGGGACCGCCTGGCTGATTGCCGCCGCCCGAAGAGGTGGAGGGCGAGCAGCTTGTGCCGCCCGATACCGTCCCGCCTGTGCCGTAGCCGTAGCTGTTGAGCGTGCCGCTGTAGGTGCCGCCCGTAACGAACTTCACGTTCGACAGGGATGATGTGCTGTCGGAGTAGAACAGGATACCGAGGCTGCCGGAGAGCTGACTCTTGACCGCCGCGAGGACGCTGCCGCTGCTGTCGGTCACGCATACGGTCGAGCCCTTGGTCACAGAACCGATGCTCTTGTTATAAACAGCGTTGCCAGTCTTAGAGGTGATGTCCTCCCACATCGCGCTTGCGGAGCAGAGAGCCGCGACCGTACCGCCGTTGAAGCCGACCGTACCGTCCGCGTCTACCGCGAAGTTACCGCCTGAGTTGGGACCCTGCACCACGACGATACCGCCGTTGAAGTTCAGCGCGCCGTTCGAGTCGACGCCGTCGCCGGATGAGACCACATAGACCTCGCCGCCGTTGACGGTGATGGCGTTATTGGAGGAAGAGCCGGGCTGGAAGGGGTTCTGACCTGGTCTGCCGCCCTGCGAGCTGCTGTCCTGACCGCCCGCTGCGTTGATGCCGTCGTCGGACGCGACCACGCTGATAACGCCGCCGTTGATGATGACGTCGTTGCCCTCAAGACCCTCATAGCTCTTGGTGATGATGATGGTGCCGTCCTCGATGGTGAGGGTGGTGTCGGCATGCATGCCGTCGTCGCCGGAGCTGATGTTGAACTCGCCGCCGTAGATGGTGACGTTGCCGTTACAGTGGACGCTGTCGTCGCCGCTATTGATAGTATACGTACCGCTGTTGACATAGAGGTCGGATTCCGCCTTGATGCCCTTGCCGGTCGTGTTCGCGGTGAGGTCGATGTTCTCCGTTGTCAGGGTAGAAGCCGCCGTGACCGCCTCGTCGCCCGAGGTGAGATCATACGTACCGCCGGTCAGGTTGACCGCCGCATTGCCGTTGATACAGTCATCAGTAGTATTCAGCGTATAAGTACCCGCGTCGATCACGATGTCGAGGTCAGCCTTGATCGCCTTGCCGACCGCGGTGATATTCGCGGTCTTTAACAGCGTCAGATTCAACGTGCCCTCGCTGTCGATACCGTCGGAAGCGGAGTTGATAGTGATCTCCACGTTCTTGCCGTTCACGGTGATGTCGTCGTTCGCGTGGATCGCGTCTTTCGCGGTAGTGGTGATATTGAACACGCCGTTCTCAATCGAGATATCGTCGCTGGAGCTGATACCGTGCTTGTAGTTGCCGGTCACGTTCAAGGTGCCCTTGCCCTTGATCTCGAGGGTATCGTCGCTGTTCAGCGTGCCCTTCGCCGCCGAGCAGTCGACCGTGTAGGTGACGCCGTTCACGGTGTAATCGGTCGCCGCCGCATAGGTCGCGCCGTCGACCAGCGTATTAGTCGTGCCGCTCTCGAGGGTGATAAACGACTTCTTGTCGCGGTCAAAGTAGATCGCAGGACCGCTCGTATTGGTCAGGCTCATGCCGTTGAGTCTTAATTTCACCTTATCGTTGATGTCTTTTTCATCGCCGGTGTAGACGTAGATCATGCCGTCGGAGCACGTTCCGGTGACCTCCCAGTCGCCGCCCTCGGTGATAAAGACGATGTTGCCGACAACATACGCGCCGTTTCCTGTGACGGTAATGCCGCTGTCGGAGAGAACGATCGTGCCGGTATTTTCTTTCCATTCGTCGCCGGTCAGCTCCGCCTCAGTGGGAGCGACCGTCTCAGCCTCAGTCGGCGTTACTTCGGATGTGATCGGTTCACCGACGTCACAATTCACCGTGATACCGACCAGCCAGCGCTGGATCAGAGTCGCGTCAAGGATGGTAGGCTCACCGTCGCCGTCAACGTCCGCGGCGAGCTGTGCCTCATCCGACATTTCCACAATACCGACCAAAAATCGCTGGATCACGGTCGCGTCGAGGATGGTGATCTCGCCGTCGAGGTCGGCGTCGCCGAGCAGCAGTTCATCAGCCGCAGTCTGCACAGCGTCCGTTTCAGCCGCCGAAGCCGCCGTCATCGGCAGCATCATCACGGTGATCAGGATGGATAAAAGTATCGCGATGGGTTTGAGGTGTTTGCGCATAGTTTTCACTCCTTCATTGATTCGGGATTTGTCCCATTTATCATTTGACGCTTCAATTATGACTTGTCAATATGATCTCTGTGTGGCAAAAATGTGAAAACTATGTGAAAATTGATTTACAACCCGCCCGATTTCATGTAATATAATATCGATAAATGAAAAGGCAAGTGAAAAAATGACCGAAATAAAAGTATCTCCCCGCTACAGCCTGCTCGACGCCGTCCGTGCCGTCGCCGTCATCAATATGATCGCCTACCATCTATGCTACAACATCTTCTGCGTTTTCGGCGTGTGGGCGGATTTCTACCGCGCGATGCCCGTCATCATCTGGGAGCGCTTCATCTGCTGTACCTTCATCATCGTGTCGGGCATGTCGATGAACTTTTCCCGCCACGGCTGGCGGCGTGGTATCATCGTCAACCTATGCGGCTTTCTCGTCACTGCCGTCACCGTGCTGATCATGCCTGACCAGCAGATATGGTTCGGCGTGCTGAACTTTCTCGGCTGTGCCATGCTGATCACCTTCGCCCTGCGCGCGGAGCTCAGCCGTATCAAGCCCCTTATCGGGACGATCGTCTTTTTCGTCCTTTTCATGCTGTTCTATGGGATCCCATGCGGATTTATCGGGCTGTTTTCCTATCCGCTGATCACCCTGCCCGAAGCACTGTATGAGTATCGCTGGCTCGCCTTCCTCGGCTTTCCGCCCGACGGCTTTTACTCCGCCGACTACTTCCCGCTGCTCCAGTGGATCTTCCTCTACCTCTTCGGCTATGAGCTGTGGCGGTTCATCGCGCAAAAAGGTCTCGACCGCTTCTTCTATACAAAAATCCCCGTGCTCGATTTCATCGGCAGACACAGCCTTATCATCTATCTTGCCCACCAGCCGCTGCTATACGGCGTCTGCTGGTTGATCTTCAATCTGATATAAGAATAAAAGCCTGCAGCAATTCACCGCTGCAGGCTTATCTAATATACTAATCTATCCCGACCAGCTTCAAGCCGATCGCCGAGCCGAAGTACACTGCCATATCCGCCGCCATCCCCTGCGGATCTCCGTCAGGCGTGTTGGAGAGGACTGTCAGAAAGAAATCATACTCGGGCACATAGAACACCGCGCTGTAAAACGACGGGATATAGCCGTAGTGATAAACGACCTTTGTAGCGCCCTCGTCATTGATCATCAGCCCGTAGCCGTAGCCCAGCTCATCCGCGGAGCTGTAATTCTTTGTCATCATCTTCAGCGAATCCTCGCCGACGACCTCGCCCGCCATCATTCCGCGGTACCACCGATACAAGTCCTTCGGAGTCGTCAGGATATCGCCGCAGCCGTATTCCACGCCCTTGTAGGGGTAATAATCCTTTTTGAACTCGCTCAGATCGGGCTGTGCGACGGTCGCGCCGATAGAATCGTCAAAGTCGTCGATAAACGCCGAGTGCTCCATCCCGAGCGGCTCGAAAATATGCTGACGCACATATTCGTGATACTCCATCCCGCTGACCTGCGCGACGATCTCGGCCAGCAGTGCATAATTCGCGTCGGAATAGTCGAACCGCTTTCCCGGCTCAAACAACAGCTCCTTTGACAAGAAAAACTCACGGATGATCTTGCGGTTTTCCTCCGCGGCCGCCTTGTCAGAGATAACGATACCCGTCTCCTCACTGTCGTCACAGCTCACGACCACCTTCCCGTTACGGTTATCCACGGAATAATCGGGGATACCCGAGCGCTGGTACAACAGCTCCTCAACGGTGATATCGTCGCAATATTGATAGTCGGAAAAGTACTTCCTCAGCGTATCCTTGAGATCGAGCTGCCCTGCCTCATATAATTGCATGATGCTCGAAGCGGTGAACTGCTTCGTCAGCGAAGCGACGCCGAAGGCGGTCTCGGTCGTACAGGCTTCATCCGCCGTCGCCATACCCGCGCCGCCGTCAAAGATCTCTTCGCCCTGATACACGGCGTACACCGCGCCGCTGAACCCGCGGTCATTCATCATCGCGGAAAGCCGCGTTTGTATTCGGTTTTTATCCTCTTCGGTCAGCGTTTTCACAGGCGCCTTACACCCCGCGATACATCCCGCCAGCATTACCGCGCACAGCAGCAGCGCCGACAATTTCATCTGTTTTTTCATCATACCCTCATTTTTTCCAATTCTTTAAGCGCAGAGTCACAAACTGCGCGCATAACCCCGTAAACAGTCCCGCAAGACACCCCGATACCAGCAGGAACGGATAGTACAGTATCAGCTGCGGCGTCTGCATGACGATCAGCGCCGCCGCCATCTGACCCGTGTTGTGCAGTACAGCGCCCAACACCGACGCGATCCACAGGTGTTTTTCATCGATCCACCGCCTGAGCAATAACATTCCTATCAGGCACAGCGCCGCACCTGACGCGCTGTAGATCAGCGCCATGAAGTTGCCGCTGAATACCGCGCCCAGCGCCAGCCGCACCGCGACGACCGCCGCCACCTCATGCGCCTTGTAGTGATACACCGCGTACACGGTGATGATATTCGACAGCCCCAGCTTGATCCCGGGGATGGGAAAGGGGTTGGGGATCTGCAATTCTATGACAAAGATGATCAGCGCGACCGCTGTCAGCACACTCAGCTCCGTCAATCTCCTTACTCTCGCGCTCATCGTCACCTCGTCACCGCGTCAACACTGTCGACGCTGTCCGTGAACTCGATCACCAGCTTGTGCGGCAGACAGACGATCGGCATCGACGAGCTTCTCAGCCACCCCATGTTCACGCAGGTTTTGTCGGGGCAGTCTGCGTCCGACACCCTGATTTGATGGTTCTGGATCTCGACGGTATTGACGTGCCCCTCATAGGTCACGTCAAACGTTCTGTCCTCTGCGGTACTCAGATCGATCGTTTCGATGACCTCGCCGTCCGAGACGATCCGCACCGTGTTTTTCTGCGGCGCGGTCAGCACGAACACAGAACCGACAATGCCCGCGATAAAGATCACCGCTATGATAATGATAAAGACCTTGTTCTTCATCTGCTTCCCTTAACTTTCATTACGATAGCAAATATTTTAGCACATTAAATCGCAATATGCAATATCTATGTCATTGACTATCCGTCAAAGATGTGCTAATCTTGAAGCATGAATATGCTGAAAAAAGGCGCCGTCTGCGCCGTTATCCTGTCCCTGATCCTCACCGTGACCGCCTGCGGCAGCACAAAGCCCGTCACATCCTCTTTTGAAGCGATGGACACGCTGATGTCGCTCACCGTCTACGGCGACGAGAGTATCTGTGACGCTATCGAAAACCGCATCCTGACGCTCGATGAAACGCTCGACGCGACCGACGAGAACAGCGAACTTTACCGCTTGAATACTAAGAAATCCGCGACGGTCAGCACCGATACCGCCGATCTGCTCAGCCGTTCCCTGCAGCTCTGCAAAGAGCTCGACGGCAGCTTCGACATCACCGTCTATCCTGCCGTTCTCGCATGGGGCTTCACCACAGGCGAATACCGCGTCCCCGACGACAGCGAGCTGAAAACCCTCGCCGAAAACATCGACTATACCGCCGTCAGCTTGGACGGCGATACCGCCTCTATCCCCGAAAACGTCATGCTCGACCTCGGCGCGGTCGCGAAGGGCTATGCCGCGGATGAATCCCTCAACATCCTGCAAGACAGCCCCGCGCAGGCGGCAGTCCTCAACCTCGGCGGCACCGTCTGTCTCTACGGCAAAAAGCCCGACGGTACGCGCTTCAAGGTCGGTATCGCCGATCCCGAAAATCCCGCAGGCTATTTCGGCTATCTTTCCTGCGGCGAAGGCGTTGTCGCGACCTCGGGCGGCTATGAGCGGTATTTCGAAAAGGACGGCGTCACCTACATCCACATCCTTGACCCCGCTGCCGCGAAGCCCGTCAATAACAACATCCGATCGGTCACCATCGTCTGTGACGACGGAACAAAAGCCGACGCCATGTCCACCGCCCTGTTCGTCATGGGACTCGACAAGGCGACGGGGTATTATCAAAATCACGACGGCTTTGATTTCATCATCCTCACCGACGACAACAAATTATATATCACCGAGGGTATTTACAATGACTTCACCCTCGCCGACGGCTATGACTTCACTATCGAGAAAGTCGGCAAATCATCCGATTAAAGGAGCACTGTTATGCGCAAAACCAAAAGATCCGGCTCATTTTTCCTGATCCTCTTATTCAACATCATGCTCAACTTCCGCCTCACCATCCCGGGATGGATCCTGCTCGTCCTGACGTTCATCATCCCGCAGTACATCAAGTGGTGGTACTGCCTTGTCTACTTCGGGGCGTTCCTGTTATATATGGTCGTCTGGATGCTGGTGCTGTGGGGACTGGGCGCATGGGCAAACTCCGTACCGCCGACCCCTCCGGTCAAGAACAAAAATCCCTATTCGGTGAAAAGCAACGCCGTTCCGAAACCCATCGAGAACAAAAACCCCTATTCGGTCGGGAGCGCCGCGTCATCGAAGCTAACCGAACCCAATCAAAGAGAAGGAGAATGAACATGAAAAAAGCACTTTGCCTGATCTTCTGTATCGCGCTTCTTGCGCTGACCCTCACCGCCTGCGGTTCATCCGACAGCGGCACACCGCTTTTCACGGTCGTGGACAAAGCGACCCGTGAAAATGTCACCGCGACCTTCAAAAATACCGATAGCGGCGACACCCTCGAAGTCAAGATGACAAAGAAAGACCTTTCGGGCGACAGCTTTGCCTTCTACACCTGTCACGCCGACACAGCGCTTTATGACCGCGTTATCATCGACTCTGACGGTCTTGAGACCGAGGAGCTCGCTTACAACGATTATTGCACAGCATGGGATCTGACCTCCGGACGCGCATACCCCGGTACTGATCCCGAAGCGGTTGCACCGAAATATGAGCGTAAAACCTTTGATTATCAGAAGCGCACCAAGGACATCCTGATCCGGACGCCCGAGGATTACGGCGAAAATCCCGATGAAAAATACTCTGTCATCTACATGACCGACGGTCAGAACCTCTTTGACCGCTCCGCCACCTCCACCGGCAGCTGGGCAGTCGCCGAAAGCGCGCTCGCGATGGCTGAGAACGGCGGCGAAAAATGCATCATTGTCGGTATTGAGAACGCCGACAGCTGGCGCGACGACGAGCTGACCCCCGACATCGGCGAGGTTCTCTCCGAGGACTACGAGGACGGTCACGGCGAATATTTCTCCGACTTTGTCGTCGACACTGTCATGCCCTACATCAACGAAAATTACAGCGTCTATACCGACCGCGAGCACACCCACATCTGCGGCAGTTCCTCGGGCGGTATCGAGAGCTTTTACATCGCGATGGAGCACCCCGATAAATTCAGCTCCGTCGGCGCCCTGTCCCCCGCCTTCCTGCTGTACAGCGACGAAACATGGGTCGATTATCTGAGTAAGAAGGACTTTTCCGAAAACGCTCCCCTCGTCTACCTCTACTGCGGCAACGGCAAAGCCGACCAGCTCGAACAGCAGCTCTATATCGGCACCGTCGCCATGCCCGACACCCTCAAAAAAATCGGCTACCCCGAGGATAAGGTGGTCATGAAGCTCTACGAAGACGGCATCCACAACGAAATGTACTGGCGAGCGGTCTTCCCCGACTACCTCAAATACGCCTTCCCGAAAACAGAATCTGCACAATAAACGCCTGATTTACACATTACAAAAGGCTGTTTCATCCAACAAGGTGAAACAGCCTTTATCTTTTATCACTCAGACCAAGAATATAACCTGTCGAGGTATGATAAAACCTCGCCAATGCTATCAGCACATCGGTCGGGATATCTCTCTTGCCCAGCTCATAACGCGAATATGCTACTTGCGTGCAATTCAGATAGGCGGCAATATCCTTCTGCAATAAATCATTATCTTCCCGAAGCTCTCTGATTCTTTGATACATCTGCCGCTCCTCTATATATTATATAGAACCTTTCATGTCGTCAATAATGAGTCTTATATGTGATATCTGTTTATCGGTCAGACCGCTGACGTCTATGACTTTTTTATCATCCAGATTCAGTAAATAATCCGTGCTGACCGAAAAATACTTTGCTATTTTCACGAGCATATCGACAGACGGCATGATGTTATCGTTCTCCCAATTGGAAATACTTTGCTTGGAAACGAAAAGAGCTTCTGCTAAATCGACCTGACTGACACCTTTTGCCAGTCTCAATTTCTTGATATTCTCGCTCAGCATATTATCACTCCGTCAAATTTTTTAATACTATTGTATAATTTTTACTTGACATTTATACAATACTTTGGTATTGTAATATTAGACCACAAAACACCGTAAGCAACGGAATAACTAATACAGAGGCGAAACGACAAATGACCAAACCAGAAAAAACAGGGCGAATAATAGGTGTTTTGGAAATATTTACTACGGGAATATGGACGATAAGTTTTATTCTAATCATTATCGGTTTATTAATCGGTCAAGGTCTGCATTATGTTAAATTCTTTATTTTTATATTCAGTTATTTATTCTTCTCTGTTCTACTCGCTATGTTCGGCGTTATCAGCACAGTCACAAAGAGAAGTATAGCCCCTGTTATGTCAATCCTCCTGTTAAGTATATCGGTTATTGAACATGCATTTATCATAGATCATATCGTACGGTCTTTTACAAGATATAGCACGATTCATTTGTCGATATCAATCATAGAAATCATCTCGGCTCTCGCAGGTATCATCTTCATTGCATATTATCTTTCCGAACCCAAACAGCCTTCGTTAAACATAGGTGAGACCACGCTGTAATATTGCATAATATCTGATGGATTTTTTACTTAGAAGCTTACCCGGCTGTTCCATAATTAATCCGTCGGTATTAGAAAAGCCCCCTTTCTCATTCGGAAAGGGGACTTTGGATTATACTTGCTCAGCACCGGTCAAAATATGATAAAGGAAGAAAACACATGAAAAATACTTACTGCGGAGAAGAAACAGTTAAACTTCTTTCGTCTAATCCGCCACTATCTAAAGCAACTCCTGTCGCGAGTTTGTGGCTCGCGAGCATTGGTATTATCTGCGATATCGCATGCTTGTTTTTCTCAGCCAATCGTTTAACGCTATCTTTCATCTTCGCTGTTATCGGTATGCTTACAGGTCTCACGGCGTTAATCCGAATTTTATGCTTTATTGATCATCATCGGTTAAGCGGTATGGGAATCTTCGCCTTGATCCTGTCAATTACTGCGTTTGATCTCGGAGCTATTTTGCTGATAACCGATATCTTGATTGCAACAAACATCTACGCATTTTTTACTGCGTGGATAAACAATATTGATTTAAAGCCGGATTCAATACTATAAGCATCAAAAACAAAAAGGAGTTATTCTATGTATTGTAAAAACTGCGGAACAAAAATGATCGACGGTGCGCCGTATTGTCCTGATTGCGGTGCCAAATCTGAGATACCATCTGCCAATCAGCCTATGCCCGCCCCGACCGCGTATGCAAATACCCCGCCTGCACCGGCTGTATATACAGTTCCTTCCGAAACATCCCGACCTGTTTCTACCCCGAATCCCGTAGCCGGTTTTATTTTTTCCATTATTGGTATGGCCTTTATCTTTACTGCTTGGCAATTTACATTGCTGGGGTTTTATAATAATTATCCCGCTTTGATATTTGGTGTCATTGGGTTGATCTTCGGCGTGATCTCCTTGATCCTCATTTTGACTTATAAGGGCAAATACCACAGTCTGCATGGTATCGGCGTTGTCGGGCTGGTGTTTTCCTGTATAGCCATCCTATTTGCCGTTATTCTGATCGTAGCTTTTGTCAGCGTCCAGAATTCCTCCCGAAATACCGCAAACAACCTTCGTGAACTCGAAAAGCTCTTTGACTAAGATGATTATTCTGACTCGAATAGTTACTACTATTTTTAAAACTCTTTTAATCGGACGTTGATTACGCTTTTCCTTGCATTATACTTGTTTAATACATTTGGATTTCCACATTGCTCCAAATGTATGAATGGGGGATCGCCTTTACCTCGGCGATCCCCCAAAACATTAGATATCAACCAAAAAAGCTGCCCCGCAAGGAGCAGCTTTCATTATGCTTATATATTACGATCAAGCGTTCTTCTTATAAACGGTCTTGTCGAGCAGCGTATTGATCCACGGGATCTTGCTGATGAGCGGGAGATCCTTCTTGTTGCCCTTAGCGGCGTTGACAATACCGATGATAGCCAGAACAAAGAAGAAGATGCTGCCCAGCCAGAAGATGGTATCAAAAACGGTATAAACGGTGCTGTTAGTGTAGTAGGAATAATAGAACAGGGTCTCCCAGTGACCGGGGAAGATCGCGTTGATGATCACGAGCAGGATCTTCGTGGTGATCGTATAAGCCAGCTCGGTCGCGAAGAGCGTAGCGCCCTGCTTTACGTGATACTGACAGTACGGAGATTCCTTCTTCACAAACATGGGGATCAGGAATAACAGACCTACATAAGACAGCCAAGCAAGACCTCTGTTCTGCTGAACATCCTGATCGGGCATGACCGTCGGATTAACGGGAGCCGCATAATTCTGCTGGGGAGCCTGCTGAGCGTTCACCTGCTGAGGAGCCGCCTGTGCAGCCTGCTGAGCAGCCTGAGCGTTTACTGCTGTGCCGCAGTAGGGGCAGACGTTAGCGTTTTCGGGCATCTGCTGACCGCAATTTTGACAAAAAGCCATAGTAATAACCTCACTTTATTTGTTCCGACCTTTTGCCGGAACTATATTTTACGATATCATTATAAAAACATATTTTTTCAAAGTCAACTGACGCGATTCAACTTTGGAGAAGGCTATAAAAGCCGTTCCCGACAGAATTTCCCTTTTGTAATATTTAACAATAAGCGTTCATAATTTTTGGTAATTCGGCTAATTTTTAACCGTTCCCAAAAGTCACGAAACTTCTTTCTATTGACTTTGTATAAAATCGGGAATTATTTTTTGTTTGTTATCACGAAGCGCGTTTTGGCAATCTTTCATTTTCTCCCCTTGAATTTGCCTATGAGTTTATAGTATAATTACGGTGTATGATAATATGCAGCCGCAAAACCCCATGCTGCCATCTACATGAGTTTCTATATTTAGGAGGAAATACTATGGGTCTTATCAAAGCAGGCTTAGGCGCCGCAGGCGGCGTTCTTGCCGACCAGTGGAAGGAATTCTTCGTTTGCGACGCGATGCCGAAAACCGTTCTCGCGCGCAAGGGTCAGAAAAAAACATCCGGCAGATCATCCAACACCAAGGGCTCGGATAACGTTATCACCAACGGTTCCGGTCTCGTCGTAGCGGACGGTCAGTGCGCCCTCATCACCGATCAGGGCGTCGTCGCGGAGATCTGCGCCGTCCCCGGTGAGTATACCTACAATTCCCAGACCGAGCCGTCCATCTTCACGGGCAAGTTCGGCGACAGCTTGAAGCGCACCTTCAAGGAGATCGGCAAGCGCTTCACCTACGGCGGCGAGCCTCCCAAGGATCAGCGCGTTTACTACTTCAACACCCTCGAGCTGATGGAAAACCCCTTCGGCACCGCCAATCCCATCCCCTTCCGCGTTGTCGACAGCCGTCTGGGTCTCGACCTTGACGTCAGCGTCCGCTGCAACGGCTACTACAGCTACATCATCGACAACCCGATCCTGTTCTATACCAAGGTCTGCGGCAACTTCGCAGGCGGCGATTATCTGCGCGCGGAGCTTGACAAGCAGCTAAAGACCGAGTTCATCAACGCACTGCGTCCCGGCTTCGGCAAGCTCTCTAACCTCGAGATCCGTCCCAACCAGATTCCCAACCACGAGGAGGATATGATCAACGCCCTCAACGAGATCCTCGACGAGAAGTGGGGACAGCTGCGCGGCCTGAAGCTCGTATCCATCGCGTTCCAGAACGTCGACCTCCCCGAAGAGGATCAGAAGATGCTCAAGGAGGTTCAGCGCAACGCTGCGTTCATGAACCCCAACATGGCTGCAGCCCACCTCGTAGGCGCTCAGGCGCAGGCGATGCAGGACGCCGCCAACAACCAGAACGGCGCTATGGGCGCGTTCATGGGCATGGGCATGGCTCAGGGCATGGGCGGTGCGAATGCCGCAAGCCTCTTCCAGATGGGTCAGCAGCAACAGCAACAGGCGCCCCAGCAGGCTCCCGTACAGCAGAAGCCGACTACCAACCCCCCAAACAACACGCCCGCGTGGACCTGTCCCTCCTGCGGCAAAACCGCTACCGGCAAGTTCTGCCCCGAGTGCGGCACCAAGAAGCCCGAAGCTGACGGCTGGACCTGCCCCTCCTGCGGCAAGGTGAACAAGGGCAAGTTCTGTGCCGAGTGCGGCACCAAAAAGCCCGAGGGCGCTCCGCTGTACAAGTGCGACAAGTGCGGCTGGGAGCCTGAGGATCCCCACCACCCGCCGAAGTTCTGCCCCGAGTGCGGCGATATCTTCGACGACAACGACAAGGTATAATTGATTTGTGAGCGAAAGGCTATAGAACCCTATAGCCTTTCGGCTTCATACAACCGATAAGGAGATAACATGGCAGTACATGAATATAAATGTCCGTGCTGCAGCGGTGCGTTAGCCTTTGACAGCACGGTACAAAAGATGAAATGCCCCTTCTGCGATACCGAGTTTGAGGTCGAGACCCTCAAAGCCTATGACGAGGATCTGCAGAACGAGGGTACCGATAACCTTGACTGGGATACCAATGCAGGTACACAGTGGACGGTAGACGAGGCGACAGGACTGCGCTCCTACGTCTGCCAGAGCTGCGGCGGCGAGATCGTCGGCGATGAAAACACCGCGGCGACCGAGTGCCCCTTCTGCGGCAACCACGCCATCATGATGCAGCAGTTCTCGGGTTCCTTAAAGCCCGATTACGTCATCCCCTTCAAGCTCGACAAGGAAGCCGCGAAGGCGCAGTATAAAAAGCACCTCATGGGCAAGTTCCTGCTCCCGAAGGTGTTCAAGGACGAGAACCACATCGACGAGATCAAGGGCATCTACGTCCCGTTCTGGCTCTTCGACTCCAACGCGGACGCCGACATCCGCTTCCGCGCCACCCGCACCCGCAGCTGGTCGGACTCCGACTACAACTACGTCCAGACCTCTTACTTTTCCATCTACCGCGCGGGCTATATCGGCTTTGACCACGTTCCCGTCGACGGCTCCACCCGCATGGCGGACGATCTGATGGAGAGCGTCGAGCCCTTCAACTTCTCCGAGGCGGTCGATTTCCAGACAGCCTACCTGTCCGGCTACTTTGCCGACAAATACGACGTCACCGCCGAGGATTCCATCGGCAGAGCGAACGAGCGTATCAAGAACTCGACCGAGGACGCGTTCCGCAATACCGTACAGGGCTACGCGACCGTCACTCCCGAGTATTCCTCCGTCCGTCTGCATGACGGCAAAACCAAATATGCCTTCTATCCCGTATGGCTTCTGAACACCACCTACAAGGATGAAAAGTTCACCTTTGCCATGAACGGACAGACAGGCAAATTTGTCGGCAACCTTCCCACCGACCGCGGCAAGTTCTGGAAATTTGCCGGTCTGATCACAGTCATCGCGGGCGCCGTTATCTACGGCGGCATGTGGCTGGCTCAGCTGTTGTAAGGAGGCGCCGACATGACAAAAAGAATCATATCCTTAATCTTTGTTCTCCTGCTTGCCGTATCCGTCGCTCTCGTTCCCGCGTCCGCGGAAACAACCTACAGAGCGGTGCTGGATGACTCGGCAAACCTGCTCAGCACCGAGGAAGAAACCGCCCTCGCCGACATGATCGCTCAGGTCAGCGCGAAAAACAAGTGCAACATCGCTTTCGTCACCGTCAACGACCTGTACGGCGCGAACTTCTCTCACAACGGCACCACACAGGACTATGCCGATATGTACTATGAGACCAACTTCGGCAAGAATACCGACGGTCTTGTCGCCCTGCTGGTACTCTCCGACGAGTACGGCAAGCGCACGATGTATTTCTCCACCTCCGGCAAGTGCATCAAACGCCTGTCTGACAGCGAGCGTGAAAGCATCCTCGACGACATCATCGACAATCACAATCCCGACAGGACCAGCTACTATGAGTTCCTGTACGCCGCGGCGCTGGATCTGCAGGAAGTCTTACCTCCCCACGTCAAGTGGTATATGATCCCTCTCTCGCTTCTGATCGGCTTCGGAATCGCGATGATCATCATGATGATCCTGCGCGGTCAGCTCAAGAGCGTGAAGATGGAACGCGGCGCGGTCAACTATGTCCGTCCCGGCAGCATGAACGTCACCGCTTCGCGTGATACATACCTCTACAGCACCATCAGCCGTACCGCAAGACCCAAGGACAGCGGCGGCTCGAGCTCCCACACCAGCTCCGGCGGCGGCACCCACGGCGGAGGCGGCCGCAGCTTCTGATAAACATACTTTCATCCGTTCGGCGGATAACGATCGACCCCCATGCTCCTGCATGGGGGTCGATTTGCGCTGTTGCTTTTTATATTGTTATCATACTGACCGGATATACTTTACGGAAACAACCGCAAAGAATATCAGTTTTTATCGGGGGAATATTATACCACCTGAAAAATATAAAACTTCAGATAATCGGTTTCCTCAACCCCCCACAGGATGGGATGGTCGGCGCTCTGCTGTCTGCATTCGATCTGCCGTAAGCTGACGTTCGCGTCAGCGGCGGCGGAATACAGCATCTTTCTGAACTGCTCGTCCGGCATGAAGTGCGAACAGCTGCACGTCGCGAGGTACCCGCCTCTGGGCAGCAGCTTCATCGCCTTGAGGTTGATCTCCTTATAGCCCCTCTCAGCCGAGCGCGCGGTCGAGCGGGATTTTGTAAAGGCGGGCGGGTCGAGGATGATCAGATCCCAGTCCTGCCGATGCTCGTTCTGCGCCTGCGTCAACAGCTCAAACACGTTCGCCGTCACGAAGTCGATGTTTGTAAAGCCGTTAAGCTGAGCGTTCCGTTTCGCCATGTCGACAGCCGTCTGCGACACGTCCACCGCGGTCACATGCTCCGCGACCGTCGCGGCGTTCAGCGCGAACGCTCCCGTATGCGTGAAGCAGTCCAGCACCCGCTTGCCCTTCGCGATTTTCGCGACGGCGCGGCGGTTGTATTTCTGGTCAAGGAAGAAGCCCGTTTTCTGACCATTTACGTAATCGACCAGATAGCGAATACCGTTTTCGGTGATCTCCACCTCGCCGCTGAGGTCGTCCCTCAGACCATCCATTCTGTAAAAGCCCTTGTACTGCTCCATGCCCTCCAGCTCGCGCACCTTCACATCGTTGCGCTCATAGATCGCGTCGATCCCGTACCCGCGCTCGCGGAGCGAAGCAACCAGATTGCGGAACAGCAGTTCCTTGATCCGTTCAACGCCCAGCGACAGCACCTGCGTCACCAGCACGTTTTCGAATTTGTCCACCGTCAATCCCGGGAAGCTGTCCGCCTCGCCGAAGATCAGCCGGCAGGAGGAAAAGTCCTCACCCATCACCGTCAGGCGATAGTCGATCGCGTAGTCGATGCGGCGGCGGTAAAACGCCTCGTCAAATTTATCGTTCGCGTTCTTTGAGATGATCCTCACACGGATCTTTGAGTGATCGTTGATATACCCCGAGCCGAGGTACTTTCCCTTCTCGGTCAGCACGTCGACGATATCGCCGTTTTCATAGCCGCCGTCTATATCGAGTATCTCGTCATGATACACCCAGATATGACCGCTTTTGATGAAGCGCTCGCACTTTTTGCTCACCGTCACACGGGGATAGATTCTGTCCATAATTTGCTCCTGTATCACTTTTTTCGAAGATATTATACCACAACAAAACAAAATAGCAACCGTCAAAGCACAGCAAAATGCACGTGTTGCAAAAACTGTCAATATATGGTATAATTACCTATATTGGAAAAATATGTCAACACCCCTGACAGGAGGTCGTTTCAGACATGAACAATCTGTGGAACAACTATAAGCAAAAGGCGCAGGATATCCGTCCGTTTCTGCGGACAAAAACCGGCTCTCGGCTGGCGATCCTCGCCATTCTGGACTTCATCGTGCTGTTTTTCGCGCCGCTGCTGCACGGCTTCGTCGGCACGGCGATCTTCGGCTGTGTCGCAAGCGTCTATCTCATGCTTGTCTGGCGCCGATACGACAAAGAGCATGTTATCGTTCCGACGGTGATCCTCTGTATCCCGATGCTGCTCGATATGGCGATCTATCACGAGCTGTCCGTCGTGGTCGGCTTTCTCGTCGCGATCATTGCGATGTTCATCGTCGCGCTCAGCCCTTTGATCGGCTTCTTCGACAGCGTCACCGATCTGCTGACGTCCCTGCTAATCGCGGGCGCGCTGTGCGTCGTCGTCGTGGTTTTCGCATGCGTCATGCTGATACTGGTACAGATCGCGTGGTGGATCCTGTGCATCATCGCCTTCTTCATCGTCGTCGCGGTGTTCATGGGCGTCGTATTCTCCACAGCGGCATACACCGCATCGGACGGCAGACGTCAGGCGCGCCGCAACCGCGAGAGGGAGAACACCTCTCAGGAGGAACGCTACCGCGAGTACCGTCCCCGCAAGCGCGACACAAAGGTCTATAACCTCGACGAAGAGGATTTCAAAGATATTGATGAATAATGTGATAATACTGATTCTCAATATAATCAAGGATCGGTATAAAGAGGAAAGCGTGCACATGAGTGCACGCTTTCTCTTGGGGATAAATCCAAATAAAATGAGGGTTTTTGTATACGAACCCGAGTGGTTCGTATGAGGAGGGTAGAACATACAAGGAGTTGCGGTATCTCGCTTGCATTGTCTATATTATAACGGATAATTTCTGAAATTTGTGAACGTTCTATTAACTGAGATTTAACAATTTTCAAATTGTCGTAAGGCGTTTAGAACCGCCGCCAAAATCGATTCGTGTTCAAAGCCTTCTGCCTTACTCATAATTTCTGATCAGGGTAACCACCTTACCCAGCAAAACCGCCTTATCGACGATGATCGGCTCATAGGCGTCGTTCTCCGGCTGGAGACGGATATGCCCCTTCTCCTTATAAAAGCGCTTGACCGTCGCGCTGCTCTCGCCGCTGACCTCATCCTCCACCATCGCGACCACGATATCGCCGTTGTCGGCGGTGGGCGTGCGGTTGATGATGATGATATCGCCGTCATAGATGCCCGCGTTGATCATACTTTCACCGACGACGCGCAGGGCGAACAGCTCCCTGCCCTTGCTGATATCCTTCGGGACGGGGATGTAGGTCTCAATGTCCTGCACAGCCAGGATCGGCTGACCCGCGGTAACGCGGCCCATCAGCGGTACCTTGGAGGTCGGCTGTTCGTTTTTGAGACGGATACAGCGGTTGAGTCCCTCTTCACGCTCGATCAGTCCGCGCTCCTCGAGCGCTTTCAGATGATAGGCGACCGTCGAGGTGGAGCGAAAGCCCGTTGCCTCGCACAGCTCGCGCACCGAGGGAATACGTCCGTTTTCGGAACATTCGAGAATATAATCATAGACCTTTTGCTGACCTGATGTTAAAGGTTTCATATAATCACCCTTGTTCGTAAAATATTGATTAATGATATTATACCATATCATTTCACAAAAAGCAAATGTTTGTTCGACTTTTATACAAAAAGTTTTTTAACGGAAATTGGTGAATATTGCTATAAATCCCCAAGTATTTTTTACATAAATATGCTGGAATTTTATATTTATTTACTATATAATGAACTTGCAAGCATTTAGGATTTAAAACATAGAAGGAGTATTATTATGAAAAGACTGATTTCCCTCATCCTCGCAATGGTCTTGATCGTAACAGCATTTGCCGTCGTGCCCATCGGCGCGGCCGATAACGACGGTTTTCAGGTCGGTGACGAGCTGTACCTGAAGATCGAGAACCCCGCCGACTGGGCGACCACCTCCGATCCCATCCTATACGTCAACTTTACTGACGCTTCCCGGGCGGAAAACGGCGGCACATCCGTTATCATCGCCACCGCCGACAAGGATCGCTTTGATCCCTCTACAGGCGTGACCTATAACAGCGGGTACGGTCTCTACAAATACACCGTTACCGCTGCCGACGCGGGCAAGACCGTCATGCGCTTCTGGCGCGGCAACAGCGAAAAGCTCTGGAACGAATCCGTTGTCCTCACCGCGGCCGACCTTGCGGCAGGCAAAAACACCGCCGTCGTCACCGACTGGTCGGATACAGGCTACCTCACCGCCACAGGCGTCGACGTCCCCGATCCGACCGATCCCCCTGTCGCTCCGACCGAGCCCGTGGAAGGCGTTCCGATCACTGCCGCCGCGCCGAACAGCTTGTACGCGCACGCTGTCAGCGGCGCTGACGATACAGAAGCATGGGTAAAGTGGTACAAGGTCGACAACACCTACTATTTCTTCCTGCCCTCTTCCGCGAAGGCATATGACACGGTCGAACTGTATAATACCTATCCGAACGACGTCATTCTCAACGGCACCCGTATCTCTGCCAACAGCTCGGCGTCATTCTCTGCCGAAGCAGGAAAAACCTACCGCGCTTCCGTCGAGGTGCTTGACCTTTCCATCAATGTTCAATTCCTGTTCTCCTCTGCCGAAGCCGCCCTGTGGGTCAACAACGCAGACAGCTTCAGCGGGCACAGCGACTTTTTCGCCTATCTGCAGGCGGATAAGTCCAATTCTGTCGCCGCCTCCGGCGCGATCGCAACCCCCGACGGCAAGGTCGAGAGCGCCGATATCAAGAAGATGAAGGGCCGCGGCAACACCTCGTGGAACGCCGACAAAAAGGGCTTCAACGTCACCTTCCAAAGCGCGATCACTCTCGCGGGCATGGAGAAGTGCAAGAAGTTCTCCCTGATCTCCAATTTCCAGGACGCCGCTATGGCGCGCAACCGCATCCTCTTTGACCTTTCCGACGAGATCGGCGTACCCTATTCCTCCGACAGCCGTTTCATCGACCTATACACCAACGGCGTCTATCAGGGCACCTACCAGATGTGCCAGAAGGTCGACGTCGGCAAGAACACCCTTATCAGCGATTTCGAGGAAGACGACTACCTCGATACCGCGACGGGCGGCGTGAAGTCCGATTTCTCCTTTGTCGCCGAGATCGACTCCAGCCCCGCGGCGGACGACTTCCACTTCACCGTCAATAACGGCAACAACCTGACCATGAAAGCGCCCGAGCTTACCTTTGACGACCCCAACTATAACGCCGTCGAAAGCTATATCAAAAACAAGTACAACACCATGTACAGCAGCCTCGGCAGTACGAACGTCAACGACTACATCGATATCAATTCCCTCGCCAAGGTCTACCTGATCAACGAGCTGGGCAAGAACTGGGACAGCGGCGCGTCCTCCTTCTACCTAACCTTCAAGGCGGATAAAGACGGCGCCTATAAATTCTTCGCCTCGCCCGTATGGGACTATGACAATTCGCTGGGCAACGCCCGCGGCGTCAGCAGCGACCTGAGAAACATGGGTATCAACGATTATCTCCTCCCCTCAGGCTGGTTCTCTACCAAGAAAAACGGCTACAACGGCCCCAACTTCCTCGCCGAAGCGGTCAAGAACCCCGTCCTGATGGCTGAGGTGCGCCGCGTATGGTTTGAGGACTTCCTCCCCGCGCTTGACAAGCTGAATTCTACAGGCGTCAACAGCGGCGAGATCTATTCCTCCGACGTCTACGCCGACATCCTGCGCGATTCCGCCGAGATGAACTACAAGATCTGGAAGCTCGACACCAACGGCAGCTGGACAGCCGACCACGGCTCTCTGAGAAAGTACAGCGCTGTTTACACCTATAACGAGTACGGTCAGGTCACCGGCGTGAACCTCTCTCAGGACAGCCGCAATACCACCTACAACCAGTACACCTTCGACGGTCAGATGGACTACATGATGGACTGGACAAACTCCCGCGCGGCGTGGATCAGCGCCCAGTACATCGCGGACTATGTTCCTTCCGACCCCGTCATCCCCACCGAGCCCGTGACCGAAGCGCCCACAGAAGCGCCGACCCTGCCCCCTGAAGACGTCATCACTCCCGACCTCACCGACGCGATCGCCGCGTGGGTATTTGACGCGGCCGACAAGACCGAGGGCGACAAGCTGACCGAGTACGGCAATGCCGACGACGGCTATGCCGCTACCCACGGCACAGGCAAAATGACCCTCACCGTCAGCGGTGAAAAATCCCGCGCTCTCGAGTGGAGCGCCCCTGAGTACGGCAAGTCCGGCGCCCTCATGACCCCCATCATGGCGGCAGGCTCCAAAAATCCGTGGGGGACCCCTTACATCAACCTGAACGTCCCGACCAAGGGCTATGACTCCCTCAAGCTCACCATGTACCTTGCGGGCTCCAACAAAGCCCCTGCCAGCTGGAAGCTCCAATACAGCTTGAACGGTACAGACTTCACCGATATCGACGGTCAGGTATTCACCATCACCGCCGACTTCCGCAAGCTCCTCACCGCCTATTTTAACAAATCCGACCTTCCCGATTTTGCATACAGCTCAGCACCAGAGACTCTCAATCTGCGCCTTGTCCCCGTCGACATGACCACAGTCAACGGCGGCAATGCCCTCGACGCACCGTCCTCAGGCGAGATCGCGCTCAACTATATCGTCGTACAGGGACACAAGGTCACTTATGACGACGTTGTGATGGGCGACGCGGACGGCAGCGGCGACGTCGATATCATCGACGCCACCATTCTGCAGCGTTTTATCGCGGGCATCAATACCCTGACCTCCTCGCAGATCGTTGCGGCTGACGTTACCCGCGACGGCGAGCCCGATATCATTGACGTCACGGTCATCCAGCGGGCGCTCGCGGGCATCGACAATAAATATCTTGATCTGTCATAAAACGAAATTAACACTCTGTTCACCAACCAAAGCTCAGCCCTTGATACAATAGTTATATCAAGGGCTTGCATTTTTGCTTTCAATCCTTTACAATATAGTTGTATCTATCTTTCTTTCGGAGGGATAACATGAAAAAAATCCTCAGTCTGGTATTGGTCGTAACGGTTATCGCGTCTATGCTTGCGGTCTTTTCACTGCACACATCGGCGGCGGATAACAAAACGCTGACGATCACCTGCCGCGGCGAGACGCTTGCCGAGCTTCCCGTCGGCAGCGAGTTCATCTTCCGCGTCGGCATCAACAGCGGCGGATACACCGTCAACGCGGCGGACGGCGAAGTCCGCTATGACTCAAACTATGTTCAGGTCGTCGAATACGGTACGACCAGGAGCAGCGGAGAGATCAACATGGACGCTTACAGCTTTCCCGCTTCCATTCGCAACTCCAGCCTTGCTTCCTCCTACACCACGGCAAAAAACCAGATCCTCTATAACTTTGTCAAGCTCAACAAGGGCGGCGTCGGCACTTTCTCCGACGTCAACGCCCACTATTTCAAGGTGCGCTTCAAGGCGATCGCCCCCGGCACAACAGAGGTCAAGCATTATTTCCATGATTTGGTTCATATCGAGGGAAAAGATAATCTGCGGCTGATCCACAACAGCAAGCCGAACGACAAGCTCGATCCCATCCCCTACAGCGTCGAGACCGCGGAAGCCGCGGCGGGCTATGTCGGCGACGCTGACGGCGACTGGCAGCTGACCGTCATGGACGCGACCTTCATCCAGTATCTTTCCGCGGGCAGAGACAGCACGTACAATCTGATCAGCGCCGACGTCAACGGCGACGGCGAGGTCAACCTCAGAGACGCCCTGAACCTCCTGCGCTACAGAGCCAAGATGAACTATGACGGCAATGTCGGCGAGTGGATTTTCTTATCTGAACAATAAATCAACAGCAAAGGCGCGGTCAATTGACCGCGCCTTTTATTATTTCTCTTCAAATTCCGAAAGATGATATTTTTCATACAGCTCGTCAACCGCTTTTTCGGGCTGATCCTCACCTGTCTGTATCTCATTTTCATCCCCGATCGGTTCATCATCGCCGTCTTCATCTTCCGCGTCTGCCGGTAACACACGGAACATCCAGAAGCATATCCCGAATATCGCGCCGGAACCGACGACCTGTATGATCGGAAACACCGCCGAAGCGCCGATGACAAGAGAGCGTATCAGCGTCACCAGCGAGAACAGAAGCGCCGCCGCTGACACACCGAACGCGATCTTGATGATCAGATTCCTGCTTTTCACCTTATGCCTCCGTAATATAGCCGAGGATCTTGCGCACGTCGCCGTCCATGATCTTCCAGCGGGCATGGATCTCGCTCTCGTCCTTGACCTCGGGACTGATCTCCTGATGGATATACAGCCCGTCGATACCCGCGCTCTTCGCGCCCTGCATATCGGAGTTCTTATCGTTGCCGACCATCAGACATTCCTTCGGGTCAAGGTGATATTTTTCTATGAGCTTTTCAAAGAACTGACGCTGCGGCTTGCACACGCCCTCCTCACTGCTGATCATGATGCCGTCGAAATACCCGAGGATCCCCAGCTCGTCCATCTCGGGGATGGTAAAGCTCTCCTGCGCGTTAGAAAGTAAAAAGATCTTCTTGCCCGCTTCGCGCAGACCCTCCAGCAGTTCGATCACGCCGTCATACAGCCGGATGAACTGGGTCGAATCCTCTCTGAACCTGTGCGCCGTATCGCGCAGGAGCATTTCATCCGCGTCGACTCCCTTGTCCTTGTACAGCTGTCTGAACACCTGCAGCAGGTCGATATCCAGATATTTATAGGTCAGGTGCGTCAGCTTTTGGCGGCGATATGCACGCTTGACGTACTTTATATAAGAAGTCCTCAGCTCACCGGGGCTGAACGAAGCGCCGCCCATCGCGAACACCTGCACCGCCTTGCGCCAGAAGTCGATGGAATATTCGTCGGTACGGATATCGATCAGCGTACCGTATAGATCAAAGATAATGTTGTTATACATAAGCACCTCGAACAATGTATGATTCAGCATTATTTCTGTAAAAATATTTTATCAATAAAGCGCCGAAAATTCCATACATATTTAGAATAAGATATTCCGACCTTTCCCGCGAATTTTTGTGCAAAATCCGATTGCTGTCCCATCAGGGTATCACCATGTCATTGCACATCCGCTCGCGGCCGCGTTGATTAGGCAGTTAGCTTCAACTAATCGCAAATGGCTTTTTTATCCGCTTATTTTTCCAAAAATAAAAACCGGTGCGCCGGTATTTTCCCCTTTACAGAAACGACAAAAAGTGATAATATATTAAGCGGATAAGTTCGGGGATTTGCCCCTCGAACTAACCGGAAATCCGCGTTGGTGTAAGAAAGAGCTCATCTTACAGCAATGCAAACACAGGAGGAAAACACATGGCAAGAAAAATGAAATCCATGGACGGCAACAACGCCGCAGCTTGGGTGTCCTATGCGTTCACCGAAGTAGCCGGCATTTACCCCATCACACCGTCCAGCCCAATGGCAGACTACGTTGATCAGTGGTCGGCACAGGGCATGAAGAACATCTTCGGCACTACCGTCAAGGTAGAAGAGATGCAGTCTGAGGCAGGCGCGGCAGGTACCGTACACGGCTCGCTGAACGCGGGTGCACTGACCACCACCTACACCGCTTCTCAGGGTCTGCTGCTCATGATCCCGAACATGTACAAAATCGCGGGCGAATTACTCCCGTCCGTATTCCACGTTTCCGCCCGCTGCGTAGCGAGTCACGCGCTGAACATCTTCGGCGACCACAGTGACGTCTATGCCTGCCGTCAGACAGGTTTCGCGATGCTGGCTGAGACCAACCCGCAGGAAGTCATGGATCTGGGCGCTGTCGCTCACCTCGCTTCCATCAAGGGCAGAGTTCCGTTCATCAACTTCTTCGACGGCTTCCGTACTTCTCACGAGATCCAGAAGATCGAGATCTGGGACTATGATGATCTGAAAGAAATGACCGATATGGACGCAGTTCAGGCGTTCCGCAAGCGCGCTCTGAACCCCGAGCATCCCACCATGCGCGGCTCTCACGAGAACGGCGATATCTTCTTCCAGCACCGTGAAGCCTGCAACAAGTACTATGACGCTCTCCCCGAGATCGTTGAAGAGTACATGGACAAGGTCAACGCCAAACTCGGCACCGATTACAAGCTGTTCAACTACTACGGCGCTCCCGACGCTGAGCGCGTCATCGTAGCGATGGGCTCCATCTGCGACGTCGCGGAGGAAGTTATCGACTACATGAACGCGAACGGCGAGAAGGTCGGTCTTGTCAAGGTTCGCCTGTATCGTCCCTTCCGTGCCGACAAGCTCGTCGAAGCGATCCCTGCAACCGCAACCAAGATCGCAGTCCTCGACCGCACCAAAGAACCCGGCGCTCTGGGCGAGCCGCTCTACCTCGACGTAGTCGCAGGTCTTGCTACTCAGGGTCGCACCGCTAAGGTCGTCGGCGGCCGCTACGGTCTCGGCTCCAAGGATACTCCTCCTTCCAGCGTATTTGCTGTATACAAGGAGCTTGCTAAGGAGAATCCGCGCCACAACTTCACCATCGGTATCGTTGACGACGTCACCGACCTCTCTCTGCCCGAGGAGCCCGCTCCCAATACTGCGGCGGAAGGCACCATCGAGTGCAAGTTCTGGGGTCTCGGCGGCGACGGCACCGTTGGCGCGAACAAAGACTCCATCAAGATTATCGGCGACCACACCGATAAATATGTACAGGCATACTTCCAGTATGATAGTAAAAAGACCGGCGGTATCACCATCAGCCATCTGCGCTTCGGTGACAAGCCCATCAAGTCCCCCTACTACATCAACAAGGCTGACTTCGTCGCCTGCCATAACCCCTCCTACATCCTCAAGGGCTACAAGATGGTTCAGGACGTTAAGCCCGGCGGCGTGTTCCTGATCAACTGCCAGTGGACTCCCGAGGAGCTGAACACCCATCTGAACGCTGAGACCAAGCGCTATATCGCGAAGAACGACATCAAGCTCTACACCGTCAACGCGATCGACATCGCTGCCGAGATCGGTCTGGGCAAGCGCACCAACACCGTTCTGCAGAGCGCGTTCTTCTCCCTCTCCAAGGTTCTGCCCGAGGAAGAAGCCATCGGCTACATGAAGGAAAAGGCTCAGAAGTTCATGAAGAAGGGCAAAGAGATCGTCGAGATGAACGAGAAAGCGATCGACGCCGGCGCTACCGCTTATGTCAAGATCGACGTACCCGCTGACTGGGCTGACGCTCAGGATGCTGCCGCTGCTGTTGCAAACGTCGAGATGACCAAGCTCGAGAAGCAGGTCGAGGGCATCATGGAGCCCGTAGGCAAGATGGACGGCGACAGCCTGCCCGTATCCGCCTTTGTTGACCATGCCGACGGTACCTTCGAGCAGGGCGCATCCGCGTTCGAGAAGCGCGGCGTAGCCGTTCTGGTTCCCGAGTGGAACAACGAGACCTGCGCTCAGTGTAACCGCTGCGCGTTCGTCTGCCCGCACGCTACCATCCGTCCCTACGCGATGGACGAGGCGGAAGTTGCCGACGCTCCCGAGAACATCAAGTACGGTAAGAGACCCGTTAACAAGGTTTACAAGTACACCCTCGCTGTTTCTCCCTTCGACTGCATGGGCTGCGGCGTCTGCGTAGGCGTCTGCCCGACCAACTCTCTGAAGATGGTTGCCCGCGAGTCTCAGGACGATCAGCAGGCAGTATTCGATTATTGCGTATCCAAAGTCACCGAGAAGCCCGAGACCACTGCGAAGATCAACGTGATCTCCTCTCAGTACAAGCAGCCGCTGCTCGAATTCTCCGGCTCTTGCGCAGGCTGTGCCGAGACCTCTTACGCGCGTCTCGTTACCCAGCTCTTCGGCGACAGAATGTATATCTCCAACGCGACCGGTTGCTCCTCCATCTGGGGCGGTCCTGCCGCTACCTCTCCCTACACCGTCAACAAGGACGGCCACGGCCCCGCATGGGCAAACTCCCTGTTCGAAGACAACGCTGAGCACGGTCTCGGTATGTTCCTCGGTCAGCGCGCGATCCGCGACCGTCTGATCGCAGACGTCAAGGAAATGGCTGCCGACGAGAGAGCTACCGCTGAGCTCAAAGCTGCTGCCGACGAGTACCTCGCTACCCTCAATGACGGCGAGAAGAACACCGCCGCTTCCAAGGCTCTGCTTGCAGAGGTCGAAAAGGTCGGCGACCAGTGCCCCTACGCGAAGGACATCATCGACAACAGCGAATATCTCTCCAAGAAGTCCGTATGGATCTTCGGCGGCGACGGCTGGGCATATGATATCGGCTTCGGCGGCGTAGACCACGTACTCGCTACCGGCGAAGATGTCAACATCATGGTATTCGATACCGAGGTTTATTCCAACACCGGCGGTCAGGCTTCCAAGGCTTCCAACATCGGTCAGGTCGCGCAGTTCGCGGCAGCCGGTAAGGCGATCCAGAAGAAGTCCCTCGCTGACATCGCTATCTCCTACGGCTACATCTATGTCGCACAGATCGCGATGGGCGCTGACATGAACCAGACCCTCAAGGCGATCCAGGAAGCAGAAGCATATCCGGGTCCGTCGCTGATCATCGGCTACGCTCCCTGCGAGATGCACTCCATCAAGGGCGGCATGCAGAACTGCCAGAAGGAAATGCAGAGAGCTGTCGCTTGCGGCTACTGGAACAACTTCCGTTATGATCCCAGACTCAAGGCTGAGGGCAAGAACCCGTTCATCCTCGACTCCAAGGCTCCGACCGAGTCTTACCGCGACTTCATCATGAACGAGGCTCGCTACTCCGCACTGACCCGCTCCTTCCCGCAGAGAGCAGAAGAGCTCTTCCAGAAGGCAGAGGACACCGCGGCAGCCCGCTTCGAGACCCTCACCGAGCGCGCCAAGGGCGAGTAATCACGGTTTAAAACCAAATCATACATTACCGTAAGATAAACGATCACCCCCGAGAGCAATCTCGGGGGTGATTATTTAATAACTTAATCGCCATATCAAAATGCTACTATATCGTTTTTTGACATCCGAATCCGTTAGAATTCTGTATTATTGATTCTACATGCGTGGATTGCATGTGGATCTCCCGCCTGCGCCTGAAGCCATACCTTAGCAGCAAGTGCAACAAGGCTCTCATTGCTATATTCCCCCCTAATTTCAATTTCGTTATCAAAGAAGGTATCTTGTTGCATATTTACCCTTTTCTTTATAAAGTTACTTGTATTTAATGTACTAAATGGATAACCCTTTTCTTGACACATAATTGTACCTAATGTTGTCAGCTTTCTCAGCATTTTACAATCATCAGAATTGAGATGCTTCGTTATTTCACGCGTTGTCGTATCCGGACATTCCGGAGTGGTACTAAAGAATAAGTTACTTAAAACAAACTCGTCTCTTTCCTTAAAGATGCTCTTGTCATATGGAGCGGTCCGCAGATAATCCAATAAAGGCAACAGATGACATCCTTGTTCTTTTGCGATTTGGTAATGATAATCAGCCATACCCGGACTCGTTTCATGTAAACCAGTCATTAAACCATACTCTTTGTTTACCCCCAGAAAAAACGCAACATTTGGGTCATCTCCCCTTTGTTCAATTATCTCGAGGATTGATACCGGTAAAATCGTTCCCCGTCTGAAATCTTTAAATTTAGAAGGTAATTTATGTGTAAATATTCTTTTATAATCATACGCTTCACAGTGATCAGAAATTGAATAATAGGATGTTAACTTTAATGATATCGGATATCCCACCCGAGAACTGTAGAAGTTCTCTGTTTCTTCATTGTCTATGTATACGATTCTTATGCTTGAAAAAGCCATGCGTTCCAGCACTGATGACGGCTCCTGCTGTAAGAATTCTTCAATTGTTTCACACTGTTGTGTTTTTTGTTTTCCGAATAATCCCATACTTATAATCCTTTCTTGTTATAATTAATTTGTAAGCAAATTAAGAAAAGAGAAAAACTCCGCCCCCTGAGCAGCTTTTTTGGCGTCCTCTGCTGCCTCCAAAGCTTGCCGTTGAAGCTCACGCTGCTCTTTTAAAACCTGCATTTGCTGCCACGCCATATCCATTTGCTCTCGTCGCATTCTTTTGACTTCTACCAGTTGTTCTTGTGACAACAACATCATCTGCATACGATGCATTTCCTCATGATAAATATTAATCGCCTCGGACAATGTCATTGCTCTGCCGCTGAACAGATAGTTCAATAACAACTCGGGTATATTATCTAAGCGATATTGCAGAGCTATAACATTTAATGCTATGAGTTCTTTATAACGATTGCCGACATAATTCATCCGTCCCATCATTTTGAAATCTTCATCCATAATTTTTTCCCGACGTTTCTTTATTTTAGCTATTCGCGCATCCTCTTCAGCTTCTAAGCGCATTCGTTCTTTCTCTCTTTGATCAGTCGTATTCAACCACTGCTGATACTCTCGTTTTCTCTTACCTGACAGTGCAGTAAATCCCGTTGGCTTTTCCACAACAGGCATAAAAATTTTCCGTCTCGTCATCAACAACTCCAACTGATTCAATTCCTTATTATGTTCATCTATTAATTTCGGAAATCCATCCGCCTCTTTTTTCAAATCAATTATTTCATAAAGATAAAGTATAAGTTCAGCCTTTGTAATGTATTTTCCGTTATAACAAACTGACAACTCACTAAAGCCTTCACCTAACTGAACATCATTCATCAAATCACCTCTTCTCAAAAGTTTTAGTACTTTTAAGTACTATATACGAATAATATCATATGAAGATGGTAAAGTCAATAGTATCAATCAGTACTATTGGGGCGATTTTGTGTATTTTAAACGATTAAGAGATTTACGGGAAGATCATGATTTAAAGCAAAAGGACATTGCAGAATATCTCGGAATTGCACAAACAGTCTATTCCAGATATGAGCGAGGTTTCCAAACTATTCCGGTTGAGCATTTGATAAAGTTGGCGGACTATTATCAAGTTTCAACCGACTATATTCTCGGCAGAAGGTAAAACTCCATTATTATCTGTTTTGTTTACTTGACAAACCTCGTCCATAATGCGATAATATATAGGTTAGAGTATAATTGCTCATATTATGACAGATTTTACATGAGAGGAAGGCTATCTATATGGCAGAACTCAACAAGTCCTACGATCCAAAGCAGGTCGAGGACAGGATATATCAGTATTGGCTGGAGCACAACTACTTCCACGCCAAGGTCAACCCCGACAAAAAGCCCTACTGCATCGTCATGCCGCCGCCCAACATCACTGGTCAGCTGCATATCGGTCACGCGCTGGACAACACCCTGCAGGACATCCTGACCCGCTGGCGCCGCATGCAGGGCTATGAAGCCCTCTGGCTGCCCGGTACCGACCATGCCTCCATCGCGACCGAGGCGAAGATCGTCGAAGCCATGCGCAAGGAAGGCATCACCAAAGACGACCTCGGACGCGAGAAGTTCCTCGAACGCGCGTGGGAATGGAAGCGCGAGTACGGCGGACGCATCACCAAGCAGTTCTGGAAGCTGGGCGTTTCCTGCGACTGGGAGCGCGAGCGCTTCACCATGGACGAGGGCTGCTCCAACGCCGTCAAAGAGGTATTCGTCAAGCTCTACAACGAGGGTTTGATCTACCGCGGCAACCGCATGGTCAACTGGTGCCCGCACTGCTGCACTTCTATCTCGGATGCAGAGGTAGAGTATGAACAGCAGAACGGTCATTTCTGGCACATCCTCTATCCGGTCAAAGAGACCGGCGAGATGCTGGAGATCGCGACCACCCGTCCCGAGACTATGCTGGGCGATACTGCCGTCGCTATCAACGTCGAGGATGAACGCTACAAGCACCTCCACGGCTGCCACGTCATCCTCCCTCTCATCAATAAAGAGATCCCGATCGTGTGCGACGAGCACGCCGATATGGAAAAGGGTACCGGCGTCGTTAAGATCACCCCTGCCCACGACCCCAACGACTTTGAGGTCGGTCAGCGCCATGATCTGCCCATCGTGCGCTGTTTCACCTACGACGGTCACATGACCGGCGCCGAGGACGTCGCCGCCTACGAAGAGTTAAAGGCTAAAGGCAACCTTAGTGAGAACGAGCCGGAAGTCCTCGACTGCGGCAAGTACGCGGGTCTGACCACCGACGAAGCCCGCAAGGTCATCGTCAAAGACCTCACCGACCTCGGTTTACTCAAAGAGATCGAAGATCTCTCCCACGACGTCGGCACCTGCTACCGCTGCCACACCACCATCGAGCCGATGGTCTCTAAGCAGTGGTTCGTCAAGATGGCGCCCCTCGCTGGACCCGCCATCGAATGTGTCCGTGACGGACGCACAAAATTCATCCCCAAGCGCAGTGAAAAGATCTACTTCAACTGGATGGAGAACATCAAAGACTGGTGTATCTCCCGTCAGCTCTGGTGGGGTCACCGCATCCCCGCCTACTACTGCGACAAGTGCGGCGAGACCGTTGTCGCAAAGGAAACTCCCGCCGTATGCCCCGCCTGCGGCTGCAAGCACATGGTGCAGGATGAAGACACCCTCGATACCTGGTTCAGCTCCGCGCTCTGGCCGTTCTCGACCCTCGGCTGGCCCGAGAACACCGAAGAGCTGAAATACTTCTACCCCACCGACACCCTCGTCACCGGCTACGACATCATCTTCTTCTGGGTCGCGCGCATGATCTTCTCGGGTATGCACAACATGAACGACGTACCCTTCCGCACCGTGTTCATCCACGGTCTGATCCGTGACGCGCAGGGCAGAAAGATGTCAAAATCCCTCGGCAACGGCGTAGATCCGATCGAGGTCATCGACAAATACGGCGCCGACGCTCTTCGCTTCTTCCTCGCGACGGGCAACTCCCCCGGCAACGACATGCGTTTCTCCGAGGAACGCGTCGAGAGCTGCCGCAACTTCGCAAACAAGCTCTACAACGCCAGCCGTTTCGTGCTGATGAACATAGAGGGTCACGATGTTCCCTTAGAGCTCCCCGAGGACTTGAAGCTCGAAGATAAGTGGATCCTCTCCACCCTCAACACCCTCTGCAAGGACGTCACCGACAACCTTGAGAAGTTCGAGCTGGGTATCGCGGTACAGAAGCTGTACGACTTCATCTGGGACTGCTTCTGCGACTGGTACATCGAGCTGAAAAAATCCGCTCTCTACAGCGACGATGAAGCCGCCGCGCAGGGCGCAAGACAGGTTCTCGTCTATGTCCTCGACAAGATCTTGAAGCTCCTGCATCCGTTCATGCCCTTCATCACCGAAGAGATCTGGCAGAACATCCCCCACGAGGGCGAGACCATCATGCTGCAGCAGTACCCCGAATTCACCGACGCGCTGTGCTTTGACCGTGAAGCCGCCGACATGGAAAAGATCATGCAGGCGATCACCGCCATCCGTACCCAGCGCAACGAGATGAACGTCCCGCCTTCCAAGAAAGCGAAGCTCTATATCGCGACCAAGTCGACGACCACCTTCGCCCACGGCGTCGAGTTCTTCAAGAAACTCGCCTCTGCAAGCGAGGTCGAGATCGGCGAAGAGTTCAGCATCGACGGCGCGGTCACCGTCGTCACTGCCGACGCAAAACTCTACATCCCGATGAACGAGCTGGTCGACATGGAAGCCGAGCGCAAGCGCCTGACCAAAGAGCTGGAGCAGACCAAAAAGATGCTCGCTCAGGATGAAGCTAAGCTCAGTAATCCGGGCTTCATGGGCAAAGCTCCCGCCCCCGTTATCGAGAAGATCAAAAATCAGGCGGAGCGCGAGCGCGAGAAGATCACCCTGATCGAAGCCGCCATCGCAAACTTAAAATAATCATACATACACAAAGCCGCATCCGGAAGATGCGGCTTTCGTATTTTGCATATAAGAAAACGGCGCGTTCCAAACAGAACGCGCCGTTAATATATTAACCAATCTGATTAGTTTACGCTGCCTTCGCCGTGGAAATAAACCTTGACGTCGTCATAGCTGTCGACGCCTTCGACAGAGCTGTAGAAGTAGTCATAACCTCTTTCGGTCGCGCCGGGCTTGATCTCAGAATCATCGTCCTCGCAGTAGCTGTTCTCAACGTCTACCAGCACGCCCTTGTTATAGAAGAAAGCGTGGAACCAAACGTACTTCGCGGGGATCTTGCCGTTGTTTGTCAGGCTGACGATGACCTTATCCTCAGCAGGAGTGACTTCCATCGTCAGATCCTGGTCGACCGCAGCATAATAATCCTTGTTGATCTCCTCATAGGTTACTTTGTACTCAAAGGTCGCGTACTCTTTATCACCGCAGTCAAGGTAATCCATGCATACGGTGGTGCCGTTGGCGACACAATCGATATAACCGTCGTCATAGTCGACGAGCTTGCCGTCCGCGCCGAGGAAATCAACGGTCGCTTTGACATCGATATCCTTGCCGGTTTTGTTGGTAACAAGCAGATAGACATAGTTGCCGTAATCATCGGAGTAGGGGATCGCGTTGATCTCCAGACCGTCCGCAACCTTATTGTTGCCCGTATTGACCGGAGCGGTTTTGTTGATGTTGGTGTTGCTGCTGGAAGCAACGTTGTTATCGACCGCCTGTGTAGCGACCGGATTGCTGTCGCCGTTATCAACAACAGAAGAGGGAGAGTTGATCTCGGGGATGACGATCTTGGGCTGACCGCAGCCAACAAGCGCCGCGGCTAAAACGACCGCAATGATCATAGCGATAATTCTTTTGCTCATAATAACCTCACTTTAAATGAAAGAATTTCTGAAATCATGACCCGATTTCAGTCGTATATATTATATCATCATTATAGGCGCCTGACAATATCTAATTACAAAAAATGTCAAATTACCCCCCTGCTGTACATTCGAGCAGGGGGTTGTTTGTCTATAATAGATAGATTAACAATGGCGCTTATTTACGTTATGGCAAAAATTTATCTTTTATTCTTTCTCGCTGAGCCGGATTCCCAGCACCTCAAGCGACTCGTCGTCCACCTCAGAGGGGCAGTTGCTCATCAGCTCGCTGGCGTTCTGCACCTTCGGGAAAGCGGTGACGTCTCTGAGGCTGTCCGCGCCGCACATCAGCATCGCGATACGGTCAAGACCGATACCCATGCCGCCGTGAGGCGGAGCGCCGTACTTGTACGCTTCAACTAAGAAGCCGAATTTCGCCTCGATCTCCTCGTCGGTCATTTTCAGCGCGCGGAACATCTGCTGCTGTAATTCATAGTCGGTGATACGCATAGAACCCGAGCTTAACTCCGTACCGTTGAGCGTCAGGTCATACGCCTTCGCGATCACCTTGCCGGGATCGGATTCGAGGTATTGCAGACATTCTTCCTTCGGCATGGTGAAGGGATGGTGCATCGCGATCCACTCGCCGCTTTCCTCTTCCTTTTCAAAGAACGGGAAGTCGACGATCCACACGAACTTGAACACGTCCTTCGGGATCAGGTCGAGCTGTCTGCCGACCTCCAGACGCAGCGCACCCAAAGTCGGGAGTGTAACGGAATTCTTGTCTGCGACGATCAGTACAACGTCGCCTTTTTCCGCGCACAATGCATTGATGATTCTATCGAGATCGCCCTCGCCGAGGAACTTGTTGAAGGAGCAGTTCGGCACATCCTCTGCCCAGCGGATATACGCCAGACCCTTCGCGCCGATACCCTTGACGAACTCGGTCAGCTTGTCGATCTTCTTGCGGGTCAGAGCCGCCGCGGCATTCTTCGCGACGATCGCGCGCACCGAACCGCCGTTTTCGATCGCGCTCTTGAATACAACAAAATCGATATCCGCGACCGCTTCGCTCAGGTCCTGGATCGGCATGCCGAAGCGCACGTCGGGCTTATCGGAGCCGTAGGTGTTCATCGCGTCGGTATAGGTCATGCGCTCAAAGGGAACGTCAAGCTCGATCCCCTTGATCTCCTTAAAGAGCCTGTACATCAGCCCCTCGTTGATCTCCATGATATCGTCGACGTCCACAAAGCTCAGCTCCATATCGATCTGGGTGAACTCCGGCTGACGGTCGGCTCTGAGGTCCTCGTCGCGGAAACAGCGCGCAAGCTGAATGTATCTGTCAAAGCCCGACAGCATCAGAAGCTGCTTGTAGATCTGCGGCGACTGGGGCAGAGCATAAAACTTGCCGTTATGGATACGCGAGGGCACGAGGTAGTCGCGTGCGCCCTCAGGGGTCGATTTGATCATCATCGGGGTCTCGATCTCGATAAAGCCGTTGTCATAGAAGTAGTCCCGCGCGATCTTCGCGATCTTCGAGCGGGTGATGATATTCTGCTGCAGGGGGGCGCGTCTGAGATCAAGATAGCGATATTTCAGACGGATATCCTCCGCGGTCTTGGAGTCGTCCACGATCTCAAAGGGCGGCGTCTGCGCCTTGGAAAGGACGCGCAGGTCGCTGACCTCGATCTCGATATCTCCCGTAGGGATCTTATTGCTCTTCGCGGAACGCTCTCTGACCGTACCGACGGCACAGAGCACAAACTCAGAGCGGGCAGTGAATGCCTTGTCAAAGATTGCCTTGTCGGTGTTATCGTCAAACGCCAGCTGTACGATACCCGTGCGGTCGCGCAGATCGATAAAGATCAATTGTCCGAGGTCGCGCTGACGCTGTACCCAGCCGCAGACGGTGACCTCTTCTCCGATGTTTGCCGCTCTCAGCTCGCCGCAGTAATGCGTGCGTCTGAGACCTGTCATAAATTCTGCCATATTTAACCCTTCCTCTTATTGATTCGCTGTTTTTTGATACTGCGCGTCGAGCTTTGCCGCCGTGAACGCGCTGACAAAGCCGTCGGTGTCGAGCGGGATCTCCGTCTGGTCACCCGATTCCATATTCTTCAGTTTCGCCGTACCGTTCGCGATCTCGTCGTCGCCGAGGACGATAGAGAACCGCGCGCCGAGCTTATCGGCGTACTTCATCTGCGCTCTCAGACCTCTGCCGACGACGTCGAACTCCGCGTACATCCCCGCTTTGCGTAAAGCGTTCGTCAGCTCACTCGCCTTTTTATGCGCGTTTTCACCCATGGAAGCGACGTAAATGTCACAGCTTGCGGGAGCGGGGATCTCGATCCCCTGTGCGTCGAGGGTCAGCAGCAGTCGTTCGATACCTGCCGCAAAACCCAGGGCAGGCATCGCGTTGCCGCCCAATTCTTCGATCAGTCCGTCATAGCGGCCGCCACCGCAGATAGTACTCTGCGCGCCGATATCGCCCGAGATAAACTCGAACACGGTTTTAGTATAGTAGTCCAGACCTCTCACGATGGTCGGATTCACGGTATATTCCACGCCGTTCGCGTCAAGATAGTTCTTCACGCTGTCGAAGTGCTCCCTGCACTCGTCGCAGAGATAGTCAAGCACCGTCGGCGCGTCCTTCGCGATCTCATGGTCGTGCGGCACCTTGCAGTCGAGCAGGCGCATCGGATTACGGCTCAGGCGCTCCTGACAGTCCTCGCACAGGTCGTCCTTATACTGCGAAAAGTATTCGGTCAGCGCCTTGTGATACTCCGCGCGGCACTTCGGGCATCCGATGGAGTTGATCTCGAGACGGATGTTTTTCAGTCCCAGACGGTCAAAGATATTCGCCGCCGCAGTGATCAGCTCCGCGTCAGCGGCAGGATTCTTCGTGCCGTAGCACTCCATACCGAACTGGTGGAATTCTCTGAGCCGTCCCGCCTGCGGCTTTTCATAGCGATAGCAGGAGGTCAGGTAATACGCCTTGATCGGCAGAGGATCATTGTGCAAGCCGTGCTCAAGAAACGCACGTGCCGCGCCCGCGGTACCCTCGGGACGGAGCGTAATGCTGTCGCCGCCTTTGGTCAAGAAGGTGTACATCTCCTTCTGCACCACGTCGGTGGTGTCGCCGACGCCGCGCTCAAAGAGGTTAGTGTGCTCAAAAACAGGGGTGCGCATTTCCCTGTAGCCGAATGCCCGCGCCTCGTCGCGGAAAATATTCTCCAGAAACTGCCAGCGATAGCTGTCGCGGGGCAGTACATCCTCCGTCCCGCGCGGCTTCTTTGTAATCAACGCCATATATATCAACCTTTCATGGTAGAGAATTGAAATGCAGTAATATCGCAAATTTCGCTTTATAGAGTATAGCACAAAAACCCGCAAGCCGCAATAGCCGATTTTCGTTTTTCCGCGATCGTGAAACTGCATAAAAGTATCCGATCATGAATTTGCAACTCTGTCGCAAATTTTGTTGACTTTCCCTCCCCGTTATGTTATACTGATTTGCGAATGATTCGCAAATCGAGATTCGCAAATTGGAGGCGAATATCTTGTCAAAGTATATGACAAAACAGCGCAAGATCCTCACCGACTACCTCGCTCAGCACACCGACGAGAGTATTTCCGCCGGTCAGATCGCCGAAGCGCTTGCCGATACCATCAGCAAAAGCGCCGTTTACCGCAACCTTTCCGCCCTCGAAGCCGAGGGAAAGATCCGCCGCGTCGTCAGCGGCAACAGCCGTGAGGTCGTCTACCAGTACGTTGACGGACACGACTGCAAAGGCTGTCTGCACCTGAGCTGTACCAAATGCGGCAAAACCGTCCACATGCAGAAGCAGATCGCCGACACGCTGGTCGACAGCGTCGCCGCGAATGATAACTTCTCCATCGACAAAGGCGAGACCGTCATCTACGGCGTCTGCGCCAAGTGCGCCAAAGCATAAGAAAGGTATGATCATGAAAAAACATTTGATTGCAACAGTGCTGGCATTGATCCTCGTTCTTGCCGTCGCGCTGTCAGCCGCCGCTGTCGTGATGGAAGCGACGCACGACTGCACCGGCATCGACTGTCACATCTGTGAGATACTCAAAACCATCATCGATATCGTACGCACAGTGTCTTTGACAGCGGTTCTGATCCTGCTATATATGATCATCGGCAGCCCGCAGCGTTTGACTCGTTTGTTTTCTGCCGATTTGATCTGTTTCAGCACACCCGTTTCCGAAAAAATCCGACTGCTGAATTAAACCTCCCGATTTCTCAGACAAATAATCTTAGGAGGTATCAATCATGAAAAAAATCATCGCTGTATTACTCAGCGTTTTTATGGCAGCGTCAGCCCTGACAGGCTGCGGCACTGCCGACCCGACCGAAAAAAAGAGCGATCAAATCAAGGTCGTCGCCACCATCTTCCCCATCTATGACTGGGTGAAAGAGGTCGCGGGCGACGATATCGACGTCAATCTCGACATCCTGCTCGACAACGGCGTCGACCTGCACTCCTTCCAGCCCACCGCGAAGGACATCATGGACATTTCCGACTGCGACATCTTCATCTATGTCGGCGGCGAGTCCGACAAATGGGTCGACGAGACCCTCGCACAGGCGGATAACAAGGATATGATCGTCCTCGATCTCATGGACATCCTTGCAGACAGTGTCAAAACCGAGGAAGTCAAAGAAGGCATGGAAGCCGATCATGACCACGAACACGGGCATGATGAAATTGAGGAGACCGATATTAAGGATCGCACCCTTGCCGAATTCAACGGAGAGTGGAAGTCGCTGATCCCCTTGCTCAACAACGGCGATTTGGACGAATATGTCGAGCATGAAGCCGAGGAAGAGTCTGAAACAAAAGAAAATATTACAAATGAGCTGGCTGAAAAATGGGCATGTAACGCGACTGAAATTGCCATCAAAGATAATAAAATCACTTTTACTTATGAAGATGGAAAAACAGCAGAAGCAGAGTACACCTATGCTGGTTATTCATTAAAGAAAGACGAAGACGGAGACATCACAGGCGTTCGTTATCAGTTTGAGACCGATTCTGCCAACGCACCGAAATATGTACAGTTTAATGACCACGGACACGAACCCGCTGAAGAAGTGGAGCATTTCCATGTATATTTCGGTAACGAAAGCTTTGGTGCGTTGACCAACGCATCCGCAAATCCCTTCTTCGTGCCCAAAAAAACTACCGCAGAAGAAGTCCTTTCAGAACTGATGGAAGGTCATGAACACGAGGAAGAAAATGACGAGCATGTCTGGCTCTCTTTAAAATGCGCTGAGAAGATTGTGCAAAAGATCGCTAACGCTCTGTCTAAAAAAGATGCACAACACGCTGATGTCTTTAAGGATAACGCCGCTGCTTACACCGAAAAGCTCTCCGACCTTGATCAGCAGTATCAGACAGCCGTCGATAACGCCGCCGTCAAGACGCTTCTGTTCGGCGACCGCTTCCCGTTCCGCTACATGACCGACGACTATGGTCTTGACTATTACGCCGCATTTGCCGGCTGTTCGGCAGAGACCGAAGCGAGCTTCGAGACCATCCTGTTCCTCGCGGACAAGGTCGACGAACTTGGTTTGAAAACCATCATGCAGATCGAAGGCTCCGACGGCTCCATCGCCAAGACCATCAAGGACAACACCGCCGCTAAGGATCAGCAGATCCTGACCCTCGACTCACTCCAGAACGTCACCCGCGACCGTATCGACGCAGGCGAGACCTACCTCTCCATCATGCAGAGCAATCTCGACGTCCTCAAACAAGCGCTCTCATAACAAGAACAACCCACAGGAAGGAACAAATATGCCACAGATAAAATGTACCGACCTCAGCCTCGGCTACGGCTCCCAGGAGATCCTCACGGGGCTCTCCTTTGAGGTCAACGCGGGCGATTACCTCTGTATCGTCGGCGAGAACGGCTCGGGTAAAACCACGCTGATGAAAACCCTCTTAGGGCTGAACAAGCCGCTTTCGGGAAGCATCGAATTTTCCGACGGCGTCACCTCGCGCAAGATCGGCTATCTGCCCCAGCAGACCGACGTCCAGCGCGATTTCCCCGCCTCCGTGCAGGAGATCGTCCTCTCGGGGTGCCTCGGACGCGACGGCTTCCGTCCCTTCTACAGCAAGGCGGACAAAGCCCTCGCCGCGCAGAACATGGAGCGCATGAATATCACGAAGCTGAAAAAGCGCTGTTACCGTGAGCTGTCAGGCGGACAACAGCAGCGCGTACTTTTAGCCCGCGCCCTCTGCGCGACAGAAAAGATCCTTCTCCTTGACGAGCCTGTCGCAGGACTCGATCCCAAGGTCACCGCCGATATGTACGAGCTGATCGACAGCCTCAATAAAGACGGCGTGACGATCATCATGATCTCCCACGACGTCGACAAGGCGGTACAATACGCTTCCCACATCCTGCATATCGGCAGCGAGCTGTTCTTCGGTACGCGTGACGAGTATATCGCAAAGGAGGGGGCACATCATGACTGATATCTTCTCCACCCTCGCGTTCTATCTCGAGCGCAATTTTGTGGTCAACGCCCTGATCGTCGGCGTGCTGATCGCCCTGTGCTCCTCGCTGTTGGGCGTCACGCTGGTCTTGAAGCGCTATTCCTTCATCGGCGACGGGCTATCCCATGTCGCGTTCGGCGCGATGGCAGTCGCCGCGGTGGTCGGACTGACCAACGAAATGCCCCTTGTACTGGTCATCACCGTCATCAGCGCGGTACTCCTGCTCCGCATGGGCAAGAACGCCAAGATCAAGGGCGACGCCGCGATCGCCATGATCTCGGTCGGATCGCTTGCGATCGGTTATCTGCTGATGAACCTGTTCAGCACCTCGTCGAACCTTTCCGGCGACGTCTGCTCCACCCTCTTCGGCTCCACCTCGATCCTCACCCTCACCTCATTCGACGTGTGGATGTGCATTATCCTGTCGATGATCGTGGTACTGTTCTTTATCCTGTTCTACAACAAAATTTTCTCCGTCACCTTTGACGAGAGCTTCGCCCGCGCGACAGGTCAGAAAGCGGGCTTATACAATCTGTTGATCGCCATTGTCATCGCGGTCATCATCGTCGTATCCATGCAGCTGGTCGGCTCTCTGCTGATCTCCGCGCTGGTCATCTTCCCCGCGCTGTCAGCCATGCGCGTGTTCAAGAGCTTCAAGAGCGTCACCGTCTGCGCCGCGATCGTATCGGTCATCAGCGCGCTGATCGGTCTCTTAACGTCCATTTTGGCGGGCACGCCCGTCGGCTCCACTATTGTCGCGGTGGACATCGTCGTATTCATTCTCTTTTCGGTTATCGGAAAATTTACCAACGGAGGAAAAGCATGAAAAAACTAACCGCATTATTTTTCGCATTATTGATGATCGCATCCCTCGCCGCCTGCGGCGGCAGCGCCGATCCCGCTTCATCCGTTCCCGCTGAGCAAACAGCGGCCGAAGCGCAGACCGTTACCGAAGCGGATGCCTCCGAAGTCTCTGCCGACGGCATTGACATCGACCTCACAACCATGAGCGCCACGATGGTCTATTCCGAGGTGCAAAACATGATGATGAATCCCCGGAGCTACATTGGCAAGACCGTCAAGATGCAGGGCGCTTTGAATGTCGCCGAAGAAAACGACCAGCGCTACTTTGCCTGCATCATCAAGGACGCCACCGCCTGCTGCGCACAGGGTATTGAGTTCGACTGGGCAGGCGACCACGCCTATCCCGACGATTATCCCGAGCAGGGCGAGGATATCACCGTCGTCGGTTCTTTCACCACCTACAAGGAGAACACCCAGACCTACTGCCAGCTCGCGAACGCCGAACTGACCTTCTGATCTCAAAAAGCGCAAAGAGCCTTCTTCCGATAACGGGAGAAGGCTTTTCTATTTACAGTGCTTGCATTTTTTACCATACTATTCTATAATAAGGCTATCAATAATAAGGAGAGTTGAAAATGTACGAACAACCTTTCAATCCTTACGCCTCCAACGTCGCCATCGTCAAGGATTATTTCAAAAGCGGTAAGGTGCTGTTTATCGGTATCATGTATATCATATCCGCCGTCCTCGGTATCCTGAACGTCATCACGACGCCGTCTGACGCCAACTATTATGAGATCATGCGATTATTGGAAGAAATGGGGATCGACGCCTCCGACGCTTCAGCGTATATCGCGTCATCGTCGGCTTCCACCGTCGTCGCTGTCCTCGTATCCTCTGTCGTCACCATTCTCACGGCGGTCGCGTTCATCATCCTGTTTGCAAAGAGCCGCAGCAACGACCCCAACTCGAACCCGAAAGCGGGAGCAGGTATCCTGCACGTCCTCGCGGTCATTTCCTTTGTCTGTTCGATCGTTATTACTGTTTTTGCCGTGATCTTTTATCTGCTGGTCGTCGTCCTCGGACTTACCCTGTCCAACAATTATTACAGCGACAGCACCACAACGGAAGCCACCGTCGTTATGATCCTCGTCGGCATCCTTTTGGCGATCGTGCTGTTCCTGCTGATCTTCGCGAACGCAAATCGCAAGAACTACTACCGTTCTGTCAAGAACAGTCTCACCACCGTTGAGCTACAGAACACCGGCGCCACAGCGTGGGGCGTTCTCCGCATCATCGCCTCGGTCTTTCTCGGCATCGCCGCACTGACCACGCTGATCCGCACGCTCACCTCTTATATCACCCTCAGCTCTATCCTGTCGCTCGTCACCCTGATGGTCACGTTCGTGATCGAGATCCTCAACGCCTCTATCGCGCTGGGCTTCAGCAGACATATCAAGCGCCACAAATACGGCTACAGCAGCACGCCCTACAACAGCGGCTATGTTCCCGGTCCGACCGTCCCGACATATCAAAACGATCAGCCTACCTATTACAGCGGCGCTCAGATCCCGTCCGACCGTCCGACCGTTCCTTATAACGACAGCTTCTCGGACTACAACGCACCCGTAAGACCCGCCGTATGTCCCAACTGCGGCGCACCCGTGGATGAGAACTCCGCGTTCTGCGGCAACTGCGGCACAAAGCTCTGATAACAACCAAAACAACAAAGGCAACGGTACCGACATACCGTTGCCTTTTATCATAGTCTCACTTATCCGTTTTTCACACGCTTATAGCGGAACAGCGTATTTTCCGCCCATTCGCGGTCAATTTTGATGAATCCGCTGAGCTTCTTGTCGTTGCCGCAGATGGCGTTGACGATCTTCATGCTCTTGCGGTAAATCTCCAGCCTCGCGCTCTGCACGAACGGCTCCGCGTCCTCGCCGATAAAGTAGGTAAAGCCGATGGTATTCGTCTCGCGGTTGTACATCGTCAGATATCCCTCAGACACCCTGCCGATGTCATGCTTCTTCGCGACCATCTCGCTGATCGCGTATTTGGTCAGCTCCACCGCCATATCGTCCAGTCCCGACTCAAAGATAAAGATTTTCTCCTTCATCGAGTTGAAGTCGGCGGTAATGCGCTTGCGGATCCCTTTCAGGTTGCGGTAATCATCCTCCAGCGCCCTGTCCTCCAGCTGAAAGCGGTCGATCTGCGGGATCAGGTATACCATAAACCTGCGCTTCATATCATTATACAGCAGCGGATAAGTATACCGTGCCTCATAGCCGCAGCTTTCACAGCGGTATTTCAGGATCTTCCCCTGCAGCAGCGCGTTCTTGAACTGAGGGTCATTGGTCGCGTTGATGCTGATATACAGATGCGCGCCCTGCGTGTGGTTACACTTCGGACAGGTCACATCCTTGGAGATCACATTTGACATAATACCACCTCAAACCATTCACCAATATACTCTATTCTACCACATTTTACCGCAATTGCAAATTATTTATACAACTTTTACAAATAGTTATTGATTTTCTGCGTAAATAGTGCGATAATAAACTCAGCAAACTATATCGGAGGTACGATTATGGATATTACCAATAACATCAAAAACGGATTAGTATTTGTCGGCGAAACAGTCTCTGAGATTGCTGCCTCTGTCGCTGAGAAGAACCGCCTGCGCGTACAGCTCAACCACATCAAGGGTCTGATCAAAGCGGATTCCGCGACCCGCGACCAGGCGTATGTCGAGCTGGGACGTTATTTCTATGAGAATCTGCGCGAAGGTACCTCCCCTGAGAACGAGGCTATCTGCGCCGTGATCGACGCGGCAAACGACCGCATCAGCAAGGCGTCATTAAAGTATGTTGAACTGCTCAACATCCAGAACGACACCAAGATCCGTTCCGAAAACGCCGAAAAACTCGCGAAAGCAGTTTCCGAGAAGGCTGCCGCCACCGCGAAGGTCGCCAAGGAAAAAGGCGCCGAAGCGCTGGATAAGGCAAAAGCCGCCACTGCCGATCTCTCCGAGAAGGCGAAGGTGACCGCTGCTGACCTTGCCGAGAAGGCAAAAGTGACCGCTGCTGACCTCAAGGACAAAGCCGCCGATAAAGCGGAAGAGCTGAAAGAGCGCTTTGATCCCGAAGCCAACGAGGATCTTGAAGAGCTGATCGCCGCCGAGCAGGAAAAGATCGCCGAAGCCGCCGAAGAAGCTGCCGACGAAGTCAAGGAGACCGTCGAAGAGGTCAAAGAAGCCGTCGAGAACAGCGAAGAATCCCCCGAGGACATCGGCTTCTAAAGTTACTACCGCTAAACACCAAAAGCTGCCGCATTTTACATGCGGCAGCTTTTTTGATTTGCCTGATTACTGCGTATGGTTCTCTCCTGTCCCCGGCTCAGCCTTGAACTGTAATCCGTCGTCCCTCTCCCACAACAGCACCGAGTTCTCCGTCATATTATCAACATCCCTCGTCGGCGAATACATCTGCCAGATATCTCCTTCGACATACCGCAGCTCATCAATGGGCGTGGAATCCGTGCCATCGAGCGTTGTAAGAAATAGTTCATGTTTTGTTGCATCATTCTCGCCGTCAAACAGATTACTCCAAGGCGTGGAATAGATATCAACATACCAAATGAGCTTCTCGCCGTCAAAAACCTCATACTGATCGTAGGTGTACATCCTTCCCGTGTAATCCAGATACATACACTCTGCACCGCCGACCTCGCGCACATCCACTTTGAAACGTTCTTTTTCATATACAGCCGGTATCCGGATATTATTCAGAATAAACACCACCGCCACTATCACGATCACCCCGATGATACATGACACGACCGCCGTCACGATCCGTTTCTTTCGTATCTTCTTCTTCGCCGCCAGTATTGCCTGCTTTTCCGCTTCGACCGCCTTCAAGCCGATATTCAGCTCTATCTCGCGCTTCATCTGCGCATATTTCTCCGCGCAGTCCGCGCACTCCGCCAAATGCTCTTCCACGAGCGCCTTTGTATCCTCGCTGACCACCTCGTCCGCGTACAGCGGCAGAAGATCGCCGATCACATTACAATTGATTCTGTCCATCATGCTCCTCCAGTTCCTTCAGTATCATCATTTTCGCGCGGTAATAGGTCACTCTCGTCCACCCCGCGCTTTTGCCGAACAGCTTTCCGATCCTTTCGAAATCCAGTTCCCCGAACACCCGTAAGCTGAACACCTCTTTATACGGCTCCCGCAGACCATGCAGGGATTCGTGTATTCGATAAGCGCTCTCGCTGTCCGTCAGCCTGTCCTCGATCGGCGTCTGACGGTCATCCTCCAGCGGCAGATCGGGCTCCAAGCTCACGTCCCTGTGATTCTTCCGCAGATAAGAGAGATAGCTGTTCTTTGCTATGGTAAACAGCCACGCGCGGATATCCTTTCGCCCGTCAAAGCTGTCGATCTTTTTCAGCGCCTTAAAGAACGTCTCCTGCGCAATCTCCTCACATAAGCCTTCATCCGCGCACAAACTGCGTACATAGTAGTACACTTCCTTAAAGTACCGCCGATATATCTCGTCAAAATCCACTTCCCGACCCCCTTTCACCTAACTAACGCGCCATGGTCCATTATGTTACAATAAATTCATACAAAAAACAACAGCGCGGCAGATTTCTCTGCCACGCTGTTGATATGGTTATTCCATCTTACTGAAAGTGCCGTACCTTTACGCTCGACTCAAAGCGGCGCTTCCTCTTTTGGCATAAACAGTTTTTCATTCTCCAACAGCAGCTGCCGCGCCTGATAAGACGCCAGATCAAAGCCGCGGAAATCATAGGGTTTCAGCTCTTCTGCGCTGTAACTCCGCGTTACGTAGTCCCATTCTCCCTGTTTATGCAGACGTCTCCACCGCGCGTACAGCTCATCCCGCGCGTCCTGCGCCGCCTGAGGATCTTTGTCATCCGCCAGCTCTATCAAAGAGGGCACGGCAGCGGCGCCCAGCTCAGTGATGGTGTCCACGTCCACAGTGTTCAGCGCACCGCTCTGATACGCCCGCACGTTGTATTCCGCCACCATGCGGTCCACGCCGATAAAATTGATCGCAACCACAAAAACCGCTCCTACAACGACTGCCGTTTTCAGATAAGGAAACCTTCTGACAAAAATATGGATCATCAGCGCCGCGAACACAACGGCAAGGAAGATCATGAACAGGGTCGTCAGGATTCTCATCCTTGTCAGACCGAAAGCGTCCATATACATCTTCATCTTCGCCGCTTCCGTGAACACCAGCACCAAGGAGAACACACAGAGGAACAGCGACGTCAGCTGAATGCCCAAAGGCAGCTTATCCCCCTGTTTCCGCGATAAAGCGGTGCTGAGTATCACGATCAGGATGTTGATGACACTGACGGCAGTCAGCTCAAAGAAACCCCTGCGCGCATATTCCGCATGGGTAAAGCCCTCCGGCAGAAAGCCCAAAAAGCCGTTGAAAAAATAAGATAACTGCGAAAACAGATACGCAACGTACACAAGGCTTACGCCCAGCAGGAAAAAGGTGAGGACGGTAGGATCCAATCCCTTGCCGCTTTCCTCGCGGCGATTTCTTTGGATGTCACGAATACAAAACAGCTGACTGAACACCAAAATAAACATCGGCACAGCCAAAAACAACGTCCAGATCTTTTCGCTGAACCTGCTGAGATCAATGCTCTCCAGCATCCCCTGAAATGCCTGATCCGCCCCTGAGAGCAGGACGATCAGGATCGCCGCGATCGGCAGCGCGATCAGCAGACCGAGCATTGCCTTTCCGACCACAGCTTTCTGTTTCGCGTTTGTCTCCCGTTCCCGATGAAACAGCCCGTACATGCCTGCACCGATCTTGCCGAAGCTCGCGCCAAAAGCGGTATAGAAAAAGTCGCCGATAGAACGGAAAGTGCCCGATGTCCATTCTCTCAACTCCATGCCGTCCATTAAGATACAAGTGAAAAGTATCAGCAAACAGAGCAGAGTCAACAGCTTCATCCCGCTGTCCGCACTGAATACCAGGCTGGCACATCCGAGAACAGAAACTGCGACACATGCGACGGTATAGAAACCCGTGTGACGCCAATCGTGTTTCAGATAAGCAAGGCTCACAGCCAACAGCAGCCCCGCACTCAAAGCAAATCCGACGCCGATCCCGCCTGCCCAGAGCAGACAATCCATCATCCCAAAGCTCAGTACAGCAACCAAAATCGCCATCACCAGATCGCGGCTTTGACTTTTCCTACCCTTGAATACAGGCTTGGGCTGATTATGATAGGGGTTAACGGGAACATTTCCCGTTTGAGGCTGAGACTGTACAGTACCGATCACTGCACCGCCCATTTGCGGCGGATACGGTGCATAACCGGGATTAGGCTGGACCGTCTGCTGCCATACCGGAGGCGCTTGCGGCGTCTGAACGGTATTCATCGGAGCAGCTGCCCCCGCAACATTCTTCGGAACATTGCCCTCGGGATTGACCGTGCTCAAAGGCTGTACATTTTGATTCATCATCAACATCCTTTCAATCATCAAATTTCGTTTCTTTCTGATTACGTGCGGGACTTCTGTGATGGCATGATCCGCTTTTAATACCCGTATTTTATTCTTTAACGTCGGGTAAAAGTCAAGCATTTTATTCAAATTAAGGAACTTTTTTCAAATTTCGATTTATTTCCGATCTCAATAAACAATACATCCCGCCGCACTTCAACTATTAGATGGAAAGAACCGCAAAACGTTACAACCTTTTATAATAATGTCAGGAAAAATATTTCCGCAACCCTACCTTCCCTATATCCAATCTGATTTTCAAACAAAAACAACAGCGCAGTCACACATGTATGGACTGCGCTGTTGTTACATACTGTTTTTATTTTTATATGTGATATACGCTATATATTCTTTTACTTCCGCTATATCCTTATCACTAAAGCTATCGGGTACAAGCACGATATTTTTTCCTCGCTGAAAAGAATACTGCGTATCTGTCAGCCCCAATAAGTAATCGAGTGACACATTGAAAAATTTCGCCAAAATTACCTTTAGGTGATCGTCGGGATCGCTTCTGTTACATTCGTATGAAGATATAGTGTTACTTGAAACGCCCAATAAATCTGCTAAATCAGCTTGTGATACACCCTTGTCTTTTCTCAACTCCTGTAGCCTTTCACCAATCATAGTTATATCTCCTGTTTTATGTATTTCAGAGTGTATGATACTATGTTTATCATTATAACTATTCTGTGAAAGTATATTGCATATTCTAAGAAATCTTGTTTTTTATATTGACATATACAAGATTTCTTGGTATAGTTTTATTATATTCTATGTTTTATAGAGTAAACTATTTTATGAAAGGCGTTCTTTTATGGAAAAGAATCAATCGGGCTTTAAAAACTTTTTATTATCAAATACAGGCAGGATAGTAATGTTAGCTGTCCTGTATCTGGTCATCTGGGGCATAGTTGCGTTATTTGCAGGGCTCGGCTCCAGTTTCATCGCGATAATTTTGTTCGCATTATTGTCTTATTTCGGATGGAAAGCTTTAGACAGGATCACTCCTAATATGTTTTTAATTATGTCCGTAGGCAAATGGGTTGCTTATTATATTGTCAAGGGAATCCTTTCATTCTTTATCGGTTTCTTTGTTGCTCCTTATCAAATCGCAAAGATAATCACTAATAAAATTCAAGAAAGCGTTGATAACGGCAACTGATATTTAGGGACTTTTTATATGATTATTGTTTATTACGGCATAGGCGGCGGTTTGCTCTTTTTTGCTTTTATATTCTTGCTGTTTTTTATACAGAATTCCGGCTATGCTACAGCTGAAACTATTAACAATTTTTACTCCGAACATATGACGGGTATTATTGTGACTTTCACCATAATCACTATTCTGACCGCTTTGCTGGCAACTTTGGGAGCCCGTGCGATCAGAGAGAATTCGCACAAGAAATCCAACGGGGTCGGGAGCACGGTAGCTTATGCAATAGGTGCGTTTATGGTTCTTGCGCAATCGTCGCTTTGCATCGTATCCGGCGTTCACGATCCGTTTACTCATAAATATGGTGGATTCTTAATCATATTCAGTTTTATTATCAGTATTATACTTATCATTATAGACCTCGCTATCTCATATGCCGTTTTGATATTTGGAGCAGAAAATAAAATCGGCGTTTTCCTAATGTATGTATGGGCGGTTGCTGGTGCTTTTATTTTTAGTGATTTTCTAAAAATAATTGTTCCCGGTGCGTAAAATACACTTCCATACCTTTCCATAAACCACAATTAAGAAAAAGTGATAAATATGAAAAAACCATGCTATTGATTATATCGTTATTGTTCGTTATACTACTTTTCTCATGGTCCGGTCAAAATTATAGTCAAGTTGACTCCCAACAATACTCAGACCTGCTTACCTGTCACACATGGCGCAATAGCTATATTGGCTCGATAACTTATGATTCAGACGGCACATGGACCACCAAATCCCTGTATGGCGGTCGATCCGGTTATTGGACGATAAGCGGAGATACATTATGTGAGAGCAACAGAGATGAAAAAGAATGGAGCTACAACTATATCACGGACATCACAGATCAAGATGTAGAAGCTGCGATGAACCCAACTATGATGCAGGATATATGGAAGAGCCAGTGGTATGTATCCGATTAATATCTTGTCCTTGGCCAAGAAGTATATAAGACTTATTGAGTCGATCCTCTTCATTCATAATTAAAAGCATCAAAACAACAGCGCAGTCGTTAAGACTGCGCCGTCGTTTTATGGCAACTAATAAATTGTCAAAGTTAAGGGTAACACCCTGAAAACTGAACAAAGTGGTGAAGTAGAAAAGGGAGAGTAAGATGGGATGACCAAAGAGAAATGTGGTCAAGCCCTCGACCTATTAGTACTGCCAAGCTAAACATGTCACCATGCGTACACACGCAGCCTATCAACCTCGTAGTCTACAAGGGGTCTTACTCGCATAAAGCGATGGGATATCTAATCTTGGAGTCGGCTTCACGCTTAGATGCTTTCAGCGTTTATCCGATCCGTACATAGCTGCCCAGCTGTGCCACTGGCGTGACAACTGGTGCACCAGAGGTACGTCCATCGCTGTCATCTCGTACTAAGGACAGAGCTCCTCAAAGCTCCTGCGCCCACGACAGATAGGGACCGAACTGTCTCGCGACGTTCTGAAGCCAGCTCGCGTTCCACTTTAATCGGCGAACAGCCGACCCC
>JAFTGL010000003.1 GCA_017457955.1 Ruminococcus sp.
TACTGTCAATATCTATTATTGGTCTGATGATGATCAGCCTGTCGAATGGCCCGGCGTTCCGATGACCTATCTCGACACCAACGACTACGGTGAGGATCGCTACTACTTCGAAATGCCTGACGGCATGACCAACTACATCATCAACGATGGTACTCAGCAGACGGTCGACATTCCGTTCACCGGCGCTACAGGCGTTTACATGACCGATAAGGACTCTGAGGGTCACTACATGGTAGATTTCTACGAGATCACCGACGATCCTACTCCGGATCCCACAACGCCTCAGCCGACCACTCCGAATCCCACGACGCCTGCTCCGACTACCGCTCCCGCGACCAATGACGTTGTCTTTGAGCCGGGCGAAGCTGCTACCGGTTCTCCTGCGTGGTTCGCGTGGGTATACAGCGGCAGCGCGGCTGACCAGTGGATCCAGGGCACGACCGATTCTTCCGGCAACGTAACCTTTGCCGGCGCAGGCGATTTCGGTGGTATGGTCATTGTCAGAATGCCTACCGGTTCCACCTCCGGCGCATGGAGCGGCTACTGGAACCGTACCGGCGATATCACGATCCAGAGCGGAAAAACACTGTATTTCACAGGTTGGAACAACGATTACTTCAACACCGCATGGAAATAAATAAATGAAATAACCTTTCATAAGGGGCAGGCTTCGGCTTGCCCCTTTTGCCGCACTTGACGAGTTGCCGCATGACGGGTATAATGAATAAAATAGTTATTTTGGAGGCAGTTATGCGATTAGATAAATTTTTGAAGGTTTCGAGGATCATCAAGCGCCGTACTGTCGCGAACGAGGTTTGCGACGCGGGAAAGGCAGTCGTCAACGGCAAGGTCGCCCGCGCTTCTTACGACGTAAAGGTCGGCGACGTAGTAGAGCTCCATTTTGAGTCCCGTTCGGTGAGATTCCGCGTAGATAAGGTGGTGGAGACCATCCGCAAGGAGGATGTTTCCACCATGTACACGCCGTTATCGTGAGCGTTTCGCGGTGACAGAAATGTGTTTTATCTGCGACAGGATCGCTATGATACAGCGGGGTGAGAACCCTTACTTTGTCAGGGAGCTGGAAACAGGCTATGTCGTCATCGGCGACCACCAGCATTTCAAGGGATATACGTTGTTTTTATGCAAGGAGCATGTCACGGAGCTGCATCACCTTGACCGTGAGACGAAAGTCAGATTTCTTGAAGAAATGTCACAGGTCGCAGAGTCTGTGCAAAGAGCTTTCGGTGCGGAGAAGATGAACTGCGAACTTCTCGGCAACGGCGAAGCACATGTGCACTGGCATATCTTTCCGCGCAGGGCAGGGGATATCGGCGACTGCGGCAACAACGGCAAGGGTCCCGTATGGTGGTATCCTATGGAAAAGATGTATGATGACGCAAAGCGTCCTTCGGTGGACGAATTGGAGCACATGAGATCCCGCCTTGCCGCCGCGCTGGATGAAACTGTACATTCATAATCAGAAAAGCCCCCTCATATAATCTATTGATAAAGGTTATATGGGGGTATCTTTATGCCTGAAAATATGGGAAAACGACCGCATCTGCTCACGCTGGATAACCGCAGGCTGCTGACGCTCACGGGGGTAGAGGATGTGCCGGGCTTTGACGAGCAGACCATCAACGTAAAGCTCAGCGACGCGACGCTGGTGGTGAAGGGATCGTCCCTGCATATCAGTAAGCTGAATCTGGAGAGTGGCGACGTAGTGATCGACGGGAACATCAGCTCTTTGCAGTATCTCGGTGCGTCATCAGGCTCTCTGCGCTCCCGTCTGTTCCGCTGATGGGCTTCTCGCTGTCTGACCAGACCGCCTATTTTCTGTGGTCACTGGTATTGGGCGCGGCGCTTGCCGTTCTGTATGACGTCGTCAGAGCAGTCCGCATGACCGTGCGCGCGGGCAGGGTGCACGTGATGATCTCCGATATCCTGTTCTTCACTGTGTGCGGCGTGATCACCTCGCTGTTCGCGCTGCCGTTCAACAAGGGCGACGTCAGGGCGTTCATCCTCTTCGGCGAGGCGGTCGGATTTTTGGCATATCGGCTGACGCTGGGCGCGATTATGGGAAAGGTGTATGCTTTTTTTGCGCGCGTCATACGTGGTTTTGTACAAAAAACACGAAAACTTTTAGAAAAAATTTTCAATTTCCTATTGAAAGCCATAGTCAGTATAGTGTATAATGTAGGTGTAGTAATAGATAAGTCGCGAAAAAAGGCGGCTGAAAACAAAAAGAAGAAACGTGCCGCGAAAGCAAAAGCAAAGCGACAGCGGCGGTTATATAAGGAAAGACAAAATGAGCAAAAGAAGAAACACCAAAAAGCCGGACACCGCGGCAAAGACAGCGCGCGAAAGAAAAGACGAGGCGCAGGGCGAAGGTAGGAGAGTGCTCTCCCGCCCCGCTTTTGTGCTGATCGCGCTGGTCGCGGTGGCTTTTTTGATATATTCCATGGTATCGATCATCGGTATCCAGGCGCAGATCCGTGAGCGGAAAGCGGAGCTGGACGACCTCAAGGAGCAGATCACGGTACAGGAGATCAAAAACGAGGATATTCAAAAGCTGTATGATTCGACCGGTTCGGACTTTTCGGCGCTTGCGGAACAGATCGCGCGCGATGATCTCGATTATATCAAAGAGGGCGAGAGAGTCTTTGTCAACGTAGCCGGCGATTAAAAAGCATATTACCGAGTTATCGGTCGTATAGATAAGATTAAGGGGTTAAAATCTGAATGTCATTAAGTGTAGGCACAATTGTAAACGGTAAGGTAACAGGCATCACCAATTTCGGCGCGTTTGTCGAGACCGAGGACGGCTCCAAAGGGATGATCCATATCTCTGAGGTATCCCGCTCCTATGTCGAGGATATCAAGTCGGTCCTCAAGGTGGGACAGGCAGTGACCGTGAAGGTGATCTCGGTTGCCGATGACGGTAAGATCGCGCTGTCATTAAAACAGCTCGAAAAAGCGGATGACTCTAAGAAGCCCGCGGCAAACCGCAAGCCGCGGACGCGCGAACCCCAAAAACCGAGAAAGAAGTATGAGCCGGCTCCTCCGGTCACCTCACCCGGTGACTTTGAGTGGCAGAGCTCTTCGGCGGGCGGCTCCTTCGAGGATATGATGAGTAAGTTCAAGCGCACCTCGGAGGATAAGATGTCCGACCTCAAACGTGGCGAGAGCCGCGGCTATTCCCGCAGGGGGAACGGCGGCGGTCGTAAATAAATTATTGCTGGGAGGCATTACTATGAAGATTACCTATACTGAGCGCAAGGTTAATCTGAGGGACAACTTCAAACAGAGAGTTGAGAAGAAGCTTTCAAAATTTGACAAGATCTTCTCCGATGATGCTCAGGCGTTTGTTGTCGTTACCCTTGATAAAAACTCTCAGACCGTAGAAATCACCATCCGTGATAAGTCTATGGTCTACAGAGCTGAGAAAACAATGCCTGAGATGAATGACGCGGTAGATAAGTGTGTCGATGTCCTCGGCCGTCAGCTGAGAAAGAATAAGGCGAAGCTCGAGAAACGCCTCAGACAGGGCTCTCTCGAGGAGCTTGTCGCTCCGGTGGACGAGCCTGTTGAGGAAGAGGACTACACCATCGTGCGCACCAAGGAGATCCCCGTAAAGCCGATTTCGGTCGACGAGGCGATCCTGCAGATGAATATGGTAGGGCACAAGTTCTATGTATTCACCAACGCCGAGACCAATGAGGTGAACGTGGTCTACCTGCGCGACGACGGCAAGTACGGCTTACTGGTACCGACTGTCGGAGAATGATTTTCCGATAGAGAATTAAGAGAAGCATAACAACAAGCGGACAGCGTTTCTGCTGTCCGCTTACTTTTTAAGATAAAGATCGTTTTCCGCGAATTGGAGATGGTAGTATGGAATTTGTCGCGCCCTGCCTGTTGGGCCTGGAGGGGCTTGCCGCCAACGATTTAAAGTTCAAAGGGATAGAGAACGTCCGTGCCGAAAACGGCAGAGTGCTGTTCAGCGGGGACGAAACGACGCTGATACGCGCTAACCTCTGCTCAAGCCTGTGCGCAAGGATCGGGATTTTGCTTGCCGAATTTGAAGCGCGGGATTTTGATACATTGTTTGAAGGCGTCAAGGCAGTCGACTGGAGCCGTTACATCGGGGAGCGCGACGCTTTTCCCGTTAAGGGCAACAGCCTCGATTCCGTGCTGACGTCCATTCCCGCTTGCCAGAAAATCATCAAAAAAGCGGTCGTTGAAAAACTCAAGGCGCATTATCATACCTCGTGGTTTGAAGAGGACGGCGGTGTGCACCAGATCCAGTTCCGTATCTTCAAAAACCGTGTGACCATCATGCTGGATACAACAGGATCTGCGCTGAATAAGCGCGGCTATCGGGAGCTGTCGGGCGGCGCGCCGATCAAAGAGACCCTCGCCGCGGCGATGGCGGAGCTCAGTCGGATACGCTCCAATCATACGGTGATCGACCCCTTCTGCGGCAGCGGTACGATTCTGATCGAAGCGGCGAGAAAGGCGCTGCGTATCATGCCCGGTATCGACCGCGGCTTTGCGTTTGAAAGCTGGTCACAGATCGATCCTGTGTTGATCGAGACCGAACGGCAGAGGGCGAGAGACGAAGAACTCCGTGACGCGGAATTTATTGCCTACGGTTATGATATTGATGACGAATCGCTTCAGATCGCGCGCCGCAACGCGGAGCTTGGCAGGGTCGCTGGCAGGATCGTTTTTGAAAAGCGTGATATCCGGGATTATGCCGAGTCCTTTGAGCGGGCGAGTATCATCACCAACCCGCCCTACGGCGAACGCATGCTGGATGTGCAGGAGGCAAGGGCGCTGTATCAGGTGATGGGCAGGGCATTTGAAAAGAAGCCGTATCACTCATATACCGTTATCTCGCCCGACGAGCAGTTCGAGCGCTGTTTCGGCAGAGAAGCGGATAAACGCCGCAAGCTCTACAACGGCACATTGCGGTGTAATGTATTTATGTTTTACAAATAATTCTGTTTTAGAATAATAATCCCTCTAATTTGACATTTAGCGTAAAATACACTATTATATAAGCGACAGCAAATTCATTGAGGCGCTTTACGCTTCCAAGGAGGTTTGCATGAAGAAAAATTTATTGATTACCCTTATGGTGATTCTGATTATCGCAGTTTTGGGCGCGGTCATCTATATCACCGTTTTCTCGGCAGGAAACATCCGCGGCGACGACAGTACGGTCGCGACAAACGACAGCGCCTTGCCGACTACCGCGGAAAATGAAACGCTCTACAGTGAGAGCTTCAAGGTCGGCGTGATACAGACGGGCTTAGGCAGCGCCAGCAAAGACTGCTACGGCGGTTTTATGATGGAACTTGACGAACGTCAGCTGATGAACAATCTCGAAATCGTCTATGTCGTAGAGGATAACGAGGATCTCTGCCGCCAGAAGATCAAGGAGCTGGTCGACGACGGCTGTGACGTTCTGTATACGATCGGGCGTTTTGCCTCTGAGTCCGCCGCGCAGATCACGACAGATATCCCGATCGTTTTCGGCGCCGTGAACAGTCCGGATGAAGTCGGTCTGGTTGAGAGCAACGAGGCGCCCGGCGGCAACGTGACCGGTGTGTCGAGCTACACTCCCTGCTTTGAACAGATCGATCTGATCAATATTCTGATGCCGCAGGCAAAAAAGGTCGCGGCGTTGTACAGTGCGACCGATGAAGACGCCGTGTTGCAGGGTATTATTGCGGCGCGTGAGGCGGAGAACATCGGGCTCAGCTGTACCCAGTATCCGATCGAGGATAAAAAAGCGCTGGAAAGCACCCTTACCAAGATCAAAGATGAGAAGTTCGACGTTATCTATATTCCCGTGGACAAATTCCTCAGCTCCAATATCGCGACGATCACCGAGTTTTCGTATGAGAACAAGATACCTGTTATCTGCGGCGACGAAGCTACTTTGGCGCAGGGAGCGCTGGCTACCAGCGAGATCAACTATGAGTCCATCGGCAGAAAGGCTGCCGGCATGGTGTGCGATATCCTTTTTGAGAAAAAGGACCCCGCGACATTATCGGTTATGTACAAGCATGACTGCACCAACCTCGTCAACAAGGCTGTGAGGGATAAGCTGGGGCTGGAGATTCCTGCGACCGCTTTGGGCGAGATCGAGCTGTGGGAGACTCCCACCGAGCCGCCGACAGAAGCCCCCGCTCCGACCGCGGCGCCCACAGAGAAAGAAGAATGATTCTTGATACCGCTTGATGAAAGTCAGGCGGTATTTTTTGTGTGAACACGCTGACAGGGAGGTGTTACGGCGATAATTTATTAACATTTTGTGAAATCGCAAATTCCCCCTTGATTTTTTCCATATTATGGGTTACAATAGATTTAGCACTCGGGGTTCAAGAGTGCTAATCGATTCGTTTTCATTATTAAGGAGGAATAGATATGACCATCAAGCCCTTACTCGATAAGGTAGTATTAAAGCTCGACGACGCTGAGGAAACCACCGCTTCCGGCATCGTTCTGTCGACCGCTGCTCAGGAGAAGCCCCAGTATGCGAATGTTGTCGCTGTCGGCCCCGGCGGTATGGTAGACGGCAACGAGGTACAGATGTACGTCAAGGTAGGCGACAAGGTCATCGCGTCCAAGTACGCGGGCACCGACGTCAAGGTCGACGGCGAGGATTACACCATCGTTCGCCAGAGCGATATTCTCGCGATCGTAGAATAATTTTGGGAGGTTTGTATTATGGCTAAACAGATTGCTTACGGTGAGGACGCCCGCAAGGCGCTCCAGTCCGGTATCGACCAGCTTGCCGATACCGTCAAGATCACATTAGGACCCAAGGGCAGAAACGTTGTCCTGGATAAAAAATTCGGCGCTCCGCTGATCACCAACGACGGCGTGACCATCGCCAAGGAGATCGAGCTTGAGGACGCTTTTGAGAACATGGGCGCTCAGCTCGTCAAGGAAGTTTCCGTCAAGACCAACGACGTCGCGGGCGACGGTACCACTACCGCGACCCTGCTGGCACAGGCTCTCGTCAACGAGGGTATGAAGAATGTTGCCGCGGGCGCGAACCCGATGGTATTAAAGAAGGGTATCGCTCTTGCCGTCGACGAGGCTGTCAAGGCGATCACCGAGAACAGTAAGGCGATCTCCGGCACGGAGGACATCGCGCGCGTCGCGACCATCTCTTCCGCTGACGAATATATCGGCAAGCTGATCGCCGAGGCGATGGAGAAGGTCTCTACCGACGGCGTCATCACCGTTGAAGAGTCCAAGACCGCCGAGACCTATTCTGAGGTTGTTGAGGGCATGATGTTCGACCGCGGTTATATCGCGCCTTACATGGTCACCGATACCGACAAGATGGTCGCTGAGATCGACGACGCGCTCATCCTCATCACTGATAAGAAGATCAGCAATACACAGGAGATCCTGCCCTTGCTCGAACAGATCGTTCAGTCCGGCAGAAAGCTCGTTATCATCGCCGAGGACGTCGAGGGCGAGGCGCTGACCACTCTCGTGCTCAACAAGCTGCGCGGCACCTTCACCTGCGTTGCGGTCAAGGCTCCGGGCTTCGGCGACAGACGCAAGGAAATGCTGCAGGATATCGCGATCCTGACCGGCGGTACCGTCATCACCTCCGACCTCGGTCTGGAGCTCAAGGACGCTACCCTCGACCAGCTCGGCCGTGCGCGTCAGGTCAAGATCACCAAGGAAGATACCATCATCGTTGACGGCGCTGGCGATCAGACCGAGATCAAGAACCGCGTCAATCACATCCGTCAGCAGATCGAGTCCACCACCTCTGATTTCGACCGTGAGAAGCTGCAGGAGCGTCTTGCGAAGCTCGCGGGCGGCGTAGCGGTCATCAAGGTCGGCGCTTCTACCGAGATCGAGATGAAGGAAAAGAAAATGCGCATCGAGGACGCTCTCTCCGCTACCAAGGCGGCTGTGGAAGAGGGTATCGTCGCGGGCGGCGGCGTAGCGCTGATTAACGCGATCCCTGCTGTTGAAAAGCTGCTCGATACCACCTCGGGCGACATCAAGACAGGCGTTCAGATCGTTCTGAAAGCGCTGGAAGCTCCGATCAAACAGATCGCGAAGAACGCGGGTCTCGAGGGCTCCGTTATCGTAGAGAACATCAAGCGCGAGGATAAGGTCGGCTACGGCTTCAACGCGCTCGATGAGGAATATACCGACATGATCTCCGCGGGTATCGTCGACCCGACCAAGGTCACCCGCTCCGCTCTGCAGAACGCGGCTTCCGTCGCGGCGATGGTACTGACCACCGAGAGTCTTGTCGCGGACATCAAGGAGCCTGCTCCCGCAGCTCCCGCCGCACCTGATATGGGCGGTATGTATTAATATCTATTCAACGCAATAAAACAGCGGCACAGCGAAAATGCTGTGCCGCTTTTGCTATATGTGTTTAAATGTTCCAGTGCAGGATGGTCTTGCCGAAGGCCTTTTTGATATCTGTCTCAAAGGCTTCTTTGATATCGGCGAATTGGTTGATTTCTACAGTGTTGCCGACAAGGCGGCTGAGATAGATCGGGATCTCGGGATATTCCCTGTACAGCTCTATGGTACGGCGAAAATCCGCCTGACCCGAACGGCTGGTGCCGAAAAGGCGAAGTCCCTTTTCCAATATCATTCTGGTATTCACCGCAACGGGGTATTCGCTGACGCCGAGGATGGAGATGGTTCCCTCGGGACGGATCACGCCGATGATCTGCTCGATGGCGATCGGCGAGCCGTTGCCGCCGACACACTCAAAGGCGTGATCGAGCTGCATGTCCGCGGGGATTTCGGTCGTTAGATAAGTCCCGTCCGCAAAGGAGAAGTCAGAGAGCTTCTCGCGGTTAATACCAAAGACATAGATCTTGCTGTGCGGAAGCGATTTTTTCAGCAGCAGCGAGGTGATGAACGCCAGATTGCCGTCGCCCCATACGCCGATGGTTTCACGGCGGTTGTGGGCGATAGCCTTAAAGCGGGTGATGGCGTGCGTGCTGACCGATACCAGCTCGGTAAACGCTGCAACGTCAAGGTCGATTCCCTCGGGAAGCATGACAAGACGTTCGGGCGCAAGCTGATAATATTCCTGCATGAAGCCGTCCGCGGAGCTTCCGCAGAACTTGCTGGATCTCAGGTAGTTTTCGGCGATATATTCGTCGGTCTCGGTCGGAATATTCGGCACCATGACCACGCGGTCGCCCGGGGTGAACTGACCGCTGTTGTCAAAGACGACCTGACCGATCCCTTCGTGGATCAGCGCCATCGGGAGCTTTTCTTTCAGCACCTTGATATCGCGCGTACCCTGATAGTAGCGCTGATCGGCGTTGCAGATGGACAGGTGCGTCGGGCGTACAATGACGCCCTCGGTCACGTCGATGTCACTGAACGCGATTTCGAATCTGCGCGGTGCGCACAGACGGTAAACTGTATTGATCATTCTGTTTCCTCATCTAAGAGCGAGCGCGCTATCTTTAAGTCGTAGGGATAGGTGATCTTGATGTTGAAGGTCTCACCCTGCACAAGGCGGACATCCATGCCCTTCATGACGAGGATCTTCGCCGCGTCGGTGAGGATGTTCTTTTCCTCGGCAGAAAGGCTGTTGTAGGTATCGCGCAGGAGCTTTGCCTTGAAACTCTGGGGCGTCTGACCCTGATACATCCGTCTGCGGTCGGGAATAGCGGTAATGACCTTGCCATCGCCCTCGACGATGGTGTCGGTAGCGGGGATGACGGTATCACACGCGCCGCAGCTGAGAGCTGTTTTTATATTCTCATCGATGATCCGATGCGTGACGAAAGGACGGACGCTGTCGTGGGTGACGATCACGGTCTCGTCGTCAAGACCGTATTCTCTGTCGATGTAAGCGATCGAATTCATGATGGTCTCGTTGCGTGTGAAACCGCCCTCGATGACGGCGATCCTGTCGCTCGTACCTGTGAATTTGCGGATGATCTCCTTGGTGTGACCGATCCACGCCTTGGGGGAGAGGACGATGATCTTCTCGAAGCGGGGATTGGGTAAGAATTTTTCGATGGTGTGGTTGAGGATGGGCTTGCCCTTGATCTCTAAAAACTGCTTGGGCATATCGGTGGAGCCCATACGCGAGCCGGTGCCGCCCGCGAGGATGACCGCGAATATCATGTGTATCTCTCCTTTGCTATTTGAGTTCGCCCATGTAGTCGAAGTGACTGTCACTTTCGGGCTGTATATGACTGCCTAGATCCAAGCGGTAGTAGTCATGAAACGGATTCTGCTCGCACAGCGGGAGCATATCCATATAATCATCGGTGTACCATGCCTTGAGGAAGTCCTCATATCCCTTAGGGATAAAGGTATCAACGTCGTCGAAGCGATAGGGGATGACCTCAGAGAAGGTCTCGGTCGGGAAGGTGCCGCGGTAGATGTGGTCGGATGACGCGGGCATGACCCAGCCCGTATTTTTGTGCTCGAACTTCCGCACGGCTTTTTCGTAAGAGCGGGAGTAGCTGTCCATACTGCGCAGGCGCAGAAAAGGCAGGAGCAGCTTGCTGAGCAGATACGCCTTGCCGTGGCGGGCGGTGTTTTTCCATCGTACGTTCATCAACATGCGGCGGCGCATAAGCCCTTTCCAGAAGCGGTAAGCCGCTTTCGGGTCGGCAGGAACGCTGTCCGCGACAAAGATGTCGATGGAAATGCCCTTGTGCATATCGTAGCCGTCAGAATACTTCGACGCAAAGTAGGTGTCCTTCGCCGTGATACGGTCGAAGAAGTAGTGGTAGCCGTCGTTGTTTGTATGACTTTCGTAGCTGAAACGCTCGTTTAATTCTTTTGGAGCAATTTTACGGAACTTTTCAAACTCAGACCGCAGCATTTCGACGTCGACGTCGTCGTCCCACGGGATGAAGCCGCCGTGGCGTACCGCGCCGAGCATGGTGCCGTAGCAGATAAAGTATTTGATGTCATGCTTGCGGCAGATACGGTCGATCTCGCGGAGCATGTCTTTTTCGATCTCGCGCAGCAGATGGAGCTTGCCGCTGTAGCCGTCGTGGATGCGGTCGGTCTGGATGCTGAACCGCTGCAGATGATGGAGCAGGGTGTAGCGCAGCGCGTCAGAGAAGGAGCAGACGTTTTCGTAGCCCAGCGATCTTAGCTTGCCGTTGCTGAGCGCCGCGTAAAGCGGAGCGTCGCTATCGCCGCTGATCTGCAAGCTGACGCCGTGGCGGGACAGCATGGTGTAGATCTCGGAGCGCACATCGTATTCGCTCAGATAGAACGACGACGCGTTATAGGCGTTGCCCGCCTTTCCGAGCTTGCTGACGGTGAAAGCGGCGTCGATGGCGTCGCTGATGTACAGCGCGGAGGTGTAGCGGTTCGCCATGTCCTGCGTGATGCTGACGGTTTTGCTGTCCTGTGCTTCTTTGGCGACAGCCGACAGCTGAAAGCAGTCGAAGTCAGCACTGAAAATTCTGTCAAAGAATAATAAGCTGACGTTATCCTGACCGCTCAGGATAGTTCTGATTTCGCCCAGTTCATCGTCCATGACAGTGAACAGCTCCATTTCGGCATATTTTTCAATGGTCGGATTTACTTTAATATTCGATAAAAGAACAATAACAAGGAGCTTCGCGTTATTGTTCTTACAGATATCGAGTGCCGTTCTGAGGTCGTCCGCGTCATAATCCTCTGCTTTGAGCACATACCACAGATGGGTGAAGCTGCCGCTGACCTCTGCGGCGGCAGGGAAGAGGGGAGCCTCAGCGCCGAGCTGTTTTGTCGCGGCTTTGAGGTATTCGCATACCCTGTGGGCGCCGACAAGGACAATGCCGTCCTGCGTCAGCCCCTTCTCTTTGATGTAGCGGGTACTCTGGTATATTTCGTTTTTGATGACGCTTTCTATCATAAAAACCTCTATGCTATTATAGGGACGTCGGTAATCGCCGTCCCTACATCGATATTATTGCTTCTTTTTCTTAGCTTTTGCCTTCGCGAGGTCCTCTTCCTTGTACTTGGTGTACATCGCGTAGGCTTCCTTGACGTCGCCGTCATACATCAGCTGACCCTTGCGCATGTACAGCGCGCGGTCACAGATCTCGGCGACCGATTCGGCGTTGTGGCTGACGTACAGGACGGTGGTGCCGCTGTCGATGATGTCGTTGATCTTGTCCTTACACTTGCGCTTGAAGGACGCGTCGCCGACAGACAGCGCTTCGTCAACAACGAGGATATCGGGGTCGATATTGACGTTGATCGCGAAGCCTAAGCGCATTTTCATACCGCTCGAATAGGTACGGACGGGCTGGTCGATATAGTCGCCCAGCTGCGCGAAGTCGATGATCCTTTCCTCGATCTCCTTGATGTAGTTGTCCTTCAGACCGAGGATATAGCCCTTAAGGTAGATGTTTTCTCTGCCGGTCATTTCGGTGGAGAAGCCCGCGGTCAGCTCTAGCAGCGCCGCGACCTTGCCGCCGACATAAACCTCGCCCTCGGAGGGGAAGGCGACGCCGGTGATCATCTTGAGGATGGTGGATTTGCCCGCGCCGTTGTCGCCGATGATACCGATGGATTCCCCGCGCTTTACGTCGAAGGTGACGTTTTTCAGCGCCTTGTTGATCTTGGCGTTGCGGGGTTTGATGAAGAGTGCGCGGAAGCGTTCTCTGTCGCTTTTATACAGCGTATATTCTTTTGATACGTTCTTAAAGGAAATAATCGCGTCAGACATAGCACCCTCCTTACAGCACGTCGGGCAGTCTCTTGCGCAGGCGGTTATAGTTGAAGATACCCAGCGCGATGATGACCGCCAGCTCGATCAGAAAGACATAAAGCTCAGTTTTATACTCCCAGAACCAGCGATGATACAAAAAGCAGTTGCGGTAGCCGTTGGCAAAGAAGTTGATCGGGTTGCAGAGCATAGCGTGTCTGACCCACGAAGGAGCAGGGTCTTTGCCGTAAAGGAGGTAGGAGTCGTAGATGATACCCGACAGCCAGAAGATACCCGACATGACGGAGATGATCATGTTCTCAAAGTCGCGGGAGAACGCCGACATCGGCGCCGTCGACCACGATAAGACGAGGAAGAAGATGAACATCAGCGGCAGGTAAAACAGGATCTGGATATTGTAGATGCTCGGAGAGATCCCCCCGCTCGCGATGACGGTTTCCACATCGCCCAGCTTATGTGTGATGACCTTATCGCCGGTGCCGATAAAGGTGACATAAAGATACATCAATCCCATCAGGAAGATATGTACATAGAGTCTCGCGACAGAGGTGTAGGTCATGATGGTGGAGACAGGGAAACTGACCTTGTTGACGAACTGTCGGTTCAGACGGATGGACTTTGCGCCTTCGACGATGCTCTCGTTGATGAAGAACCACGGGATAAAGCCGATCAGCATGAACAGGAAACGGGGATATACGAACGTGCCGCCGCTTTTGCCGAGCTCGGGGAAAATGACCGATACATTACCGGCGTTCCTCAGACCGACTTCAAACGCGAACCAGTATACGAACAGGGTGAACAGGGGCTTGACGACCGACCACAACGGACCGATGACAGCGCCCTTATATTTTTTGATGAGCTCGTTTTTGGCGAGCAGAAGGATCTGTTTGCCAAAGCCCTTATGTTCTTTTGCTATCTGGAACATTATCATTCTCCTTTTAGACGCCGTGACAGGAAAAAACCGCATAATGAACGGCGTCACATAGATACTAATATTATATCTTACCCACGGAAAAAGTCAATATAAGATGATTCTATATAAATGAAGAAAATGAACGATTATTTTAGTGAATTTTTTATCTGTTTTTTCCGTCAGTTTATTGACAAATATTGACACGGCAGATATAATTTGTTATTGTACGCGTGCTTTATTGTACCGCAGTAAAGCGTAAAAGCGGTAGAGCCGGCAGAGGTCTTGTAGGCTGGCGGTTCTAAACTAAGGAGGTTAGATAGTTGAAGCAAAATGCAGTCGTATCCTTGAAGGATATCAATTTCAAGTATTCGAACGAGGTGATATTGAACAATATCAGCCTCGACATTTTCGACAAAGAGTTCATCACCCTGCTGGGTCCCTCGGGCTGCGGCAAGACGACGACTCTGCGCATCATCGCGGGCTTTGAAACGCCCCAGAGCGGTGAAGTGTACTTTGAAGGCAAGGACGTCAAGTCCCTTCCGCCCTATAAGCGGAACGTCAATACCGTCTTTCAGAAGTACGCGCTGTTCCCGCATCTTAACGTATTTGATAATGTAGCCTTCGGCTTGAAGCTGAAGAAGCTGTCGAAATCCGAAATCGAGCAAAAGGTGAAGCAGATGCTCGCGATCGTTGACCTCAAGGGCTATGAAAAGCGCCCTGTCAAGAATTTGTCCGGCGGTCAGCAGCAGCGTGTCGCCATCGCGCGCGCACTGGTCTGTGACCCGAAGGTCGTATTGCTCGACGAGCCGCTCGGCGCGCTCGACTTGAAGCTGAGAAAAGACATGCAGATAGAATTAAAGCAGCTTCAACAAAAAACCCAAAAGACTTTTGTATATGTTACCCATGATCAGGAGGAAGCGCTGACGATGTCTGACCGCGTATGCGTCATGAACAACGGCGTGATCGCCCAGGTCGGCACTCCCGAGGATATCTATAATGAGCCTGCCAACGCTTTTGTCGCCGACTTCATCGGCGAGGCGAATATCATCAACGGTATCATGCTTGAGGACTGCAAGGTGCGGCTGCTCGGCGTGGAGCTCGATTGCGTGGACAAGGGCTTCGCGCATAACCAGCCTGTCGACGTTGTTATCCGTCCCGAGGATATCGAGGTCGTCGCTCCCGAAGAAGCCAAGCTCAACGGCATCGTCGAGGACGTCATTTTCAAGGGCGTACACTTCGAGATGTCCGTGCGCTGCAACAACTGCCAGTGGCTGATCCACTCCACCGTATCGCAGAAGGTGGGGGACACCATCGGCATGCGCGTCGATCCGTTCAATATCCATATCATGGACAAGATGTTCCTCAATCCCACGAACGATATCATCACAGAAGTTTATTATTCTGATTTAGAAAATAACACAACGACCATTCTCCTGGAGGGCAGCGAGGTGACCATCCCCGATACCTTCTATGAGGAGGGCGCAAAGATCAAGATCGCTCTGCCGCCCGAGGCGCTGTATATCGCGGGCGACGGCGTCGGTCAGCTCGACGAGGTCTATATCGAGTCGGTCATCTGGAAGGGTGAGCACAACGAGATCATCCTCGAGTCCGACGAGCGCAAGTGGATCATGCAGAGTGATATCGACGAGCAGGTAGCGACCTACGTGCCGCTTTGCTTCGATTTCAGCAAGGCTGAGATCAGCGAGGTATCAGCCGATGAAGAGTAAACGTCCCGCTGTCCCGTACATCGGCTGGATGCTGATTTTCACCATCGTGCCGCTGATCATGGTGGTGTACTACGCTTTCACGGATTCGAAGGGGCACTTTTCGCTTGAGCCGTTCGAGAACGCGTCTGTCTACAGTGAAGTTTTTCTATACTCGCTGCTGATCGCGCTGATCTCTACCTTCATCTGTCTGGTGCTGGCGTATCCGCTCGCGTTTTCCATCTCGCGCTGCTCCGATCGTGCCCAGAGCATGATCATCATGTTCCTGATGGTGCCGATGTGGATGAACTTTTTGCTCCGCATTTACGCGTGGGTGCTGATTTTACAGAACTACGGTCCGCTGGATATGATCCTGAACTGGTTCGGCATCGACGTTACGCTGATCGGTAACTCGGGCGCGGTCGTTGTCGGCATGGTATACGAATTCCTGCCCTTCATGATCCTGCCCCTGCACACCGTCATGAGCAAGATCGACTCGTCGCTGATCGAGGCGGCGCAGGATCTGGGCTGCAGCGGCTTCCATGTGTTCCGCAAGGTCATTTTCCCGCTGTCCGTACCGGGCATCATTTCCGGCGTGACGATGGTATTCGTCCCGACGGCTTCCACGTTCTTGGTCGCTCAGTATCTCGGCGGCACCCAGTTCATGATAGGCGACGTGATCGAGCGCGTGTTCCAGAGCGACCATCACACCGGCTCGGCGATCGCTGTCGTGCTGATGGTGGTCATCCTCGGCTTCCTCGTCTTTATGAACCGATTCGGAGATAAGGAGGCGGTGAACTGATGAAAAAACTGCGCTCCAAGATCTATTTTATCATCATCATGGCGTTCCTCTATCTGCCGATCATCTACCTGATCGCCTATTCCTTCAACGACGGCAAGACGTCCGTCTGGAAGGGCTTTACCCTCAAGTGGTATGAGGCGCTGTTCAACGACGCCCAGATCATGGGCAGTCTGTATAATACCCTGATCGTCGCGATCCTCGCTTCGGTCATTTCGACCATCCTCGGCACCCTCGCCGCCATCGGTATCTATAACTTTAAGGGCGGCGTACGCTCCGCTTTGCAGAATGTTTCCAACATCCCGATCATTAACCCCGAGATCGTCACGGGCGTCTCGCTGATGCTTCTGTTCACCTTCGCGGGCGTGATGATGGGCTTTGAGATGGGCTTCTGGACGGTTCTGCTGGCGCACATCGGCTTCTGTACGCCGTACGTCATCCTGAACGTCACCCCGCGTATCCGTCAGATGGATTCGTCGCTTTACGAGGCGGCGCTTGACTTGGGCTGTTCGCCGATACAGGCGTTCTTCAAGGTGGTGTTCCATGAACTGCTGCCGGGAATCCTGTCGGGCTTTTTGATCAGCTTCACCTATTCGCTCGACGACTTCGTTATCACCTACTTCACCCGCGGCTCGCGTTTCCAGACCCTGCCGATCCAGATCTACACCATGACCCACCAGCGTATCAACCCGAAGGCGAATGCGCTCTCGGCGCTGATGTTTGTGGTCATCATCGTGATCCTGATGATTTCGAACTTCGCTTCTATGCGTAAGAGCAAGGAGGCGGCACGATGAAGAAATGCATTTCATTGATCCTTGCTGTATTGATGTTCAGCTGTATCGCATTGCTCTCTGCCTGCTCATCCGATCCCGTCGATTCAGATGCCGGTGAGGGGGATGGAAAAAGCACCACCGGTGCTTACCAGGGCGAGGTCAACGTCTATAACTGGGGCGAGTATATCTCACCCGGCGACGACGGTACGATGGACGTTATCGACGCGTTCGAGAAGAAGTACAACATCAAGGTGAACTACACCAACTTCGAGACGAATGAGGAGCTGTATAACGTTCTGACCAACTCCAACTCCACCTACGACGTCATCATTCCCTCCGACTATATGATCGAGCGTCTGCGCTCGGAGGGCTTGCTCGAAAAGATCGACTTTTCGAATATCCCGAACTACAAATATATCTCCGACCGCTTCAAAGGCATGTCCTACGACCCGACCGACGAGTATTCCGTTCCGTATACCTGGGGCATTGTAGCGATCGGCTACAACACCGACATGATCGAGGAAGGCTCTATCACCGGCTTCAAGGATCTGTGGGACAGCGAGTATAAGGACAGCGGTATTCTGATGTTCAACAACTCGCGCGACGCGATGGCGATCGCCATGCAGCTGTGCGATCCGCCGATCGATCCCGGCTCCGAGAGCTTTACCCGCGAGGATATCGACCGCGCGACAAACAAGCTGATCGAGCAGAAATCCGTGCTGAAAAAGTATGTCATGGATCAGGTGTTCACCGAAATGGAAGGCAGCCAGTCGGGACTGGCTCCGTACTACGCAGGCGATATCATGACCATGATGGACAACAACGAGGCGCTCAGTTATTGCCTGCCCGAGGAAGGCTCCAACCTCTTTGTCGACGCGCTGTGTATCCCGACGACCTGCAAGAACAAGGAGAACGCGGAGCTGTTCATCGACTTCATGTGCGAGCCTGAGATCGCCGCCGCCAACGCGGAGTATATCTGCTACGGTACGCCGAACGAGGGTGCGCTGGAGCTCGTGGATGAAGAAATGCTCGAGTCCGAGCTGTTCAATCCTCCCGACGAGTATCTTGATAAGTGCTACACCTTCTCGAACATCGACGACGATATTTACGCGTATATGCAGAAGCGCTTTGTCGAAGCGTGCTCCGCATCCGCCGAGGTCAGCGAGGTCGAGAAAAAGACCGTGAACCCCGCGGCTGTCTGGGGCGTCGGCATTATCCTCCTGATCATCATTATCGCGACGCTGGTGATCATCGTGCTCGATATCCGCCGTGCGGTGAAGAACCGAGGACGTATCAACAAAATATAGATGATTCAAGGCGCCTCTCATGAGGTGCCTTTGTTCATTGGACAATTCATGTTTCATATGCTATAATATAAACAGATATGGAAGTGATCGGATGAATCTATTGGAATATCTGGACAGATACGGCGGCTATACCTTTGACGATCTTGCGTTCAATGAGGTCGACAACCTTGTCTTTGCCGAGCTTGCGTATGTGAAGATGGACGGCGTTGTCGGCGCAGACAGCAACCGCGCGCTGACGATCTCACAGATGGCTGAGATCGTTTTGGAGCAGGCGGAACCTAACGCGCCGCACCCTCTGATCAACGACCCTCTGCCGCTGTTGAAAAAGACTGCTGTCACACCGCGCTTCAAAAACGTGCTCTGCTGTTTTTATCAAAGCACGTTTGATGAGGAAGAGCATACCCAGTTTGCCGCGGTGACCTTTCTCTTCAGCAGGAGCGAGGCATACATCGCCTACCGCGGCACAGATGATACGATCGTCGGATGGCGAGAGGATTTCAACCTCACCTTTTTGGACGAAACGCCCGGTCAGCGCTTGGCGGTCGCTTATCTTGAGGACGTCGCCCGCCAGACCAACGGCAGGCTGACCTTAGGCGGTCACAGCAAGGGCGGCAATCTTGCCGTATATGCCGCCGCGTTCTGCGACAGCAGTATTCGCGACGATCGCATCGTCCGCGTGTATTCAAACGACGGTCCCGGCTTCCGCCCCGAGGTGGCTGAGAGAGAGGGATATCTTGCCGTCAGGGATAAGATCGTCAAGTATATCCCCGACTCGTCCATCGTCGGCGTATTGCTGGTGGATGTGGAGGAGCACCGCTATATCAAGAGCAGCGCGAAGTCGCTTGCCCAGCATGATCCCTTCACGTGGAGTATCGTCGATACCCATTTTGAAGAAGCCGAAAGCCGCGCTCCGCTGAGCGTTTTTCTCAGCGATACCCTCAGCCGATGGCTCAGCGGTCTTGAGGACGACAAGCGCCGCACGATGGTCAACGTGTTCTTTGATTATCTTTCCGCCGACGGCGCGCAGAAGATGGATAATATCAATCTGAATCCCTTTGCGGCTTACCACGCTTTTTCCAAGGCAGTCGCCGAGACGGACGAGGACAGCCGTGCCGAGATCCAGCAGATGGTCAGACAGCTGCTCGCGACGGGCGTCGACGTGATGTGGTCGGGCGGGAAGAAGGAGATATCCTCTGCTGATGATATACATGAATAGACGCAACAAGAAAACGCAGTTCAAGATGAACTGCGTTAATTCTTTATCAGAAATATAATAAACATTTATTCAGCGGAGAGCGCCGCAAGCTGACGGGCATTTTCTTTGTTCAGCTCGTCACTGATCGCCATTTTTTTGATGATGTTATGCACGGTTTTGTTCAGCCTGCTCTGTTCGCGGTAGTCGGCGGGGAAGATGAAGTCGACCCTGTCGCCTAAGAGAAGCTCCTCGACCTTGCCGCGGTTGGAGTCCTGATACACCGCGATGGCGCATCCGCCGTAGGCTTTCATCATCTTCATGCACGGCACGTCGCTCAGTCCGTCGCCGATATAGATCATGTTGGTGAACGGGACGCGCTTAGAGTCGTCGGGCATGGAGCGGTTGAGGTCGGTATCGTTGGAGATATCGAGGACCCCCTTGTTGATACGGTAGACGAACTGGGTCTTGTTGGTGTAGTTGACCGCGGTTTTCGGCCACAGCGCGTTGCCGTTTTCGTCGTACAGGAATTCACAGGCAAAGATCTTGGTGAATTTATCCGCGATCCCCGAGCCTTCGATGATCTCCTTGAGTCCCGACGAGATGACGTAGTGCTCGATCTGGACGCCCTGCGCCGCGCCGTAGAGGTTGATGCGGTCAAACCATTCTCTCACGCCCGGATACAGCTCGATCCCTCTGCCGTTATCGACCAGCTTCTCGCGCGTCAGGGAGATTCCCTTGCGCTTACATTCCTCTATCATGGTGTAGAGATAGGCAAGTATCCCGTCCATCTCAGCCGCGCCGCCGAAGTCGTTCGCCCTCTGCCAGAATTCGCTCGGCTGCATGCTGAGACTAGGGATGAAGCCGTAGTCCTGCATATCCTTGGTGCACAGGGTTTTATCGAAGTCATACATGATGGCGATAACAGGTCTTTCCATAAGAGCTCCTTTGTTTGGTGAATGATGAAAGAATTGTGCCGCCTTGACAGGCAGGGCGGCACAGTGGTTTATTCGTATTCGTAGACTTCTACGCTTTCGAGAACAACGTCGTTGACAGGCTTGTCACGCATGTCGGTGTCGACCTGCTCGATATCGTTGACAACGTCCATGCCGTCAAACACCTGCGCGAACACGGTGTAGCTGCCGTCGAGGTAGGTGTTGTTGACTTGATTGATGTAGAACTGCGAGCCGTTTGTGCCGGGACCGCGGTTAGCCATCGCGACAGCGCCCTCGATGTTGGAGAGGTACTGTGTGACTTCCAGGTTGAACTCGTCGCCGTAGATAGACTCGCCGCCGGTGCCGTTGAAGTTGGTGTAGTCGCCGCCCTGGATCATGAAGTTGTTGATGACGCGGTGGAAGATGGTGTCGTCATACCTGCCCGCTTTTGCCAGCGCGATAAAGTTGTTGACAGCGATCGGAGCCGCTTCGGGGAAGAAGCGGATGGAGATGTCGCCGTAGTTGGTGTGCAGGGTCGCGATCGTCTCGCCCTTGACGGGGTCTTTGTGCTGATACTCGGCGTCGACGTTGCTGAGATCAGCTGCGGGAACGTCGGTAATATTGGTGTAACTGCCTAAAAGAACCATAGAATATACCTCCTTGCCGCAGCCTGCTAAAGCGGCGGCGATCATGATCACGCACAGGAACAATGCGGATGATCGTTTCATATTTCCTCTGTCAAATACGCTCTTATTCCGCGTATTCAATGATCTCAACGCTCTTTAATACAACATCCTCGACAGGCATGTCGTTGGCGCCGGTCTGTACATTGGCGATGGTGTTGACGACATCCATACCGTCGTATACCTGACCGAAAACGGTGTAGTTGCCGTCCAGATAGTTGTTGTTGATCTGATTGATGTAGAACTGGGAGCCGTTGGAATTAGGTGCTCCTGTGTTCGCCATTGCGACAGAGCCTTCAATGTTGGTCAGATAGTCGGAGAGCTCCAGCCCGTAGGACTGTCCGTAAGCGGATTCGCCGCCGGTGCCGTTGAAGTTGGTGTAGTCGCCGCCCTGGATCATGAAGTTGTTGATGACGCGATGGAAGAGGGTGTTGTCATATCTGCCCGCTTTCGCAAGAGCTTTGAAGGAGTAGACCGCCTTGGGCGCGACCTCGGGGAAGAACTTGAAGGAGATATCGCCGTAGTTGGTGTGGAGGACGGCGACCTCTTCGCCCGCGACGGGAGCCTTCTTCTGATAATCGGCGTCTGCCGCGTCTAAGTCTGCCGCGGGTACGTCATTGATGTCCAGCAGGGCGTCGGTGGATTTTGCCTCCAAAGACGCTGTTTCATCTGTTTTGGACGCGGCGTCATTGGCGACGACGGTGGTTTCGGTGGTTCCCGAGCCGACGACTTTCTGACCGCAGCCCGCAAACGCGGCGGCGATCATCAGAACGCTCAGGATAATAGCTAAAGTACGTTTCATATTCTTTCCTTTCCGCCGGTATGTTATCTCCGGCTTGACAGAGCTGTTGGATCAACAGCCCGAATTACCTTTCTATTGTAATATAATCGGTTCATTTTTTCAATAGCTGCAGGCAAATTTGTCATATCGCCGACGGTGTTTTCATAGATTCTATTATGGAATATCATATGGAAACCAAAATACAGGAGGATGTTATGACTTCGTTTCTGCCTGAGGGAAAGAGAATCCATACAGCAGAGAATCAGGCTGCGCTGAGCACCTGCGAAAGCCTGCGCGCGGCGATGGAGCGCGGGACGATCTTAGAGGCGCGTGCCGCTTTGTGTGATCACGAACATAATTTGATCGTCGATTTGCCGTGTATGCGCGGCATTATCCCGCGTGAGGAAGGCGCTCTGGGGATCCGCGAGGGAAATGTGCGCGACATTGCTGTGATCTCCCGCGTAGGGCGGGCGGTGTGCTTTGTGGTCAGGAATATCGTGTATGAGGACGACCGTCTGACTGCCGTGCTGTCCCGTGCCGACGCCCAAAAGCGCTGTGCACAAGAGTATCTCAGCACATTGGTACCCGGCGACGTGATCCCTGCGAAGGTGACGCACCTCGAGCCGTTCGGCGCCTTCTGCGACATCGGCTGCGGGCTGGTGGCGCTGATGCCGATCGACACGATCTCCGTGTCGCGCATCGAGCATCCCGACGAGCGGTTCACGGTCGGGATGGATATTTTTGCGGTGATCAAATCCAGGATCGGGAGCCGCATCACGCTCAGCGGCAAGGAACTGTTGGGCAGCTGGCAGGAGAATGTCGACCGCTTCGCGGTAGGCGAGACGGTCACAGGCGTCATCCGCTCTATCGAAAACTACGGTGCGTTTGTCGAACTGACGCCGAATTTGGCGGGACTTGCCGAGCTGAGGGACAATATCCACGTCGGCGATACCGCGGCAGTCTATATCAAAAGCATCCTGCCGCAGAAAATGAAGATCAAGCTGATCATCGTCGACAACTTCTCTGAACCGCATGTGCCGTCTGTGCCGGATTATTTCATCACCTCGGGCCGTATCGACCGCTTTGTCTACTCGCCCGAGGAATGTGACAAGTACATATATACCGATTTCGGGTCATGAATTGACAAGATAAGGCGGTTAGTGATACAATAAGCACATCATATTGTTATGAGGTGCTCATATGGAAATGTACCAGTTTATCATCCTTGCCGTTTTCGCCGTTATCGCGATCGCTGTCGGAGTAGCGGCAATTATTATTATTCCGAAAAAGAATAAATCCAACAGTGAGGAGCTCGCCGCTCTGCGCACGGAGATCGTCAACTCGACTCAGAATTCCGTCAAGAACATGGGTGAGATGATCGCGACCAACCAGCAGAGCTTTTCCGCTTCCCAAAGCGAGAAGCTCAGCCACTTTGAAGAGCGGTTAAAGACCTTTTCCCTTGAGAATGAACAGAAGCTCGAGAACATCCGCCGCTCGATGGAAAACAAGCTCTCCGATATCCGCGAGGATAACAACAAACAGCTGACCGAAATGCGTGCGACCGTTGACGAAAAGCTGCAAAAGACGCTTGAAGAAAAGATGAACCAGAGCTTTGCGCTTGTTAGCGAACGGCTCGAACAGGTATATAAGGGACTCGGCGAAATGCAGACGCTTGCCGTCGGCGTAGGCGACCTGAAAAAGGTGCTGTCTAACGTCAAGACCCGCGGTATCGTGGGTGAGATCCAGCTCGGCAATATCTTGGAAGAGATCCTCAGTCCCGATCAGTATGACACCAACGTCGCGACCAAGAAAGGCTCGCGCGATGTGGTCGAGTTTGCAATCAAGCTGCCTGCGCGCGACGACGGCTTCATCTACCTGCCGATCGATTCCAAATTCCCCGGCGACAGCTACGCCGCTCTGCGCGACGCTTATGAAAGCGGCTCCAAGGAGGCTGTGGACGCCGCCGCCAAGACGCTGATCAACACCATCCGCCGCGAGGCGAAGGACATCCGCGACAAGTATATCGACCCGCCGAATACGACGGAGTTCGCGGTGATGTTCCTGCCGTTCGAGGGCTTATACAGCGAGGTTGTCAACCGCGGCATGGTAGAGCTGCTGCAGCGGGATTATAAGGTGAACATCGCGGGGCCGTCCACGATGGCGGCGCTGCTGAATTCGATCCAGATGGGCTTCAAGACCCTTGCCGTCCAGAAGCGCTCTGCCGAGGTCTGGAACCTCTTAGGTTCTGTCAAAAAGGAATTCGAAACCTTCAACACCGTTCTCGTCGCGACCCAGACAAAGCTCGATCAGGCGAACAAGGAGTTGGATAAGCTCGTCGGCGTCCGCTCCAGACAGATCAGCCGCAAGCTCAGCGCCGTCGAAAGCAACGATACGCCGATCGAAGCGTATTTTTCTACTGTAGAAAAATATACCGACGGCGAAAGTTAAATCAGAATGAAAGTCCCCTCTTATGACAATACTACTATCAGTATAGTCATGGGGGGATTTTTTGCAGTATAACAAAGTCGAGCTGTGCGGGGTGGATACCTCAAAGCTGCCGGTGCTCAAAGAGGAACAGAAGAAAGAACTGCTCCTCAAAATGCACAACGGCTCTCCTGCCGAGCGCAAGCGTGCGCGGGAAGAGCTGATCAACGGCAATCTGCGGCTGGTGCTCAGCGTGATCCAGCGGTTTACCGGCAGGGGAGAGAACCTCGACGATCTGTTTCAGGTCGGGGTCATCGGGCTGATTAAAGCGATCGATAACTTTGACGTCAATTTGGATGTACGTTTCTCCACGTACGGGGTGCCGATGATTATGGGTGAGCTGCGCCGCCACCTGCGCGACAGCGGCAGTATCCGTGTATCGCGTTCCATGCGCGACACCGCCTACCATGCGATGAAGGCGAAGGAGGAGCTGACCGCTCAGCTCAACCGCGAGCCGACTGTGGAGGAGATCGCGAAAGCGCTCGACACCGACAAGGAAAGCGTGGTGCTGGCGCTCGAGGCGATCGTCGAGCCTGTGTCGCTGTATGAGCCTGTCTTTTCCGACGGCGTCGATACGGTCTATGTGATGGATCAGGTGGGGGACAAGAGCGACGACCGCGACTGGCTGGAGGAGATCGCGTTCAAAGAAGCGCTCAAAAAACTCAGCGACCGCGAGAAGCGTATCCTTGCCCTGCGCTACTTCCGCGGAAAAACCCAGACAGAGGTCGCCGAGGAGATCGGTATCAGTCAGGCGCAGGTCAGCCGTATTGAGAAAGGCGCGATCGACTCGATCAAGCGGGAGCTGTAAGGAATAATATTAATTATCAAGGATTAGTGTAAGGCGGTCAAAACGCATGGAAAAGAGCTTGCTTTTAGTGATTTTCCATGCATAGACCGCCTTTTGATTGTATAATTTGACGATTTTATTACTTTTTTCTTTTTCGGAAAATTATTAATCTGACGATTCTGTATTATTAGCACATGGCATTTTAAGACATTAATACACTGAAAGGTTGGTATGCAAATGAAAATCGGATGCGTAAAAGAAATCAAAAACAATGAGTTCCGCGTCGGCTTGACGCCGGATAACGTCGCTTCTTATGTTGCGGCAGGTCATCACGTTTATATCGAGAAGGGCGCCGGCGTCGGCTCGGGCTTTTCTGACACCGAATATGTTGAAGCGGGCGCTTCGCTGATCGACAACGCGGCTGACGTCTGGAATCTCGTCGATATGATGGTCAAGGTCAAAGAACCGCTCGAGGAAGAATACGCTTTCTTCCGCGAGGGACTCATCCTCTATACATATCTCCATCTTGCAGCTGACAAGAAGCAGATGGACGCCCTGCTTGACGGCAAGGTCAAGGCGGTCGCTTACGAGACCTTACAGGAGACCGACCGCTCGCTGCCTCTCTTGGCTCCGATGTCCCAGATCGCGGGTCGTCTGTCGATCCAGGAAGGCGCGAAGTATCTGGAGAAGCGCTTCGGCGGCGAGGGTATCCTGCTCGCGGGCGTTCCCGGTACTCCCAAGGCGAACGTCGTGATCCTCGGCGGCGGCACGGTAGGTCTGAACGCCTGCAAGATCGCTGTCGGTATGGGCGCGAACGTTACCATCCTCGATATCAACCTCAAACGTCTTGAAGAGCTGGATAACCTCTTCGGCGCGCATATTCAGACCCTCGTCAGCAGTGAGAGCAACATCGAGCGCGTATTGAAAGATGCTGACCTTGTGATCGGCTCCGTGCTGATCCCCGGCGCTTCCACCCCGAAGCTGTTCAAGAAAAAGTATCTGTCCGAGATGAAGGACGGCGCGGTTTTTGTCGACGTCGCGATCGACCAGGGCGGCTGCGGCGAGACCAGCCGTGTCACCACCCATGACGAGCCGGTATACATCGAAGAGGGCGTTGTCCATTACTGTGTCGGCAACATGCCCGGCGCTGTTCCGAGAACCAGCACCATCGCGCTGACCAACGCTACCCTGCGTTACGGCTTGCAGATCGCTGAGAACGGTCTTGAGGAAGCCTGCAAAAAGAGCGGCGTCATCGCTTCGGGCGTGAACTGCTACCTCGGCAAGATCACCAATGAGAATGTCGCGAAGGCGCACGACGGCGAGTATGTCGATCTTAACACCTTGATTTAACAGAATACCGCATACAAAAACTCCCCGATTCGGTGAATCGGGGAGTTGATTGCTTTATAGGGGATTATTCAGCTTCTTTGCTCTTGATGAGGAATCTGTAAACCAGAGCCGCCAGAGCGCCGCCAACCAGCGGAGCTACGAGGAATACCCAGTAGCAGGCGAGAGCGTCGCCGCCCTTGAGGATAGCAGGACCGAAGGAACGCGCGGGGTTGACAGAAGTGCCGGTGAAGTAGATGCCGAAGATGTGGACCAGCGTCAGGGTCAGACCGATGACGACGCCGGCGATCTTCTCATACTTCTTCTTCGAGGTAACGCTCAGGATAACCAGAACGAATACGAAGGTCAGGATGCACTCGATGATCAGGGACTTGATCACACTGCTGTCATACAGGGCATTGGTGCCGAGGCTTGTGTCAAAGCCGACCAGCGCGCCGAGAACAGCCGCGCCCGCGGTAGCGCCCGCAAACTGAGCGATGATGTAGATGATGAAGTCAACAAAGCTCATGCCGCCGCTCAGCAGAACGCCGATGGAAACAGCGGGGTTGATGTGGCAGCCGGAAACGTTGCCGATGGAATACGCCATCGCTACGATGACCAGACCGAACGCCAGAGCGGTCAGGATGTACGCGCCGGGATGCTCGGGGGAGCACTCCAGAACGGTAGCGGTGCCGCATGCGAACAGTACCAGCACGAAGGTGCCGATAAATTCTGCACAGAATTTTTTCATTTTTGTCTCTCCTTTGATTTTGGTTTCTGAATGACTAAAAGTCATCATCTATATCATAACAGAGCTTTCGGTTAAAATCAACTATAAATTTATCGAAATATGTGTATTATTTATTATTTTTACACGGAAATGACTCCGGTGTAACCAAAAATGATGCCGATCACAGCGGAGCCGACAATAATCAGGATCGGATTGAGCTTTTTATACAGCAGGAGAAAAAGCGCCGCGGCAAAGATCCCCAAGGATACATAGAAGTTTGCCGAGAGAAAGGTCTCCGTTTTAATTCCTCCTGAGAAAAATACTTCCAAGCCGACCGACATTACCGTAGCGGCGATCAGTCCGACAACGGTGCTTTTCAGTCCGAGCATCGCTCCCTGCACGATAGTGCTCTGCTTGAATTTCTCGTAGACCTTCGCGATCAGGATGATGATGATAAACGGCGGCAGAACCAGTCCTAATGTCGAGAGTACCGCGCCGGGGAAGCCGCCGACCTCACTGCCGATGTAGGTGGAGATATTCACCGCGAACGCGCCGGGGGTGCTCTCGGAGACGGCGATGAAGTCGACCAGCTCGCGGGTCGTCATCCATCCGTGTCGGAGCACGGTCTCTTCGATAAAGGGGATCATCGCGTAGCCGCCGCCGAAGGTCAGCGCGCCCATCTTGAAGAATTCGAGGAACAGCAGTAAAAAGATACTCATAGCTTTTTCCCCGCTTTCTTCGCGATCAGCGTCGCCGCCAGTCCAATGACCGCCGCGGATACGATGACGATGATGACGTTTGCCGAGAAGAACGCGACCGTCGCGAAGGACGCCGCCATGATGATATAGGCGACGATATTCTTCGGGGCTTTTTTGAACATCGAGACGACCGCCTTGATCAGCAGCGCCAGCACGCCTGCGCGGATACCGAAGAAGGCGTATTTGATGACCTGCAGTTCTTCAAAGGTGCGCAGGAACAGCGAGATGATGTAGATGATGACGAACGACGGAAGCACAACGCCGAAGGTCGCCGCAAACGCGCCGCAAACGCCCGCAATCTTGTAGCCGATGAAGGTTGCGGAGCAGATGGCGATCGGTCCGGGGGTCGTTTCCGAGATCGCGACGACCTCAAGCAGGTCGTCCGCGTCGATCCATCCCTTTTTGTCGGTGATCTCATTTTCGATGATCGGGATCATCGCGTAGCCGCCGCCGAAGGTGACCACGCCGATTTTCATAAAGGTGAGAAAAAGCTGTAAGCACAGCTTGAACTTTTGTTTCATAATATTTCACTCTTGGTAATGATGTGTTTCTCTTTCAAATAGTGATAAGGTACGGATCCGCCGTTAATGCCGGTGATGGACCACGCCTGCGGGGCAAAAGGCGGAAAAATAGACGCGCGCGTCAGTTTTGTTTTTCGACTATCTTGTAATCGTCGCTGAAGCGAAAGTAGGGACAGCTTGAATCGCTCCCGCTCATGAATCGTGCGAGGTCGTCCTCGTCGAGATTGACCGAACACTCATAGTCGTCGTAGTATTCGTTATAGTTGTAGTATGCGCAGAATTCACAGCTTGTTTTCCCTGCCATAGTATCACTCCTGTTCGTTGTCTAAATAGTATAACAAAAGTGCGAAAAATTTTCAATATGTTGTTGCTTTTTTACTGTATTTCCGCTATACTTGATTTAACTATTTATAAGGAGATGATTCCTATGTTCATTACAAACGATATCAAGTACATCGGCGTCAACGACCACGACATCGATCTGTTCGAGGGTCAGTACATCGTGCCGAACGGTATGGCATACAATTCCTATGCCATCGTCGATGATAAGATCGCGATCATGGACTCCGTCGATCAGCACTTCGGCGATCAGTGGCTCGGCAACATCAAAGCCGCTTTGGGAGACCGCAAGCCCGATTATCTGGTGGTACAGCATATGGAGCCCGACCACAGCGCGAATATCGATAACTTCCTGAAAGCCTATCCCGAGGCGACCGTCGTCTCATCCGTCAAAGCGTTCAATATGATGATGAATTTCTTCGGCACCGATTACGCCGACAGACGCATCGTCGTCAAAGAGGGCGACACCCTCGAGCTCGGCAAGCATGTGCTGAACTTCGTCGGCGCACCGATGGTGCATTGGCCCGAGGTATTGATGACCTACGACAGCACCGACAAGGTCCTGTTCTCCGCGGATGGCTTCGGCAAATTCGGCGCTCTTGACGTCGACGAGGACTGGGCGTGTGAAGCCCGTCGTTACTACATCGGCATCGTGGGCAAGTACGGTCCCCAGGTACAGAACGTTCTGAAAAAGGCTGCGGGTCTGGATATTCAGATCATCTGCCCGCTTCACGGTCCCGTGCTTTCCGAGAACCTCGGTTACTACATCGATCTGTATAACACCTGGTCAAGCTACGGCGTAGAGACCGACGGCATCATGATCGCCTACACCTCCGTTTACGGTCACACCAAAAAGGCGGTCGAGATCCTTGCCGAAAAACTGCGCGCTGCAGGCTGTCCGAAGGTAGCGGTTAACGACCTCGCCCGTGAGGATATGGCGGAGTGTGTTGAGGACGCGTTCCGTTACGGCAAGATCGTCCTTGCCACCACCACCTACAACGCGGATATCTTCCCGTTTATGCGCGAGTTTATCAACCACCTCACCGAACGCAACTTCCAGAACAAGACCGTCGCGTTTATCGAGAACGGTTCCTGGGCGCCTCTGGCTGAAAAAACCATGCGCAAAATGCTTGAAGGCTGCAAGCACATCACCTATACCGACAACAATGTTCATATCAAGTCCGCTCTGAACGACCTCAACATGGAAGAGATCGACGCTTTGTGCGAAGAGCTGACCATGGATTATGTCGCGAAAGATAATGAGAAGGCGGATAAGAACGACCTGACCGCGCTGTTCAATATCGGCTACGGTCTGTATGTCGTTACCGCAAAGGACGGCGCGAAGGACAACGGCTGTATCGTCAACACCGTTTCCCAGGTCACCAACACCCCGAACCGTATCGCCGTCTGTATCAACAAGAAGAACCTGACTCACGACATGGTCTTAAAGACCGGCGTGATGAACGTCAACTGCCTGTCTACCGACGCGCCGTTCAGCGTGTTTGAGCACTTCGGCTTCCAGAGCGGCAGAGATGTCAACAAAATCATCGGCGAAGGTATCCTGCGTTCCGACAACGGCGTCGCGTTCCTTGGTCAGTACATCAACTCCTTCATGTCGCTGAAGGTGGAGCAGACCGTCGACCTCGACACCCACACCATGTTCATCTGCGCGGTCACCGAAGCGCGCGTCATCACCGACGTCGAGACCATGACCTACACCTACTACCAGAACAACGTCAAGCCCAAGCCCGAGACTGACGGCAAGAAGGGCTGGGTCTGCAAGGTCTGCGGCTACGTCTACGAGGGCGAGGAACTGCCCGACGACTTCATCTGCCCGCTGTGTAAGCACGGCGCAGCGGACTTTGAGCCGATCGAATGATCGGATGATTGTAACAGGAGGTCAAGATGGGACTGTTTGATAAAAAATACTGTGATGTCTGCGGGAACAAGATCGGACTCTTGGGCAACCGCAAGTTAGAGGACGGTAATCTCTGCAAGGACTGCGCGAAGAAGCTCTCTCCGTGGTTCAGCGAACGCCGCCACAGCACGCTTTCCGAGATCAAAGCACAGCTCGATTACCGCGAAGCGAACAAGGCGAAGGTCGCCGCGTTCTACGCCCATAAGACGCTCGGCAACAGAACAAAGCTGATGATCGATCGTCAGAAGCGTCAGTTCATGGTCGCAAAGACGTCCAACATCAATGAGGAAAACCCCGACGTACTGGACTTCTCCATGGCGCGCGGGTGTGAGACGATCATCGACGAGCACCGCAATGAGAAGAAGCAAAGAAATGCCGACGGCAGCTATGTCAGCTACCATCCGCCCCGCTATGAGTATTCCTATACCATGAAGGTCAAGATCTTTGTCGACAATCCCTACTTTGATGAGATCAGCTTTGACATCAGCGACGGCTACATCAATACCGGTGAGGTCAGCATGACCGGCAACGGTAATTGGACAGTCAACCGCGTCGGCGTGGGCTTTACCGACAGCAGGAACATTCAGAAGTATAACGAGTGCGTTCAGCTGGGCAACGAGATCAAGGCGGAGATCGACAGCATGCAGGGCAGCGGTTATATGGGTCAGCAGGATCCGATCGCGCAGGCTATGCAGACTGCCGCTGAGGTGAATCGTATGCGTGAACAGGCGATGGGTAACGGCGCGATGCAGTTTGGCAGTCAGCAGTACGGCGCACAGCCTGCGGCTCAGCCCGCCATGAACGCGACATGGACATGCCCCTTCTGCGATACCGTCAATAACGGAAAATTCTGTGAGGGCTGCGGCGCGAAGCGTCCGTGATGGCTTTTGCAGGTAAAAAATAAAGGAGACCGAATATGAAAACTTATGTATGCAACGTTTGCGGTTATGTTTACGATCCCGCTGAGAACAACGGCATAGCCTTCGAGGATCTGCCCGACGATTATGTCTGCCCCCTCTGCGGCGTAGGCAAAGAAGATTTCAGCGAAGAATAATCACGCAAAAGCATGATGAAAGCCCTGTCCAAATCGGACAGGGCTTTTGCTATGTTTAGTATCAATCAGTTACCGAGTAACATTCTGTCGTTGTCGAGTGCTTTGCCCGCGGCTTCCTTGAACTTGTCAAGCAGGTCGTTGACGGTCAGTCCCGCACGTTCTTCGCCCTCGGTATCGTAGATGATGTTGCCTTGGTTCATCATGATGGTACGGTTGCCCAGCTCCAAGGCGCTCTGCATGTTGTGGGTGATCATCATACAGGTCAGCTTGTGTTCCTCGACGATCTTCTTCGTCAGCTCCAGCACCTTTTCCGCAGTGGCAGGGTCGAGAGCGGCAGTGTGCTCATCAAGCAGGAGCAGCTTCGGCGGGTTGATGGTCGCCATCATCAGCGTCAGCGCCTGACGCTGTCCGCCCGACAGCAGTCCGACAGGCTGCTGCATCCTGTCCTCAAGCCCCATGTCAAGGGGTCTGAGGCACTCCTTAAAGCGTTCCTTATCCTTTTTGGAGATGGAGCTCAGCCAGCCGCCGTGTCCCGCGGCAAGGGCTAAGTTTTCCTCGATCGTCATGCCCGGCGCGGAGCCCTTCATCGGGTCCTGGAACAGCCGTCCGATACTGCGGGCGCGTTTGTGCTCGGGCGTCAGGGTGATATCCTCTCCGTCCAGCACGATCCGTCCCTCGTCGGAGATAAAGGTGCCGCCGATCACGTTGAACAGCGTGCTCTTGCCTGCGCCGTTCGCGCCGATGATGGTGATGAAATCGCCCTTTTTGACGTGCAGGCTCAGGTCTTTGACAGCGGTTTTTTCATTGATCGTGCCCTTGTTGAAGGTCAGGGAAATATTCTCGATCTTAAGCATTGTCTCTGCCCGCCTTTCTGTGCTTTAATCTGCGCACGAACATCGGGTATTTGCTCTTGAGGTAAGGTCCCGTGATCGCAATGATGACGATGACGGAGGATACCAGCTTGAGCATGAACGACGGCATATGGAAACGCAGGGCGATGGTGTATACGATACGGAAGATGACCGCGCCGATGACCGCGCCGATCGCGCGTGTCGGGATCTTGCCCCTGCCCATGAACGCGCCGCCGATCAGCAGCGCCGCCAAGGCGACCGTGACCATGCCCGTGCCGACGTCGATCGACATGCTTTTCTGGCTCTGGGCGAACAGACAGCCCGAAAGCGCGGTGAAGGAGTTCGAAATACATAAGCCGACGATAGTGGTCATCGTGGGATTGATCGAGGAGGAGCGCACCATATCGGGATTGTTGCCCGTCGCGCGGATCGCAAGACCCAGACGCGTGCGCAGGAAGAGGGAAAGGAAGAGGATGACCAGCGCGACCGCGACCAGACCGATCACGATCTCGTTGCTGAAGAAGGCGAGGATCTTCGCAATCACGGAGTTCTTATCCGCGCCGAACAGCCCGAGGATCCCGTTCTGTACGCTGTCGTTGACGGGCTTGAGCTTGGTGAAGATGGTTTCGGTCTTGTTGAGGTTCAAAAGCGACTTGTTGCCCATGATGGCGATGTTGATGGAGTACAGTCCCGTGTTGACGATAATACCTGCGAGCAGGCTGTCGACGCCCATCTTTGTTTGCAGGATCGCGGTGACAAAGCCCGAGATCAGACCCGCCAGCATGGCGACCGGCAGCGACAGATAGGGGTGACCCGCTATCGCGACCATTGCTCCGACCGCCGCACCGAGGGTGTAACAGCCGTCGGTGGAAAGGTCGCAGACGTTGAGCATGCTGTAGCTCAGAAACAGCGCCAATACGACCAATGCGTTGAATAGTCCCAGCTCAAACGCTGTGGGCAGCGAGCTGAGCAGTCCTGAGAAGAATCCCATGTTATCATCCTTTCTGTGCAATGAGAAATTAGGAATTAGGAATGAGGAACATCAGCCGTGTTCATGATTTCTCATTCCTAATTCTTAATCATAACGCTGTTGACAGGACTGCCCCGCGGAGCAGTCCTGTCTTACTGAGTATATCACGTTTTTACTGCGGTGACAAGCGCCGCGCAGAGGTTTATCAGAATTCCTCTGCGGTCTGGATCTCGACGATCTGGGTGCAGTGGGGCTCGAATGCCGCCTTGATCTCGTCAAGGTCGAAGCCCAGCGCTTCGGCTGTCTCGGTGTTGACGGTAGCGATACCGTTGTCAAAGGTCTTGACAGCCGTTGTCGCGGGATCGGCGCCGTCGATCAGGATGTCGACGACGGTGTTCGCGGTCTCGGTGCCGAGAACGACATAGTCAACGCCGTAGCCGAGGAACGCGCCGTTCAGCGCGAAGGAGTCAGCGCCCGCGTAATGGGGGATACCCGCTTCGGTGAAGATCTCGTAGATGGAAAGCTCACATTCCTGAATGGTGTTGTCGGTGGGGGTGAATACCGCGTCTACCTTGTCGTCAGCCAGAGCCTGCGCCGCCAGCTTGACTTCCTCGGCGGTGGTGCCGGTCTGCTCGACGATCTCTACGCCCTTGCCGGTCAGATAGACCTTTGCTTCTTCGATTGCGCCGGTAGAGGCGTCCTGACCGAGGTCATACAGCAGACCGACCTTTTCTGTGTCGGGATTTGCCGCGAAGATCAGGTCTATGATGGCGTTGGTGTTGAGATAGTCGGAGGTGCCGGTGATGTTGGCGCCGGGTGCTTCCATGCTCCCGATCAGGCTGACCGCCTCGGGATCGGATACCGCCGCGAAAACGACGGGGATATCGGTGCCCTCGGTAGCGGACTGCATCGCCATCGCGACAGGGGTCGCGATACCGACCATCAGATCGACGTTTTCCGCGATGAAGTTCGCGATGATCTGGTTCATGACGTCGGCGTCGGCGTTGGCGTTCTCTTCGAGGATCTTGAACTCGACGTTGTTGTCCTCGCCGAGGATCTCCAGCTCGGTTTTTACGGATTCTACGATCTGGTTGAGAGAGGGATGGTCGACATAGTTGCAGATACCGATGGTGTAGGTGGCTGATACAGCCGCGCTGTCTTTGGTGGCTGTGGAAGTGCCGGAGCCGCCGCATGCCGCAAGGCTTGCAACCAGCATGATCGCTAAAAGAACTGCTAAGATTTTTTTCATTGTAATTACCTTCCTTTTATTAGTATATCATTCCTGATCGGGAACCTGCGGCAGGGAGCTCAGTCCCTTCGCAAGGTCTTCGTCGGTGGGGATATAGTCGGTCATTTCGCCGTCGTTGAACTTCTGGTACGCGACCAGGTCAAAGTAGCCTGTACCGGTCAAGCCGAAGAGGATGGTCTTTTCTTCGCCGGTCTCCTTGCACTTGAGTGCTTCGTTGATCGCGGCGCGGATCGCGTGGCTCGACTCGGGAGCGGGGAGGATGCCCTCAATGCGGGCAAACTGCTCAGCCGCCTCAAAGACGTCGGTCTGCTCGACAGAGACAGCCTCCATGTAGCCGTCGTGATAGAGCTGTGAAAGCGTGGTGGACATGCCGTGGAATCTCAGACCGCCCGCGTGGTTCGCGGAGGGGATGAAGCCGGAGCCGAGGGTGTACATCTTCGCGAGCGGGCAGATCATGCCGGTGTCGCAGAAGTCATACGCGAACTTGCCTCTGGTGAAGCTCGGGCAGGACGCGGGCTCTACAGCGATGATGCGGTAGTCGTTTTCACCGCGGAGCTTTTCGCCCATGAACGGAGCGATCAGACCGCCGAGGTTGGAGCCGCCGCCCGCGCAGCCGATGATAATGTCGGGCTTTACGCCGTACTTGTCAAGAGCGGCTTTCGCTTCGAGACCGATGACAGACTGGTGCAGAAGCACCTGATTGAGCACGGAGCCGAGGACGTAGCGGTAGCCGGGATTGGTAACGGCGACCTCGACCGCTTCACTGATCGCGCAGCCGAGAGAACCGGTGGTGCCGGGATGTTCGGCGAGGATCTTCTTGCCGACCTCGGTTGTCATGGACGGGGAGGGGGTGACCTGCGCGCCGTAGGTTCTCATGACCTCGCGGCGGAAGGGCTTCTGCTCATAGCTGACCTTGACCATGTAGACCTTGCAGTCGAGTCCGAGGTACGCGCAGGCCATAGAGAGCGCGGTGCCCCACTGACCGGCGCCGGTCTCGGTGGTAACGCCCTTTAAACCCTGCTTTTTCGCGTAGTATGCCTGTGCGATCGCGGAGTTGAGCTTATGGCTGCCGGAGGTGTTGTTGCCTTCAAATTTGTAGTAGATCTTCGCGGGAGTACCCAGCGCCTTTTCCAGGCAGTAAGCGCGTACTAAGGGAGCGGGACGGTACATTTTGTAGAAGTCCCGGATCTCCTGCGGGATGTCGATGTAAGGGGTGGTGTCGTCCAGCTCCTGCTGAACCAGTTCTTCGCAGAATACGCCGCCGAGCTCTTCGGCAGTCATAGGCTGACAGGTGCCCGGATTGAGCAAAGGAGCGGGCTTATTCTTCATATCCGCGCGCAGGTTATACCATTGCTTCGGAATTTCATCCTCACTCAGATAGATTTTATAGGGGATTTTGTTTTCAGACATAGTAGGTTCTCCTTTATAGTGATGATTTTAATTCTTGATTGGTTTTCAGCGACTATACAATTGGTTGTTCCGCCATCGCTTACTCATAAGGAATGGATTCATGGTTCCTCCGAAAAGATTAATAGTAAAACAAAAAACCTGTCCCTGCATTTCTGCCGGGACAGGAAAATTCCTGCGGTGCCACCCTGCTTGACGCTTGCGCGTCCTCTCACACGTACTTTCATACGCTGACCGTATCACGTTCGGTCACTCGTCTCACATACTCTGTTTTTGACATTTCTGCTCGCCCTCCGAAGTCCATTCAGCCTGATATCATCTGCCGCGATCTCACCGTCCGCGGCTCTCTGCAAGATGAGGGAAAAGACCTACTCACTCTTCGTCATCGGTTTGTGGGGTATTCATTTGTACTGTTTGCATTTTAGCGCAAGAAAAACCGTTTGTCAATAGGTTTTGAAAAAAAGTTTAATAAATTACCGCTTTAAAATGCGAAACCGCCTTATTGTTCTGTTTGCAGCTTCTTTTTTTCGTTCTGTTCTTCTTTGATGGGAGGGATGAAGTTGCGGAATGCCTGCACCATTTTCTTGTGATGGATGACAAAGTGTATGGTCGGGTATTTGTTTTTGGATACGATCACCTGCTGATTCCCGATGACCGAATAGGTGATGTTGCGGAAGGTGGGAGTGGGGTCTCGGGTGACGGTGAGGTTTTCGTGCTTTTCGGCAAATTCCTCTGTCTCATGCAGGTGCGCGTTATATTCCTCGTACAGATAGGGAATATCTGTCTCAAAGAAGATCTCAGACAACGCGAGGTTCAGCGGGGAAGCGGCAAACTGTTCGGCGGTCAGATCGGGGACTGTGATCAGGATGCGGTGCTGTTCCAACAGCTTTTCCACCGCGGCGCGGTACTCTTCGCGGAAGGCAAGGATCTGCGCGGAGGCTTTTTTGCCGATACGGCTTCGGCTGAGGATTTGGCTGAGCAGTTTTTCGGAGACGGTATAGATCGGCAGACTGCTGTAGGTGATCTGTCTGTCGTCCTTTTGCAGCAGCTTATGAAGCGTTTCGTGATATGCTTCCTTTCTGTCGCTGCGGTAAATATCCATCAGCGGCAGTGCCTGCGACAGCAGGTGCTTTGCGCGCAGGCGGTAGTGCTGTACATCGTCCTTAGCCTTATACAGCGTATACTTGCCGTCCTTCTGGTGCCCTGAAATCGCGTGACCCTCCAGTGCAGCAGCGCCCGATACCTTCAGCAGATGGTTGAACACCCCGCCCTGCGGCGAGCTGAGGTAGTAGGGCGAGATCTGTCCCGTCATATAAAGAGGAATGTTGCCCTCCAGTCCCAGCATCATTTCGTGAAAGGGACGGTTGACGTCATGGATCAGATGAAGGTGCAGACCCTTTTTCAGCATCATCGCCAGACCGAACATATACTTTTTCGGAAACTCGGGATCCTTCGCCATATCCTCCAGCGGCATGTCGCTGTACAGAATACAGCTTTCACGCGATTTAGAGAGAACGGTCGCCTTGATAAAGTCCAGCTCGCTCTCCATCATTTCGTCGATACCGGTATAGGTCTTGGTCGTAGGCAGCAGAAAGGGCGCTGTCGGGACCTTGATATCATTGAAACGGATGGTGTTGATGAATTCATTGAGGTTGAAATCATCCAGCTTATCCAGAAAGTGCCCCACGGGGTCATTCTCTTTGCGGACGGTATTGGTACCCAGCCAGCTTGCGACCGTCTCGCTTACCGCGCGCGGCGTGTTCAGATCGCTTACGGGAATCGACATCAGGGAAGAGAGCGCTTTGATGTTCTGTTCATCGGCGTAATGGCGTGAGATATAAGAAGCGATCTTTTGCGTGAAGTCATAGATGTGCCCGGGGCGCCGCTGTCCGGAAAGGATCTTTGATACATGCGAGGGGTCAAAGGACAGCGACCTTGCCAGCGGAGTGACGCGGATATCCAGCGCCTTTAACAGTATATTCAGGTTGGCGATGTAGGTGTCATAGTCGACGCTCAGACCGTCGCTGACCGTCACCCGCAGTGTGGTCAGAAGCTCTTCTTCTGTTACCGCAAAGCCCTGTTCTTTTGCATAGAGAAACAAGCCCTTCGCGATCTTTAAGATCTGCTCGCTGTCATAGGCAGGCTCCCGCTCGCCGCTTTTGTATCTTGCGACGGCGCTGACGCTGATGCCCGAGTACCTCGCAAGCGTCGACGCCGACAAATGATATTCTTCCAAATACAGATTCAACTGTTCGCTGAACGTCACTTTTATCACTTCCTGTCCTCATTATAATACCGCTACCCGTATTGTCAAGGCGAAATCGGAGAATCTATTGAATGACAAAATGTGAAGTGTTATGATAAAAATGTAGAACTATGTGCGCAAGAAAGGAGAATGTATCATGTCAGAACGCAAAGATTCATGGAAGCAGACAGGCGTAGGTTTAGGTCACGCGTTCCGCGGCCTCAGCAAGATGCTGATCAAAACAGGCAAGAAGGGCGTCGATAAGGAAGTTTTGTCATGGACGCGACTCTTTTATCCAAAAGTACTTGACAGAGATGAAAACACCATATAAGATTGGATCAGAGATAGAATAAACAGAAAGGAGTTATCTATGATGAAATCTTTTGGCAAAAAAACATTGGCTCTGCTGCTGACGGCGGTACTGCTGCTGAGCATGCTGAGTGTGACGGCGTTCGCGGCTGACGAGAAGCCCGAGCCAACCGTCGGACCCACCGAGGACGCGTTCCTCTACGGCGGCGCGCGCCTTGGGACGTATGAGCCTTCAACATCCCGTACCCGTTATATCGTCAATTATAACTACAGCGAGGGCGGCGGTTTGTTGATCAATAATGAAGCCGTTTCCGGCGCGACCTACGACCGTGAGTCCAACACGCTGACGATCGACAATGTCCATCAAAAGGCGAACCAGCTCTTCATCTGGTACATGGGCGACGATTTCAAGCTCAATGTCGTGGGTGAGAATGAGTTCGGCATCATCTATGTCTACAACTATTTCAATTTCCACAGCACCAGCCTGAACATCATCGGCACCGGTACTCTTACGGTGAATCAGGAGCTGATCAACAAGGATGCTATCCATATGGTTGCGGACGGCGACAGCACGATGCACCTCGATATCGCCGATTCCGTGAACGTTCACCTCTATTCCAAGGAGGATGAGAGCGGTGAGCAGGCTCCCGTTGTCACTCTGCACGAAACGACCATTACTCCCAAAGAGGACGGCGCGATCACCGTGGGCGGCAAGACCGCTCCCGAGGCGCAGAATGAGCAGATCATGTATGAGGACTTCGACTATGTCCCTGTTGTCAAGGTTGAGGATCTTGACCGTGACGTTATCCACGGCACACAGCTCAAGTCCAAATCCGATCCCGACGGCGTTTACGCGGTGGTGGACGTCATGGACGGCGTGACCTATGTTGTTGTCCGCTTTATCTATGTGGATGAGCTCGGCGCGTGGGCACGCGACCCTGCTTTCGCCGAAGATTGGTATGCCGGTCAACGTTACACCAAGGCGGAATTAGAAGCCGAATTTGATTACGTCTACGGTCAGGCGCCCACACCCATCCGGTATATGCCCGAGTACAGGATCGAATCGCGCGGCAATGAAGGTGTGAAGATGCTTAAGGACGACGAACCGGACGCGGTCTATATCGGTCAGCCCACCGGCGCGATCTGGGATTGGGATGATACCCATCCCTATTCCGGCAACTATGAGATCCACAGGGTCATTTGGGATGACAGCCAGGCGATCTATGTCGAGGATACGAGCTTCAAGGAGATCGACCTCGTAGTGGCTGAGCTGGAAGAAAACGGCTTCCATGTTGTTGAGGAGAGCCGCGATGAGCATTTGACGCTCACGGTATGGACCTCCGACGATCCCGAGGATACTTCCCGCTTTGATATCATGGCTGATTCCATGAAGCGCAAGTCCGACCCCGACGGGCTTTATGTCAAGCTCGGCACCTACGGGTATGAATCCGGTGATCCCTCTGAGAACGGTATCCTTGTCTATAAAGTACATTATAACCCCGAGACCGACGAGCATTATGTGATGTATAACAGCTATGATGAACCGGAGTGCTTCTTTGTCTCCTACGGATCGCTCGAAAGCGGCGAGGGCGATTTCTCCTATGAGACCGAGACGGTCACAGAGCCGGTATGGGCGAACTATCTCCCCGAGGATTACAGCGTCGAATGGGATCTGCACACTGCCGTTCAGCTCAAAAAGAACGAAGATCCCGACGCGGTCTATGCCTATACTCATTCGACGCATTATTTTGAGGACGATACCACGCGCGAAGAATACGGTCTCATGAAGCTGCAATATAACGAAGCGTTCGGCTGCTATGTCGAGGACACCGATTTTGACGAGATCGTGTTCTACGATCTGAATGACCTTGCCTCCATGGGCTATGAGATCGTGATGAGCGAACAGCCCCTCGACTTCGTTACCAAGGGCAGCGTCTACTTCAGTGAATATCCCGCCTATACCGATAACGACGGCGGCACCTATTATGCCGATTATAGTGAAAATGTTTACAGCTATACGGATGAGGATCTTATCACCATCGGCGGTGAGCAGTATTATTACGGTACCCCGATGCCTGAGATGAGCACCGACGATCTGAACGATACCATCCATGAGACCCTCTCCGATAACTACAACTATTGGATCTCCGGTCCCGAGTATCATCATGCCGGCACAGATGTTCCCGCTCCTCAGAATTATACGCTCAGCGGTAAACTGACCAGCTACCTTGATGATGAAGAATATGTGCGGATCACCCTGCTGAATACCGAGGAAAACCGGAAAATCAATTATACTACCAGAAGCGGCGACGGTGCCTATCAGATCGATAACGTTCCCGCAGGAACGTATACGATGACTGTTGAAAAGAAGAGTCATGTGACCCGCGACTATGAGATCACCGTATCCGGCAACACCGTTCAGGACGTCAAGATCTGCCCGATCGGCGACGTCAACGGTAACGGCAGAGTACAGTCTAACGACGGTATGTTTGCATACAAGCACGCGCAGGGCGGCGCCGCTGATAAGCTGGAAGGCTATGCGTTCAAGTGCGCTGACGTCAACAACAACGGCAGAGTACAGTCCAACGATGCAATGGCGATTTATAAGCAGGCATCGGGTGAGCACAATTTGTTCTGATATCAGTGCTGCTGTAAAAACAGACTCAAAAGATCAATGCTTTGTCCTGAGCACATCCGGTCAAAGCGGATAACAGTACCCCCTTATGGCAGAAAAACTGCCATAAGGGGGATTTTTACAATGCGGGGCTTTTGCGCTGTCCACACAATTAGGGACAGTCCGCTTTCATGCCCTCGGGCGTCTTAGTTCAGAGGGAAAATATTATTGCTTACGGAGTGTTAAGGTCGCAGACGGTTCCGACGGTGCCTGTCACGACGAGGGCAGCAGAGCCGGGAGTCACCGTCCATGCGCCTGTCGCCGCGTCCTGGGTGAAGGTCGCGGCAGGGATGGTGATAGCGCTCGGTAAGGTCTCGAATACGCCTGTCGTTTCATTATAGGTGTAGTCGGTGCCGGCGGTGAGCGCTGCGCCGTCCAGCGTGACGCTGATATCGCTCAGCAGCGGATCGAAGGTGTCGGTGATGACCGCGTTGTCTGCCGCCATTACCTCGGTGTTGCCTGTATTCTGCATCTGGAAGGTATAGGTCAGCTCACTGTTTTCTGTAACGGGGATGGGTGTGACAGACTTGATCACAGAGAGCAGAGCGGTTTCGACCGCTTCGACGGTTTCGGTCGCGGTGACGTCGCAGATGCCCGTACCGGTTACGGTCACTGTGTTTTCGATTGCAGCGTTAGTGTCGAGCGGAGCAAATTCATTGACGGTCGCCGAGTAGACGATGAGGGTGTTGCTGTCGGCAGGTACGGTGACGCCGCTGATCACCAGACTGTTTGCTGTGCTGACAGCAGGATCGGGCTGCAATTCGCCGTCTTGATAGTACTGCACGCTGCCGTCGATATAGGTCAGCGGCTGTACGGTACCGGTGTTGAAGATATACGCACCCAGATCATCGGTGACGGTCAGATCAGTCACGGCGGCTTCGCCGTTATTGACGATGCTGACCACATAGGTGAGGGTGTCGCCGACGCGGTATTCATCGGCAAGGGCATTTTTGGAAACGCTCAGTACGCCCTCGATCACGCCGACCGCGATATTCGACTGTACGGTGTTGCCGTTGTAGCTTAAGGTTGCCTGATTGGTAAATGTTGTAGCCATATTTTTTCCTTTCCTGTGTTTTAGGGAGAAGGTTTCTCCCGCTTTATCTTATGTGAAAGAAGAAAAGATGTGAAAAAACACTTGATTTTTTGAAAGGAATGTGGTAAAGTATATGAGTCAGCCGAATACGGAGGCTTAGCTCAGCTGGTTAGAGTACCTGCTTGACGTGCAGGGGGTCATTGGTTCGATTCCAATAGTCTCCACCAATGACAGAACAGGGAGTACCATTCGGTACTCCCTGTTCTGCACATATGATAATGGGTAACAGAGTATATAACTTTGAAAAAGTTTATACTATCTATGAAGTCAAATAAGGAAGATGTATATGGAAATGGTGTTGCAGATCGTGCTGCTGATCGCGGGCTTTGTCGCGCTGATCAAAGGCGCGGATATTTTTGTGGACGGCAGCTCGTCGCTTGCGGCGATCTTCAAGGTGCCGACGGTCATCATCGGGCTGACCATCGTAGCGCTCGGGACAAGCGCTCCGGAGCTTGCGGTCAGTACTTCTGCGGCGCTGAAAGGATCCAACGAGATCGCGCTGAGCAACGTTGTAGGTTCGAACCTGTTTAATCTTTTGATGGTACTCGGCGTGTGCGCCGTGATCAAGCCTGTTCCCATCGAGCCTGTGATCAAAAAGAGAGATTTCCCATTCTCGATCATCACGACCTTACTGCTGTTCATCGCTTTGGGTATCACAGTAGTCTCCACAGTGGATTTCTCCGCGGTGCAGATGAGCGATAATGTCTCTGAGGTGAGCCGCATCATCGGGATCATCCTGCTGGTCGTATTCATCGCTTATATCGCTGTTCTGATTATCTCGGCAAAGAAAAACCCGTCCGAGGAAGAGCCTGTTAAGGTGATGTCGCCGCTGAAAAGCGTTCTTTTCATTATATTGGGCGTTGCGCTGATCATCGCGGGCGGTCAGTTTGTCGTTAATTCCGCGAAGTATATCGCCGCGGCATTTGGCATGAGCGAAACGCTGATCGGTCTGACGGTCGTCGCTTTCGGTACGTCGCTTCCCGAGCTGGTGACCTCGATTGTCGCTTCCCGCAAAGGGGAGAACGGTCTGGCTGTCGGCAACGTTGTCGGCTCCAATATCTTCAACCTGCTGTTCATCCTCGGCGTATCTGCGGCGCTCCATCCGATCCCCGTCAATTTTGCGTCAATGATCGACTTCGCCATCCTGATCGTGACGTCCGCTATCGTATATGTTTTCTCACTGACAAAGAAGATCAACCGCTTGGAAGGCATCGCGATGATCCTGATGTACGCCGCGACGGTTGTTTTCGCCGCTCTGAGATAAATAATTCTGCCGCAAATTGAATAACAAATCACGCCTCTGTTCATAATAGGAACGGAGGCGTTTTTTATGAAGAATTATAAGCACGCAAAAGAGAAAAGACCGACAGAGCGCGTGAGCTTTTACATCGCTCTGTCTATCTGCATGATGGCAGTAGGCTTCGCCGTATGGTCGGCGTACTCTACCCTGAACGGCACGACAGAGCCGGAGAGCAATACCTATTTTTCCTCGCTGTCTACCGAGAACGCGGCGGTAGCGCAGGAGATGACCGGCATCACCGAGCCCCAGCCGCAGACGCAAGCTCCCACGTCCGCGCCGACAGAACCCCCGACGCAGGCTCAGACGGAGGCGGAAAGCAGATTGTTCATCAGTGAGACAAAGCCCGCGGATACAGAGGACGTTGACCGTGAAGCGGAGCCGGACGCGCTGCAGGCAGTGCTGAAGATCAACGACAGTCTGGTCTATCCCGTCAAAAGCCATCACGTGACTAAGCCCTACAGCGAGAACGGTGTATACAGCAGTACCCTTCACGATTACCGTGCCCATACGGGCTGTGACTTTGCCGCCGAAGAGGGCGAAAATGTCTATGCGATGTGCAAAGGAACGGTCAAGGATATTTCTGTATCAGAATTATACGGAGTGATCATCGAGGTTGACTGCGGTGATTTTTCGGTATATTACTGCGGACTGGACACAGACTTTCTGGTAGAAAAAGAGGATGAGATCAACACCGGCGATACGATCGGAACAGTGGGGCAGATCCCCTGTGAAAGCGGAGACGATACGCATATCCACATCGAGATCCGCGTCGGCAGCCGATTGATCGATCCCCTGAGCGTTATTGAAAACAACGGTTGAGAATAAACGAACCCGCAAAAGCATATGATAGTAGCGAACTGCCCTCGACCCGTTCAGGGGCAAAAGAACGGATGCGTCAGTGAACGTATCTGTTCTTTTATGCCTGTGAAAAAACAGGGAGAGAATGACGGCTGAAAATTTCTTCCGCATGAAGTATTGACAATCGCCGCGGCATTTGTTATAATAACGCTTGTGGATTAAGCGATACGCTCCGCCTCGGCTACTCTCGCCGTGTAAAATATAGAGAGAACAGAATTGCAGGTATGGCGGAATAGGCAGACGCGCATGGTTCAGGTCCATGTGAGCATTACGCTCATGCAGGTTCAACTCCTGTTACCTGCACCACAAAAAGGTATATCCGAATCTCGGATATACCTTTTTGTTATTCTGTAATAAGCAGCAGAAATTGGAAGGCTGAAAAAAACACCCCGTTGCTTCGATTCCTTTGTTGACAGATTTTCTCTCAGATCATATAATAATAACAGATGATTTTTGGAAAAGAAGGGTGAATCATGAAAGTATTAATGATCAACGGCTCGCCTCGGATCGGCGGCAATACCTCTGTCGCGCTTGCCGAGATGGAAAAGACCTTTGCAAAGAATGGGATCGAAACCGAGATCATGCAGATCGGCAACAAAGCGATCCGCGGTTGTATCGCCTGCGGTACATGCATGAAGAAGGGACAGTGCGTTTTTGATGACGCGGTGAATGAAGCCGCGCCGAAGTTTGAAGCGGCTGACGGCTTGGTGATCGCTTCTCCCGTCTATTATGCTTCCGCGAACGCGACGCTGATCGCGTTTTTAGACAGACTGTTTTACTCGACCGGCTTTGACAAGCGCATGAAGGTCGGCGCGTCTGTCGTTGTTGCGCGCAGGGGAGGACTCTCCGCGACCTTTGACGAGCTGAACAAGTATTTTACCATCAGCTCCATGCCGATCGCGTCCAGTCAGTATTGGAACAGCGTACACGGTCGTGAAAAGGGCGAAGCAGAGCAGGACCTTGAAGGCTTGCAGACGATGCGCGCCCTTGCGGACAACATGAGCTTTTTGATGAAGAGCATCGCGCTGGGCAAGGAGCAGTTCGGTCTGCCTGAGCAGGAACCGCATGTATTTACCCATTTTATCCGTTAAGGGGATCGGTATGTACGAAAGCAAGATAAGCGATAAAAGGTGGCTGATATTGGGATTGCTGTCGGATATCGGATGGATCATGCTGTTTGCGGGGATTGTGATATACATGGTGAACGGCGCCGACGGTCTCGGTACCGTGGCGATATCTGCGTTATTCCTTGTTACACTCCTGTCAGCAGTATTTGTGCTGTTCGGCGTGATCGCTCTGATAACGCAGAGGATACGGAAGATCGACCGAGTGCTCACAAAGCGTCAGTTGGTTATCAGCTTCGGCTTTGTTGTATTCGGCGCGCTCACAGCGGCTGCGGCGTCAATGGGTTCGGTATTTGTCGATGCCCTTTGGCATTATGAGACGGGTGTATGTTTCATCGCCCAGTGTCTGATGTATGCGGGCGGGCTGATATGCTTTGCCTTTGGCTATCCCATTTTCAAATCCTTTAAAAGACAATAATAAACTCCTCAAGCAGTGCGCAAACTGCCTGAGGAGTTGTTTTTATCTCAAAAATCCGTTGATGATCTGTTCTTCCGCTTCGGATTCTGTCAGACCGAGGGTCATCAGCTTGACGATCTGGTCGCCCGCGATCTTGCCGATCGCCGCTTCATGCACCAGCGACGCGTCGACGTCGTTCGCCTCCAGCGCGGGCACAGCCAAAATCTTGCCGTTGTCCATGATGATGGAGTCACATTCCGTGTGACCCTTACAGGCGGCGTTGCCGACGATCTTTAAGTCGAGCTTTTGGTAGGAATCGTCGCGCGCGACGCCGCGGGAGACGACGTCAGCGTTCGCGCCCTCGCCGTTAAGGCTGACCGCGTAATCGCTCAGCGCCTGCTGTAAGCCGTGGGTCATCAGACGTTCTCTGACGATCAGCTTCGCGCCCGCTTTCAGCTCTGCGACGGTCTTGCGGGAGGTGTCGTCGACGCCCTTGATCTGCACCATTTCCATCTCGCAGGTGCTGCCTTCTTCCATATAGACCTCGGTGACAGGGTTAAGGATGCGTTTGCCTGTTCCTTCGCCTGAGCCGAAGTGTTTTTCAACATATTTGACCTTAGCGTTTTTGCCGACGTAAAAGCGATGGATACCGTCGTGCTCGGAGTCATGGTTGCCGCAGTTGTCGATACCGCAGCCCGCGACGATCTCGATGTCGGCGTTGTCGCCGATGAAAAAGTCGTTGTAGACGGTCTCTTTCAAGCCGCTCTGCGTCATCACGACAGGAATGTGAACGCTTTCGCCTTTGGTGTCGGGTTTGATGAAGATGTCCATGCCGCTGACCCCTGTCTTAGAAACGATCTCCACATTCTCGGTCGACTGTCTGCCGATGGACATGCTGTCGGAGCGGATATTGTAAGCGCCCTTGATCTCGCCGTCGATATCGGCGATCTCTCTGAGCAGGTATTGCTGTATGCTGTTCAGTTCCATATTCTCACTCCTTTGCCGTAATACCCTGACAGTTTTTGACCGCCGCGGGTGTGCCGATCAGCTGGGGCAGGATCTCGTCCTAGCCGCCCTGCTTTTCAATCACGCCGCTGTTCAGCACGACGATCTCGTCGGCGATATTCAAAATACGTTCCTGGTGAGAGATGATGAGGATGGAACGGTCGGCGATCTCCTCGCGCTGTTTTTGGAATACGTCGATCAGGTTGCTGAAGCTCCACAGGTCGATCCCCGCCTCCGGCTCGTCAAAGAGGGTCAGCAGTGATTTTCTGGCGAGAACGGTAGCGATCTCGATGCGCTTCAGCTCGCCGCCCGAGAGGGAAGCGTTGACCTCGCGGCTGATGTATTCTCTCGCGCACAGTCCGACCATGCTCAGGTAGACGCACGCGTCAGCGATAGACAGCTCCCGTCCCGCCGCGAGACGGATCAGGTCGAGGACTTGGATGCCCTTGAACTTGACCGGCTGCTGGAACGCGAAAGCGATACCCTTCTTCGCTCTTTCGGTGATACTCAGCCCCGTGATGTCCTCGCCGTTGAAGATGATCTGACCCGAGGTGGGCTTTTCGATACCCGCGATGAGCTTCGCAAGCGTAGATTTACCGCCGCCGTTCGGGCCTGTAATGACGATCAGCTTGCCGTCGGGGATGCTGAGACTGATATCCTTGATGATCTCTTTGCCCGCGGATTCATCCTCTACCGCGAAGGAAAGATGCTTGATTTCTAACATAGGAATTCTCCTTTATCTGCACATTACCCAATATTATACCGCATTTTATCCTCGATAGCAACCGATAGTTGTAAATTTTATGTGATGAATATTGCAAATGGTTTTTATTATATGTTATACTCGTCAAAGAGGTGATAGATATGAGTAAAGACAGACTTGCCGCGTTCATGGATGCGGTGTTAGCCATCATCATGACGATTCTGGTATTGGAGCTGCCGAAGCCCGATCCGCTGAGCCTGCAGGGCGTTTTGGCTTTGGGCAATACCTACGTGACCTATATCCTGTCGTTCTTCTGGCTGGGAACGATGTGGGTGAACCTGCACAACGAGTGGCACCATATCAAGGTCATCAACAAAAAGATCGTCTGGCTGGGGATCGTCCACCTGTTTGTGACCTCGTGGATCCCCTACAGCATGAGCGTCGTCGCGACCAATCCAATGAGCCGTATCGGTCAGGTATTGTACGGCATGTCGGTACTCTTGGTGACCTTTGCGAATCTTGCGCTGTCTGTGGCGCTGTACAAATGTCATTTTGATCTGGAAGAGTGTAATTCCCATCAGCACGCTTGGTTACTCAGAGTCAAGTACATCCCCGATATCATCATCAAGCTGATCGGCATGGCGCTGGCGGCGTTCGTCTACCCGCCCGCGATGGTGTATTCCGTCCTGCTCGCGATGCTGTGGATGTTCGTACCGGTCGAAAAATTATATAAGCCCCACAATTAGTATTTGTCCCCGATCGCGGTATACTAATGAACAGAGGTGAAGATATGGAAAAACTGATTTGTATTCTGATGATTTGCACTTTGGCAGTTACGCTGTTCGCGTGCGGCGCAAAGGAAGAAGCTGTCCCCACCGAGAAAGAGATACCCCCGACTGCGGCTGAGACAATACCTGCCGAAACGACCTTAGCGGCGTCTCAGTCAAGGGTCGCGCGCGACCATGATGTGACGTATGAGGTCGAAATGCGCGAGATATGGTGCGAGAACAACGGCAATCGTATTTACGGGGAGGCGTATATCCCCGTCAGCGATACCGAAACACGCTTCCCGCTGATCATCCATGCCCACGGCATGGGCTCGAACCATGAAGCAGGCGCGGCATACCTGAAGCGGTACGCCGAAAAGGGCTATGCGGGTTATACCTTTGATTTCCCCGGCGGCAGCCGTCCGACGACCGAGAACCTCAGCGACGGCGATCCTATGCAAAACTCCGCCGTCACCGAAGCGTCCGATCTGCAGACGATCCTTGACACCGCTCTGACATGGGACTTTGTCGATACCGATTATGTCTTTTTGGAAGGCGGCAGTATGGGCGGTCTGGTTGCAACGATGGTCGGGCTCGACAACGTCGATACCGTAGCGGGCATGATCCTGCATTATCCCGCGCTGTATATGCCTCAGGCGATAATCTCTCGCTACAGTTCTCCCCACGATGTGCCCGATACCATGTCCTTTGGTGATGATTACGAGCTCGGCAGTAGGTTCGCGACCGATCTGTGGGATGTGGATGTGATCAGCTGGCTGCATACGTTCAACAAGCCTGTGACGATCATCCAGGGCTCCGACGATAACTTAGTCGCGGCTTCTTCAATCGAGGAAGCGTCACACCTGTTCCCGAACGCCGAGTTCCATTTGATCGACGGCGCTGGTCACGGCTTTTCCGGCGACGACTTCGATACCGCCGTACAGTACGGACTCGATTATCTTTTTACAAACGCATATTGATATCAGAAAGCCCTGCGGTTTTTGCCGCAGGGCTTTTGTCTGTGTATTCTGATGTTGGATCACGGTAATCCGACTTCACTGATTTTGACCTTGTTGATCAGCAGATCGGTATATTGCAGAGTATGAAAATGTTTTGCGGTGCCGTCGTCTACCTTGATGCGAAAGAGGTTCTTGTAGATGCCGACGATCTCTGCAGGCTGATTGTGAATGTCGATCCGCGGGTTCGTACTGCTGACCGAAACGTGGATGTTCGGGTCGGTCTGATACAGACGGTTGATTTTTGATTTGATGATATCCAAGCGGCTTTGACCCTGCACGGTAACACCTCCTTCTACGCAGGATGTAAGGGCATCCGTGGCATTATTCCGCTTTTATTATATCACATCTTTCCGAAAATTTCATGCGAAAAATCAGAAAAAATCTGCGGGAATGTTGACTTGCTCCGTGCTTTGGAGTAATCTTATAATGACTAAATTCGGAGTATCGCTTATGGCTGAAAATGTTTCTGAGATCACAATTGAAGAGTTAGCCGACCTGCCCGAGAGCGGCTATCAGCTGTATGATGTGCGCAGTGAAATGTCGTTCTCATACGGCAGTATCCCGCGTGCCGTCAGCTGTCCCGATGTCGCGGAAAGAGCCGGCAGGGGAGATCTGCCGCGCGATAAAAAGCTCATCCTTTTCTGCATGCACGGAACACAGAGTGCGGAGTGCGCCGCTGTCTTAACAAAGCTCGGCTATGACGCTTACAGCTTGCAGGGCGGCTATGAAGCATGGCTGCGAAAGCACATGGACAGCGCCGACCGTTCCCGTGAGGTGGAACAGAGCCTGACCAAACGCCGCCGCTTCAAGGAGAACATCTTCCACCGCTTTACGAAAGCCATCGTCGAATTCGACATGATCCAACCTGGTGATAAGATCGCTGTATGCATTTCGGGCGGCAAGGACAGCATGCTGATGGCAAAGCTCTTTCAGGAACTGAAGCGCCATGATAAATTCCCCTTTGAGCTGGTATTCCTCGTTATGGACCCGGGCTATAATGAGATCAACCGTCTGCTGATCGAGAACAACGCCCGCGCTTTGGGGATCCCGATCACGATCTTCGAGACCTCTATTTTTGACGCGGTGTATAAGGTTGAGAAATCTCCCTGCTACTTGTGCGCCCGCATGCGCCGCGGTCATTTGTACAAGCAGGCGCAGGAGCTGGGCTGCAACAAGATCGCCCTCGGTCACCACTACGACGATGTGATCGAGACCATCCTGATGGGCATGCTCTGGGGCGGTCAGGTGCAGACGATGATGCCCAAGCTCCACAGCACCAATTACAAAGGCATGGAGCTGATCCGCCCGCTTTACTACATCCGCGAGGATGAGATCAAGGCGTGGCGCGATTATAACCATCTGCATTTCATCCAGTGCGCCTGCCGATTCACCGATACCTGCAGCTCCTGCCGCGACGACGGCACCTCCGCTTCCAAGCGCATGGATACCAAGCTGCTGATACAGAGTCTCAAAAAGGCCAATCCGCATATCGAGGCGAATATCTTCAACAGCATGCACAACGTGAATGTCGATACCGTCATCGCCTATAAAAAGGACGGTATCGTGCACCATTTTCTTGATGAGTATGAGAATGAGAACGGGGGTGACCTATGAGTTCTCTGACCGATTATATCCGATGGTATGCCGATTTTTCATTCTATGAAAAGCCGTTCAACGAGGTCGACAACCTTGTCCTCAGCACGCTGGCTTACTATCAGTTCGATGTAAAAAGACCTGCCGCCGTTCGCCGCTGCTGTACCAATTCAGCGGCAAAGGACAGCTTCCTGAAAGCGGTGATGGATTCCCGACGCTTCGGCAGTCTGATGGTATCCGAGTATTCGGAGGTATTCAGCCGCGACACGGGGACGCAGTTCGCGGCAATGATGTTTCATCTGCACGATAACGTCTACTATATTTCCTTCCGCGGAACCGACAATTCCCTTGTCGGTTGGCGTGAGGACTTCGTGATGAGTTATCAGATGACACAGGGGCAAAAAACCGCCGTAGAGTATCTGGAACGTGTGATCGAAGAAGGCGGCGAGTATTTCGTCGGCGGTCACAGCAAGGGCGGCAATCTGGCAATCTACGGAACCTGTCACCTCAGCGAAGCCAAGCTCAGGCGCGTCAAGCATATTTTCAACAACGACGGACCGGGACTCTGCCCCGAGGTCAGCGACGTCACCCTGATCGACAGGATCAAAAGCCGCCTGACGGTCATCCTGCCGCAGTACTGCGTGTTCGGCAAGATCTTTGAGCACGATGTCCCCGACGTCCGGATCGTCACCAGCTCCAATAAAGGGCTTATGCAGCACGATATCGTCAGCTGGGGCGTCAAATACGGAAAGCTCGACATGGTTTCATCCCTCGATCCCGCGTGTCACTGGATCGACGATGTGACCGACCGCTGGCTCGAGGATGTTTCGCCCGCAGAGCGCGAAAAGCTCGTCAACAGTATTTTCGATTCTGTCCAGTCAGGCGGAGCCGATACATACACCGAGGCGCTGTCAGGCGGCGTCGACGGCGCGGAGGATCTGTTGAAAAACATGGTCGAATCCGACAGCCTCAAAACCGTAGCCAAAATCCCCGAAAAAGCGCTGTTCGGCGACTTTATGGAACGCCTGCGCAAGGGCAAGCTCGCCGCTTTTATCAACGCTAATCAGCTTGTCGAGGGTATCATCTTTGTCGTGATCGGTGTTTTGATGCTGATATTCCGTCAGTGGTCGTTCCAGATCATTATTACCGTTCTGCTCGGCGGATTGGTTCTGTTCCAGCTGATTTATACGATCAAGAAGCTCTATGAAAGTCATTGGGACTTTAACGGCGAAAGGGTACGTTTCTATATCTTTTTCGCCATGCTGGCGGTATTCGCGATCATTCTGGTAAAGCAGCAGGCGATTTTTATTGTCGGCAGCGCGATCGCGGGCGTATGGCTGTTGGTGACAGCCTACAAGAGCTTTTTAGCCCTTAAAGAAAACCCCGAGAAGGACTTTGCCTTTTGGAAGAACCTCGTCAAAGGTATCCTGTACGCGGGGTGCGGCATTTTCATTATGCTTGCTCCGATCGAGACGCTGAAGTGGTTTGTGCTGACGCTTGGTGCGATCATGGCGATCGACGGCGTCTGTACGATCGTTTATTCCTTTATACAGGCAAACGAGAAGTATTCGCGCAAGTACGATCATATCAAAGAAAAGGTAAGAAAAACCAAAGGAGATAAAGAATCATGATTTGGGAAGCTGAATTTTTATCCTCACTGCAAAGTATCCGCACACCGTTTTTGGATGCGGTGATGAAATATCTGTCTTTGCTCGGAGAGCACGGTATCGTCGCGATCGCACTGAGCATCATTCTGATCATCTTCGCGAAGACCCGCCGCACGGGCTTTGAGGTGTTCCTGGCTATCGCTCTCGCGTATCTTGTAGCGAATTTGATCATCAAGAACGCTGTCGCCCGTGTGCGTCCGTATGACGCGTATCCGTATTTAGAGGCGCTGGTGACAAAGCCGCACGACTGGTCGTTCCCCTCGGGACATTCGGTCAATGTATTTGCCGCCGCGACCGCGGTTTTCATGAATCACAAAAAGACAGGTATCATTGCTTTGATCATCGCCGCACTGGTAGCCTTCTCCCGCCTGTATAACTGCGTCCATTATCCGACCGATGTGCTTGCGGGCGCGATCATCGGTATCGGTTTTGCGATTTTGGTGCATTATCTTGTCTATCCTGCCTGCGAGAAGGGCGTGCGCAAACTGCGCCGTCAAAAAGAGAATTGATACTATGACGGTGACAGAAGAATTGTTTGCTTACGCACAGAACACCTACGGCGTTGTGCCCGATTATCCGTTCAGCACCGCGCCGACCTATGCTGTCCTTCGCCATCTGAGCAACCGCAAGTGGTTTGCGCTGTTTATGGATGTACCGCGATCCCGATTGGGACTTGACGGAGAAGAGAAGGTCGATATCCTCAACATCAAGTGCGATCCTATCCTCAGCGGATCACTGCGTTTGCAGGAGGGCTATTTCCCCGCTTACCACATGAACCACGACGGCTGGCTTACGATCCTGCTCGATGGTACCGTTCCGACGGAGGAGATCATCCCTCTGCTCGACATGAGCTTTGAACTGACGATGGTCAAGCCGAAACGATCGAAAAAGAAAAACAAAGAATAAGAAAAGCCGCTGTATTCCACACGGATACAGCGGCTGAAGTTTTTTAACGTTTATCTCATTTTGATATACTCCGCGATCAGATCGACGATCTTATCCTCGCTCAGCTTGGATGAATCGATACACAGGTCATAGTTTTCCGCCATGCCCCATTTCTGACCGGAGTAAAAGCTGTAGTAATTGGCTCTGCTCTTATCGGTCTTGTTGATGATGTGCTCCGCCCTGACTGCGTCGATACCGTGCTTTTGCACGCTCTGTTCTTTTCTGTACGCCATATCCGCGTATACAAATATATTAACGCAGTTGGGGTTGTCGCGCAGGACATAGTCAGCACAGCGGCCGACGATAACACAGTTCTCTTTCTCGGCGATCTCCTTGATGATTTTGTGCTGCAGCAGATACAGCTTGTCATTGACAGGCAGATCGCCCATCGCGGAGAAGCCGCTGCCGAAGCTGTACAATCCCATCGACAGGGAATAGAGTAAACTGTTTGCGGCTTTCTCATCGACGTCCTTGAAAACGTCCGGATCCATACCGCTTTCTTTCGCGGCAATGGAGATCAGCTCCTTATCATAAAAAGATATCCCGAGTTTAGCCGCGAGCTTCTGTCCGATGGAGCGGCCGCCGCTGCCGAATTTTCTGCCGATCGTAATAATGTACTTGTCCATATCTATACCTCTTATTAAAATATAGCTATATCATGTATATTTGATATTATAATACCACAAAATAAGGAAAAGTAAATTACAACTTTGTAATTTCTGCGAGTTTTACTTGACCATTGTGAAAAAATGTGGTATAACATAACTCGCGCCCGTCATATGGCGCCCGGAACCGCTTAGAAATCAAGTTGTTTCCCAAGTTCAGCGATACTTGATGGACGAGCGATTTTTTGAGCCATTTTTCTTTAATAGGAATTTGAAAATTTTTTCAAAAAATTTCAAATTTCTTCTTGACATTTGCGCTCAGTTCGGATATAATATGACTTACGCTGAGTAGCGAATGATTACACAAATGTAACTTTCGCTGGCGGCACAAAGGACCTTGAAAATTAAACAACGAAGAAGATAACCCGTAATTACTTTGAGAGCATTTGTGGAGACACAAAGAGTACTCAAGAAATTACAGATGTAAATTTACATCTAAGGTAATCTGGAAAACAGATTATTCCAAGA
>JAFTGL010000013.1 GCA_017457955.1 Ruminococcus sp.
AGGGTTCGCTGTGGTTTTGCCGCGATCAGACCCAAATCTGCTCGCCAAAAACTGCTTCGCACCGAGAAAGAGATAATTTTCGAGGATTTTTCGGTGCAGAGGAGGAGTAACCCTCGACGGGTTGCGATCGACGATAAGCCGCAAAAAGACCGAAAATTACTCTTTATCGGCGGTTGCGGTTTGGCTTATTTCACCCTTTGGCGGTTAGCACTCCCACATAAGGGGGTGATATGTATGACGGAAGCGGTCTTGCTAATTATCATATTAGTAGTATTGGAAGAAGTCATTAAAAACATAAAGAGATAACCGCCCAACTGCCATTGGACGGTTACATTTTTAATTCAACCAATTGGCTAACCGCTTAAACGGTTCCCTGTAGTTTCATTATAGAGCATATTTCACCATTTGTCAATAGAGCGAAGGGGTATCATGATTTTTGAATCACTTTTAAAAAACATCCTCTATGTTCTGGGGGAGAGCCAGATGAAGATCGGGTATACGGAGAACGCCGCGTCGCTGAACTATCCGCCCGCGTCGCTTGCGCGGCTGCTGGAAACTGAGGAAGCAGATTTATCACGGGCGCTGGAGGATTTCGCTGACTTCGCCGAGCCGACGCTCGGGCGCGTGACTGTCAGTGTTTATGACGGTCAGTACTGCCTGACTATCCCCGCGCAAGGCGTGCGCTATGTGCATGAGAACGTCCCCGAAAGCCCCTTTCTCAGGGAGCTGATCGACACCGTCATGCAGCATAAGGCGCACGGAATCGGGGAGATCAGGGAGCTGTTTTCCCGCTATTCCGACAGCGTGGTGTGCGAGGAGGTCGACGGCGACGGCTATGACCATGTGCTGTACTTTTCGGACGGTCAGCCCGACGCCTTCATCTACCTGTTCGAGACCGCCTTCGGGCACGTCAGCTACCACCGCATGACGAAAGCGGATTATGAAGCGGAAATACAGTAGTAATTTGGAATGAGGAATGAGGAATTAGGAATTATCTAATCTGATTTTGATTGATAAGCCGCCTGTGGATTCACAGACGGCTTTTCTTAATGTATCATTTATTCTTATTAAAGTCGATGGTGATGGTGTCGCGGTGCAGATTCAGCTTGGTCATGCGGACGCCCGCGGAATCCAGCATTTTCTTTGACGCGACGGTATCGGGGGTGTCGGCGTACTTGTCATAGAGATATACGACCTCGCCGATACCGCTCTGGATGATCGCTTTGGCGCACTCATTGCAGGGGAAGAGATCGACGTACAGCCTCGCTCCCTCCAGCGACTTGCCGTGCGCGTTCAGGATGGCATTCAGCTCCGCGTGTACCACGTAGCGGTACTTGGTGTCCGCGCCCTCGCGCTCCCACGGGAAGGTGTCGTCGGAACAGCCGTAGGGGAAACCGTTGTAGCCGGTGCTCAGGATACGCTTACTTTTGTTAACGATACAGGCGCCTACCTGTGTGTTGGGGTCTTTCGAGCGCTTTGCCGCCAAGACCGCTACGCCCATAAAGTATTCGTCCCACGAGATGTAATCTTCTCTTTTCATCATAACCTCCTGATGGTATATTTGGATTCGGTTTTACATATTCATTATAAAGGTCATTGCGAAGCCCCACGACATGCGTGTCGGGGCTGCGGCCATCCCAACCGCTCAAATGATATCTCTGAGTTTTTTGATACAGTCCTCACAGACCGGCTTGCCCTTGAAGGTGCTCAGGTTCTCGCCGCTGCCGCAGAAGGTACAGCTCATCGCGTATTTCTTCAGCACGATCGCGTCGGGTTCGGTGAAGATCTCGATGGTATCGTCGGTGTCAAGGCTGTATTTGGTGCGCAGGGGCTTCGGGATCACGATACGCCCCAGCTTGTCGACTTTGCAGAAAAAGCCTGCGGGTTTCATGGATTTCGTCCTTTCATGTTGAATTATGGTATTACTTTACCAAAAATAGGTAAATTTGTCAATACGATAAAAGAATTAACCGAGATTTGTCGAAATTTTTCTTTCGGGGTGAGATGATGTCATATGTGTTCGGCGTGATGATCGCGTTTTCGTTTTTGTTCTCAGCAGTAACGGGTACGCTCCCCGCGCTCAGCGAGGGGATCCTCAGCTCCGCGGGCGACGCGGTACAGCTGCTCATTACCATCAGCGGCATGCTGTGCATGTGGTCGGGCTTCATGCGGATCGCGAAGGACTGCGGACTGATCGAACAGCTGTCGGGATTTTTCGCGCCGCTGCTCAGGCGGCTCTACCCCGACGTGGATGTGAACAGCGACGCGTTCCGCTATATCTCCATGAATATCAGCGCGAATCTTCTGGGACTCGGCAACGCCGCGACGCCGCTGGGGATCAGCGCCATGCGGGAGCTGAAAAAGAAGTCCGACAGCGATACGGCGACCGACAGCATGGTGACCTTTGTGCTGATGAACACCGCGTCGATCCAGCTCATCCCGACCACGGTCGCGGCGCTCAGAAAGAGCTACGGGTCACAGCAGCCCTTTGATATCCTCTTATGCGTGTGGATCACCTCGGTCGCGGCTTTGGCAGCGGGACTGTTTTCCTCGTCAATGCTAAAGAGGCTTCATCCGCTTGGGAAAGGGCATACCCGTGCGCCACGTATCGCACATTCGACGGATTGATTCGATTTTTATGTTGGGTTGGAGGATAAAGTGGAAGCTGTCGTACCGATCATCGTAACGGCGCTGTGCGTCTACGGACTGTTTCGGCGCGTCAATATCTTTGACAGCTTTGTCGAGGGGGTCAAGGAAGGGTTCGGGACGGTGAAATTCATCGCGCCGACAATGATCGCCCTGCTGGTCGCGGTGGGAACACTGCGCGCGTCGGGCGCGCTGGACTTCATCGCAGAGCTGATCCGCCCGTTTGCCGAAGCGGTCGGATTCCCCGCCGAGCTGGTGCCGATGGGACTTTTGCGCCCTGTTTCGGGCTCGGGAGCGACGGCGATATTGACAAATATTTTGGAGAACAGCGGCGCGGACAGCTTTGCGGGACGGTGCGCGAGCGTGATCGCGGGCTCGACCGAGACGACCTTCTACGCCGTGACGATGTACTACGGCGCGGCAGGGATAAAAAATATCCGCCACACGCTTTTCTCGGCGCTGTTGGCGGATTTCACGGCGATGGTCGTCAGCGTCATCACCGTAGGATTATTGATGGGGTAGCGGTATGTGCAATATGCATAAAATGAGCATGGATTTTTTGTGTTGCAGATTGGCGCGTCATATGGTAAAATGAGGTTGCCAACAAATACACAATTGAATATAGGTACACTGTACGTTTTTTATGGTATAACTGCGCCCGTTTTGGCTGATTCTATTCACAAAAGTGTTTTTTTACTTTTGTAAAAAACACAGCTCCCAATTTTGGAACACTTTGTGATGAATTAGCTTTATTGGCGTAGTGTACTGATATTGTGTATTTGTTTGGCGACTGATCGGAGCCCGTGTTTTTTTGGCGTGCGGCTGCGGTCGTACGCCTTTTTAATTGTTACAAAAAGTAAAGGAGAATGCGTATGTTGAAAAAAGGTTTATCATTCTTAATGGTACTTATGATGTTGTTCAGCATTTTCAGTGTTGTGCATTTATCGGCTTCCGCACAGGAAAATGAGATTGCACCGGAAGCGGCTTATGATGATCTTGCTGATGAGGGAGCTGATGGTGAAATTGCCGATGTCTCCCGTTCTGATGCAAATTGGACCATTGATGTAAATTTATCTATAGGACAATCAAAAGTATATAATATCTATTTTGATTCAAGTACAAGATTTGAAATGCAGAGCTTAACACACGGTATAATAGGTGATGAAAAGGTCTTTTCTTATGATATAGAAAAAGCTGCCAATAACGGAATTAAATTTACCTTTACCGGAAAGAAAAGTGGAAAAGCAACATTTAGGCTGATTGAAAAAGGATATGATCATGGCAATTACTGGAACTATTCCCGAGCTTATGATTATGATATTACTGTCACCGGCTCTTCCTCAACCAACCTCTCCACCCCGCAGATCACTGACTTTGACAGCGTTGACAGCGGCGTGAAGATCACGTGGGGCGCGGTGTCCGGCGCGGCGAAGTATCGCGTTTATTACAAGGGCAGCAAGGGCTGGACAAAGATGGGCGATACCGCCTCGACCTCTTTTGTTGATACCGACGTCAAGTCCAGCTCAACCTATACCTACACCGTGCGCTGTATCAACTCGGCGGGAACCGCCTTCACCAGCGGCTACAGCTCTGCCGGATGGAAGTATACGTATAACATGGCTACCCCGAAGATCACGAGCATGACAAGCTCGTCATCCGGCGTAAAGATCACGTGGGACGCAGTCGCGAACGCGAAAAAGTACCGCGTGTACTATAAGGGGAGTAAGGGCTGGACGAAGATGGCTGACGTGACCGGTACCAGCTATACCGACAGCGAAGTCAGCTGGGGGTCCACCTACACCTATACGGTAAGATGTCTCAAATCCGACGCGTCACGTTTTACAAGCTCCTATGATTCAACCGGCTGGAAGCATACGCACTATCTGAGTACCCCGAGCATATCCGGCTTTGAGAGCACTGCGAGCGGCGTGAAGATCACGTGGGACGCCGTATCGGGAGCGGCAAAATACCGTGTATACTACAAGGGAAGTAAGGGTTGGACAAAGATGGGAGAGACCACCGGCACGAGCTTTACCGATACCGACGTGAGAGCGGGCAGCACCTATCGTTATACCGTGCGCTGTCTGAATTCCGCCGCCAGTAAATTTACCAGCTCCTACAACTCTACCGGATGGACATATACCTATAATCCTTATGTTGCTACGCCGTATATCAAAAGCTGTGAGGTCGTATCTAATGGTATTAAGATTTCGTGGGGCGCTGTGAGTGGCGCTTCGCTGTACCGTGTGTATTATAAGAGCAGTAACGGCTGGACAAGGATAGCGGATACCAAGAGCACATCTTATGTTCACACCAATGCAAACTATGGTATAACCTATACCTATACGGTTCGCTGCCTATCAGCTGATGGCAAAAGTTTTATCAGCTCTTTTGACAGCAGCGGTATGAAGTGTAGCTATATTACTACGCCCAAACTGACAAGTTTTTCCCGGGATAAAAAGAATTATCTGACTTATGTAACAATTTCGGATCTCTATACTGCGGACTTTTATAAGATTTGGGTCAAAAGCAGTAAGACGAATTCCGGTTGGCAGTATATTGGCACGATCAACAGTAAATCTGGTAAACTGGTTGATGATAATAGCTGGGGGCTATTGTTACAAAATAATACATATGTATTTGGAGTACAGGGCTTTAATTCTTCTGGGAAAAGCATATCCGGTTTTGACGAGAATGGATTCAGTTTAAAGGTTGAGGATTATATATAATTGCTTGTTATGAATCATAGTTTTGAGGGCTGTCTGAATGACAGCCCTCATTTTGTTTCGGGGTTAATTCTGCTGCATGCGGGTGCGGGTGAGTTTCTTTTTCAGCTCCTGCGGCTTGAAGGGGATCAGCGGATACAGGTAGCTTTTGCCGCTGATGGTTTTGTTGGTGGCAAGGAGGATGAACAATAATACCAGACCCGCGATGAAGCCGATCAGGTTGCCGACCGCGGTGGTCGTCAGCAGGATGAAGCGCGCGTATTTCAACGAGAAGCCCAGCTCATAATTGGGCTGGCTGTAGTTGGCGATCGTGACGAAGGCGACGTACAGGGTGGAGGCGGTGGTGAACCACCCCGCGTCCACGGCAAACTGGCTGAACGCGATCGCACCGATGATACCGATGGCGGAGGTCAGGGAGTTCGGCGTATGCAGGGCGGCAAGGCGCAGTCCGTCGATACACAGCTCCATGATGATGAGCTGCCAGTAGATGGGAAGACTGGTCGGCTCGACCGCTAAGACGAATCGGAACACCTGCGGGACATGCTCGGGATTTTGCAGGCATAAGAGCCATAAGGGCGTCAGCATGACGGACGCGAATGTGATAAGATACCGCGTGATGCGGATATAGGTGCCCGTGATGGGCGGGAAGTAGTAGTCGTCCGCTTCCTCGAGGACGTCGAAGATCGAGGTCGGGATCAGCAGGGCGGAGGGGGAGTTGTCCACAAGGATGACGATGTTGCCCTTAAGACATACCGCCGCGGCGACGTCGGGACGCTCTGTATACTTGACCTTGGGGAAGGGGTTGAGCCACTTTTTCTGATACAGCGCCTCGATCAGGCTCTGCTGGTTCATGCTCAGGTTCTCGATATCGAGGTTCTTGATACGGTCGGTGATGTTGTGCAGGAGATTGTGGTCGACCTTGTTGTCCATGTAGCAGACGATGATGTCGCTCTTCGATTCTCTGCCGACGGTCATCGCCTTGGTGATGAAGTTTCCCGAGCGGATACGGCGGCGGATCAGCGCGGAGTTGAAGATGACCGTCTCGACAAAGCCGTCCTTGCTCCCCCTGAGTACCTTGTCGTCCTCGGGCTCCGAGGCGTTGCGCTGAGGATAGGTGCGCATGTCGAAGGAGATCGCAGAGGAAAAGCCCTCTGCCATCAGGCAGGGAATTCCGCTGAGGACGTTTTTGACCACCATATCGGGGTCTTTGACGACGCTGATCTCCACGTACGGCACGCAGTGACGGCAGAATTCCTCGGCGGAGCTGAGGTACTCGGGGCGGGTGTTGTTGTAGAAGAACTCCATCAGCTTTTCCATGATGTCGTCCTTGATGAGTCCGTTGATGTAGAAGATGACCGCCTTCTTGCCCGCGATGACGATGTTGCGCTCGATGATGTCGAAGCACTCGTCAGATCGCAGGAGCTTTGCGAGCAGGATACGGTTGTTTTCATAGGAATCGGTAAACATAGTGATCCAGTCCTTTTAAAAAATAAATATTTTAATTATTTTTTCTGAAGTTGCATAGTTTTATGCAACTTTTTTCTTTATACGGCTATAAGTGAAAGCCATGTGAGAAAGGAATGTGAAATCATGAAACCGAAAGAAAAAACGTTCTGCCGTCTGATGACGGTCTGTGCCGATCCTGTGAAGGCGGCGCGTCAGGCGGGGTATCAGCACCCCGAAGCCGCGGCGTTTGAGCTGCTGGAAAAGGAGGAGGTCGTCGGCGAGATACGCCGTTTGTGCGGGAATATGCGCTCGATATACGAGAATACCGCCGTATGCGGATTATACAGGCTCGCCTTAGGCGGTGTGACCGACGTCCTCGCGCTTCTTTATCGGGATGACATGAGCGAAAAGGAGCTTTCCGCGCTCGATCTTTCGAACGTGTCCGAAATCAAGAAAACCGACAAGGGGCTGGAGATCAGGTTCTGTGACAGGATCAAGGCGGTCTCGGCTCTGATAGAGGTTCTCGGTACGGACATGCACAAAAGCGAGGGCAAGGGGCTCTTGGACGCGATACTGCTGTCCGCCGAAGCGCTCGGCAAAAGGAACGGGATGAGTAACGATGAGCTTTAAAGCGCTTTCCGAAAAGCAGCTGCTGGCGATGTTCTGGTGGATGAAGGGCTCGGGCACGGAGCACTATGACGCGGTCATCTGTGACGGCGCGGTGCGGTCGGGCAAGACCTTCGCGCTCTCCCTGTCCTTTGTGATATGGGCGAGCTTCTGCTTTGACGGCGCGCTGCTGGGCTTTTGCGGCAAGACGATCACGGCGCTGAGGCGCAACGTGATCATCCCCCTCCTGCCTTGCCTCAAGGAGCTCGGCTTTGACGTGCGGGAAAGCGTGAGTCAGAACCGTCTTACCATCCGTCTTGACGGTCGTGAAAACACATTTTACCTTTTTTCGGGAAAGGATGAGGGAAGCGCCTCGCTGATACAGGGCGTCACCCTGTCGGGCGTGATGTTCGACGAGGTCGCGCTCATGCCCCGCTCCTTTGTGGAGCAGGCGTTGGCGCGCTGTTCGGTCAGCGGATCGCGCTTCTTCTTCAACTGCAACCCCGAATACCCCTCACACTGGTTTTACAGGGAGTGGATACGGAACAGGAAGAACAAAAATGCCCTGTACATCCACTTCCGCATGCGGGACAACCCCTCTCTCAGCGAGAAAATGCTCAGGCGGTACGAGAGCCTGTACACAGGCGCGTTCTACCGTCGTTTTGTCGAAGGGGAGTGGGTGAGCGTCTCGGGCGCTGTCTATCCCTTTATGGGCGACAGCGGTATGTTTGTCCCGCCTCCCGACGCTGCGGCGGAAGAATACTGTGTCTCCTGCGATTACGGCACGGTGAATCCGACGTCGATGGGTTTGTGGGGGCGAATCGGTGATACGTGGTACCGCCTGCGTGAGAGCTACTATGACGCGCGGCGTGAAGGCAGCAGCAAGACTGATGAAGAGCATTATCGTTCTTTAGAAGAATTATTGGGAGATATCAGCCCGACTGCCGTCATCGTCGACCCGTCAGCTGCCAGCTTCATCGAGGTGATCGAGCGGCACGGGCGTTATCCCGCGGTACGGGCGGAGAATAACGTCATCGACGGCATCCGCAAGACGAGTCAGGCACTGCTGAATAAGGAGATCGTGATCTGCGACACCTGCGCCGACGCCATCCGCGAGTTCTCGGTCTATCGCTGGGACGAGAACAAGCCGATGGACACCGTCATCAAGCGCGACGACCACGCGATGGACGACATACGTTATTTTGTCAGCTATATAAAGGCGAATGAAGAAAAGCTCGACTTCGCCTTTATCGAACGACGGTAACCGTTCCGGTTGCCAAACTGGAGGTAAAAGTGAAATTATTTTCGACGAGAAAACGCCCTTCCTCGCCCGGGGTGCAGACCTGCGCCGCGGCTGACAGGGGCATCATCCCTCCGATCCAATCTTTGAACCATCCCGCCGAGCTGCGGCTGTACCGTGAGCTTCGGGAAAATGTTCCCGTGATCGACGCCGCCGTGATGAAGCTGGTGCGCCTGCTCGGTGAATTCCGTATCGAGTGCGCCGACGAAGCCTCGCAGAAGGCGCTGGACAGCTTTGTCAGCCGTGTGAGCGTCGGCGGTATGGGAGCAGGGCTGAATCAGTTTATCAGCACATACTTCGAACAGCTTTTGACCTACGGCACGGCTGTGGGCGAGATCGTGACCTATGAGGACGGCGGCGTAGCGGCACTGTACAACGCGCCGTGCGACTCGGTCGTGCTGAAATACGGCGACAGTCCCGTCGACGTGCGGCTTTATACCGCCCCGATCGGTGAGCGGGAGCTGAGCCGTCCCGATCTCATCAGCGTGACGCTCCTCAACCCCGAAGCAGGCACTCTGCGCGGCACTTCGATTTTGAAGGGCTTGCCGTTTGTCAGCGAACTGCTGATGAAGATTTTCCGCTGTGTGGGTCAGAACTTTGAGCGTTCGGGCAACGTGCGCTTTGCCGTGACCTATAACCCGCCTGCAGGCGCGGGATCGGTGAACGCGAAACAGCGCGTCAGGGAGATCGCGGACGAATGGAGCCGCGCCATGCGCGACAAAAGCCGTGTGTGCGACTTTGTCTCGGTCGGCGACGTGAATATCCGTGCCATCGGCGCGGACAACCAGATCATCGACTGCGACGTGCCCGTGCGCCATGTGCTCGAGCAGATCGTCTCAAAGCTCTCCATCCCGCCGTTCCTCTTGGGACTGTCGTGGTCCTCGACCGAGCGGATGTCCTCCCAGCAGGCGGATATCCTGACCTCGGAGCTGGACTATTACCGCGCGCTGCTGACGCCCGTGATCGAGAAGATCGCGCGGGTGTATCTGGACAGCGAGCGGCTGGATCCCGAGGTACATGTGGACTGGAGCAACATCAGTCTGCAGGATGAAACAGAGCTTGCCGAAGCGCGTCTGAACAACGCCCGCGCGGCACAGCTCGAGAGAAGCATGGAGGTGAACGAATGAAACACGGACAGGTGATCAAAAGCGCCTTTGACGGCGATCATGCCGAAGAAATGGCGCTGGTGAATCAGTACGCGCGCCGTGAGCTCAGCGAGGACGAGGTCTATCTCTTTTCGGTCGCGCTGTGTGACAACGACATTGACCGCGACAATGAGCGCTTCACGGTGGAGTCGCTCTTTGCGCTGGAAAAGCTCTTTGTCGGCAAGACGGGGATCATCGACCATGACCCCACGGCGAAGAATCAGAAAGCCCGCATTATTTCATGCAGGGTCGAGAGCGTTGAAGGCGCGAAAACCGCTTTGGGCGACCAGCTCTTCCGCCTGACGGCGCGGGCATACATCCCGCGTACCGAGGGCAACGCCGAGCTGATTGAAGCCATCGAGGCAGGGATCGTCAAGGAGGTCTCTGTCGGCTGCAGCGTGGGTCACACGCTTTGCTCTATTTGCCATAACGACATGCGCTCGCCCGAGTGCCGCCATCAGAAGGGCAGAGAATACGACGGCGAGGTGTGTTACGGCGAGCTGACCGAGCCGCGCGACGCCTACGAATTCAGCTTCGTCGCGGTGCCCGCCCAGCGCGCGGCAGGCGTGATCAAAGGATATAAGGAGAAGGATATGAAGGATATTTGCAAGTCCCTTTCGGGAGAAAACGAAGTCACCCTCTCTAAGGGTGAAGCCGCTCAGCTCAAAGAGTATATCGAGCGTCTCGAGAATGATAACGAGTACGCGAAGGCGTACCGCGAGGAGCTCTCACAGCAGCTGAAAACCGCTCTGCGCGAGCAGGGCGTCACGCTCGATTTCGCGGTGGAAAACTGCATTATCAAGAAGCTGAGCGTCAATGAGGCGCAGGTGCTTTTGAAGGCGCTCAGACGTAAGGAACGCAAGGCTGTGTCTCAGCTTGGCGCAAAGCCCGCCGATGACAACGTCGGCAATACCGAATTCAGAATTTAACGGAGGTATATGATGGATATTAAATTTACGGGTTATCAGGAAAACGTCCTGACCTTTGCGTGCGAAAGCACCGTTTCCGCGGGCAATCTTGTCAAGATGTCCGCGTCCGGCAAGGTGGCGAAGTGCTCCGCAAACGACGCTTTTATCGGCGTATGTATCAGCGTAAGCGACGGTTACGCCGCCGTACAGCTCGACGGCTATGTCGAGACCGCCAAGAGCGGCACCGTCAACGTCGGCTACAACAAGTTGGCTGCGGCGGCTTCCGGCGTCAAGACCGCTGAGAGCGGCGTTGAACGTTTGGTCATCTACAGCGACGACACCACCGTCGGCTTTATTCTGTAAAGGGGGAAAAACTATGGCAAATTTTGAAAACATCACGCTCGAAAAGGGCATGTATCAGAGCGGCAAGTCTCTGACCAAGATCCTGGAGTCTCTCGACCCCAGCGAGAATTACAAAGGCACCGCGCTCGAGGGTCTGGACGCGTTCTCGCGTCAGCTCAAGCGCTTCGACATCAAGGTATCGGGCAAAGGCTCCGACACCATCGAAAAGTTCTTCGTGACATCCAACTCCGCGGCGCTGTTCCCCGAGTATGTCAGCCGCGCCGTCAACGCAGGTAAGGAGGAAGCGAACCTCTTAGGCGATATCGTCGCGACCGTGACGCAGATCGACGGCATGGACTACCGCTCCTGCACTTCATCCCTGTCCGACGATGACAAGACCATGAAGCGCGTCGCGGAGGGCGCATTCATCCCCGCGACCGAGATCAAGACCAACGACAACCTTGTGCACCTGCACAAGCGCGGCCGCATGCTGGTCGCAAGCTATGAGGCGCTGCGCTTCCAGCGTATCGACCTCTTCACCGTTACCTTGAAGCAGATCGGCGCGTACATCGCCCGCTCCCAGATGGCTGACGCGGTGGACGTCATTCTTAACGGCGACGGCAACAACAACGCCTGCGGCACTGTCAGCCCCGCGTCTTCGGGCAGCCTGAGCTATGCCGACCTGATCTCCATGTGGAGCGCGTTGACTCCCTTTGAGCTGAACACCGTGCTGGCGTCTACCAACGCGATGACCGCTCTGCTCACTATGAGCGAGATGAAGGACGCTGTCGCGGGTCTGAACTTCCAGGGCAGCGGCAAGATGATCACCCCTCTGGGCGCGAATCTGATCCACACCACCGCCCTGAGCGGCAATAACCTGATCGGTCTCGACAAGAACTGTGCCCTCGAGATGGTCATCGCGGGCGACGTAGCGGTCGACTACGACAAGCTGATCGACCGTCAGCTTGAGAGGGCGACCATCAGCTGTATCGCGGGCTTCGCGAAGATCTACGACGGCGCCGCAAAGAAGATGACCTACTAAGGGGGTCATACTCTTGCGACTGAATGAGATTATCGAACGATTCCGCCTGATCTCTGGCTTCAAGATGAAGGAAGTGTCGCAGTGGACGCCCGTCATCGTTGACTGCAGAGCGTTTTTTGAATCGCGCATCGCCGATCGTGACGCGCTTGCGGATGAGGATATCCGCCGCTTGGAGCACGCCTGCGCCGTCTACGCCTACTACCGTATCAGTCAGATCGCGCAGATGAGCGACCTCGGTTCGTTCAAGGTAGGCGACGTCCAGATGAACATCAGGACGGTCAGCAAAGCGGCTGAAAAGCTGTGGAGCGCCGAGCGTGAGAATATCTCCGATCTCGGCGATTTCAGCGACGGCTTCTCTTTTAAGAGGGTGCGCGTATGAGACTGACAGGTTATCTTGACAGCGCCCTCAAAAAATTCGGCAACACCGTTCGGATCTCCCGCGGCGGCAGGACAGAGGTCGTCAAAGCCTTTGTCCAGCCGCTTCGGCGGCGCCACCGCCTGTACATCAACGACCGCTATATCCCCGCGGGCTACTTCGATAACCGCTATCTGCTGTATATCGGTCCCGGGGACAAGGTCCTCGAGGACGGCATGCGCGTGCGGTGCGGGGGAACAGGCTATACGGTGGTGACGTCAGAGATCTTCGCGGCGCATGACGAGGATATTTACGTGTGGGCGATACTCATGCCCGTCACGAAAGGCAAGGAGGATTACTATGATGACATCGGTTGAAAAGTGTATCGACGCGATGATCAGCAGTGTGAAGAAGGAAAAATATCTGCAGGGCTTCGCGTTCATCCCGGGTTATCCGGCACATAAAACGCCCAACCCCGTCACAAAATATACGGTGGCAGTCGTCAACAACGAGGTCAGCGTCAAGTGGCAGGGGATCGGGCACGCGGATCAGTGGAGAGTCTTTGAGGTTCTGCTGACGCTCAGGGTATACGCGCCCGAGGGCAGCTCGGGTTCGGCTTTACTGCGCGCGAGTTCCCTTCTGATGAACGCGCTGGAATCTACAGACCCGTGGTTTGAGATCTCCGAGATGAAGCTCTCGGGTATCGGCTTCGATACCGCCTCCCGCACCGAGTACCGCGACGTGATCGTAAAGCGGCATATAGGGGTGAAGATCGAAGATGACTGAGTTCAGATTGGTCAGAGGTACACAAATCACCGTGTACGCCGATGAAAGCCCTCTTTTCGGGCTGATCTCCTTTTCGGCTTCACAGCAGATACAGTATCATGAGGTGTACGAGTACCTGAGCGCCCGACCTTGCGAGCGTGTGCCGCAGGGCAAGGGATACGCGATCACCATGCGCTTTCTCTCGATGTTTGACTCCCAACTGCCCGAGGATGAAGCCTTCACCCTGACCGTCGCTGACGGCGATACGCGTTACATCTACAAGGACTGCCGCATGACGTCGCGTAAAACGGAGCTCAGGGGCAATGAGCACGCCGAAGAGGTCATCACCGCGCAGGCGGATACGATGGAAAAGCAGGTGATATCAAATGAATGAGGAAATGAGGATTTCGGAAGGTTATGACGCCGAACGCCTGTCGCTCGAAATGGAGCGTGACGCGCGTCGTTACGGCAAAGCCTTCACCGAGGAAGAGGAGGTCAGGCTGATATGAAAAACGCGCCTATGCGCTTTGACGGGCTGAGTCTGCGGCATAATCCCGAGACGCTCTCCGTCAGCGGAAAGAACGCCGTCAAAGAATACGCGTCGCCCTGCTGTGACGCGGACAGCGACAGCCTGTACAAAGAGCCGCTGTGTATCTCGGGCGAGGGCGAATTGAGCGGCACGGACTGTATCGACCAGTATATCGCGCTCAAGGAATTACAGCGCACCCGCAAGCCCGCAAAGCTCGTGCTCCCGCGCATGGAGCCGCTCTACGCCTATCTCAAGGAGCTGTCGCTCACCGCGAAGCGCGTGGATAATGTGCTTTCCTACCGCTTCGTTTTTGTCGAAGCAAAAAGCCCGCGTCAGCATACCGCGGGCACGGACAGCCCCTATATCGCGTCACAGGGCGAGAGCTTATGGGATATCGCGTACGCGAAGGAGATTCCCGTGGAACAGCTGGTCGCGCTCAATCCGCAGATCCCGCTGATCAATCATCTGAGCGCGGGAGAGAGGGTAAAGCTATGCTGAGTTGTGTGATACGGGACGTCAGCGGCAGGGAGATCATCATGCCCCGCCTGCTGAGCCTGCAAATCAATATCGACGAGGGCGTTCCGGCAGATTCGCTGTACGCTGTGTTCCCTGAGATACAGACACAGGAGCTTGCCGCTGTCACCGTTTATGACGGCGATCGGGCGGTATTCATCGGCGTGATCGACGAAGAAGAGCATGAGCGCGGCGCTCAGGGCGAGTATCTGAAGATCTCCGCGCGTTCTCTCGCGGCACACCTGACGGACAATGAAGCCATGCCCTGTGCTTACGATCACCCGTCCATGCGCTTTATTTATGAGCGTTATGCAAAGCCCTACGGTATCACGATGGAGGACGGCGGCGACGAGACCTATTTCGGGGAGCAAAGCGTGCTGAAGGGCTTCTCCTGCTGGCGGGTGCTGAAAAAATTCTGCGCCGCCTGTTACTCGTCCGTGCCGCGGATCAGCTCGGTCGGCGTATTGTACCCTAAGGGGATCGGGCGCGGGGAAGAGACGGTTTTCGGTAAGGATGACGTGCGTTATATTTCCGTGAAAGAAATAAAGAAGCGCTGTGAGGAGCTGTCCGCCGTCTATGTCAAAACCTCGAACGGCGGCTCCTATACGCTCCCGATCACGAACGCCGAGGCGGCAAAGCGCGGTATCCGCCGCGTAAGGTATCTGAACGCCGCGCTGACCGAAAGTCCGCTCAGCTGTGCCGACGCGATGATCAGGGGCAGTAAGGCGAAAGCCTATGCCGTTCATCTGCGCTGTCCGTCATGCCTGCTGGGGCAGGAGGGCAACCGCGCGCGGGTCAAAGACAGTGTCCTTGCGGAGTCGGAAAACCTCTATATCAGCGCCGTGCATTATCGGATGAATGAAAACGGCGAATACTCGGATGTGATTTTAAAAAGGAGGAATAGCTGATGTGGATCAATGAATATATGACAGCCCTGCCTTACGGCAAGGGAACTGCCGCCGCGGGCGAGATCCGTTCCGCCTCGGGCGGCAGCGTAGCCGTCAGCTCTACGCGCGACTACGGCGCGGTGCCGGTGATCGCCCCCGCGGGGATCGCCTATGTGCCGCTTTCGGGCGCTTCTACGGTAGTGATGGACAGCGCGGGCGGCGCGGTATGCCTCGGCGTTGTCGCGCCTTCAAAAGAGGGTCTCCAGCCCGGCGAGCTGATGCTGTACTCCGCGGGGGGCGCTTCTATCGTGCTGAAAAACAGCGGCAAGGTGCTGATCAACGGACAGGAGGTCGGCTGAATGGATATCAGACTTTCAGACGGCGATATCGCCCTGACTCCCGCGGGAGACTGCGAATACATCAGCGGGATCGACGAGGCGGTACAGCGCGTGCGGATCGCCGTCCTGACAAAGAAGGGCAGTTTTCTTTATGACAGGGAGCTGGGTACCGATTACAGCGGACTGAGCCGTGACGACAGCATGCTCAGAGAAAAGCTCGATATGCGGGTAAAAGAGAGCTGCGCCGATATCGACGGCGTACAGGTCGCGGCAGTCCGGCTGGGTTATAATCGTCAGCACGCGATCATTACGGTGAAGTATCAGAATGAAGAAAGCTATACGGAGGTGGATTTGACTGAATACATACAATGAGATCTTAGAGCGCATGCTCAATACCTATGAGGAAGAAAGCGGGATCATCCCGCAGAACGAGTCGGATATCATGCTGCGCATGCGGGTGCTGGCAGGCGAGATCTACAGCGAGCGCGTCTATGCCGACTACATCATGCGTCAGATGTTCCCGACCACCGCGGTCGGCGAATATCTTGACGCGCACGCGCTCCAGCGCGGATTGCAGAGAAAGAACGCGACCTTTGCCACAGGAACGCTGACATTCTCCGTTACTGCCGAAGAGCATGACGACATCCTGATCCCCGCGGGAACGGTCGTCTGTATCGAGAACAGCATACTGCGCTACATCACCGACAGCGACGCGATCCTCAGAGACGGCGAGCTGAGCGTTGCTGTTCCGGCGACTGCGGAACAGGCGGGCAGCGCTTATAATATCATCGGCGGAAAGATCGGTATTATGGTAACGCCTGTGCTGGGGATCGAAGAAGTAAGGAACAACGTCCGTTTCGCGGGCGGTACGGATACCGAAAGCGACGAGCTGCTGCGCGAGCGGGTGCTGGACAGCTACCGCAATATTTCCAACAGCGTCAACGCCGCGTATTATCACTCTGTCGCGATGTCGGTGGACGGCGTATATTCCGCGTCTGTTGTCGGATGCGGTCACGGCACGGGCACGGTGGATGTCTATCTCAGCGCGCACGGCAGCGCCGTTTCTCAGGATGTTCTCAGTGAGGTACAGGATAAGCTGAACGCGGCGCGTGAGCTGAATGTAAGCGTCGGTGTTTACCGCGCGACCGCGATGTCCGTCAATCTGTATATCCGCCTGACGGTGGAGGACGGCTATGACTTTGACACGGTTGCCGCCGAGGTACAGACCGCCGTGACGCAGTACATCAACGATCTCGGCGTCGGCAAAAACCTTTGGCTGAGCGACGTCGGCGAGGTCATCTACCACATCAAGGGCGTCGCGGGCTACAAGTTCCTCGAATCCTACGGTACTGACAGAGAGATCCCGCCGACACGCTATGCCTATGCAGGCACGATCCTTGTGAGGGATGAATAATGGCAGTATATGAAAACATGCTGAGAAGGCTGTCCGCGGCAGGGGTATATTCCGCCGAAGCGCCGATCCTGAACGCGGAGCTGAAAGCCTATGCGGGGGAGATCGAAAGGCTGTACACAGACCTGAGTCGGATGTTCCGCGAGCGGTTCATCACGACCGCAGAGGATGAGGGACTCAAAGTATATGAAGAACTGTTCGGGCCCGAACGGAGCGGAGAAAGCGCGCAGAGCCGCAGGGAAATGCTCCTGCTGCGCATGAATCTCGGCGGCGGGGATTTCACCCCCGCGGGTATCCGCAGAGCGCTGGACAGTCTGGGGCTGCAATATGTCGTCAGCGAGTTCCCCGCTCTGCAAAAGCTCAACATCATCGCGACGACCGACTACCCTGAGGCGCAGCAGGCTTGGATCCGGCGCGAGGTCTCGAAGATCGTCCCCGCTCATCTGGAGTTCGAGATCACCTACAATTCTTTGACGTGGGCGGAGTGGGACGCGATGAACAGGACCTTCGGCGCGATCGACAGCGAGGATCAGTCGTGGCATGATATCGACAGACGTACGGAATAAAGGAGGAAACAACCATGGCAACCAGTCAGTATACCCCGAATCTCCACCTGAACGCGTGGACGGATTCGGACAGACCGAAACGGGCTGATTTTGTGTCGGACAACACCATCATTGATACACAGCTCGGCGGTCATATCGCAGACAGCGCGATCCATCTGAACGCTGAGGAGAGAGCAAAGCTCACAGAGCCCTTTACCTTCGCGCTCTATGCCGGCTCGGGAGAAACGACCCGCACGATCTCGCTCGGCTTTCGGCCGAAGTTCGCGATCGTATTCAAGCGCAACGTCCCGCCTGTCGTCTACAGCGGCGGCGTGAATATCGTCAACGCAGGCTACGCCTGTTACGGTCACGGCAGCAGCACGGGACTGAGCGTGACAGGCACAGGCGTGACCGTCAGCGAGGCGGCGGCGGCAACGGACGGCGTCAGGGTCAGTCTGAACGAGAGCGGCAGCCAGTACACGATCGTCGCTTTCAAATAATAACTAATACTAAGTATCATTAAAACACTTTAACATTTATTGCGTTAAATTCCGCATAGCTGCGTTGTCGTCCTTGACATACGCCGGTATGCCTGCGTCCTTCGCCTTGCTCTGCGAAATTTTCCACTAATAAATTTGTTAAAGCGTTTAATGGATACTTAGTATAATACATAAAAAGAAGCACTTCTGAGGAAAAACTCAGAAGTGCTTTTGTAATATCAGTTTTATCTTTTCGCTGCGCGGCGCGGTACATAGACCTCGCCGGTATCCGCCTTAGAAGATGCACGGCGCGAGTATGAGGGCGCTTCGTCCGCAAAGCGGGAGGTACGCTGATAGCTGCCCGAAGAGCGGCGCTCCTTCTCTTCCATCCTCGCCGCTGTGGAGCGGGCGGGGGAAGAGGAACGGCGGCGTTCCATGCGTTCCGCCTTCTTCATCGCCTTGCGCGCGGCAATGGTAGCGACGATGAAGTAGAGGATGCCTAAGCCGGCAAGCGCTAACAGAATGTAGCCGAGATACAGGATCCAGTCGCCGTTGTCCTGCGTTTCCGTATTGGACTTGATCGCCGAGAAATCGGAGACGCCGGTCTTGACGGTCTTTTCGTCGAGGGTGATCTCGCTCCATTCGTTGGGCGCGGCGTCTGCAGCGCTCATGCCGGAGGAATTATAGAGTGTGGTGTTGGAGGATACGGAGCCGACAGGCTCGTCGTTGCTCTCAACATTGTAGCTGTAGTTTGACGCGTCGCCGTAGTACAGCGGGTCGGAGTCGTAGTTCTGGTCGGGTTCTTCCACATACCCGCCGCTGTAATCGGGCTCATAGTCGGTGTCATAACCGGTGTTGCCGCCTGTCTGCTCGCCGCTGTTTCCGTTGTTGCCGCCGCTTCCGCTGTCGGGATTCTCAGCGGGAGTAACAGGATCTTCTGCCGGAGTAACGGGATCTTCCGCCGGAGTGACAGGATCTTCTGCCGGAGTAACGGGATCTTCCGCCGGAGTAACGTCCTCATCCGCGTAACAGACGAGTGTCACGGAACCTGCGATCAGAAAAACAGCCGCTAATATCAGGGAGATAAATCTAAGTGATTTTTTCATAAAATCAACTCCGTTTATTACTTGCTTTCTTCAAACATAGAGGGGTTGTAGCTGCTGCAGGCGGAGGACAGGGTGATGTTCAGCTCGTCCGCGAAATTCTTCAGCAGTTCCTCGAAGTCCTCGCCCTTCATGGAAGAGAGAACGGTATCCTTCTCCTGCTCGGGATCGGTGTACTTCTCTACCTGATCCTTGATCGGCTCTCTGTAGATGAGGTACAGCTGCTTGCTGGTGTCATCGTCGCCGATCTCCATGGTCATCGCCTGACCGTCCTTCATGCCCTTGATGGTCTTGAGGATCTCGTCCTCAGTGTCTTCGTCGATGATCTCGACGCTCTCGGTAACGGGATCGTCAGTGATCTCATACTTCTCCATGTACTCCTTCTTGACGTCGTCGAAGGAGCCGCCCTCGGACAGGGTGCTCGCGTAGCTTTCAAAATCTTTCTGATAAGCCGCGATCTCGTCCTCGGAAAGCGCTACATTCTCGGAAGCGGTCTCTTCACTGCCGTCCTCGCTCTCTGCGGTCTCGGTGGTGTAGAGGTTCGCGGAGAAGTACTTGTAGGAGGTGTAGTTTTCGGTAAAGTAGGCGGTCAGATCTTCGTCGGATACCGCGGAGGGACCGTCGGTGCCGTACTCTGCCTTGAACGCCTCGTTCTCCATGACAGGGATCATGTAGCCCGCTTCAAAGAAGGAGTCAAAGCTGACGCCGTAAGCCTCGAACTGCTCGCTGTAGCTCTGATCCCAGTAGCTCTGGTAGTAGGTCTTGGTGCTGTCGATCTCGGTCTGGTCAATGGTGCAGCCCAGATCGTTGAACTTGGTGTAGATCGCGACAGCTTCCTTGATCCTTTCTTCCGTCTTATTCTTGATCCAATCCTCTGCTACGGCAGTCTCGCCGTCGTCATCGGTGATCTCCATCTTGAGGAACGACTTTTTGCCGTCATACTTGCCGGTCTCGGAATCATAGAGGTCGCTCTGCTGGGCGTAGCTCTGGGCGCTGTTGTAAGCGTTGTAGAGGTAGTAGATGTATACGCCGATAGGGACCTCGATGTCATCCTTCTGATACGCGTACTGCTTGGAGAAGGAGCAGGACGCTACCGAAAGCGCCATAATAAGCGCCAGCACGACACAGAGGATCTTCGAAAAATTCTTCATTTTTAATTACCATCCTTTGTTATTATCATGCTTATGGAAAGCATAATCCCGCATGATAATATTTTTTAACTTATATAATATACAACATTTTTTGTTTTTTGTCTATATATATGGAAGAAAAAAACGAATTTTAACAGTTTGTTATTATTTATGATTCTGATAAAGAAAAATGACCGACTGTCACAGCGAAATGCGGCAGTCGGTCGGATTTATGAGAATAATGCTTTCAGCAGGTCAAGGGGTTTGTCGCTCTTCTGCGTGCGTACGGCGATATACGGCTTCGCGCCTGCACTGAGCATTGCCCGTCCGGGCAGCCTGCCGATCAGCTCGGGGATCTCCTTGCGGCGGATGTCGGAAAGGTACAGCATCAGGGAGCTGTCGTTCTGGCGGATCTCGTAAATGCCCATTTCGGCGGCACGGTTGCGCACCAGCGCAATGTCGATCAGTCCCATGACCGAGGGCGGGACGTCGCCGTAGCGGTCGAGGAATTCGTCGATGACGTCGCGCGAATCCTCCTTCGAGCGGATGTCGGCGATGCGGCGGTAAGCGTCGAGACGGTTCGACAGGCTTTCGATGTAGCTTTCGGGGATGTGCGCCTGCACCTGCACGTCGATCAGGCAGTCGTGCTCTTCGAGGGCTTCGGGCTGTTCGCCCTTTTCCTCGCGCACGGCGTCGCCGAGGAGCTTTAAGTACATGTCGTAGCCGACGTCCTCCATGTGACCGTGCTGTTCCGCTCCGAGGATGTTGCCCGCGCCGCGCAGCTCGAGGTCGCGCATGGCGATCTTGAAGCCCGAGCCGAACTCGGTGAACTCGCGGATGGCCGTCAGCCGCTTCTGGGAGATATCGGACAGCACCTTCGCGCCGTTGTAGGTAAAGTAGGCGTAGGCGCGGCGGGGAGACCGCCCGACGCGACCGCGTATCTGGTGAAGCTGAGAGAGCCCGAAGCGGTCGGCGTTCTCGATGATCAGGGTGTTGGCGTTCGGCAGATCGACGCCCGTCTCGATGATCGTCGTGCAGACCAGCACGTTGACCTCCTGATTGAGCATGCGCCGCCATACGTCGGACAGCTCCTGCTCAGACATTTTGCCGTGACCCACCGCGACGTTCGCTTCGGGGATGGCTTCGCTGATACGGATGGCTTTGGCGTTGATCCCTTCAACGTTGTTGTAAAGGTAGAACACCTGACCGCCGCGTCTGAGTTCGCGCCGGATCGCTTCATTCAGCACAGCGGAGTCGTGTTCGAGCACATAGGTCTGGACGGGATGGCGGTCGAGGGGCGCTTCTTCGATGACCGACATATCGCGGATCCCGCTCATCGCCATGTTCAGCGTGCGGGGGATGGGGGTCGCGGAGAGGGTGAGGATGTCGATATTCTTGCGCATTTCCTTGAAATGCTCCTTCTGCGCGACGCCGAAGCGCTGTTCCTCATCGATAATGACCAGCCCTAAGTCGCGGAACTCCACATCCTTCTGCACCAGACGGTGGGTGCCGATGATCATGTCGATCTCGCCGTGCTTCAGCTTTTCGAGGATCTCCTTTTGCTGGGCGGGAGAGCGGAAGCGGGAAAGAAGCTCCACGCGGATCGGATAGCCGTCAAAGCGGCTTAAAACGGTCTGGTAATGCTGCCACGCGAGGATGGTGGTGGGGCAGAGCAAGGCGCACTGCATGCTGTCGGAGACGCACTTGAAGGCGGCTCTGAGCGCGACCTCGGTCTTGCCGAAGCCGACGTCGCCGCACAGCAGTCTGTCCATCGGCACGGCACGCTCCATGTCGTGCTTGATCTCGTCACAGCAGCGCAGCTGGTCGTCGGTCTCCTCATACGGGAAGCCCGCTTCAAAGTCATGCTGCCATTCGTTGTCCTCGGAAAAGGCGTGACCCTGCGCCTGCATGCGCTTTGCGTACAGGTCGATCAGCTCCTTCGCCATTTCCTTCGCGGCGGCTTTGACGCGCCGTTTGGAGTTGACCCATTCCTTTGAGCCGAGGCGGTTGAGCTTGACGCGGCTGTTTTCCTTCGGACCGATGTATTTTGCCACAAGATCGAGCTGGGTGACGGGGACGTAGAGGTTGTCGCCCTTGGCGTATTCGATCATGATGTAGTCTTTCAAGAAGCCCTGCACATCCATCTTGCGGATGCCTTGATAGATGCCGATACCGTGGATGGAGTGGACGACGTATTCGCCGACACTAAGCTCGCTGAGGTTATAGACCGCCTTGCCGTCCTTCGGGGTACGGAGGCGTTTCTTTTTGTACGAGGTGTTGACTGCCGAAAGGGTGTAGAGGATGAAGTGTTGTTCGGGGTATTCGATGCCCGCGCTGAGCATGCCGGGCAGGATGTAGACAAAGCCGCGTTCGGCATGATCGAGCGACTCGGTATAGCGGGCGTTGACGCCCTTTTCATTGAGCAGAGTGCACAGGTTCTCCGCGCCTTTTTTGGTGCCTGCGAGGATGACGACAGCCATACTGCCGTAGCCGATGTCCTCTAAATCTTCGATCAATGCCGTGCTCTGTCCCGACCACGGCGAGGTCTGGCGGGCGTTGAAGGTGACTGCCGCCGACAATTCCGTGTTGTAGGACGAGTGGGAGAAGGTGTCGAGGAACACCGCGGGGCGGTCAAGGAGCAGGTTCATGCTCTGCGTGAAGTCAAGGGAGTAGGTCTCGAAGCCGCGGCATAACACGCCGTCTTGGAACAGCGCTTTCAGCTCCTCTTTTTCGTGGAAGTCCATGGAGCGGTCGCGTTCCTTGACGTTCTTGTATTCGGAGATAAAGACGACTTCATCGTTGTCGAAGTAGTCGAAGAGGGTCGCGGGCTTGTCGTAGACAAGGGAGATGAACTTGTCGTAGGCGGCAAAGCTCAGCCCCGAGCTGAGCATATCCGCTTCTTTGTACAGGCGTTCTTTTGCCTTTTGACTGCTTTCGCTCTTGAGGTAAGAGGCTTTCTTGCGGATCTTCTCCACCAGTGCTTCTTTGCTTTCGATCAGGATCTCGCCCGAGGGAGTGAGGGCGATCTGCTCGCAGTAGTCGGTGCGCCGCTGTGTCTCGGGATCGAAGTAGTTGATCGTGTCGATCTGATCGCCCCACAGCTCGATACGCACGGGAGCGTCGCTGTCGGGCATGAACAGGTCGATGATACCGCCGCGCACGGAGAACTGACCGCTGCCCTCGACGTTGTCGCACCGCTCGTAGCCCAGCAGTACAAGGGCTTTTTCAAACTCGTCTATGTCGATCTCCACATCGGGTTTCAAAATACGCGAGGTCGATCGCAGGACGTCCTTCGGGATGGTATACTGCGCCGCCGCGTCGAGGGTGGCGATGATGATATCGTAGTCGCCGCTGAGCATACGGCTCAGCACATTCAGACGCTGGTGCTCATATTCATGCGACTTGACCTGCGAGGGGATGTAGACGAAGTCCTTTTTCGGATAGACCAGCGCGCGCATGCCCATGGCGGAGAGGTCGTTGCAAAGCACCTGCGCTTCCTGCTCATTTTGGGCAACACAAAAGGCTCTGACGGCGTGTTCCCGACAGAGCGACGTGATGATATTGGCTTTGTGGACTCCCGACACGCCGATAGCGGCAGAACGGGAGCGTGTGTTGATGGCTTTGCTCAGGGCTTTGTACTGTTTGCTTTCCCTGAGCGCCCTGTCTAAAAATTGCATACGGATCGAGTAGGGGAGAAACTTGTTCTCCCAAGAGTCAGATTAATTATATAGATTCATCGCTTTGTCGATATCTCCCGCGACGATACATTCGACCGCGCCTTTGATATCGGGCAGACGTTCCGCAATCAGCTTCTTGTCCTTGTCGGTGAAGCGGGACAGCACCCAGTCCTTGAGGTCATAGTCGGGATGGGGCTTTTTGCCGATACCGACCTTGACGCGCGGAAACTCGTCCGAGCCGCTGAGGTAGATGATGTTCTGCAGTCCCTTCTGACCGCCGTCCGAACCCTTCCTGCGGATGCGGATGACGCCGACGTCGAGAGAGAGGTCATCTGACAGTATAACAGTATTCTGCGGCGGGATTTTGTAGAAACGCATCGCCTCGGTTACCGCCTGACCGCTGAGGTTCATGAAGGTCGACGGCTTCATCAGGAGACAGCGTTTTCCGCCGATGGTCGCTTCTCCGACGGTGGATTTGAATTTGATCTTGTTGACTTTGACGCCCAGCTCGCCGGCGATATAGTCCAGCGCGATGAAGCCCGCGTTGTGGCGGGTGTTCTCATACTGCTTGCCCGGATTGCCCAGACCGACGATGATATATTCTATGCTGCCTGAGGTCATTTCTTTCTTAAAAAACATATCTATACTAGTATTAACTCCAAAGAAAGGGAGCGGTGAAGCTCCCTTTCAGAATGTGATCATTGTGTCGATTATACAAACATCGGAGATACCGGCTTGTCCTCATAGATTCTCTCGATGGCTTCCGCGAACAGCGGAGCGGTGGAGAGGATGGTGAACTTGTCGAGCATCTTTTCCTCCGGTACGGGAACGGTATCCAGCAGGATACATTCCTTGATGGCGCTCTCGCGGATTCTGTCGATCGCGGGACCGGACAGGACCGCGTGGGACGCGCATGCGTAAACTTCGGTAGCGCCGCCCTTTTCAACAATCGCGTTCGCCGCGTTGCACAGGGTGCCTGCGGTGTCGATCATGTCGTCGACGAGGATGCATTTCTTGCCTCTGACCTCACCGATGATGTTCATGACTTCACTGACATTCGCGCGCTGTCTGCGCTTGTCGATGATGGCGATGGGGCAGCCGATCTTTGCCGCGAAGTTACGCGCTCTGGTAACAGAGCCGAGGTCGGGCGATACAACGACATATTCGTCGGCGTGTTCGCCAATCTTCTGCTTCATGTGCTTTGCGAGCATCGGAGCGCCGACAAGGTGGTCGACAGGGATGTTGAAGAAGCCCTGGATCTGAGCCGCGTGCAGGTCCATCGTCAAGAGACGGTCAGCGCCCGCGGTAGTGATCAGGTCGGCAACCAGCTTGGACGAGATCGGATCTCTCGCCTTCGCCTTACGATCCTGACGCGCGTAGCCGAAGTACGGAACAACGGCGGTGATGGAAGAAGCCGAAGCTCTCTTCATCGCGTCGATCATTATCAGAAGCTCCATGAGGTTGTCGTTGACCGGAGAGCAGGTCGACTGTACGATAAAGCAGTCGGAACCGCGGACGGATTCATGCAGAGATACCGCGATCTCGCCGTCCGAGAAGGTTGCGCAGTCGCTCTTGCCGAGCGGGATGCCTAAGCAGTCCGCAATGCCGTGAGCGACAGCCTTGTTGGAGTTGAGTGTGAAAATCTTGATGTCCTTACCGTGTGAATTCATTATGTGTCCCCCTATAAATGAATTTGTTGTTATGTATATTAACCTTGCGGTTTGGATGCTGTTTCAATGAGGAAATAGAAATTAGGAGTTAGGAATGGATGGTGGGCTGTGCCCACACCCGATTGATAAACAGGAATAAAACGCTTCTGCTCTATCCTATAGGAATCAAAAACACGAAGTGTTTCCCGTAATTCCTCATTCCTCATTACTAATTCCTAATTTATTTTTCGCGATCTCATTCAATTTCGCGAGCTGAGCGGGGTCGTTCGCGCCGAGAACGGTGTCGGGCGACTGCGCCGTGAAAGCGCCCGCTTTTTTACCGATCTGCAGGAGCAGATAGAGCGCGTCGGGCAGATAATATTCTTTTGCAGAATTATTTGCTTTGATATCGTCGAGAACCGAGAGCAGATCCCCAGTGTCGAACCAGTAGCCGCCGGAGTTGACCTCTTTGATCAGGAGGGTCGATTCATCGGCGTCCTTCTGCTCTACGATGGTTTTCAGAGTGCCGTCAGCGTTGCGGACGATGCGTCCGTAGCCGGTCGGGTCGTCGAGCATCGCGGAGATGACGGTAGCAGACGCGCCGCTTTCGTCATGCGCCTGATACGCGTCGGCGATGGTCTGTGTATCCATGAAGGGAGCGTCGCCGCAGAGGATGACCACGTCGCCGCCTTTCGCTTTCAAAAATTCCTTTGCCATCATCACGGCGTGACCGGTGCCGAGCCTTTCGCTCTGGAGTACATGGCTGACCGCAAAGGGCAGGGCGTCTAAGTACGCTTCGGTGATCTCGGTTTTGTAGCCTGTGACGACGCAGACGTCGTCGATCCCCGCCGCTTTGACGCTGTCGATGACCCAGCGGAGCATCGGCTTGCCGAGCACCTCGTTCATGGGCTTGGGGATATCGGATTTCATGCGCTTGCCCTCGCCGCCTGCGAGGATGACCGCGGATTTGTTGTTCATAGCTACCTCCAAAGAGTGCCTTAGGGCGCTCTCATACACAATACTATTATCGCATATATTTGGGATTTTGCAAGAAAAAATTACAGAATTATGACATTTTAAACGATTTTCACAATATCCACAAAATATAAGCACGACTTTTGTGCTCCTTTTTTGTGTCTTTTTTCTCTTTTGTATAGTATTTTTTTCCATGTTTTGTTATAATACATTTGTATATGTATGCTGCGGCGTTAAATGCTCCGCAGTAGTTACTATAACAAACATTTAGGAGGAGATTCCAATGAGCAAAAAGTATGTTTACCTTTTTACCGAAGGTAACGCTGACATGAGAGAACTTCTCGGCGGTAAGGGTGCGAACCTCGCTGAGATGACCAACATCGGTCTGCCTGTTCCTCAGGGCTTCACAATCACCACAGAGGCTTGTACTCAGTACTATGAGGACGGCCGTCAGATCAATCCTGAGATCCAGGATCAGATCAACGAGTATATCGTAAAGATGGAAGAGATCACCGGCAAAAAGTTCGGCGACAAGGAGAACCCGCTTCTCGTATCTGTTCGCTCCGGCGCGCGCGCGTCCATGCCCGGTATGATGGACACCATCCTGAACCTCGGCTTAAACGAGGAAGTTGTTGAGACTATCGCTGAGCAGAGCGGCAATCCCCGCTGGGCTTACGACTGCTACAGAAGATTTATCCAGATGTATTCCGACGTCGTTATGGAAGTCGGTAAGAAGTATTTTGAAGAGCTCATCGACGAGATGAAGGCTGACCGCGGCGTCAAGCAGGACGTCGAGCTGACCGCTGACGACCTCAAGGAGCTGGCTGAGAAGTTCAAGGCTGAGTACAAGGACAAGATCGGCGAGGACTTCCCGTCCGATCCCAAGGAGCAGCTCATGGGCGCTGTCAAGGCTGTATTCCGTTCCTGGGACAACCCCCGCGCGAACGTTTATCGCCGCGACAACGATATCCCCTACAGCTGGGGTACTGCCGTTAACGTCCAGTCCATGGCGTTCGGCAACATGGGCGACGACTGCGGTACCGGCGTTGCGTTCACCCGCGATCCCGCTACCGGCGAAAAGGGTCTGTTCGGTGAGTTTTTGACCAACGCACAGGGCGAGGACGTTGTTGCAGGCGTTCGTACCCCCATGCACATCTCCGAGATGGAGCAGAAGTTCCCCGAGGCGTTCGCTCAGTTCACTGAGGTCTGCAAGACCCTCGAGAACCACTACAGAGACATGCAGGATATGGAGTTCACCGTCGAGCACGGCAAGCTCTATATGCTTCAGACAAGAAACGGCAAGCGTACCGCTCAGGCGGCTCTGAAGATCGCTTGCGACCTCGTTGACGAGGGTATGAGAACCGAGGAAGAGGCCGTTCTGATGATCGACCCCAGAAACCTCGATACACTCCTCCATCCGCAGTTCGACGCGAAGGCTTTGAAGGCCGCTGCCCCCATGGGCAAGGGTCTGGGCGCTTCTCCCGGTGCTGCCTGCGGTAAGGTCGTCTTCACTGCTGAGGACGCGAAAGAGCAGGGCGGCGCAGGCGAAAAGGTCGTTCTGGTTCGTCTCGAGACCTCTCCCGAGGACATCGAAGGCATGAAGGCTGCTCAGGGCATCCTGACCGTTCGCGGCGGTATGACCTCTCACGCGGCTGTTGTTGCCCGCGGTATGGGTACCTGCTGTGTATCCGGCTGCTCCGACATCATCATGGACGAGGCTAACAAGCAGTTCACTCTCGCCGGCAAGACCTTCAAGGAAGGTGACTTCATCTCCATCGACGGTACTACCGGTAACATTTATGACGGCATCATCCCCACCGTTGACGCTACCATCGCGGGCGAGTTCGGCCGCGTAATGGCTTGGGCTGACAAGTACAGAACCCTGAAGGTCCGCACCAACGCCGACACACCCGCCGACGCGAAGAAGGCTCGTGAGCTGGGCGCCGAGGGTATCGGTCTGTGCCGTACCGAGCACATGTTCTTCGAGGGCGACAGAATCGCTGCGTTCCGCGAGATGATCTGTGCCGACACTGTAGAAGAGCGCGAAGTTGCTCTTGAGAAGATCCTGCCTTATCAGCAGGGCGACTTTGAGAAGCTGTATGAGGCTCTCGAAGGCAATCCCGTAACCATCCGCTTCCTGGATCCGCCTCTCCACGAGTTCGTTCCCACCGAGGAAGCTGACATCGAGCTGCTGGCTCAGGCTCAGGGCAAGACCGTCGAAGAGATCAAGGCGATCATCGACTCTCTGCATGAGTTCAACCCGATGATGGGTCACCGCGGCTGCCGTCTGGCTGTCACCTATCCCGAGATCGCGAAGATGCAGACCAAGGCTGTCATCCGCGCTGCGATCAACGTCAAGAAGGCTCATCCCGACTGGACGATCGTTCCCGAGATCATGATCCCGCTGGTCGGCGACATCAAGGAGCTCAAGTATGTCAAGAAGTTCGTTGTTGAGACCGCTGACGCTGAGATCGCCGCTGCAGGCGCTGATCTTGAGTACGAAGTAGGTACCATGATCGAGATCCCGAGAGCTGCTCTGACTGCGGACGAGATCGCGAAGGAAGCTGACTTCTTCTGCTTCGGCACCAACGACCTGACTCAGATGACCTTCGGCTTCAGCCGTGACGACGCGGGCAAGTTCCTCGACGCTTACTATGACGCGAAGATCTTTGAGAACGATCCGTTCGCTAAGCTCGACCAGACCGGCGTTGGCAAGCTGATGGATATGGCTATCAAGCTCGGTAAGCCCGTGAACCCCGCTCTCCATATCGGTATCTGTGGCGAGCACGGCGGCGACCCGACTTCTGTCGAGTTCTGCCATAAGATCGGTCTTGACTATGTATCCTGCTCACCCTTCCGTGTTCCGATCGCTCGTCTGGCTGCTGCTCAGGCTGCTATCAGCAACAAGTAATGGTTGACCGATAAATAGTTTAAACTGAATATGTTACAAAGCGCTGTGGCTCAGGTCACGGCGCTTTTTGTATATATACATGAAAAATTTGAAATAATTGAAACCAAACGGGCTTCTCAATTGTATTACTGATGAAGGAGGGAGATAATGGCTGACGTATTGTTCGCGGGGTTGAGCTATGAAGCGGTACTGCAAAAATATGCCGATACCGTGACCGGCGTCTGCGTGATGCGGCTGCAGAACTGGGCTGACGCTGAGGACTGTTTTCAGAATACATTTATCAAACTCTTTCAAAAGTCTCCCGACTTCCGATCTGAGATCCATCTGAAAGCGTGGCTGATCCGCGTCGCCATCAACGAATGCCGCAATTATATCGGCAAAAACCGCCGTACCGTTTCCCTCGACTCACTCGGGCGAGAGCCATTGGAACGCGTTCCGTCGACATGGCACGATAATGAGCGCGACATATCATGGGCACTGATGCGCACCCAGCCGAAGTATCGAGAGGTGCTGTATCTTTACTACTGCGAGCAGTATAAGGTCAATGAAATAGCTAAAATTCTGAGCAAGAATCCCAACACCGTGAAAACGCTTCTGAGCCGCGGCAGGGAACAGCTGAAAATGATGTACGGAGGTGACGGTGATGAATGACAGGAACTTTGACAGTCTGAAAAGTATCAAGACTCCTCAGGCATGGCTGGATAAAGCCGCCGCTATCCCCGAAACTCACCATAAGAAGCACGCTTTTCCGCTCTATCGCTTTGCTGCTGTCGCAAGCATCGTTCTGGTGAGCGTGATCGGATTAGTTATCTTCTTGACGTTTGGCAACGGCAAGGCTCCTGTCGTGATACGCGGCGGTACGGGTTCAACCGATTACGGTTATTCAGAAACCATCGGCGAAACAATAGACGCGTCTGCGAATCCTGAAACGAGCTCAGTGCTTTCGACTGATACGATTATCCGATATATGGACGCGACCGAGCCGATCGCAACAGGCACTTTGCCGAGCGAGAGTCAGAAGGCTTCTGTCGCTCCGACCACTGTGCAGAGCAGTACGGAGAAACCTTCCCCGACCGTACCCGCCACAGAGCGGGCGGTAACGCCGACCGAGGCGCCAAAGGAAACGCAGCCTCCAAAGCCGACCTCTCCGCCCCCGACCGATCCCCCCGCGACGCAGGAGACGACAGGTATTTTTCCTGACGGAATGCCGTATATCAGCGCTGCGGCTGCCTTTCCGTCATCCCTGCTCAGCCATGATGACGTTGTCTGCTGTGCAATCTATGACCACGGCAAGCTGGTGTCGCAGGGAGAGGCAAGTGTGTATATCATGAAGAACGGCAGCGTGTTCGCCGAGTATGATACGGGGATAGAAGCCGAGCGCGGCAAGATCTACCATTACACTTTCTTTGCGGAACAGACGTCAGCCAACGTTTACGAGGAATCTTCTATCTTCGCAAGCGGTACGATAACATATGAATGAACGGAGGAATGAACATGAAAAAAGTATTATCATTATTATTGACAGCCGTATTATTGCTGAGCTGTTTTGCTGTGACGGTTGTTTCGGCTCATGCGGCGACAAAGCTCAGACCCGGTTATTATGTGGTCGGCACGTTCAACAACTGGTCGCTCAACAAGAATGATCGGATGTCCCAGCCCGACAGCATCGAGCGTTATGTGCTCAGTCAGAAAAAGCTGAGTGCAGGCGACGAGCTGAAGGTGGTGTATTCTGACGACGGCATCAACAAAAGCACATGGTATCCCGACAGCGGTCCGGCGGCAAATTATATTGTAGACGAGGATTCTTACTACAATATCGAGTTCAGTATCAACACGGGATACAGTCTCAGCGCTTGGGAGTGGCAGCTCTTGGTGGAGCCCTGCGAGCCGCCGATAGATGTGCCTGATCCCACCGAGCCCGAGCCGAGAAATCTGACCAAAGAGCTGTGGGAGAGCGGCGCCGCACTGACTGCCGAAGATATCGAAGAAGCCGCCAACGAGCAGTATAACAGCCGCATCTATTTCTTCTCGGATGATATCACGCTCTATCGCTCCTATCGCTTCAACTGCACTCCGGCTTATATCGTCGATTTCGGGGTGAAGGGATATGGTATCTACTGTGAGGTCATAACAGAAGAGTACTTCGGCGATTATCTTTTCTGGTCGTCTTCTTCCTATGAGCCGAGTATCTTTGTTGACGATCAGCTGTATACCCTCACGCAGGCGTATCAGCTCGGCGTACTGACTCAGGATATGCTTGCCGAGCTGGTAGAAGCAAATTATAGAGGCGGGGACGATTATGGCTATCCCAGCTGCTGGATCCGGCGCAATATCAAAGGCGACGCGGACGGCGACGGCGATGTGAGCGTCATCGACGCTACCGTGATCCAGCGCGCTGACGCGCGTATTATCGGTGACGACGATTATTTTAAGCCCTTCGGTGATGTGGACGGTGACAGCGAAGTCAGCGTCATCGACGCGACCCTGATTCAAAGGCATAACGTCGGACTCTACAGCTTTGAATGATCTGTTGTCACCCCCATATGGACCGCCCTGTTCTCAGGGCGGTTTTCTTGTATCTATCATAATAATCATATATAATGAAACCAAAAGTGCTTCTCAGCCGTTTTATAAGTGAAGGGGGGAGATGATGAGCGCTCAAAGGTCGTATGCCGGATTAAGCTATGATGAAGTTTTGCACAAGTATGCCGACACCGTAGCGGGCGTATGTGTCGCGCGATTGCAGAATCAAGCCGACGCCGAAGATTGTTTTCAGAACACCTTCATCAAGCTCTTTCAGAAATCCCCCGATTTCCGTGATGAAAACCATCTCAAGGCGTGGCTGATCCGCGTCGCCATCAACGAGTGCAGAGATTATGTCGATAAGAACAGACGCGTCATATCGCTGGATGCTATCGATCGCGAACACATCATCTCCCGCGATGATGAAAGGGACGCTTCATGGGCGCTGATGCGGACGCGTCCGAAGTACCGCGAGGTGCTGTATCTCTACTACTGCCAGCGGTACAAGGTGGATGAGATCGCAAGGATTCTCGGGAAAAAGCCAAACACGGTGAAAACATTGCTCAAACGCGGACGTGAGGAGCTGCGCAGGATCTACGGAGGTGACGCAAATGAATAAGCTGAACTTTGACAGCTTGTCCCGATACAAGGCGCCTGACGAGTGGATCAAAAAAGCCGCCGCTATCCCCGAAGCTCCCCGAAAGAAGCGCATCGTCCCGCTCTATCGCTTTGCCGCCGTCGCGGGTATCGTGCTGGTGAGCACAATAGGGCTCGTCATCTTTCTGACGTTTGGCAACGGCAAGGCTCCTGTAATATCGCACGGCGGTACAGGTGCAACCGATTACGGTCATTCAGAAACCATCGGCGAAACAACAGACACACTTGCGCCTGCTGAGACGATCGCAGTGCCTTCGACCAATCCGGTCATCCGCTATGCTGAAGCGACCGAGCCGACCGCAACGATTACGCAGACGATTGAGACACAAAACCCTTCTGTCGCTCCGATTACATCGCAGAAGGCTACAGAGAAACCTTCCCCGACCGTACCCTCCACCGAGAGGGCGATAACGCCGACCGACCCTCCAAAGGAAACACGACCGCCAAAGCCGACTGCCCCACCCCCGACCGCCGCCCCGCCTACCGATCCGCCGCTGACCGATTGTCGGATCACCGTTACCACCGGGTATCCGTCTCCCGCAGGGGAAGTGCCTTCGATTGAGACGGATGAACCGATTGTGTTTTGTCGGATGTATGACGCCTCGGGCGATCTTGTCGGCTGCAGCAGCCTCTTTGCGGAGGAAAAACGGGCGACCGTAGTAACGATCAATCCGGATGATTCGTTTGTTGTGACCTACGATCCTCTTGAAAAGGGATTGCCGATCACAAGAGGTCGCTATACCTATGTGATGGTGGACTATTTTCTCGGCACAGAGCTGTGCCGCGGAACCGTAGAGTATTAAACTATGATCGAAAGGAAGATGAACCATGAAAAAGTTAGTTGCGGTATTATTGACTATTGCTCTGCTTCTCAGCTGCGGCGTGACTGCCGTATCCGCCGCCGACAGCTCAGCGGATTATCAGAGAAAGCTGAGTGCGGCGCTGATCGAAAAGCTCAATGATCCCGATGCGGATCAGATCGACGTATGTATCTTCTTGAAAAATGCGATCCACTCTGACGCTGAGGTCGAACAGATCATCAGCGAGAGGTACACCTGGACAACGCAGCAGGAGCATTTGATGTGTTGGCGCAAGGTGGTCTCCAAGATCATCGGCGCGTATGTGCAGCAGTTCATCGACGATAACGCCGATCTGCTGGATGAGGTCTTGTGGCACAGCGACGCTGTGGAAATGATCGAAGCAACTGTATCAAAAGAAAATGTTTACCGCTTAGCAGAGCTGGATACCGTTTCCAATATGGATTTGTATATTGAAGCCATCCCGGAACCGGATATCGAACCCGAACCGACGATCGAAGAGAAGATCGTCGATGCGGCAAACGAGCTGTATCATCCAAGCAGTCCCTTCCCTGCGGAAGATATCGTTATGGAGTTCTCTTATCAGTTCAAAGACAGCTCAGCTTATGCTGTACGTTTCATTGTGAAGTATGTTGATTATATCTGCATTGAATTGGCGGAGCCTGTCGGGGATTGGCTGCTGTATTCCGGCTATTATCCGGAGCCGTATATCTTTGCAGATAATAAACTGTATACCTTTAAAGAAGCGTATGAAGGCGGGATTCTCTCAGAAGTTCAGTTGGAAGAACTCTGTGAAGTGACAAGAGCACAACACAGCGAATTCTGTCTGACCCGCTATATCAAAGGTGACGCGGACGGCGACGGCGATGTGAGCGTCATCGACGCGACCGTGATCCAGCGCGTTGAAGCGAATATCGCCGTCACAGGCACATTCTATAAGCCCCTCGCAGACGTCGACGGCGACAGCGAAGTCAGCGTCATCGACGCGACCCTGATCCAGCGCAAGGAAGCGGGATTGTATACAATTAAATAATCGGAAGTTTCACGCCATTATGATTTCTTACCCCCCGACCGCAGTCCGCTGTATGGACTGCGGTCATTATTTGTGATTTATCTATTGACTTTTGCGCTTTAATGTGCTATCATCTTTGCAGTATCAATGTGAAAGGAGCTATTGAAATGTCTGTACGTACCGAAGAAAAATTCAATAACTACTTTTACTTTACATTCGCGCGCTTTTATGCGGGCTTTACTTGCTTTGCAAAAAAAGAGAATGCTGCTCGGATGTAACAGGTGCTGAATGAGATCAGTTAGCGGTTCTGTTTTCGGGCAGAGCCGCTTTTCATTTGGTGAATATAGTTGTGGGAGGGCTTCGCCCTCACCTGATTTTTATATTTGGAGGGATATAATGGACAACTTACAGGACGCGAGACTGAAGATCAACGAGATCGACAGGAAGATGGCTGAGCTTTTTGAAAGCCGCATGCAGGCGGCGAAGGCGATCGCCGAATACAAGAAGGAACGCGGTCTCCAGATTTATGACGCGAAGCGCGAGCAGGCGCTGATCGAGAAGAACTCCGCGTATATCAATGATTACGACATCCGCTCCTACTACGTGAAGTTCCTCAACGATGTGCTGGCGGTGTCGAAGCAGTATCAGGAGCACGTCATCAGCGGGGCGAAGATCGCCTACAGCGGGATCGAGGGCGCCTATGCCAACATCGCCGCGAAGAAGATCTTCCCCTATGGCAGAGCGATTTCCTACCCCGACTTCCGCGCCGCGTATGAAGCGGTGGAAAAGGGCGAGTGCGACTGCTGTGTCCTGCCTGTTGAGAACAGCTACGCGGGCGAGGTCGGACAGGTCATGGATATGCTGTTCCAGGGCTCGCTGTACGTCAACGGCATCTATACCCTGCGCATCACCCATAATCTGCTCGGCGTGGACGGCGCAAAGCTCTCCGACATCAAGACCGTGGTCAGCCATCCGCAGGCGCTGGCGCAGTGCGCCGAATACATCCGTGAGAACGGCTACAAGACGATAGAATACGCCAACACCGCGAAGGCGGCGAAGGCGGTGAAGGACGCGGACGACAAGAGCGTCGCGGCGATCGCGTCTGCTGAGACGGCACGGCTCTACGGCTTGACCGTCCTCGACCACGACGTTAACGAGAGCGCGGTGAACTCCACCCGTTTCGCGGTGCTCTCCCGCGCCGAGAACAAGCGCGTGAACACCTCCGGCGACAGCCGCTTCATGCTGATGTTCACGGTTAAGAATGAAGCGGGCGCACTGGCGCAGGCGCTGAACGTATTAAGCTCCTACGGCTTCAACATGCGCGCTCTGCGTTCCCGCCCGATGAAGGATCTGGCGTGGCAGTATTACTTCTACATCGAAGCCGAGGGCGACGAGACAGGTCAGAACGGTTCCGATATGCTCCGCCACCTGTCGCTCCACTGCGACATGCTGAAGGTGGTCGGACATTTCAGCGACGAGATCATTTTGAAAGAGGGCTGACATGAGCGTTTTACAGTTGGATTTGGGCGCGGACAGCTATGATATCGTGATCGAACGCGGCGCTTTACAGCGTGCGGGGGAATTACTGAATCTTGACCGCAAGGTGCTGGTTCTGACCGACAACGGCGTACCCGCAGAATATGCGCAAACGGTCGCTTCACAGGCGAAGGACGGCTATGTCTTTACCGTACCGCAGGGCGAGGACAGCAAGAGTATCCCGACCTTTTCGCGGGTGCTGTCCGAGATGTTGAGGCTCGGTTTTTCGCGCAAGGATGCGGTGGTCGCGGTCGGCGGCGGCGTAGTCGGTGATTTGGCGGGCTTTGCCGCGTCGGCATACATGCGCGGGATCGACTTCTATAATATCCCGACGACGGTACTGTCGCAGGTGGATTCCTCCATCGGCGGCAAGACGGCAGTCAACCTCGACGGGATCAAGAACATCGTCGGCGCGTTCTATCAGCCGAAAAAGGTGTTGGTCGACCTCGACCTGCTCGCTACTTTACCCGACCGACAGATCAGCAACGGTCTCGCCGAAGCGGTGAAGATGTCGCTGACCTCCGACAAGGAACTGTTTGAATTGTTCGAAAAAGGAAATATAAAAGAGAACATGGATGAGATCATCACCCGTTCTCTGATGATCAAGAAAGCCGTCGTGGAGCAGGATGAAAAGGAGCAGGGACTCCGCAGAATTCTGAACTTCGGTCACACGATCGGGCACGGCGTGGAGAGCTTTGAACACCTCAACGGGCTGTACCACGGCGAGTGCGTCGCGCTCGGGATGATCCCGATGGTGTCTGACGAGCTCCGACCGCGTTTGATAAAGGTATTGGAGAGCCTGCGGCTCCCGACTTCGGTCGAGCTGAACGCCGACGAGGTTTACGCCGCGATGACCCATGACAAGAAGGGCGAGGGAGATTCCGTAACGGTGACGACCGTTTCAAAGCCCGGTACATTCACGATGAAAAAGGTGCAGTTCAAAGACCTGTACCCGATGATACAGATGATAGGAAGATCAGTATGAAAAACACTTTCGGCAACTCGATCGCGCTGACGCTGTTCGGCGAGAGCCACGGCGCGATGATCGGCGCGGTGCTGGACGGACTCGCGCCCAGTATCGCGGTGGATGAGGACTTTATCCGCAGTCAGCTCAGCAAACGCCGTCCCGCGGGCAAGATCTCGACTGCCCGCCGAGAAGCGGATGAATTTCAGATCGTCAGCGGCGTGTTCGAGGGCAGGACGACGGGCACTCCCCTGACCATCTTGATCCCCAACACCGCCCAGCACAGCAAGGACTATTCCGCGACCCGCTCTTTGGCGCGTCCCGGTCACGCGGATTATACGGCGTATGCCAAATACCACGGCTGTGAGGATTACCGCGGCGGCGGTCACTTCTCGGGCAGAGTCACAGCGGCGCTGGTGGCGGCGGGAGCGATCCTTCTTTCCGCGCTGAAGCAAAAGGGCATTACCGTCGGCACCCACATCCTTTCCTGCGCGGGTGTTTCCGATACACCTTTCGGCGATCTGTCCGCAGAGCTCGAAAAGCTCAACACCCTCGATTTCGCCGTGCTTGACGCGGACAGGGGAGAGCAGATGAAAGCCGCGATCGAAGCGGCTGCCGCGGAGGGCGACAGCGTCGGCGGCGTTTTGGAGACTGCCGTTCTCGGCGTACCCGCAGGCGTCGGCGAGCCGTGGTTCGATACCGTCGAGGGTGTGTTGTCTCATGCATTATTCTCTGTCCCCGCGATCAAGGGCGTCCAGTTCGGCGACGCGTTTGAAATGGTAAATGGTAGAGGCTCGGAGTATAACGATCAATTTTATATTTCCGAAAACGAAATAAAAACTGTCACTAACCACAACGGCGGCGTCAACGGCGGTATCACCAACGGCATGCCGATCACCTTCCGCTGTGCTGTGAAGCCGACGCCTTCGATCTTCAAGGCGCAGGAGACTGTTGATTTCATGAAGGGTGAAAGTTCTTTATTAGAATTAAAAGGACGTCACGACCCCGCTATCATCCATCGCGCGAGAGTGGTGGTCGACAGCGTGACCGCCTTAGCGGTCGCCGACCTGCTCGCGCAGAGATTCGGTACGGATTGGCTGGGTGAATAAAATGGATTACGGCTTGATCGGTGAGAAGCTGCCTCACAGCTTCTCGAAAGAGATACATGAACAATTAGGATATTACGAATATTCCTTAATAGAATTAAAAAAAGAAGAACTGCAAGATTTTATTCTTCAAAAGAATTTTAAAGCGTTAAATGTTACCATCCCGTACAAGCAGGCGGTCATGCCGCTCTTGGATGAGATCAGCCCCGACGCGCAGGCGATCGGCGCGGTGAACACCGTCGTCAACCGCGACGGTGTACTCTACGGCTATAACACCGATTTCGGCGGGATGAAAGCTCTGATCGAGCGCGCGGGCGTGACCGTGAAGTACAAAAAGGTGCTGATCCTCGGCACGGGCGGCACCTCGCTGACGGCGCGCGCGGTGTGCGAGCGGCTCGGCGCGAAAGAGATTTTGCGCGTCAGCCGCAGAGAGACCGACGGTGCGATCACTTATGAGCAGGCGTATGCAGACCATACTGACGCGGATGTCATCCTCAACGCCACGCCCTGCGGAATGTTCCCGAAAATCTTTGACTGTCCGATCGACATTGAGAAATTCCCGAAGCTCAGCGGCGTGATCGACGTCATCTACAATCCGCTGCAAACGCGGCTGGTTTTATCCGCCCGCGAAAGGGATATCAATGCCGAAGGCGGCTTGTACATGCTGGTCGCACAGGCGATTTTGGCGGCGGAGCATTTTTTGGGCAAAGAGTTGGATACCGTGAAGCTGACGAACGAGATCTATGATAAAATATATTTCGATAAAAGAAATATCGTGCTGAGCGGCATGCCCGCTTCGGGCAAGTCGACGGTCGGCAAGCTCGTCGCAAAACAGCTCGGCAGAGAGCTGCTCGACACCGACAGCCTGATCGTAGAGCGCGGGGGCGATATCCCGACGATCTTTCGGGAGAAGGGTGAGAAGGTTTTCCGCGACCTCGAGAGCGAGGTTATCCGCGAGGTATCCGCGCTCAGCGGCAAGGTGATCTCCCTCGGCGGCGGTGCGATCCTGCGCCCCGAAAACGTCAAGGCATTGCGGCAGAACGGCGAGATCTTTTTCATCGACCGCTCGCCCGAGTATCTGATCCCCACCGACGACCGACCGCTCGCCGATAAAAAAGAAAAGATCCTGCGCCTGTACAACAAGCGCATCGATACCTATATGAGCACCGCCGACTATATCATTGACGGCGACTGCGACCCCGACGACGTCGCGGACAGTATTATCAACGGAGAGTAATATGAAAATCTTAGTCATCAACGGACCGAACCTGAATATGCTCGGTATCCGCGAGCCGGATATCTATGGCAGAACCACCTACGCCGACCTGTGCAGGCTGATCGAACAGCATGCCGACGAGATCGGCGTACAGGTCGAGCTGTACCAGAGCAATCACGAGGGTGATCTGGTCGATAAAATACAGGAAGCGTATGGCAACACCGACGGTATCGTCATCAATCCCGGCGCGTATACCCACACCAGCGTGGCGATCCTCGACGCGCTCAAGGCTGTTGCCATCCCCGCTGTGGAGGTGCATATCTCCGACGTAGACGCCCGCGAGGAGTTCCGTCAGATCAGCTACGTGCGGCTCGCGTGCTGTGCGACGATCTCGGGTCACGGTCTCGACGGCTATATGGAAGCGATGGATCTGCTGAGGGAACGAAATGCGAGTTGAGATAAAACCGTCAAAGCCCCGCGGAACGGTCATCGCTCCGCCATCAAAAAGCATGGCGCACCGCCTTTTGATCTGTGCGGGACTGTGCGAGGGGGAGAGTGTCGTCAGACACCTCGCGTTTTCCGAGGACGTCAAGGCGACGATCGCCTGCCTGACCGCTTTAGGCGCTGATATCCGTCTCGACGGCGATACGGCGTATGTCAAAGGTACGGATGTACGGAAAAGCCTCGGTAAAACTGCTGTCCTCGACTGTAACGAGTGCGGCAGTACCCTTCGTTTTTTCACACCCTTATGTATGCTCAGCGGGGAAGAACGCATCCTGTGCGGAGCGCCCTATCTCATGACCCGCCCCATGAGCGTGTATGAGGAGATCGCGCAAAAGCAGGGCATCCGTTTTGAAAAGTCCGCTGACAGCATTATCGTGCAGGGCAAGCTGCAAAGCGGCGTTTATGAGGTTGCGGGCAACATCAGCTCCCAGTTTATCTCGGGCCTATTATTCGCACTGCCGCTTTTGGACGGCGACAGCGAGATCCGTATTCTCCCGCCTGTCGAGAGCAAACCGTACATCGACATGACGGTGCAGGCGCTGACGGAATTCGGTATCACGATCACTGCGGCTGACAATATATATAAGGTAAAAGGCGGTCAGCGGTACAGCCCGCGCGCCGTGACCGTCGAGGGCGACTACTCCAACGCCGCCTTTTTTGAAGCGCTGAATTACACGGGAGCGGATGTGACAGTAGAAGGACTCAGAGAGGATTCTTTGCAGGGCGACAAAGTATATAAAATTCTTTTTAAGAATATAAAAAGCGGTAAAGACCCGATCGATATATCGGATTGCCCCGACCTCGGACCGATCCTGTTCGCGGTCGCGGCATTGTGCGGCGGCGCGCGTTTCATCGGAACACGCCGTCTGCGCATCAAGGAAAGCGACCGTGCCGAAGCGATGCGGCAGGAGCTTATAAAATTCGGTATCGCGGTCACGGCAGGGGAGAATGACGTCACCGTTCACGGCGGTGAACTGCAAAAACCGTCCGAACTTCTCGACGGGCACAACGATCACCGTATCGTGATGGCGCTGGCGGTCATTACGACGGTGACAGGCGGTGTGATCGACGGCGCTCAGGCGGTCAACAAGAGCTTTCCCGACTTTTTTGACAGACTCAAAGACTTAGGAGTGGAATTGACCTATGGAATGGATCAGTAATTCAAGAATCTTGATCGTCGGCTTGGGACTCATCGGCGGCAGTTACGCAAAGGCGCTCAAACGCCTCGGCTACCACGTCACCGCCATCGAGACCCGCCGCACCGCGGTGGATTACGCACTGCAGAATCATATCGTCGACGACGCGTACACCACCGTCATCGGGGATATCGTCGGCTCCGCCGACGCGGTGATCTTCGCCCTTTATCCCGAGGTGTTCAAGAAGTGGATCGCGGATTATCAGCACTACTTCAAGCCCGGCGCGATGATCACCGACGTTACGGGCGTCAAGAGCTGTATCGTCTATGATATCCAGAACATCCTGCGCGACGACGTCGAGTTCATCGCGTCCCACCCGATGGCAGGTAAAGAGGTCTACGGCGTCGAGAACGCCGACGACGCGATCTTCCGCGGCGCCAACTTCATCATCTGCCCGACAGAATCAAATACTGCGAAAGCGATCCGCTGGATCGGCAGTCTTGGCAGGATCCTCGGCTTCGGACGCATTTCCGTCCTCTCTCCCGAGGAACACGACGAGATGATCGGCTATCTCTCCCAGCTCACCCACTGTATCGCGGTCGCGCTGATGACCTGCTCCGACAATGAGCATCTGGTAGACTACACGGGCGACAGCTTTCGCGATCTGACGCGTATCGCGAACATCAACGACCTGATGTGGAGCGAGCTGTTCATGCTCAACCGTGAATCCCTGCTCAAGTACATGGACATTTTCCTTGAGGAATTCGCCTCTCTGCGCGATATGATCCGTGACGGAAAAGTTGACGAACTGCGCGCGAAAATGCGTCTGAGTACAAAACGCCGCGCTTACTTCAATAAATAAGATAAAGAAGGTATATGTATGAACATGAATATGGAATTCGAACGCAAGCTGACCATCCCGATGGAGGTCAAGAAGATGTACCCCCTCGAGGACGACCTCAGGGCGATCGTCGAGCGCCGCGCGCAGGAGATACAGGATATCTTCGCCGGCAAGGATGACCGTATCATTCTGGTGATCGGTCCATGCTCCGCCGACCGTGAGGACAGCGTGATCGATTACATCACCCGTCTGAGAAAGGTGCAGGACAAGGTGGAGGACAAGATCTTCATCGTCCCGCGTATCTATACCAACAAGCCTCGCACCACCGGCTCAGGCTATAAGGGCATGCTCCATCAGCCCGACCCCGAGAAAAAGCCCGATATGTTCAAGGGCATTGTCGCGATCCGCTCCATGCACATCCGCGCCTTGCGTGAGACGGGATTCTCCTGCGCCGATGAAATGCTCTATCCAGAGAACCACCGCTATCTCGACGACATCCTCTGCTATGTCGCGATCGGCGCGCGTTCGGTAGAGAATCAGCAGCACCGCCTTGTCGCCTCGGGTCTGAACATCCCCGTCGGCATGAAGAATCCGACCGGCGGCGACCTTTCCGTCATGATGAACTCCATCACCGCGGCGCAGAAGGGTCATACCTTCATCTACCGCGGCTGGGAGGTACAGTCCCACGGCAACCCCTATGCCCACGCCATCCTGCGCGGCTATATGAACAAGCACGGCGAAAGCCTGCCGAACTACCACTATGAGGATATGACCCATCTGCTGAGACTCTTTGCTTCGGGCAAGTTCAATAATCCTGCCTGCATCATCGATACGAACCACTCTAATTCGGGCAAAAATCCCTTTGAGCAGGTGCGTATCGTCAAGGAGGTCATGGCTGCGCGCCGCTACAATCAGGAACTGGGACGCATGGTAAAGGGCTTCATGATCGAAAGCTACATCGAGGACGGCAATCAGGCTGTCGACGGCGGCTGCTACGGCAAGTCTATCACCGATCCTTGTCTCGGCTGGGAAAAGACCGAGCGCCTGATCCTCGACCTCGCCGATATGGCGTAAACGTCAGATCATCCTTCCGCTTTGTAAAAGCAGAGCGGTTTTTTCTGCTGAATATAAAAAAGAAAGAATTTTCAGAAAGTTGCATAGTTTTATGCAACTTTTTTTGTTATACGGCTATAGGTGGAGGTGATAATCATGATTACTATCCAAAACGGGAAATTCAATATCCCGGACAACGACCGTTTTGTCGGATTCGCAGGCGACGATTCGGTGAACTCCAAGCAGATCGTCCTGTTGAACCGTACCGCGGACGACTGCGACTATACGCTGTGTCTGCGCTTTGACGACGATTCCGTGTGCACCGTTCCGCTGTCTGCCGCTGTTGACGGTGACAACACCATTCTGACATGGGAGATACACAAGGAGCAATTATACGCTTCGGGTATCGTTACGGCTCAGCTGAAAACTGTCGACGGCGACGGCAGTATCGCGCACAGCACCAAAGACTTTTTCCTTGTCGGTTCCGCTGTGGAGCTGGACGAGGACGGCGGCGAGAGGGAGTATGTCACACCTTCTCAGCTGCAGAATAGTATAAATCAGGCGCTGGAAACCGTTTCCGCGACTGCTCCGTATGTCGGCAGCGACAGATACTGGTATGTCTACGATCCCGAAAAGGGCGATTACAAACGTACGGCATACCACATCAGCGGTGTGGTGGACAGCGCTGTGAGCGACAGCAGCTCAAATCCGGTCGGCAACCGCTATATCAAGCAGTATGTCGACGCGAAAGCAGTGGACTGCAACAGCTTCGCAAGCGGTTATGCCGACTTGAAAGCAGCCGATAAGGTCAGCAGCACGCGTAAGGTGGCGGGACTGCCGCTGACGGCTGACATCGGCGCGCAGGAGTTGATGGCGGCGCTCCGTCCTCATAGCTATGTGAACAACGTGCGACCCGGCCTGAGCTCCGGCGCCAAAGGGCAGCTGGGTATCGGCTTGGTGGGCGAGGTGTTCTTCTGTACGAATACCGATCGCTGGGTACACCTTGTCAATTATAATGATCTGTATGAGAAGATGGATCTCGTCACCGAGGTGAGCGAGTCAGAGATCGAGGACATGGAAGAGGGCAGCATCTTTTTCAGCGGCGGAGCGCTGTATGTGAAATACAATGACGAGGCTGTCGCGATCTCAAAAGCAAACGATGTGTATACCAAAGCCGAGATCGACGCGATGATCGGCAGGATAGAAGCCCTTTTGGGTGCTGTCTGAGAGGGGGCTTTTGATGAATAAAGAGAAAGTGATCAAGTGGTTCAAGGCGGCTCTGCTCAGAGCGCTGAGGACCTTCGCGCAGACTGCCGCCGCGACCATCGGAGTCGCGTCTCTGCTCAGCGAGGTAAGCTGGGCACAGGTGCTCTCAGCCTCGGCGCTTGCCGCGCTGCTGTCGCTGATCATGAGCGTCGGCGGTCTGCCGGAAGTAAAGGAAGGCGATTAAATGGCTGTAACTGCAGATAAGATATTGAGTATCGCCCGCGCGCAGATCGGCACCAAGGCGACCAATATCAAAAAGTGCAAATACAACACTTGGTATTACGGTACGGTTGTATCGGGCAGCGGTTACGACTGGTGCGAGACCTTTGTACAGTGGGTGTTCAACGAAGCGGGCGCTTCCTCGCTTCTGTATACCAAAACCGCCAACTGCGGCTACGCGGCAAAGGCGTTTCAGGATCACGGCAGATTGAAGCTGTCGGGATTTCAGAGAGGCGACGTCGTGTTCTTTCACTGGACGAATGAACGCTCCACGCTGGTACCCGGCACCTACGTCAGCGACCATGTCGGTATTATCGAGAGCGTCAACGGCGACAATACCATCACGACCATCGAGGGCAACACCGGCTCTTCGTCCAACGGCGAGGTGCTGCGCCGCGTGCGTCCGCTCTCCGCGGTATCCTGCGCGGGTCGTCCCGCATACGGCTCTTCATCGGACGGAGACGATCTGCCCTCGGTGATCTATCGCGTGCGTTCGGGCGGCAGGTGGCTGCCCGCCGTGACCGATCTGTCGGATTACGCAGGTATCACGGGACAGCCGATCACCGACGTCGCGGTCAGGGTGACCGAAGGCGCGGTGAAGTATCGCGTTCACGTCAAGGGCGGCAGATGGCTGCCGTATGTGACGGGATACGATACCGCAGACGATATCAACGGCTACGCGGGTGACAAAAAGCCGATCGACGCGGTGGAGATCTATTATCAGACTCCATCCTCCGTTGTCAAAAAGCACGGCTATCTGAAAGCGAAGTACCGTGTCGCCCCTGTCGGCGGTTATTATTACAGCTGGCAGTACGACGACGAGACCTCGTCCGGACAGGACGGATACGCGGGTGTTTTCGGCAAGCCGATCGACTGGCTGCAGATCACCTTATCCGATTAACTGAGTGATTTTTACGGCACATTGTGTGTTTTGCGCGATGTGCCGTATTATTATTTGTCTATTTTTTAAGAAGGATAAGCGGCATTTTTGTAAAAAACGGGTAGATTAATTCGGGAAAGCTATTGACAATCACACGGAATTAATGTTATTATAAGTCTAACATTGAGTTAGTATATTGATTTGGAGATGATACTTATGAAAAAGTTATTTTCAGTTCTTTTAGTATTCGTTTTAATGCTTTCATTTGCACTTTCTGTCAGCGCTCTGGTCAGCCCGCAGGCTACCGAGTATCCTACCGCTCCTGCGGCAACCACACCCGGCAACGGCGGCACCACTTCTCCGAAAACCGGTGACCCGATGATTTTCGCAGTCGGTTTAGGCGTACTGGCTCTCGGTGCAGGCGCGTTTGCGGTAAAGAAGATCAAAGAATAATCGAATGATGATCGGCGGCAACCGTTTGGTTGCCGCTTTTTTTGCGTACGATGACTGTTGATTGTACCGAGGATAAACCGCATTGTCATAATAGTAGTGGATTATAACATGACCTCAGCGGCGGATTTTGGTTTCTTTGTGCAAGTTGGATATTGACTTTAGCGTGCTAATACGATAAAATAGGTAGCGTCGTACGCTGTCTTTCTGAAAGATACGGAACGACGGCAAATAATGCTAATCCTAAATAAAAAACTTTATCATCTATTGCGCTAAATTCCGCATAGCTTTGTTGGACTCCTTGACAGGCGGCAGCCTGCCTGCGTCGCCCGCCGCGCTCTGCGAAATTTATCACTAATATCTGATTAAAGCCTTTTATTTAGGATTAGTATAAGTACATATTTTATGGAGGAAAACTATGAAAAGAATTATCGCGTTAATGCTGGCGCTGCTGATGATCGGCGCTGTTATGGCTGCCTGCGGCAATGCCAACACCGAAGAGACCGCCGCTGCTGACGACGCGGCTGCCAAGGACACCGCTGAGGCAGTTGCTGACGTAGACGCTGTTACCGCTGCCGGCAAGCTGGTTGTCGGTATCACCGACTTCGAGCCGATGGACTATCAGGATGAGAACGGCGAGTGGATCGGCTTCGACGCTGATATGGCGAAGGCTTTTGCCGAGAGCCTCGGCGTAAAGGTCGAGTTTGTTGAGATCGACTGGGACAACAAGATCCTTGAGCTCGACGGCGGCACCATCGACTGCGTATGGAACGGCATGACCCTGACCGACGAGGTCACTTCCGCTATGTCCTGCTCCGACGCTTACTGCAACAACGCTCAGGTCATCGTTGTCAACAAGGACGTTGCCGACCAGTATGCTGAGGCTGACGCCTGCAAAGAGCTCTCCTTTGCTGTTGAGAGCGGTTCCGCAGGTCAGGAACAGGCTGAGGCTTACGGCTTCAAATTCACCGAGGTCAAGGACCAGGCTACCGCGCTGATGGAAGTTGCTTCCGGCACCTGCGACGCTGCTATCATCGACTCTCTCATGGCTGCGGCTATGGTAGGCGAGGGCACCGGCTATGAGCAGCTGACCTATACCGCTTCCCTCAACTCCGAGGAGTACGGCGTAGGCTTCCGCAAGGGCAGTGATCTGACCGCGAAGTGCAACGAGTTCTTCGCTGCTGCCAAGGCTGACGGCTCTATGGAGACCGTTGCCGAGACCTACAAGGTTCAGGCGGCTCTGATCAAATAATTTTTCCGAATGACTATTTCAAAAGACAGAGGGCTTTTCGGCTCTCTGTCTTTTGGTCGGTTCAAATGATTTAGGATAACGGAATAAGTGCGAACAGCTTTCGTATTTATTCCGTTATCTTATCAAGTTGAGGTAATGTGTATGAACGGTTTTTTTGAACAGTTTCCGATCGTTTTTCAAAGTCTGAATATCGGCTTTATCCAGACCTTGAAGCTGTTCGCCGTGACCCTTTTGGGCGCGATCCCGCTGGGTCTGGTGATCTCCTTCGGTTCGATGAGTAAATTCAAGCCGCTGAGCGCTGTGGTGCGCGTGCTGGTGTGGATCATCCGCGGAACGCCTTTGATGCTCCAGCTGCTGATCATCTTCTATTTCCCGGGTCTTGTTTTCGGCAAGCAGCTCTGGGGCGGCGGTGAAAGCGGCCGCTTTATCGCGTCCGCCGTCGCGTTCATCCTGAACTACGCCTGCTACTTCTCCGAGATCTACCGCGGCGGTATCCAGGGCATCCCGCACGGTCAGCAGGAGGCGGGTCAGGTGCTGGGTCTGTCCAAAAGGCAGATCTTCTTCAAGATCACCCTCTTGCAGATGATCAAGCGTATCGTACCGCCGATGTCCAACGAGATCATCACCCTCGTCAAGGATACCTCGCTGGCGCGTATCATCGCGCTGCAGGAGGTCATCTGGGCAGGTCAGGCGTTCATGAAGGGCAGTCAGGGTATCTCCGGCGCCATCTGGCCGCTGTTCTTCACCGGCGTTTACTATCTCGCTTTCTCCGGCATCCTCACCCTGCTGTTCGGCTGGGTCGAGAAAAAGCTGAGCTACTTTAAGGCGTAAGGAGGCGTAGATATGGCTGTTTTAGAGGTAAAGAATATCCATAAATCTTTCGGCAGGACCGAGGTCCTCAAAGGGATCGACTTCACCCTTGAAGCGGGGCAGGTGCTGACGATCATCGGCTCCTCCGGCTCGGGCAAAACGACGCTCCTGCGCTGCCTGAATTCACTGGAATTTGCCGATAAGGGACAGATCGTTGTCGGCGGCGATATGATTTTTGACGCCGAGTCCAACAAGAGGCTGTCTGAATCCGAGCTCAGGCAGAACCGTCTGCACTTCGGTCTGGTGTTCCAGAATTTCAACCTGTTCCCGCAGTACAGCGTGCTCGAAAACGTGACCCTCGCGCCGCGTCTGCTGAACAAGGGCACGAAGGAAGAGATCGAGAAGAACGCTTTGGAGTTGATCGACAGCGTCGGTCTGCTCGACAAAAAGGACAATTATCCCTGCGAGCTGTCGGGCGGTCAGCAGCAGCGTGTCGCGATCGCGCGCGCGCTGGCGATGAACCCGAAGATCTTGTGCTTTGACGAGCCGACCTCCGCGCTCGATCCCGAGCTGACTGGCGAGGTGCTCAAGGTCATCCGCTCTCTTGCGGAGAAGCACATGACCATGATCATCGTCACCCACGAGATGACCTTTGCCCACGACGTTTCGGATAAGATCATATTCATGGATAACGGCGTGATCGCCGAGGAAGGCTCTCCCGCGATCCTTGAGAACCCCGAGAGCGAAAGACTGCAGGCGTTCCTGACGTCGTTTTAATGCATAAAATCCTGCATAAATGCATAAAACGAAACAGCTCTGTGATGAAAATGTCCAGATTTGACATTTGATAAAATATGTCAGTTGTTGAATCCTATGAAATTTGAATAAATATGCAGTTGCGACTTGCCTATTCCGCGCATTTGTTGTATAGTAGTAGGCAAGCGGTTTATAAAAGAATACTATGAAATGAGGTACATGAAATGAAAAAGATTATAGCTATCATACTGGCTGTCATGATGATCGCTTCCGTCGCGATGCTCGCGGGCTGCGGCGACGCCAAAGAGGCTGACGCTACCGCGACCGTAGCAAGCGTAGACGATCTTGCCGGCGCTACCATCGGCGTACAGCTGGGTACAACAGGTGACATCTTCGCTTCCGACTATGAGGAAGAGGGTTCCACGATCGAACGCTTCAACAAGGGCGCCGACGCTGTTCTCGCTCTCTCTCAGGGTAAGGTCGACTGCGTTATTATCGACAGCGAGCCCGCAAAGGCTTTTGTTGCGTCTAACGAGGGTCTGAAGATTCTGGACGAGCCCTTCACCGAGGAAGAGTATGCGATCTGCGTTTCCAAGGATAACGCCGATCTGACCGCAAAGATCAACGAGGCTCTGGCTGAGCTGAAAGCGGACGGTACGGTTGCCAGCATCATCAATAACTATATCGGCGACGATACCAAGGGCAAGACCCCCTATGAGTCCCCTGAGGGTATTGAGTATCCGAACGGCGAGCTGCACATGGCTACCAACGCGTTCTTTGAGCCTTACGAGTACTATGAGGGCGACACGGTCGTCGGTATCGACGCTGAGATGGCGCTGGCGATCTGCGATAAGCTTGGCTACAAGCTGGTGATCGATGATATGGATTTCGATTCGATCATCACCGCTGTTCAGTCCGGCAAGGCTGATTTCGGTATGGCAGGCATGACCGTTACCGAGGAACGTCTGGAGTCGATCGACTTTACCGATTCTTATACCACCTCCACTCAGGTCATCATCGTGAAGGAATAATAACGTATACATAAAGATATCTATCATTGTGTTCATAGCAACCGCCGCGTGCGGTTGCTATGGTATTTAAAGGAATATTACTATGCAGAGTTTTTTTGAGAGTATCGCGGCGAGCTTTACGCGGACTTTTATCACCGACGACAGATGGCTGCAGCTGTTGAAAGGCTTGGGAACAAGCTTGGAGATCACTTTTTTTGCCGCGCTGCTGGGCATCGCGCTCGGATTTTTGGTAGCGGTGGTCCGTTCCAGCCATGACAAAACGCTTGCGGGAAAAAAGTGTATCAGGTTCAGTGATTACTTGTTGAAGTTCTTCAACGGGATATGTAATATCTATATTACCGTTATACGCGGCACACCTGTCGTCATCCAGCTGATGATCATGTATTACATCATCTTAGCCTCTTCCAGAAACGGTTTGATCTCAGCCATCCTTGCGTTCGGCATCAATTCCGGCGCGTACGTCGCCGAGATCGTTCGCGGCGGCATTATGTCGATCGATAACGGTCAGTTCGAGGCAAGCCGTTCCATCGGCTTTGACTATAAAAGCACGATGGTTTTTGTGATTCTTCCGCAGGCGCTGAAGAATGTTCTGCCCGCGCTTGGCAACGAGTTCATCGTACTGCTGAAAGAGACCTCGGTAGCCGGTTATGTCGCGATCCAGGATCTGACCTATATCGGCAATCTGATCCGCTCGCGTACGTATGAGGCGTTTTTCCCTCTGATCACGATTGCGCTGATCTACCTTGCAATCGTAATGGTACTGTCCTACCTGCTAAGAAAGCTGGAAAGGAGGCTCAGCAAGAGTGAAAGATAAATTACTGATCAAAGTCACCGATCTGAAAAAACACTTTCGCGAGGGTACCATCCACGCGCTGGACGGCGTCAGCATGGAGATCAGTCGCGGCGAGGTCATCGTTATCATCGGACCCTCCGGCTCCGGCAAATCTACCTTTCTGCGGTCGCTGAACCTGCTCGAAGAACCGACTTCCGGAGAGATCCTCTTCGAAGGTGTGAATATCACGGATCCGCATGTCAACATCAATAAGCACCGCCAGAAGATGGGCATGGTGTTCCAGCACTTCAACCTTTTCCCGAATATGACGGTACTGCGCAATATGACCCTCGGTCCGCAGAAGCTGCTGAAAAAGTCGAAAGCCGAAGCGGAAGCGAAGGCGCGCGAGCTCCTCGAGCGCGTCGGACTCTCCGACAGAGCGGACGCATATCCGTCCCAGCTCTCGGGCGGTCAGAAGCAGCGTATCGCCATCGTGCGCGCACTGTGCATGGAGCCTGACGTCATGCTCTTTGACGAGCCGACCTCCGCTCTCGACCCCGAGATGGTCGGCGAGGTACTGGACGTCATGAAGGAGCTTGCCCGCGAGGGAATGACCATGGCGGTCGTTACCCACGAGATGGGCTTTGCCCGCGAGGTCGGTTCCCGCGTCGTCTTTATGGACAGCGGAAAGATCGTCGAAGAGGGCACGCCCTCCGAGATCTTCGACAACCCGCAGAGCGACCGACTCAAGAACTTCTTGGCAAAAGTTCTGTAAAAGAATGATAACAACTCAGAACCCACGGGAGACCGTGGGTTTTCTTCTGGAGATAACCGTTGACAGATAAGTCATGTGCATTATTTTGCTTGATTTATATTCCGAATTATGGTATACTAGGGTGTCTTTAGCCGAACCACAATCGGTTTTTTGCGGCATATTTGCGCCTGCTCTTTGTTAAAATCCTCGCGAACCCGGCAGGGTTCGCTGCGGTTTTGCCGCGATCAGACCCAAATCTGCTCGCCAAAAACTGCTTCGCACCGAGAAAGAGATAATTTTCGAGGATTTTTCGGTGCAGAGGAGGAGTAACCCTCGACGGGTTGCGATCGACGATAAGCCGTAAAAAGACCGAAAATTACTCTTTATCGGCGGTTGTGGTTCGGCTAAAGTCACCCCAACCGATTGAAAAATTCACCAAGTATTGGAGTATATAGAATGGATGAAATGAAAAAAATCGCGGCTGAGAATATCACAAAGCTGCGTGTTTCGCTGAATATGACTCAGGCACAGCTCGGCGAGCAGCTCAACTACTCCGACAAAAGCGTGTCGAAGTGGGAGAGAGGCGAGTCGATCCCCGACGTCTTTGTCCTGAAGCAGATCGCTGACCTCGCGGGAGTGACGGTGGATTACATCATCACCCCCCACAACCCCGATGAAGAGGTCAAGGTCGAGAAGAAGGTGCACCGTTACAGCCGCCGCTTCATCACGCTGACGGTTTTAGCGGGTATCTGGGCGCTGGCTGTTCTGATCTTTGTCATCTTGTGGCTGACGGGTATCATCAGCTGGCTGGTGTTTATCTACGCGATCCCTGTTTCACTGATCACCCTCCTGGTGCTCAACTCGGTCTGGGGCGACCGCACGTGGAACCTGTACATCGTCTCGGGTATCGTATGGGGGATCATCTGCTCCATCTATCTGTCCGCCTTGCAGTTTAACTGGTGGCAGCTGTTCCTGCTGGGTATCCCTGCCCAGATCATTATTATCTTTGCCTTCTCGATCAAGAACAGACCGAAAAAAGGCAGTAAATAACTGAACTTCTACTGTGAGTAGAGTCGTCCGCGGGACGCTCTACTCCTTTCTTTTTGCCCGTAGAATGGCGCTTTGATAACTGTAGAACCGATCGGGGGCAGAATAGATTGCCATTTGACAAAGACGGTGTAAAATGATAGGTGTAGAAATTTGGAGGGTATTGTGTGACCGCGATCCGTGCGGTCAATGAGCCTTTGTGCCTTCCCGTTATTTTGAGGAGTGATTTTCATGAGTTATATTATCAGCACCTGTACGACTGCCGATATGACCCCTGAGATGTTCGAGAAGCTCGACGTCCGCTATATCGGCTTCCACTTTGTGGTCAACGGCAAGTCCTATACCGACGACCTCTATACCGAAATGAGCGCTAAGGAATTTTACGGACACATCCGTGACGGCGCCGATACCTCGACCTCGCAGGTATCTGTCGGCGAGTATGTCGACTATTTCCGCGAGCTGCTGCTCGAGGGCAAGGACATCCTGCACGCCTGCCTGTCCTCAGGTATCTCCAACACTGTCCAGAGCGCGACCGCCGCGGCGAATATGCTCAAGTCCGAGTTCCCCGACAGAAAGATCTATATCGTCGACTCCCTGTGCGCTTCCTCCGGCGCGGGTCTGTATGTGACCCTGCTGTCTCAGAAGCGGAGTGAGGGCATGGATATCGACAGCCTGTATCAGTGGGCGCTCGATAACCAGCAGCTGGTTCAGCACTGGTTCTGCTCTACCGACCTGACCTACTACATCAAGGGCGGCAGAGTCTCCAAGGTCAGCGGTATCCTCGGCGGTATCTTCGAGATCTGCCCGCTGCTGTGCGTCAGCCCCGAGGGCAAACTGAAGGTCATCTCCAAGGTGCGCACCAAGAAGAAGGTCCTGACCGCTCTGGTCGATAAGATGGAACAGTACGCCGAGGGCGGCAGGAAGTACAACGGCCTGTGCTATATCTCCAACTCCGACTGCCTCGAGGACGCCGAGTTTGTACGCGATCTGGTGCTCAGCCGCTTCAAGCACGTCAAGGAGGTCCCGATCTTTGACATCGGCACCACCATCGGCTGTCATACCGGCACGGGCACGGTCGCGCTGTTCTTCACGAGCAGTGACGAAAGAGAGGATTCACGATGAACGCCGTTCAGGCGCTGTCAGGTGACCTCAGAGCCGAAAGGCATAAGTTCAGAACACAGCTTCCCGATTACACCCGCGGTGAGGAGATCACCAATATGATCACCCACATCGTCGGCGCGGCATTCGCCGTTGCGGCGATCCCGCTGCTGGTGATCGTCGCGGCAATGCACGGCAACCCGTGGGCGGTGGTATCCGGCGCGATCTACGGCACGACGCTGCTGATCATGTTCACGGTATCGAGCGTATACCACGGCTTGCATATCGGCAACGCGAAGCGCGTCATGCGCGTGATCGACCACTGCGACATCTACTTTTTGATAGCAGGAACCTATACGCCGATATTGCTGGCGGCGATCCGACCGATCAACCCCGCGATGGCATGGACGGTTTTCGGTGTGGAATGGGCGCTGGCGGCGACGGCGGTGACGCTGAACGCGATCGACCTCAAGCGGTTTGAGAAGGTCTCTATGGTCTGTTATATCGGCATGGGCTGGTGCGTTGTAGCGGTTCTGCAGGTGACGATACAGGCGATGACGATGAGCGGCTTTATGCTGCTGCTGTTCGGCGGTATCGCGTATACCATCGGCGCGGTGCTCTACGGTATCGGCAAGCGGGTACGCTATATGCACTCTGTTTTCCATGTTTTTGTTCTGCTGGGCAGTGTGCTCCAGTTCTTTGCGATCATCTATTACGTTATGTAAAATGAGTTTGAAAATAACCGGCGCGGTTTTGACTGCGTCGGTTTCTTTTATGTGATAATCCATCCTTCCCCGACATATACTTTTTGTAAAAAGATATTGGGAAGTGGTAAAGCTGATTTTGAAGCTGACGTCGTTTGTGCTGGTGTTCTTACTGCTGGCATGCACGATCACGGCGATTTCCGCGGCGATGTACGAGCCGTCCGCGGCGCCGTTAAAGGAGGATATCCCAACAGAAGAATCATTGACTCCCGCAGAGCTCCCGACACAGCCCCCGCCCACAGAGCCGAAGCTTGCGGTGGTATGGGAGCACCCTGAGGCCGCGTCTGCCTACACGCCGCGTGTAAATGCTCCCGATGAGGACGATCCGCGCTACTATTCCGACGACAATATCTTCTATGCCGCCGATTACGGTATGCCGAACTGCACCTGTTACGCGTGGGGCAGGGCGTATGAGATCACGGGAGAAAAGCCCGAGCTGTCGCCCTACGACGCCTGCACGTGGTATGATTATAACGCGGAGAATGAGATCTACGATTACGGCGATACCCCGCGACAGGGCGCGATCGCGTGCTGGGCATATTCCGACGGAGGCTCGGGGCATGTCGCGGTGGTGGAGGATGTGGATGACGATACAGTGCTCCTTTCCAACTCCGCCTACAGCGGGACGGAATTCTACATGGACACCGTCCCTGCCGACGATCCGTCCGCGGGGCGTGACGGGTGGATCTTTCAGGGGTATATCTATGTGGGCGAAGAAAACAGCGGAACTGCCGTCTAATACTAATATCCAATAAAAGTCTTTTAACATCTATTGCGGAAAATTCCGTATAACTTTGTTGTCGAGCTTGACAGGCGCCAGCCTGCCTACGCTCTCCGCCTCGTTCTACGAAATTTTCCGCTAATATCTGTATTAAAGCTTTTATTGAATATTAGTATAGCAGTTCCGCTGTTCTGATATCGCTATCGGTTCAGTCCATGTAAGCAAGACCGCGCTGCATGAAGGTGCAGTCGGTGATATCGACCTCGCCGTCGTTGTTGAAGTCCGCATAGCGCAGTTGTTCATCATCTAATTCCGTCAGGCGGGAATGATAATACTGTGCGAGCGTAACATCAAGGATCGAAAAATCCTTGTCGCGGTCGACGTCGCCCGCTTTTTCATCGTTGCGGCATAGCGCCTTGATGACAAAGGTGCCGCCGATATCGTCGCTGAGCTTGTTTTTATAAAAATCCATCACGTCCATCGCGTTGGTGGTGTAGCCGATCAGGTAGCTTTGACCGCGCTGTGAGGTTGGCTTGAACAGATACTTGCCGCCCGAGGTCAGCCATTCGTCCGAGCCGATGGTGATACCGGTATCGCCGTTCTTTTCGATCTGTACGCCGATAGCGCCTTTTGTCTTTGGCGCGTCAAAGCCGTATATCTCGGCGCCGGTATATCCCTCATATTCGACGGTACCCTTCGCGAGAAGCATCCACTGAGTTGTATCGGTCACGGGGGCGCCGCTGCTGTTCACGGGAATATAGTATATCGTGTACTTTGAACCCTGAGAAGTGGATTCAAAAACGACCTTATCGATGTTGTGATAGCCGTCCGAGAAATCAAAGACGTTGGCGTATGTCATCTTTGTCTGATTGGGTCTGAGCTGTTCGATATAACTGAATTCATAGGTGGAACCGTATTCTTCGTTCTGCTGCATTTTGCTGACGGCAGTCATCGGAGCGCTCGACGTGATGGCGTAGCTGGGACCGAAGCGGGAGTCGAAAAGATAGTAATCTTCATAGGAGATCCAGAAGTATCCTTTTTGGTTGCACCAGCCGGTGCCCCAGCTGTTTTTGCACAGCCACGCGCCGTCGGCGGTCGGCTGAGATTCGCTTTTGAAGTTCGTTTTGCTGTAGTTGTCATCCCATCCGACGATCTCTACGGCGTGACCGTTCAGCTGGCTGGTCGCAAGATCCGGCTGATTGCAGAAGTAGGCAGTTCCGTTGTCACTTTCGTTGAGGAAGGTTGAATAATGAAAATTTCCGATCACGCCGCCGTAGTTGTAGACGGCGGTCTTGACGGTGTCGCGGTCAGCCGCCTCGAGGTAGATAATGCCGTCGGCGATCCGATAGGGATAGACCGAGCCGCTTGACGCCGCGTAATCTTCAATAGCTTTTTTGTCGTCAAAAACAGAGTCCGGCACACAGCCGTAAGAGGTCAGATAGCCCAGCGCGATATACGGGTAACCGGCTTGGTAGTAGTCGCGCTGCCAGCCTGTGTCGTCCTCGCGGGTACAGCCCCAGAAGTTCATGTGCATGGGGGATAGATGGAAGGAGCTGATTCGGTTTTTCAGCAGCAGTGATTCAAAGCTCGCTGTTGAGCTGTATGCCCAGCAGGTGTTGTAGTTTTGATTGCGTACAGGTGTGGTATATCCCAGCGCGGCGGAGTTGTAAGAGGATGGAAGGACTTCTTCCGGCTCCAGTGTTCCGCCGACCTCGGCATAATCCGCGGCGACGATCGCCGCTTCGATATTGGCGCCTGTCCCTGCTCTTTCGATCTCTGCCGCAGAGACCGCGGTGCACAGCGAAAGCAGGAGAGCACAGACGAGGATAGCCGAGATGATTTTTTGTTTCATATGGAAACCTCCGAAGAGTGATGGATTCTTAAATACTTTATACATAATTATACATCATAATATTAACATATCTTTACCTGAATGTAAACAATATCTTTGCGCATAATATTGGTATTATTTGCGAACAGGGGATGAGCGTATGGAACGCAGGACCGACCTCGCCGTAGAAGAACGCGAACTGCTCGGCGAGGATATCAAGGGCGTCGATTACAGCGCGGAGGAGATAGACGGGCTGCCGATAGAACGCCTGCATATCGCGACCGAACGCGCTTCTCAGCTGCTCAAAAAGCCCGTCGGCAACTATGTGACGGCGCAGCTGCCGCCGCTGACGGATAATATCCGCGACACCGACAACCGCGTTAAGGCGCTGTCGCGGGAGATACGGCGCTTGCTTCCCGTGAACGGTCTGGTGCTGGTGGCAGGACTGGGCAATATCGAGATCACGCCTGACGCTCTGGGTCCGAAAGCCGCTTCCAAGGTGCTCGCGACCCGCCATATCCAGGGCGAGATCGCCCGCTCCACGGGACTTGACCGCCTGCGCGCTGTAGCGGTGATGAATACCGGTGTGACAGGACAGACGGGTATTGAGACGGGTGAGCTGCTGCAAGGCATTATCAAAAACATCCGTCCTTCCGCGATGATCGCGGTGGACGCGCTCGCTTCCCGCAGGCTCGAACGCCTCGGCTGTACGGTACAGATCTCCGATACCGGCATTTCTCCCGGCGCGGGGGTAGGGAACAGGCGGGTGCGTATCGATCAGGATACGATGGGGATCCCCGTGATCGCGATCGGCGTGCCGACCGTTGTAGACGCCTTGACGCTTGCGTTCGATTTGTTGGAGATCGATGATGAAAAGCAGGGGATGGAGCTGTCGAAAACCGTTTCCCCGCAGGGCAGGAGCATGGTCGTTACTCCCAAGGAGATCGACCTGCTCGTTACCCGCGCCGCTTCGCTGATCTCTCTGTCTGTCAATATGGCGCTCCACAGCGATATCGACACCGAGGATTTACTGAATCTGCTGTAAGGAATATCTTCTTCTCCCTCTGCATAAGATGAAACAAAAAGCGCAGGTGAGAGAATGAAGAAGCATGACTGGAAGACGATAACGGCGGCGACCGCATTGTTTTTGATAATGGCAGTGTGTCTGAGCGCGGTGGCATACCGCGCGGGGGCATGTCTGCCGCTGATGGATGAGGCGGCTGTGCTGTCGGGAAAGCTGAGCTTTACCAACGGCTCGTTCGATACGCGTGAGCAGGCGACCGCGGACGAAATGCCGACCGAGCAGGCGGCGATACAGCGGCCGCTTGCCGAGACGCCCTCCAACCCTGCCGAGACCGCCGAAAAGCCGCAGGATACCTCTCACAGCGGCGATACGCTGCCCGTGAAGGAACTGCATGTCAGCAACGGCAACATGAGCTATGACAATATCACCGTTCGCAATACGACCGACTATGACCTCGACGTCGAATCGCTCCTCGACAGCGACCTGCCCTTCTCTCTCGAGGACAATCACGAGGTGCAGGTGCTGGTGTACCATACCCATACCTGCGAGCGGTATCTCACCGAGGATACGGGCGTGTATTACGACGACTATTATCCCCGCTCGACCGACGGCGACTTAGGCGTCGTCGCAGTGGGGGAAAGGCTGGTCGAGACCCTTAAGGAGCACGGGATCGGAGCGGTGCACGACACTACTCTGCATGACTATCCATCCTACGAAGGCTCCTATGCCCGCTCATGGGAGACCATCTGCGCGTACGGAGAAAAATATCCCTCCATCAAGGTGACCATCGACCTCCACCGCGACGCGATGACCTCCGATGACGGGACAAAGTATAAACCGACCTTTACATATGACGGACAAAAAGCGTCCCAGATCATGATCATGGCAGGATATGATACCGAAGGCGGTTTTGACTTCTGGGACGAGAACCTGATCTTCGCAACGCAGCTGCAAAAGAAATGCGAGGATATGTTCCCCGATATGTCCCGCCCGCTGAACTTCGGCGAGTATACCTACAACATGAATTACAACAACGGCTCCCTGCTGATCGAGGTCGGCACCGACGCCAATACCGTAGAGGAATCCTGCCGCAGCGGTGAGTATTTAGGCGAGGCGTTAGCCGCTTTATTGCGACCGTAGAAATATACCCAAAATGGTTTTATTCATTGTCAAAAGAAAAATCACAGCGGATTCCCCGCGGATTAGTCATAATGTCGAATTAACCGTCCCGGTCTTGCAAAAAGATCGGGGCTTTGCTATAATATTTCACGTTGGAATAGGTATATCTTTTGTATTGAGGTAACGATGAAACGAAACGCATTTCTGACACATCTGATATCATTACTGCTGGCGCTGAGCCTTGTTTGCGCTGTCTCAGCCGTGACGGTGTTTGCGGAGTCGGAGGACGGACAGGTCGAACAGCAGGAAGCGGTCGTCGAGGAAACTCCGCAGGAGAATCAGCCCGAAGAGCAGGCTCAGCCTGAGGAACAGCCGCAGGAGATCCCCGAGACGCCTGAGACGCCCCAGGAAGAACAGCCGCAGGAAGAACCGCAGAACCAGTGGTATGACTATATCTACAGCTATGACGAGGACGTCAACACCTATCAGGAGCCTGAGCACTTGGGCGAGCTGCCGCAGGCGGCTCCCGAGCAGGTGGTCGAGGCGACTGCCGTGCCGATGCCGACCGTAGCGGTCTCCGACGCGTCGCTGTTTTCGGGTATCGTCACATGGCTGTGCGTTGCCTTGGGTATCGCGGTCGTGGTCGGCGTGTTGGTCAGCAAGCGTACCCGCCGCCGCGGAGTGTAGCATGCAGATAGGAAACGTCAAGCTGAACGGCTATGCCGCTTTGGCGCCCATGGCGGGCGTCGCGGACAGAGCCTTCCGCGAGTTGTGCATGGAGTTCGGCGCGGGCTACTGCGTCAGCGAGATGGTCAGCTCCAAGGGCATTGCCTACAACAGCAGGAAAAGCGCTGAGCTGATGGTCATTTCCGACACCGAACGCCCCTGCGCGGTGCAGATCTTCGGCACGGAGCCGGATACGATGGCTGACGCGGCGAGGTTCGCCATGCAGTACAAGCCCGAGGTCATCGACATCAACATGGGCTGTCCCGCACCCAAGATTGCGGGCAGCGGTTCGGGAGCGGCGCTCATGCGCGACCCCGAGCTGTGCGGCAGGATTGTACAGGCAGTCAGCAGAGCGGTCGATATCCCCGTGGCCGTGAAGATCCGCTCGGGCTTTGACGAAGAGCATATCAACGCCGTCGAGGTGGCAAAGATCGCCGAAAAGAACGGCGCTCAGGCGGTGACTGTCCACGGCAGAACGCGCAGGCAGTTTTATGCCCCGCCCGTGAATTACGATATCATCCGCGAAGTCAAGCAGGCTTTGACCATCCCCGTGATCGGTAACGGCGACGTCGTCAGCGCGAAGTCCGCGCAGCATGTGCTGGAATACACCGGCTGTGATTATCTGATGGTCGGACGCGGCGCGCTCGGCAATCCGTGGGTGTTCCGCGAGATCAATGAATATTTCGGAAAAGGAAATATCATTTTGCCGCCGACGCTCGAAGAAAAATGCGACGTACTCCTGCGCCACGTCAGCAAAATCGTCGAGTACAAGGGCGAGTATGTCGGCATGCGCGAAGCGCGCAAGCACACCGCCTACTATCTCAAGGGCTTCAAAAATGCCGCCAAGCTGCGGAACCTCGCTTTCTCGATGGAGACCTTGGCGGATCTGCAAAAACTGATCAACGAAATCAGGACAAGCAATCGCTGAAAATGCGTTTATATACATATATCATTTGTCAACAACCCCGCGTTTGAAAATATCATTTGGAGGTATAACATGTACAAGGACTTAATGGATTCTATCGGTTTTGTCAAGAACTATGATGAGGAGATCGGCGACGCGATGGCGCTGGAGCTGCAGCGCCAGCAGCAGAACCTCGAGCTGATCGCCAGCGAGAACATCGTTTCTCCCGCGGTGATGGCGGCGATGGGCTCCGTACTCACCAACAAGTATGCCGAGGGCTATCCCGGCAAGCGCTACTACGGCGGCTGCTATGCGGTCGACAAGGCGGAGGAGATCGCCCGCAAGCGCGCGTGCGAGCTGTTCGGCGCCGATCATGCGAACGTCCAGCCCCATTCCGGTTCTCAAGCGAACCAGACCGTCTACTTCGCTATGCTCGAGCCGGGCGATACCGTCATGGGCATGAGCCTTTCCGAGGGCGGTCATCTGACCCACGGTTCACCCGTCAACCTCAGCGGCAAGTACTTCAACTTCGTCAGCTACGGCGTTGATCCCGTGACCCACCGCATCGATTATGATAAGGTTCTGGAGCTTGCGAAGGAATGCAAGCCGAAGATGATCGTCTGCGGCGCATCCGCTTATCCCCGCGAGATCGACTTCAAGAAGTTCCGCGAGATCTGCGACGCTGTCGGCGCGTATCTGATGGTCGACATGGCGCACATCGCGGGTCTTGTCGCCGGCGGTCAGCACCAGAATCCCGTTCCTTACGCTGATTTTGTTACCACCACTACCCATAAGACCCTCCGCGGACCCCGCGGCGGTATGATCCTGTGCAAGGAGCAGTACGCGAAGGCGATCGACAAGGCGATGTTCCCCGGTATGCAGGGCGGTCCTCTGATGCACATTATCGCGGCTAAGGCGGTATGCTTCAAGGAAGCGATGCAGCCCGAGTTCAAGGCGTATGCCGAGCAGATCGTCAAGAATTGTGCGGCGCTTGCCGACGGTCTTGTAAAGCGCGGCCACAAGCTGGTTTCCGGCGGTACGGACAACCACGTCATGCTGATGGATCTGCGCGAGGACGGCGTGACCGGCAAGGAGCTGGAGCACAACCTCGACGAGGTGCACATCACCGTCAACAAGAACACCATCCCCGGCGAGCCGCTCTCTCCGTTCGTTACCTCCGGTATCCGTATCGGTACTGCCGCCGTGACGACCCGCGGTCTGAAAGAGGATGATATGGACGTCATCGCCGAGTGCATCTCTCTGGTCATCAAGGACTTCGAGGGCAACAAGGACGCTGTGCTCGCCAAGGTAGCGGCGCTGTGCGAGAAATATCCCTTATATGAATGATTAGAGAATAAATAATAAAGAATAATGGCGGTGACTCGCGCGACACGCGTGCCGCGCTCGGACAATTCTATTTTCGGGTGCGGGTGTCCCGCCATTTATTATTCTTTATTCAGTATTCTTTTTTCTTTATTCTTTATTTCCGGAGGAAATATCATGAACACACCTCTTGCCGACAGACTGCGCCCCGAAAGCCTTGACGATATCGTCGGGCAGAAGGAGCTGCTTGCCCCGGGCAGACCGCTCCGCAAAATCATCGAGAGCGGCACCATCCCCAACTTGATATTCTACGGACCGTCGGGCGTCGGCAAGACGACTCTCGCCTCCTACATCGCGCGGATCACCAACCGCTCCTTCAAGAAGCTCAACGGCACCACCGCCTCCACCGCCGACATCAAGGAGATCGTGTCCTCCCTCAACACCTTTGAGGGGCTGAACGGCGTACTGCTCTATCTCGACGAGATCCAGTACCTCAACAAAAAGCAGCAGCAGACGCTTCTTGAATTCATCGAGAACGGCTCCATCACCCTGATCGCATCCACCACCGAGAACCCGTATTTCTATATCTACAACGCGATCCTCTCCCGCTCGACGGTGTTTGAATTCCGTCCCGTGGAGCCTGAGGAAGTGAAACGCGCCATTGAGCGCGCGATCCGTGTGCTCAGCGAGGAAAAGGGCAAGGAGATCGTCTTTACCGACGAAGCGAAGGAGCACATCTGCTCCGCATGCGGCGGCGACGTGCGAAAATCCCTCAACGCCGTGGAGCTGTGCGTATTGGCAGGGGACGGGGGAGAGACCGTCACCGTCGATAAGGCGCTTGCCGAATCCCTGACCCAGCGCAGCGGCGCGCGGTATGACCGCGACGGCGACGCCCACTATGACGTGATCTCCGCGTATCAGAAAAGTATGCGCGGCTCGGACGTTGACGCGGCGCTGTTTTATCTCGCAAGGCTGGTTGAAGCCGACGATCTGATCTCCGCATGCAGACGGCTGGTCGTCTGTGCCTGCGAGGACGTCGGACTTGCCTATCCCCAGATCATCCCCATCGTCAAGTCCTGCGTGGATATCGCGATGCAGGTCGGATTTCCCGAGGCGCGGATCCCCCTTGCCGACGCGGTGATCATGGTATGTCTCGCACCGAAATCCAATTCCGGCGTGAACGCGATCTCAGCGGCGCAGGATGACGTCAGAGCGGGACTCGGACAGGTCGTGCCCCGACAATTGCAGAACAAGCATTACGACGGCGAAGAACGTGCCGAGAAGGGGCAGAACTATCTCTACCCCCACAGCTATCCGAACCACTGGATCGACCAGCAGTACCTGCCCGATGATATCAGGGATCACACCTACTATGAACCCGGCGAGAATAAGACCGAGCAGGCGTACAAGGCGTACTGGGAGAAGATCAAGAACAACATGTGAAAACCGCGCATAAAAAACGTAAATGTTTTTTATGAATTGTGCAATTAAAACAGATGAAAAAACCGTGACGGAAACAGCCTTTCGTGACGGCTTTTTTTATGCCCTTCTTTTGGTGTATTATATCCAATTTTTCAACATTATTCTTGTGCAATATTAACTTGTATATATTTCTGAATCAGAAAATAAAAATTGACATTGTTATATATAATAAATATAACTGGGAATTTAGGATTTCCCAGATTAACATGAAAAGGAGGGAACTATCATGAGGTTATCAGGTAAACAGACAAAGCGCGCGGTTTCGCTGCTGCTGTGTCTCGCGCTCCTCATATCGATGACGGCGTTCGCGCTTTCCGTCCGTGCGGAAGAGGTCGACGACCTTGCCGATACAGGCGCGGATACCTACTATCTGTGGGGTGAGAATTCCAATTCTCCCGATTTCAACGCTTCTACCCCGACAGGTACCTTTACTTATGATAGCTCAAAAGGCTACTACTACTATGACCTGACAGGGTCAAGCGGCGACTACTGCTTCGTGGTTTCGACGATCGGAAATTCCGCGAATTACGCAGTCAAGTCACCTGCTGTTCAGAGCGTTGCAAGCTCAGGCTCCTACTACTTGTCAGCCGGCAACTACCACGGTTACAACTGTATGCATCTGTGGAATCCGAGCGGCGACGCCATCCGTATCTACTTCACGTCCGCATCTGCCGGTCTCAATGCCGTGAAAGCAGGCAGTGAAGTTGCGACGCAGGCTCCTACCGCGACCCAAGCTCCCGCGACCCAGGCTTCTACCCAGAAGCCGACTTCCGCCGGCGGAACCACTCCCACCACCGCTCAGAATCCCACCCAGTCTCAGCAGGACACAGGCAAGACCTATGTCTACTGTGAGAACGAGGCGGGCTGGAGCGCTGTATACGCTTATATGTGGAACAGCGAGAGCGACAAGAACGCCTCTTGGCCGGGTGTGAAGATGACCAACATCGGCGGCAATATCTGGCGCTATGAGTACACGAAGAGTTATGCGAAGATCATCTTCAACGTTGGCAGTAACCAGACCCAGACAAGCGATCTGACCTTCCCCGGAAAGGATTATATCTTCAACAACAAGACGAATTCCTGGGAGGTCTACGATACTTCGCCCCTGCAGGTATCTTCCTTCACCACCGATCTGGAAGCGCCCCAGTACAACGGCGTAGGTATCATCCTCTCCGCCGCGGCTGAGGGTCAGGGAACCGTATATTACAAGTTCTCCGTGACCGGCAGCACCGGCACTCAGACTCTCTCGGATTACAGCACCAAGAATTCTGTGCAGTGGATCCCGCAGACGGCGGGCACCTACACGCTGACCTATGACTTCAAGGACGCCGCGGGCAACACCAACCAGCGTACCAAGACCTATGTGATCGAGGACGGACTTACTTCCGTCGCTCCCTATATCAAGACCGTATCTCCCGCACCCGGCGAGATCGAGAACAACAAGACCGTCAGCGTCAATGTGACCGCAGGCGGCGGCATCACCGGCACAAACCTGCTGTTCTATAAGTTTACGGTCAAGGATTCTTCCGGCAATACCGTGAATACCCCGTATTACACGCTTTCCGGCAATTACAGCTTCAAGCCGAGTTCTTTAGGCGCTTACTCCTTGACGGTCGACGTGCAGGGCTCCGATAACAAGACCGTTGAGCGCACTTATAACTACACCAGCGTCGGCGCGCTGTCTCCGACCGAGACTCCCGAGACCCAGCCGCCTACGACTTATGCAGCGCCGACCGATCCGCCCAAGCCGACCGAAGCTGCCAAGCCGACCGATCCGGTGATCGCTGTTCTGTACGGCGACGCGGATGACGACGGCGACGTCACCATCCTCGACGCGACCTACGTCCAGCGCTATGAGGCGAACGTCGCTCTGCCCACTCCGCTGAATGAACGCAACGCTGACGTTGACGGCGACGACGAAGTTTCTATCATTGACGCGACGCTGATCCAGCGCTTTAACGCGGGAGTTATCAATAAATTCCCCGCGGAATCTTAAAAGGAGGTAACAGGACATGAAGAAACTTTCACGTATTCTGGCGCTGCTGATGTGCCTTGCGATGATCCTTTCCGTTGCCGTTATCTCTGCACAGGCGGCAGATGAGGATATCGCCGACGTTGCTGCTGACGTAGACCTTGAGGATACGGCGGCAGACGCCGACCTCGCCGAGACCGGCGCGGACAGCATCATCATCCATGTGGAAAGCACCGATAAGGTTCCCTATATCTATTATTGGAACGCTCTCCCCACCAACAAAGAAACCACGTACCCCGGTGTGAAGATGTCACGCGATATGACTCAGACCGGTTCTACCTGGTACACCTATACGTTCACCAATACAACAAAGATCAACTTCCTGCTGACCGACGGCACCACAGGTCTCTCCGGTCAGATCTCCAAGGAGCTGACCCGTACTTCCGGCGAATGGTGGTACAGAAACGGCCGTTTCAGCAAGAAGAATCCGTATGAGGCGGATGATTATACCTGCCTTGACATGCGTCAGGATACCATCTACTTCGTCATCACCACCCGTTTCTATGACGGCGACACCGGCAACAACGTCCACTGCTGGGAGGACCAGAAGGCTAACAACCCTGACTCCGACCCCGCATGGCGCGGCGACTTCAAGGGCCTTGCCGATAAGCTCGATTACATCAAGGCGCTGGGCTTCTCCGCTGTCTGGATCACTCCTGTTGTCGAGAACGCCTCCGGCTATGACTATCACGGCTACCACGCGCTCGACTTCTCTAAGGTCGATCCCCGCTATGAAAGCGACGACTTCACCTATGAGGATCTCATCGCTGCCGCTCATGAAAAGGGCATGAAGATCGTACAGGACGTTGTATGGAACCATACCTCTAACTTCGGTGAGGCTACCCTCGCGCCCCTGTTCAGCAAGAATTATGACGCAGACCTGAGCGACATCGAGGCTTGCATGGTTCCCTCCAAGGAACTGCTTGACTACAACAACGTCAAGACTGCCGCCGAGTATTATGCTCTGACTCCCGGTCAGCAGTATGACTCCCGTCTGCAGCTGATAAAGCAGACCCAGGGCTTTACCGATATGGTTTCCTACGATAAGGTCTCCAATCCTAACAACTACTACCACAACGGCTATTTTGCCAGCCTGAACTGGGACGACTGGACCTGTAAGTTCTGCCAGATCGCAGGCGACTGCGTTGACCTGAACACCGAGAACAAGGCTGTCGCGGACTACACTGTAGACGCTTACTCCAACTATCTCGATATGGGCGTTGACGCGTTCCGTGTCGATACCGTCCGCCACATTCCCAGACTCTCTCTGAACAAGTTCTACAACGACCAGATCAATGCCGCGGCGAAGGCGTCCGGCAACGACAACTTCTACATGTTCGGCGAGGTTTGCTGCCGTTACAGCCAGACCTGGTACCGTGACAACGCGGGCGAATCCGTACAGTTCTATACCTGGGATGATTCGGCTTCCGATCTTGCGAAACTGACCGACGGCACCGACGCCGCTTCTGTCAAGAATAATATTCAGAACGCGATCACCTACAGCGAGAACCATGTCAGCACCTCCGGTCAGCCGACCTCTCAGAACGCGTTCCTGAGCGGTATCAACTACCATACTCCCGACTATTCCAAGAATTCCGGCATGGGTGTTATCGACTTCACCATGCACTGGCAGTTTGACTCGGCTTCCGGCGCTTACGGCGCGGCTCTCGGTCAGGACCAGTACAACAACGACGCTACCTGGAACGTTACCTATGTTGAGTCCCACGACTATTCTCCCGACCAGAACCAGACCCAGCGCTTTACCGGCGGTACCCAGACTTGGGCTGAGAACCTCAACCTGATGTTCACCTTCCGCGGTATTCCGTGTCTGTACTACGGCGGCGAGGTCGAGTTCCAGAAGGGCTGCAGGATCGACGAAGGTCCCAACATCTCTCTGGCAAACTCCGGTCGTGCGTATTTCGGCGATTACCTCGAGGGTACGGTCAATGCTACTGGCTTCTCCAGTTATACTGCTTCCGGTACTGTTGCGAGCACTCTGAACTCCACGCTGAGTAAGCACCTCCAGAAGCTCAACGCGATCCGCCGCGCTGTTCCCGCTCTGCAGATGGGTCAGTACACCACCAACAGCAACTATGTCAGCGGCAACATGGCGTATATCAGACGCTACACCGGCAGCTACACCGATCCTTCTACCAAGAAGACTTCAAACGTAGATTCCCTCGCCTGCGTAGCGGTCACTGACGGCGCTACCTTCAAGAACATCCCCAACGGCACCTACGTTGACGCTGTATCCGGCGACAAGAAGACCGTTTCCAACGGTACACTTTCCGTTAACTCCACCGGTAAGGGCAATATGCGCGTATACGTATTGCAGAACAGCGGCTCTAAGGTTACCGGCGCAGTAGGACCCTCCGGTCAGACCTACCTCAAGTAATCACTGTAAAAACAGTATTTACAGCAGACTCCCCTCTTTGGAGGGGAGTTTTTGCGTTATTTTGCGATTTTTGAGGATGAGATTATTTCCAAAAAAAGCGGTGTGCGCCTTTACTTTGGCTTTTGCTTGTGTTATAATACTACAGAATAGGGAAAAATGCCTTTAAGGCACATGAAAGGATTATGAAAAAATGAACGCAAACATCTATCGCTCCGTATCCTGCGGAGATTTACGAGAAGATCATATAGGTGAGGAGGTACGCCTCGCGGGCTGGGTAGAGAACATCCGCGACCACGGCGGCGTTATGTTCCTCGACATCCGCGACCAGTACGGCGTGACGCAGGTCGTCGTCCATGACGACGCGCTTTTGGAAGGCGTCAACCGCGAGTGCACCGTCACCATTTCCGGCAAGGTCATCAAGCGTGATGAAGATACCATCAACAACAAGATCGCGACCGGTACCGTAGAGGTCGCCGCCGAGACCCTGACCATCCTCGGCAAGTGCAAGAACAACCTGCCCTTCGAGATCGTCTCTTCCACCGCGTCCAACGAGGACATCCGTCTGAAATACCGCTTCCTCGACCTGCGCAACCCGAAGGTGCACAACCGTATTTTACTGCGATCTGAGGTCATCACCTACCTGCGCAATAAGATGAGCGAAATGGGCTTTATGGAGATCGCTACCCCCATCCTCGGCGTATCTTCTCCCGAGGGCGCCCGCGACTATTTGATCCCTTCCCGCAAGCACAAAGGCAAATTCTACGCCCTGCCCCAGGCGCCGCAGATATTCAAGCAACTCCTGATGGTATCGGGTTTTGACAAATACTTCCAGATCGCGCCCTGCTTCCGTGACGAGGACGCGCGTGCCGACCGCTCTCCCGGCGAGTTCTATCAGCTCGACTTTGAGATGGCGTTCGCGACGCAGGAGGATGTTTTCGCCGTGGCGGAGGAAGTCCTCTATTCCACCTTCAAGAAATTCTCCGATAAAGAGATCAGCAAGCCGCCTTTCCGCCGCATTTCCTTTGCGGAAAGCATGCTGAAATACGGCACCGATAAGCCAGATCTGCGCAACCCGCTCGAGATCGTCGAGATCTCCGACATGTTTGAGGAGACCGATTTCAAGCCCTTCCTCAAAAAGACCGTCCGCTCCATCAACGTTCCCGGTGCGGCGTCCTGTTCCAAGAGCTGGTTCAAGAAGATGGAAGAGTTCGCGCTCTCCATCGGCATGAAGGGTCTGGGATATGTCAAGGTCACCGATGAAATGCTCTTCGACGGTCCGATCGACAAGTTCTTGAAGCCCGGCGACAGGGAAGAGCTCATCAAACGCAACGGCTCCAAGGCGGGCGACGTGATCTACTTCATCGCCGACACCGCCGCCGACGCGCCGAAGCTCGCGGGTCAGATCCGCACCGAGGTCGCGACCCGTCTCGATCTGATCGACAAGAGCCGTTTTGACTTCTGCTTCATCGTCGATTTCCCGATGTTCGAGCAGGACGAGGAAAGCGGTCAGATCATCTTTACCCACAACCCCTTCTCTATGCCGCAGGGAGGTATGCAGGCGCTGCTTGAAAACGATCCCTGCGACGTCCTCGCCTACCAGTACGACATCGTCTGCAACGGCGTGGAGCTTTCTTCCGGCGCTGTCCGCAACCACGACCTCGATATCATGATCAAGGCGTTCTCCATCGCGGGCTACACCGAGGATGACCTCAAAGAGAAATTCCGCTCCCTGTACACCGCGTTCCAGTACGGCGCACCGCCTCACGCGGGCATGGCTCCCGGCGTCGACCGCATGCTGATGCTCCTGACCGAGGAAGAGAACATCCGCGAGGTCATCGCCTTCCCGATGAACTCCAACGCTCAGGACGTTCTGCTCGGCGCTCCGGGTGAAGTCAGCGAACAGCAGCTGCGCGAAGTACACATCAAGCTGCGCTAAATCCCGCATTTATCCACCGAAAGGAAGATATATATGATAACACGCGAAGATATCGAAAACATCGCCCTGCTTTCTAAGCTGTTCGTGGACGAAAAGGACATCGACAGCCTCACCGAAGAAATGCAGAAGATCGTAGCCTTTGCCGACACCATCAACAGCGTTGAGGTAAAGAGCGGCGAGTTCGACAATATCAACAACCTGTCAAACGCCTTCCGCGCGGATGAGGTCAAAGAATCCTTACCCGTCGGGGAGATCCTCAAAAACGCCCCTGAGCAGGCTGAGGATCACTTCCTCGTCAGAAAGAGAGCGTGACATGGGACAGATCAAAAAAATCCACGAAATGCTGGTCAATAAAGAAATCTCCTGCGTTGACCTTACCAAAAAATATTTAGAAGCGATCGAAAATTCTAATAAAGAATTAAACGCTTATATCACCGTTACCCCCGAGGTGGCATTGGCACAAGCGAAGGCAGTTGACGAAAAGATTGCCCGCGGCGAAGAGATCGGTATGCTCGAGGGCGTCCCGATGACCTTGAAGGACAATATCTCCACCAAGGGGATCGAGACCACCTGCGCGTCCAAGATTCTCACCGGCTACAAGCCTATCTACGACGCGACCGTCTATGAGCTGCTCCAAAAAGAGGGCGTGGTCATGCTCGGCAAGACCAACATGGACGAGTTCGCGATGGGTTCCTCCTGCGAGACCTCTTACTACGGCGGCGCGAAGAATCCCCACAGCCTTGACCATGTGTCGGGTGGTTCTTCGGGCGGTGTTGCGTCCGCTGTCGGCGGCAACCTTGCCGTTTACGGCTTAGGCTCCGATACGGGCGGTTCCATCCGTCAGCCCGCGTCCTTCTGCGGTATCGTCGGTCTGAAGCCCACCTACGGCGCTGTATCGCGTTACGGTCTGATCGCCTACGCCAGCTCCTTTGACCAGATCGGTCCGATCACCCATGACGTTGAGGACGCCGCGATCGTCTTTGACGCGATCGCAAAGTATGACGAGCGCGACTCTACCTCTCAGGGAAGTGAGCCTACCCTCCCGACCCTGAATGATGATATCAAAGGCAAGAAGATCGGTATTGCCAACCAGTACCTCGACGGCATCCGTGAGGACGTCAAGCAGGCGGTTCTGGACGCCGCGAAAGCCTATGAGGACATGGGCGCCGAGATCGTTTATTTCGATCTTCCCGAGCTGAAATTTGCCCTGCCCTGCTACTATATCCTCGCGATGGCAGAGGCTTCCTCCAACCTCGGACGCTATGACGGCATTCGTTACGGTTACAAAGCCGAGCACTATATCGGCACACATGACATGATCTGCCGCACCCGCAGCGAAGGCTTCGGCAAAGAGGTACAGCGCCGTATCTTAATGGGCACTTACGTGCTGTCCGCGGGTTACTATGACGCTTACTATAAGAAGGCGGTCAACCTGCGCGGCGCGATCGTCGAGGCGTTCGACCGTGCTTTTGAGCAGTGCGACGCGATCCTCGCTCCCACCGCTCCCGTGACCGCGTTTGAGAACGGTTATCTCTTCGGTGAAGAGACCGACCAGATCGAACAGTATCTTTCCGATATCTGTACCGTACCCGTCAACACCGCTGGACTGCCCGGCGTTTCCATTCCCTGCGGCGTGGATGAAAAGGGTCTGCCCATCGGCATGCAGCTTATCGGCAAGAAATTCGACGAAAAAACCATCCTCAACCTCGCCTACAAGTATGAGCAGGCTGAGAACAAATTTATCGAAACAAAGTGGGGTGTCAAGCTGTGAAATATGAATTAGTCGCGGGCTTTGAGACCCACGTTGAACTGCAGACGAACACCAAGATCTTCTGTTCCTGCACCACCAAATTCGGCGGCGACCCCAACACCCACTGCTGTCCCATTTGTATCGGACTGCCCGGTACGCTCCCGAAGCTGAATGAAAAGGTCGTGGAGTACGCGATCATGGCAGGTCTTGCGACCAACTGCGAGATCGCCGAGATCGCCAAGATGGACCGCAAGAACTACTGCTATCCCGATCTGCCGAAGGCATATCAGATATCCCAGTACGACAAGCCCTTGTGCGAGCATGGATTTATCCAGCTTTCCAATGGGAGAAAGATAAGAATACTTCGTATTCATATCGAGGAGGACGCTGGCAAGCTGATCCACAACCACGGCGACACCTACGTCGATTATAACCGCGGCGGCGTTCCGCTGATCGAGATCGTCACCGAGCCGGATTTCCGCTCTATCGACGAAGCGAAGGAGTATGTCGAAAAGCTCCAGCAGACCATGCGCTACATCGGCGTATCCGACTGCCGTATGCAGGAAGGCTCCATGCGCTGTGACGTCAATATTTCCGTCCGTCCCGAGGGCAGCGAGAAGCTCGGCACCCGTACCGAGATCAAGAATATGAACTCCATCACCAATATTGCGAAGGCGATGGAATATGAGTTTGAGCGTCAGGTCGACCTGATCGAAAGCGGCGGCGCTGTCGTGCAGGAGACCCTGCGCTACGACGACGCGACCGGTACCACTTCATCCATGCGATCGAAAGAAGACGCCCACGATTACCGCTATTTCCGCGAGCCTGATCTCGTCACCATCAACGTGCCGCGCGACAGAGTGAAAGAAATAGAGGCACGCCTCCCCGAGCTGCCGCAAAAGAAGCTGCAGCGCTATATCGACGAGTACGAGATCCCCGAGAAGGACGCGGCACAGCTGACCAAGTACCGCAGTATCTCCGAGTATTTCGATAAGGCAAGCGAGGGGCTGAAATCCCCCAAGACCGCTTCCAACTTCATCATCGGTCAGATCTTCCGCAGACTGGAGACCGAGGCGGATAAAGAAGCGCTCGATATCAAGACGACCGCAGAACAGCTGAACGAGCTGTGCAAGCTGCTCGAGAGCGGAAAGCTCAAGAACAACCTTGCCAAAAAGGCGCTTGAGCAGATGCTCGACAGCGGCAAGCCCGTCACCGAATTTGTCAGCGAATCCGATATGGCAGGTCTTGACGACGCGACCCTGACCGAGTATTGTCAGAACGCGATCAACGCCATGCAGGCGGCGGTCGCCGACTACAAGAGCGGCAAGGAAAAGGCGCTGATGGCGATTTTAGGCAACGTCATGAAGCAGAGCCGCGGCAGAGCCGACGCCGCGTCCGTCACCGCAAAGCTGAAAGAATTGATCGGATAATGATGAAAAAAGCGCTCCTTTCGGGGCGCTTTTCTGCTTTGCAAAAAAATCTGACTGTCTTTGCAACCAAACGGCGTTCTCATGGATGTATATAGTGAAGGGGGTTGAACATGGCACGGCAATGGTACGCGGGACTGAGCTTTGAGCAGGTTGTGCAGAAGTATGCCCAAAACGTGTACAGAGCGTGCTTTGTCCGACTCCAAAACCATGCCGACGTCGATGATTGTGTGCAGAATACCTTTGTCAAGCTGTATCAGAATCCCCCTGAGCTCAACGATGAAGAACACCTGAAGGCATGGCTGCTGCGCGTCGCGATCAACGAGTGCAGAAAAAGCGTCCGCGACCGCGGTCGTTTCATTTCCCTCGATACAATGAAAGATTCCCCTTTCTTTGTGTCAGATCACACGCGCGACGACGAGCTGCGCGACGCGACATGGGCGCTCATGCGCCTGAGTCCGAAGTACCGCGAGGTGCTGTATTTGTACTATATCGAGCGCTACAAGGTCGACGAGATTGCAGAGATACTGAGTATCAAAAGCGGCACGGTCAAATCCCTGCTGCACCGCGGCAGAAAAAAGCTGAGAGAGATTTACGGAGGTGACGGGCATGAATGATCTGAACTTCCGCAGTCTTGAAAACATGCAGGTCCCCGACGAGCTGCTCGAACGCCTGCTCGCTATCCCCGAGACGGCTGAGAGAAAGCCTGCTGTCATCCCGTGGTACCGCCGCAGAGCCGCTGTTGCCGCCGCGAGTCTGGTACTCGTCAGCGTGCTCAGCCTGACCGTGTATTTCCTTTTTGGAACAAAAAACCATACTTCACTCCCGATTTCGCCGCCATCACCTGTTTCCTCAACTGTACAGGAGACAACCGACGGCACGCCGTCTGAACCTTCACAGGGTAGCACTGTCGCTGACGAAAAGTCCTCTGTGATCCGTCAGATCATCGACAGCATTTTCCGCCCGACAGAGCCGCAGACCGCGACTCAGCCGACTGCTGTCAAATCCACACAGCCGCAGGCGGCTACCGCAAAGCCTTCTCCGACTGCTCCCGTGGGGGAGACAACTCCGCAGCCCGCGACCGAAAAGCACGGGGAAACACCGACGGAAACATCCACCGAACCTCCCGTTGAGATAGAGCCGACCGAGCCTGTTGCTCCGACCGAACCGCCTGATGAGCCTTTACCGACAGAACCGCCCGATCTGCCCGATCCGACTGAATCGCCGTATACGGATATCATTTCCGATCTCGTATACATCGGCGAGATACCCGACGGCAGTGTGATCTACTGCTGGCTGTATGACCCTTATCGTTTATGCGATGATGACGCGTATACCGAGATGTTTTATGCCGATGTAACGCCGCTCGACGACGGGTATGCGTTTTTGGACTATCAGCCTAAAGCGCACGGTGTTGCCTTACCCTACAAAGGACGCTATCGGTACCTGTGGTATCTGTCCTATGACGGCAGTCATAACGGCAGACGGTTATATTCCGGCGACGTGTATCTAAATAATTAAAATCAAGCTTTACAAAATGTTTATCATATCGTGTGATAAAATCAAAGGAGGAGTTGACATGAAAAAAGCAGTTGCATTGACGCTGGTTTTAGCACTGATACTGTGTATATCGGCGTTCCCTGTCTCGGCGGCTGATACCGACAGAAGCGTACCGCAGGGCTATTATATCATCGGTACCATGAACGACTGGCAGATCAGAGAGGATTACAGGATCCTGTCATACGACGGGAAGACCTACCGCTTTCCGCTGTATATGACGCCCGACGACGCCTTCAAGATCGTCTATTCCTCCGATGGGATCACGCCTGACGCGGGCAGAGTATATCCGCAGGGGGATGAGAACGCCTTCAATCAGGAGAGCCGGATCATCACGGAGAGCGGCACTTATGTTTTCGCGTTCCGCCCCGCTTGTGATGGCGGCAAGGGATATGCCGATGACGGGATGATTTATCATGCCTCTGAAAAAGAGATCTGGTACTATGACTGTATCATCTGTGAGGGTTATTATTCTGCGAATACCTGTTATCTTCATGGGGATGAACCGGCGACGGAGCCCGGCTATTATATCGTCGGCACGATGAACGACTGGAAGCCCAAAAAATACTATCAGGTGAAAGATTGGTACGGTCATTATCGATCCGTATATCCGATCACCCTGCGTCGCGGCGATATCTTTAAGATCGCGTATTCCGAGGACGGCGAGACTGTCACACGCCTCTATCCCGAGGGCGAGGGCAACGCTTATAACGAGGACGAAACACGCATTTACTATGACGGTCAGGAAATGATAGTGTACTTTTTCCCGAACGCCGACGCAGATGAGGACGAATACTACGATTATTCCTTAAAAGGTATTCATTACGGCATGATCTCAGTCTATGACTGTTCGATGTGGGATTGCCTGACGCCGCTCGAGATCCCCGCAAAGCCGCACGCCGGCGGCGTTTACCGCGACGCCTTTAAGGCGGCGTATCCCGAGTGTGCAGATGACGCTTTTCTCGACTATGAGGAGTTGTATATCCATCGTGACAAAAACGGCGGCGCGGACTGGGTATGCGTCTGGGCAAGCAACTATCAGTATGACGGAGACCACTTCTTTACCGTGATTGGTAACCGCACGTTTTACCAGTACGGTTACAGAGGGAATCCTTTCCTGACGCATTTCGGCGTGTATGATGTGAAAGAAAACCGCTTCTATGATCCCGCTCTGTGCGGGAGCGACGGTTTCAATGCCGCGAATTATGCGGATTTTGACCGCGTGATGGATGAATACACCACGATTGATCACAACAGCTGCGGCAGACTGCTGGGTGACATTGACCGTGACGACGAGATCTCGGTCATTGACGCAACATTGATCCAGCGTTGTGAGGTGAAGCAGAGCGATTGGCAGGAAGATGACGAGATCAATCTTTATGATTTCATCAAGAGATACGCACCTGAGCCTGCTTACTACTCCGATTTTAACGGCGACGGTGAGCGTGATATCCTCGACGCGACCTGCATCCAGCGGTATCTCGTCGGCGCATCATATCCGAAATACCGATAAAACTTGATAGAGATACAAAAACCCCGCTGAGCTTCAAACTCAGCGGGGTTGCTTTATGCTGTTTATTTGTCGAGCTTAGCGTAGGTTTTGGCGATGAACTTATCCGCGTTCACGGTGAAGCGCGTGTGCGTGCCCTTGCCGATCAGCCCCGCGTTGTCAAAAACCTCTACCTCAAAATCGAGCCTTCTGCCGTCAAAGGCGGTCAGCTTGCTTTTGCACAGGATGCTTGCGCCTAAGGGAGAGGCGGCGAGGTGGTCGATATTGACGTTGGTGCCGACCGAGGTGATCCCCTCACCGAGCATATCCTCAACGCTTTCGGCACAGCAGCCCTCAACCAGCGCGATCATCGCGGGGGTCGCGAATACGCGGAGCGTACCGCTGCCCATCGCGAGGGCAGTATTTTCGATCGTCACGGCGACGGATTTCTCACCGATGATACCTGCGGTTATTTCGGACATGGTTTTGATGTTCCTTTCTTTCTGAGAGAGTGGAGAAAAATTAGGAATTAGGAATGTGGAATTAGGAATTGTGGGAAACGCTACCGCGTTTTGATTTGTAGTATTATCAATCGGGTGCGGGTGTCCCGCCATTAATTCCTAATTTCTAATTCCTCATTCAAATCATTCATACTCTACGACGTTGACCCAGCGCTCGAGGAAATCCTGTTCCTCTTCCTTGCCCTTGACGCTCTGGGTGCAGGCGACAATGGGCATCCAGCGCTGTACATACTGCTTCGCAGTGTCGGTCTTTTTGCAGAAGAGGTTCAGATACTTCTCTGCGACCTCGTCCATGCCCTTGAGGCAGAACAGCATATAGGTGCGCGCCGCGTCAGCCGCCGCGTTGCCCTGCGTGACATGTGACCAGTCGAGAATATAGTAGCTCTCGCCGGGCGTGATGATGATGTTCGAGGGGGTAAAGTCGCCGTGGCAGATCTTCTGGTGATCCTTCATGCTGTCCAGACGGGTGTGCAGTTCATAGCGGGTGGTCGCGTCAAAGCGGCTTGCCGAGATCTTGCGGTTGAATTTATCTTTGATCTTGTTTAAGAGGGGAGCTTTCTTGCTGAAGATCTCTTTCTGGATGTTGACAAACAGATCGAGATATTCGTCGAGCTTGTCGGGATTCTCTTCCATCAGCTTAGCGAGCGTCTTGCCTGGGATATACTCGGTGCGGATCGCCCACTTGCCGTCGATCTTGCTGACCTCGAGGAGCTTCGGGACATTCAGCCCTGTCTCTTCGATTCTCGCCTGATTCAGGGCTTCGTTCAGGATATCCGCTTTGCTGTAGTCGCTGTCAAATACCTTGAGGACGGTGTCGCCGTCCTTATAAATGACCTTTTTGGAACGCTGGGCTAAGATCTCATAGTTAGTATCGCTCATGGTGTGCCTCCTTATACGTCTTTATGTTCGCCGTAGTAGGCGTTCAGATACATCTGCTTGATTTCGCTGATCAGCGGATAACGCGGATTCGCGCCCGTGCACTGGTCGTCGAAAGCCTGCTCGCTCATCTCGTCGAGGGTAGAGAGGAAGGCTTCTTCATCGGGCACATAGTCGCGGATGGTCGGCATGATGCCGATCTCCGTCTTGAGGGCGGTGATGCGGTCGAGCAGATTTTGGAGCTTTTCTTCGTCATCCTTGCCGCCGATACCGAGCGCTTCCGCGACCTCGGCATATCTGCGCAGGGTATGCGGATGATCGTACTGAGAGAAGGTGCCCATCTTGGTGGGCGCTTCCTTGCTGTTGAACATCAGTACTTCGTTCATCATCAGCGCGTTCGCGACGCCGTGGGGGATGTGGTGGAAGGCGCCGAGCTTGTGCGCCATCGAGTGCATGACGCCGAGGAAGGCGTTGGCAAAAGCCATGCCCGCCATCGTAGCGGCGTTCGCCATCTTCTCACGTGCTTCTTTATTCGGAACGCCCGTGACAGCGCTCTCATACGCCTTGGGCAGATATTCAAAGAGAACCTTTAACGCTTGCAGAGCCAGACCGTCGGTGTAGTCGGTCGCCATGATAGAAGCGTAGGCTTCTAAGGCATGCGATACCGCGTCGATACCCGAAGCGGAGGTCAGGCCCTTCGGCGCGTTCATCATCATGTCCGCGTCGACGATCGCCATGTCGGGCAGCAGCTCATAGTCCGCCAGCGGATACTTGATACCGCTCTGTTCGTCGGTGATGACCGCGAAGGGGGTCACTTCACTGCCTGTACCCGCGGAGGTGGGGATGGCGATGAAATACGCCTTGTCGCCCATGTGCGGGAAGGTGTAGACGCGCTTGCGGATGTCCATGAAGCGCATCGCCATGTCCTCAAAGTCGACCTCGGGATGCTCATACAGCACCCACATGATCTTCGCGGCGTCCATCGGAGAACCGCCGCCGACCGCGATGATGACGTCGGGCTTGAAGCTCTCCATCAGCTTCGCGCCCATTTTCGCGCAGGCGAGGGTGGGATCGGGTGCGACCTCGCTGAATGTGGTGTGCATGATACCCATTTCATCCAGTTTCTGCTCGATCGGCTTTGTGTAGCCGTTCGCGTACAGGAAGCTGTCGGTGACGATAAACGCCTTTTTCTTATTCATGACGCTGCCCAGCTCGTCGAGCGCGACAGACAGGCAGCCTTGTTTCATATAAACCTTTTCGGGTGCTCTGAACCAAAGCATATTGTTCCTCCTCTTGGCAACGGTCTTGACATTCAACAGGTGCTTCACGCCGACATTCTCGTGGATCGAGTTGCCGCCCCATGAGCCGCAGCCCAGAGTCAGCGAGGGGGCAAGGCGGAAGTTGTAGATGTCGCCGATACCGCCGTGTGAGGACGGGGTGTTGACCACGATACGGCAGGTTTTCATGCGCTCCATGAACTCGTCGAGGACTTCCTTGCGGGTCAGTTCGTTGATGTAGATGGACGAGGTGTGACCGTAGCCGCCGTCGGCGATCAGTTGTTCGGCGTTGTTGAACGCTTCTTCGATGGTATCGTATTTGTACATCGCGAGCACCGGGGAGAGCTTTTCGTGAGCGAATTCCTCGCTGATGTCGACGCTCTCGACCTCGCCGATCAGCACCTTGCTGTTCTCGGGAATATCCACGCCGCTGAGCTTCGCGATCTTGTACGCGCTCTGACCGACGATCTTCGCGTTCAGTGAGCCGTTGATGATGATGGTCTTGCGGACTTTATCCAGCTCATCAGGCTTGAGAAAGTAACAGCCGCGGTACAGGAATTCCTGCTTGACCTTATCGTAAATGGACGCGGGTACGTGAACGCTCTGTTCGGACGCGCAGATCATACCGTTGTCGAAGGTTTTAGAGTGGATGATGGAGTTGACGGCGAGGATGATGTCCGCGCTCTCGTCGATGATGGCGGGGGTGTTGCCCGCGCCTACGCCGAGGGCGGGTTTGCCGGAAGAATACGCCGCCTTGACCATGCCGGGGCCGCCTGTCGCGAGGATGATATCAGCCTCTTTCATCAGGGTGTTGGTCATGTCGAGGGACGGTACGTCGATCCATGCGATGATGTCCTCGGGAGCGCCCGCCTTGACGGCGGCGTCCAAGACGATCCTTGCCGCTTCGATGGTGCTCTTTTTCGCGCGCGGGTGGGGAGAGATGATGATACCGTTGCGGGTCTTGAGGGAGATCAGGCATTTGAAGATCGCGGTAGAGGTGGGGTTGGTGGTCGGGATGACCGCCGCGACGACGCCGATCGGCTCTGCGACGCGTACATATCCTGCTGCGCTGTCCTCTTCGATCACGCCGCAGGTGACAGTGTCCTTGTATGCGTTATAGATATACTCGGACGCGTAATTGTTCTTGATGACCTTGTCCTCGACAACGCCCATGCCGGTCTCTTCGACCGCGAGCTTCGCGAGGGACAGACGCGCTTTGTTCGCCGCTAAGGCAGCCGCCTTGAAGATGGCGTCTACCTGCGCCTGGCTGTATTCGCCGAAAGCCGCCTGCGCCTTTCTGACGTCGTCGATTTTCTTTTCCAGAGCCTCAACGCTGTCGACTAAATATTTTTCATTGTCCATGCGGATTCCTCCTTATTCATGTTTAGGGTGACTGTAGCCGAACCGCAACCGCCGATAAAGAGTCATTTTCAGTCTTTTTGCGGCTTATCGTCGATCGCAACCCGTTGAGGGTTACTCCTCCTCTGCACCGAAAAATCCTTGAAAATGATCTCTTTCTCGGTGCGAAGCAGTTTTTAGCGAGCAGATTTGGGTCTGGTCGCGGCAAAACCACAGCGAACCCTTGACGGGTTCGCGAGGATTTTAACAAAGAGCAGGCGCAAATATGCTGCCAAAAACCGATTGGGGTTCGACTACAGTCACCCTATATTAAGTATAGCATACGCAGGGAGTGGATTCAATTTGCATTTACAACAAAGAAAGTTCCGCATTTTTAGTGTTTATAGGCATATTGTTATTTTTTTAACGAAGTTTCCGATGGACAGCGGGGCTTGCGTGTATGCAAAGAAGGGCTCCCTTCCAGCCTAAAGGGAGCCCTCACAATATCTCTCCCGAGCAATGTGGAAACCTGCGGCAATATCGAAGGCGGGAGAGGTATTATGCTGTTTGACAGCGGACGGATCAGAACCATCTGGCGATGTTCGCGCCCGCGTTGACCGTGTAGCGTATGCGCTGGAGAAACGAAAAAGAATGACAAAATAAGCGAACATCCACCGAAGAAAAACGGTGGGTGTTTTCATATGCACTTGTTGTTCTGCGGATAAATAACAATATGTCCCCGATTCGTTTCCGGCTTCGTCAGGACAGATCGGGGACATATTTAGATAACTTTCGCTTGTTAAGCCTAATGAGAAAACATATCAGGCTTAACGCTTTGAATTATCCATTTGTCTCACATAGTTCAACATCATCTGATTAGGATTGTTCTGTGCCTGAACCTCGTTGAGAATCTGCATTTGAGCGTTTTCCATATTCCAACGGTGAAGCTGTTCATCGTACATTCTGAGCGCTTCGGGAACGGTGTTGGCTCTGCCGGACTGTACCACACTCGCTATGTACTCGGTCGCCTGCGGATACCAATAGTTGTCAGGAAGGACGCTGAGATAGCTGTTTCCTTCCGATACTATTTGTTCTGCGGTCGCACGCTCTTGCGCTGATTGATTACGGTAGTTCTGCGCCAAAGCTTCTCTTTTCTTCTTTGAATTAGCGTATAAGTATCTTGCCGCAAAGAAACCGACGACTGCGCCCACCGGGATTCCAATCATGCCGAATATGCCGCCTACAAGGTCTGAACCGCCGCTAAACAGCCTGCCGATCATGGAGCAGAGATACATACACCCTACGCCTATTCCGATACCTGCCCAAATAAAGCCGACTTTCTTGACGGCGGCAGTCTGTGCCGCCTGTTCTTCAAGCGTGTTCGCCTTATCAAGATGTTCTGTTGCTTGTTTACAGTAGTTGTCTGCGTTTGCTAACTGCTGATATAATTCTGTGTTCATTTTATCCTCCTGTTAATCAAAAGAAACCTTTTCGATGTTATACTCTGCCGTGTAGTCTTTCCAATACTGTTTATTGGCGACATCTTCAGTAGCATAAAAATCGGTTGCATAATCTTGTGCGTTGTAGTTTAACGAGCCGTCGGCTTTGATATAGAAATCTTCTACCGTATAATAAGCGATACTGTTACTGCAATTCGGGTCTTCTCCGTCACCCTCAATATCTGCGTAAACAGATACGAATGCTTTGTTTTCATAAGTACCATCATTCTTTTTTAACAGATAGATGTCACCGATTCGGGGATTTTTCACGACACCGCCTATGATAGCGTACCATGTACCGTCAGCGTCGTAATAATGTTCTCTGTCTAAGCCTTTTATAATGGTCTCATACTTGGTTTTCAGTGCGCTTTTATCATCGGCGGTCAGCTCGTCGGTACCAGTCAGCAGATGGTCTACATCCTTGAGAGGATATTCGTAGGTTTCTTCCTTGAGAACATAGCCCTCGTCCTCTGCGGTCTTAGGCAGAGAGGCGGTAATCGTGATAGTATCTCCGTAAGCGACACCATCTGAATCGGCTTTATATGTTACCTGAGAAATGGGATTTGACTTCTCAACCTTATTGCTGATTGACAAGGAGCCGTTGGGCGCAATACCGTTATAGGTAATCATAACGCCTGTGTCCGTATTGAAAACAGCGGGGTCGAACGCGTCGATGACGATCGCTTCGGTCAGCTCTTCTACCGTCAGCTTGTAGCTTGTGTTCTTCAAGCTCAGTCCCGCTTTTTGGGCGGCGTCCTTGCTGTAGGTGAAGGTGACCTCTACCTCGTCGCCGTTGGATAAGCCCTCGGACGGTGTGACTTCATAATCCAGCGAATCCTCAAAGGACATCAGCTTCGCGGAGTTCTCAAACGCCTTTTGGCTGAACGGGTCGGAGGAACCGTTGGCGGCGGAGTAGGCTTCTTCAAACGCGGCAAAGTCAAAGCTGATTTTCGCCGTTGCGTCGCCGTCCACTCCTGTGAATTCCACAGTAGTGTAGTCCTTGAGGTCGAGCGATGTGCCGCCGCAGGCGGTGAGGGAGAGGGCGGTGAGCAGCAGCGCGAGGGTTAAAATAATGGCTGGTAACTTTTTCATGATTCATTTCCTTTCCGGACGTTATACTAATTTGGCTGTTTTCTATTGAAAATTAGTACGATTTGTCCTGTAAAAAAGTATAAAGGTGAAAGGAGCCGAACCGTGATTCGATTCCTTTCACCCTTACTTTAGACGAAAGAAAAATATATTTGGTTTTATTTTTTTGAAAATTGTCGAAAATATTATAATAACGAGAAAGAGGAGATAATGTTGTCCGCCGTCCCCAGCAGGGTATCGTATGCTGTCTTGTCCTCGCCGCTCAGCTCGTCATAGCTGACGCGGGAGAGAGATTTGTCCGTGCCGACGGGAACGCGGTAGACGTTGAAGGTGTCGCTTTCCGCGACTTTGGTATAGGAGCTGTCGGTCACGCTGACGTTGGTGCTGATGAGTCTGAGCGAAAAAACCTCCGAAGCGCGGTTGGCGCTGTCGCGGTAGAGGAAGGAGAGCTGCATATAGTTACCCAATGCTGTGTCCTCATAGACGTTCTCGGCGATCGTGGAGTTGACGGTGCCCCATGCGTCCGGTATGTTGAGACGGTAGAGATCCATCGAGCCGGTGAACTCTCCGGTTTGATTGCGGTAGGCGCGGTAGAGACCGACATAGTCGTCGAGGGGATTGTCGACAGGGGCGCGCGTTTCTTCCTGCTCCGCTTCCCGCGGCAGGGAGTTGGTCGGCTGCGTTTGTATCTGTGCCTGTCCGCCCGCGGCCTGTGCCGGCGTCTGCTGCGTACCGCCTGTTTGAGCGGGTGCGTTGTCCTGCGCCTGCTGTGCGGCTTCTTCCTGCTGTGCGGGAGCGTCCTCGTCGGCGGGATCGTCTTGTATGTACTCTTGTGTGTAATAAGTCTGCACGGGCTCTTCGTACCATGTCTGATCGTTTTCCTGTACTCCGGCAGGCGCGTAAGGAACAGCGCGGTTGTAGCCGATTTCACCCTTTGCCGGCTTGGCGGTCGTGTTGGTATAGGATGTGCTCAGCGGCTGTTCCCGATACTGCTCGGCGATCGTGCCGACAGCCGTGCCGCCTATGACGGAGATGATGCAGATGCCCGCCGTGATTTTTGCCGCTGTCACCGCGTTTTGGGTCGAGGATAACAGGGAGAGACGGGCTGAGGCTCGCGCGGCGGAGCCGGAGACGCTCAGAGCGCCTGCGGTGCGCGAGGCTTCTTGAGAGCCGTATAATACCGCAAGGATGTTGCGGAGTACGGCTGAGGACGGCTTTACGGGGACGGCGCTCCAGCTGCGCAGTACCAGACCCAAAAACGGTATTGCCGTGAGCCCATAGAGCTTTGTGCCTTTTTTCGCAAGTTGAAGAACCTTTTCTTCGATCTTCTTCCTGCCGTAATTCAGACGGCTTTTCACCGTGCCCTCGGAGATACCCAGCTCCTTTGCGATCCGCTTGACGGGGATCTGCTCGTAGTAGTACATCATGATAACGATCCGTTGTTCTTCGGGGATCTCTTTGAGGATCTTTTTCATCAGCCGTTTGGTTTCCTTACGGTCGACCACGACCTCGGGCAGATTTTCGGGGGATGTTTCCGGAAGATTAGCGGGGTCTTCCGTGTCCAGCGAGGTGATGTCGGAAAACAGGATAGGCTTGCGCCGCCTGAGATGATCGATCGCCGTATTGCGCGCCACCATCTGTATCCATGCCTTACAGTTCTCGGGCTTTTTCAAACGGTACAGGTTACGGAAAATCTTGATGTAGCTGTCCTGTATGATATCTTCCGCGGTATCCTCGTCTTTGATCAGCGCCTTGACGGTATAGTATGTGCTGTGGTAGGTGCATCGGTACAGCGCCGTGACGGCGCTCTGATCATTTCGCTTTGCGCGCTCGATCATTTCGGCGGTGCAGTTTTGGTCGGTTTTGCAGTGAGGACAGACATCTGCGTTATCTTCTATTTTTTGGAAACAGTTCCAACACTTCATATCTATCCCCCTTCCGAATGTGATGCAGCCTGTTATACTGATCCTTAATAAAAAGTCATACCATACACTACTATAGACGTAATGAAAAGCAAATCGGTTTTATTTTTAAAAAAAATTTCAAATTATTTTCCGACACAAAAATGGCTGACCATCGGTCAGCCAAATTCTGCTATGTTTGAATACCGGAGACGGAGCTCGGCTAATCAGCCGAAGTATCTCTTAAGTAAACCCTTGAAGCCCGCGCCGTGTCTGGCTTCGTCCTTCGCCATTTCATGGACTGTATCGTGGATCGCGTCGAGGTCGGCAGCCTTCGCGCGCTTCGCAAGGTCGAGCTTGCCGGCGCAGGCGCCTGTCTCAGCCTCTACACGCATCTCAAGGTTCTTCTTGGTGCTGTCGGTCAGCACTTCGCCCAAGAGCTCCGCAAACTTCGCGGCATGCTCTGCTTCCTCAAAAGCGTACTTGGTGAACGCGGCGGAAACCTCAGGATAACCTTCTCTGTCGGCGACTCTCGCCATTGCAAGGTACATGCCGACTTCACTGCACTCGCCCTCAAAGTTGGAGCGCAGATCAGCCTTGATATCCTCGGCTACATCCTTCGCGATACCGACAACATGCTCGCAGGCAAAGCCGGCGTCATCGCTGAGCTTGTTGAACTTCTCGCCGGGTACCTTACATACCGGGCATTTCTCGGGAGGAGTATCTCCCTCATGTACGTATCCGCATACGGGACAAACCCATTTTGTCATAATCATTTTCCTCCTTTTATGATGATAAAATCGGTTGCACACAATATACCATAAACTCCGTAAAATAAATTTCTGTATTGGAATAATATCGGGATTTCACGCATATTATTTTGTTAGTTGAAACTAACTGTCAATCTACATATTTTCAGGAGTGATGTGTATGCCGTCCGTCTTTTTGAGCCCGTCCTTACAGGAGTGGAATCCCTACGTCAACGGCGGGAACGAGGAGTACTTCATGAACCTCGTCGCCGACGCTATCGAGCCGTACTTGCGCGCTTCGGGGATCACCTATGGGCGCAATACGCCGTCCCAGACCTTGTCGCAGGCGATCGCAGAGTCGAACGCGGGCAACTACGACCTGCATCTGGCGATTCATTCGAACGCCGCGGGAGCGCAGAACAGCGGCACCGTCCGCGGTACGGACGTTTACTATTATCCGACCTCGACGCAGGGCAAGCGAGCCGCGGAGATCATCGCGGAGAATTACAGGAACATCTATCCGCTTCCCGACAAGGTGAAAACGGTCGCTTCATCGAATCTCGCGGAGCTGCGCCGTACCAAAGCGCCTGCCGTGCTGATCGAGACCGCCTACCACGACAACCTTGCCGACGCCGAGTGGATCCAGGAGAACATCGGCACGATCGGCAGGAACCTAGCGCAGAGTATCGCGCAGTTTTTGGGCGTGCCGTTTGTGGACGTATAAAATCAAAGATTCCTGTTGCATAGTCCGACAGCCGTGTGTTATAATGACTTTATATAACACGCGGCTGTTGCCGTATCGGAGGGAATACTATGGATGAAACGATGATGAATAGGATCACAAAAACGATTACGAGCCTGCGCAACAATAATATGGCAGCGTACTATGTGGAGAAGAAAGAGGACGTTGTACCGCTTCTGAAAACCCTGATGAACGAGGGCGAGACTGTCACCCACGGCGGATCTCAGACCTTGAAGGAATGTGGTATCATCGATCTGCTGAACAGCGGCGCGTATAACTACGTTGACCGCGATAAGGCGAAGGACAGAGATGAAGCGGAGGAGCTGATGCGCAAGGCGTATTTTGCCGATACCTACCTTGCGTCCGCGAACGCCGTGACCGAGGGCGGTCTGCTGTACAACGTGGATGGCAACTCTAACCGCGTGTCGGCGATCCTCTACGGTCCCAAGCAGGTCGTTTTCATCTGCGGCTATAACAAGATCGTCCGCGATCTGGATGAAGCGGTCGTCAGACTCAAGACCGTTGCCGCTCCGAAGAATACCAAGCGTCTGAGCTGTGAGACCTACTGTGCCAAAGAAGGCGAATGCCTCGCGATGGGACGCGACGCTTCCTACATGTGCGACGGCTGCAAGAGCCCTCAGCGCATTTGCTGTAACTACGTCATCTCCGCTCACCAGCGCCACAAGGACAGACTCAAGGTGATCATCGTCGGAGAAAAATTAGGCTATTGATATGTAGGGCAAAAAGCCCTGTTACTGACAGTCGCGGTCGGACTTGTTCTCGGCATGAGAACCGTTGTCGTTTTGCTGAACGCTGTCGGTAACGCTGTTATCGGACTTGTCCTGATAACCCTTTGTATTTTGATTCTGATTGTTCTTTGTATTCTTCTTGTTCTTGCTCACGGTGACACCTCCTTTGATCAAGGATAAGGATAGTATAACCAAAGGCGGGTGATTTATTATGAAAATGAACGAATATTTTGAGCGCATGAAAAACGCTCCCGGCATTGACTACGACCGCTTTCTCGACACGGCGGACAAGCCCGCGTACAAGGCGATCCGCGTCAATACGCTGAAAATCCAGCCCGAGGAGCTTTTGCCGCTTTTGCCGTTTGTTGGGGAACAGGTGCCGTTCTGCAAGGAGGGCTATTATGTCAGCGCGGATAAGCTCGGCAAGCACCCGCTCCATCACGCGGGAGCCTTCTATGTGCAGGAGCCGTCAGCTATGTCGGCTGTGACTGCCTTAGACGTTCAGCCCGGCGACAAGGTGCTCGACCTGTGCGCCGCTCCGGGCGGCAAAAGCACCCAGATCGCCTCTGCTTTGGGCGGTACGGGACTTTTGTGGGCGAACGAGATCGTCCGACCCCGCGCGCATATCCTGCTCTCGAACATCGAGCGCATGGGCATCAAGAACGCCGTCGTCTCCAATATGTCTCCCGACGTGCTCTGTCCGCGGCTCGAGGGCTTCTTTGACAAGGTCCTCGTCGACGCGCCGTGCTCGGGTGAGGGCATGTTCCGCAAGGACAAGGAAGCGATCTTCGAGTGGTCGGTCGAGCACAGCCTTTCCTGTGCCGAGCGCCAGAAAGCCATTATCAACTCCGCTGCGAAAGCCGTGCGCCCCGATGGCGTGATGGTCTACTCCACCTGCACCTTCTCCGTGGACGAGAACGAAGGGGTCGTACAGAGCTTCTTAGCCGACAACCCCGACTTTGAGCTGATCGACACGGGGTGCAAGTTCGGCACGCCTACACTGGATCACGCTGTCCGCGTCTATCCCTACCACGGCGGCGAGGGTCATTTTGTCGCGAAGTTCCGCAGGACAAAGGGCAAGGCGTACAAGGGCAGCATGTACCGCTATACAGAACCGTCGAAGGAAGAGCGCGTCGCGATCGAAAAATTCCTGACCGACATCCTGCGCAACCCTGCCTTCCGTCACTACCACGTGATCGACGACCGTATCCTCAATCTGCCGAATCCCGATCTGATGCCCGATATAGAGGGCATGAATATCCTGCGCGCGGGAGTGAAATTGGGCGACTTCAAAAAGAACCGTATCGAACCGCACCACAACCTTGCCACCTCGCTGACGCCTTACGAGTTCAAACGCCGTCTGATCACGGAATGTGACGACGTTATTACTGCGCGCTATATCAGCGGCGAGGAGCTGGAGATCGACAGCTGGATCAACGGCTGGGGCGTCGTCACGGTCAACGGCATTACGCTGGGACTGGGCAAGGCGGTCAACGGTCATCTCAAGAATAAATATCCGAAGGGACTGCGCACGCTGGCATGGAAAGACTTACAGATATAAGCAATATCCGCGATATCCTCTCGCGCTACGGCTTCACGTTCTCTAAGGCGTTGGGGCAGAATTTTCTGATCAATCCCTCTGTATGTCCCCGCATGGCTGAGGCGGCTGTAACAGGGGGTCTGTCGGATGCGTCCGTCGGGGTGCTGGAGATCGGACCCGGTATCGGTGTGCTGACGAAAGAGCTTTTACAGCGGGCTGAGAAGGTCGTCGCCGTGGAGCTGGACAAGCGGCTTTTGCCCGTGCTCAGCGAAACGCTTTCGGCGTATGACAATCTGAAAGTGATCAACGCCGATATACTGGAGCTGGATCTGCATCAGCTGATCGCGGAGGAGTTCGGCGGCATGGAGGTCGCGGTCTGCGCCAACCTGCCGTATTACATCACCTCGCCCGTCATCATGAAGCTCCTTGAGGACAAGCTCCCCGTACGCAGTATCACCGTCATGGTGCAGAAAGAAGCGGCAGTCCGCCTGTGCGCCGAACCCGGTACGCGCGACAGCTCTGCCATCACCGCGGCGGTGCGCTACTACTGCGACCCCGAGCTGCTGTTTCATGTATCGGCAGGGTCGTTTATGCCCGCGCCGAAGGTGGACTCGGCGGTCATTCAGCTCAGGCTTCATGAGCCGACCGTGCACCCGAAGGACGAGAAAACCTTTTTCAAGGTCATCAAGGGCGCTTTTGCCCAGCGCAGAAAAACCGTCCTCAACTCACTTTCCTCCTCGCTTTCTCTTGACAAGCAAAAGATGCGTGATATACTAAAGACAGCGGGGGTGGAGGAATCCGCCCGCGCCGAAAGACTGACACTCGGGGACTTCTCGAACATCGCCGACGCGCTGTGTGAAACGGAGTAAGATATGGAAAAGAAGAATTTCACCGTCCTGATCATCCTGATAGCCTTGCTTGCCGTCAGTATCCTGCTGATGAGCATTTCCCTGCTTTTGTCCGAGCGCGTGTTCGGTCAGGTGTCGAGCTATATCGCCATCGCCTGCGTGGTCGTCACGCTGGTCGGCGTGGTAATCATCATCCGCATGAACCGCAAGAACAAGGGCAAGGATGATTTTGACGACCTTGACGAGTAAAAAGTATTGTCAGAAATACAAAAGCAGACAGCCGTGTGACCATCTGCTTTTCTTCTATACGCTATTGACTTTTTGAAAGATATTATATATAATGAAACTACAGAGAACCGTTATAAGCGGTTAGCTCAAGAGATTATTTATGAAAATAACCGTCCAGTGCCAGTGGGCGGTTATTTTTTTATGGCTTTTATAGCCTCAACTAAAGCGATAAGTACAAGTACCAACGCGATAGCTTCGGTCATGCCCATATGTACCACCTCCTGTCGCAAAACAAATTCAGCCAACGCTGTTAATTCGATTTATGCTCGGATGTGGCTAACCGCCTTAACTACCCTGTAGTTCCGAAAAAAGTATATCATAACAAAACATATGTGTCAATAAGCGGTGGAGTTCGGTTTGCCTAATGCTGTTGATACATCAAGCGCAAGGATGATTTTGACGACCTTGACGAGTAAAAATATGAATCAATGAATGACACATGAGCACTGCCGATCGCTCGGCAGTGCTTTTTTGCTTTATAAGAAACTGTTCGTTTCTTATAAGCAAAAAGATTTGTATGCCCTCCCAGTTTGCTGCTGACGCAGCAACGGGAGATGGCTATGCGAAATACGCGCGGAGCGCGATTTCTCGCTGTGGTTTTTTATCCGTACTCTGTTAACCATTAACCGAGATAGGAACCCCGTCATATTCCGTCCGCTCCGCGCATATACTCTATCAGCATGATAGAAGGAGCGAAAACTATGGAATACCATCTGACAAAGAAGAACATCTCCCAGCCGCGCGACACGCTGGATACCGTATCCGAACAGGCGGTGGACATGGATATCACCCTGCCCGACTACTGCCCCGACATCGAACGCATCCTGTCCTGTACGCTGATCCCGAAGATTTATATGGCGAACGTCAGCGCCGACAGGCTGAACATCGAGGGCGGTTCCTGCGTGAGAATTCTTTACCTCGACGGCGAGCAGGGCTGTATCCGCTCGTATGAGTACAGCCAGCCGTTTTCCGAGAGTCTCCCGCTGAAGAGCCCCGCCGCGGACTGCGCCGTCTATACGGACACGAAGCCCGAGTACATCAACTGCCGCGCGTTAAGTCCCCGCAAGCTCAGCCTGCACGGCGCGTTCTCCCTGTACGCGAAGATCACTGAGCCATGCGAGCTTGATTATTATACCTGCAAAGACGAAGGGGATCTGCAGGTCAGGGGAGAAAAGACCGAAGCCTGCGCGCTGAGCGGCGTGTGTACGGAGAATATCTCCGTACAGGAGGATATCCCGCTGTCAGGCAAGGATGTCGGCAGTATCCTCAGTCACCGCCTGACGGCGCGGATCACGGAGCTCAAGGCGATCCACAACAAAATGATGCTCAGCGCCGAGCTGAAGCTGGAGTTGCTGTATCTCAGCGGCGCGGACAGAAAAGAAGCCGCCTGCATGTCCTACAGCCTGCCGCTGTCCCGTGTCATCGACTGCGAGGGTGCGGAGGAAGACGCTGTGATCGACGGCGAGCTGTCGGTGATGAGCTATGATATCCGCCTTTCCGACGACGCGCTCGACGGCTCGTCACTGCTGTCGCTGGATGCGAAGCTGTGCTTCTGTGCCCAGTGCTATGAGGAAAAGGAGATTGAGGTGATGTGCGACGCCTTTTCCACCGACAGAGACGTCGAAATGCGCATCCAGCCGTTTTCCTGTCGGGGAAAGACGCTTTGCCGCAGCTACACCGATATCGGCAAGGCGGAGATCCGGCTTGATGAAGAGATCGGCAAGGTACTCGATGTGCACTGCGAGAAGATCGCCGCTTCCTGCGTGACAGCCGACGGCATGCTGATGGTGCGCGCGAAGCTGTGCGTGGGGATATTGTTTGAAAATACCGAGGGCGAGACGCGCTACGCGGAGCGTGACGCGGAGTTCGTCTACAAGCCCGATACCGAGGGCTGTGACGAGGTCGTGCGCCTGAAAGCTGCTGTTGACAGCCTGAGCTACCGCTTGACCGACAGCCGCCGCATTGAGCTGCGTGCGGAGCTGTGCTACCGCCTGACGCTGTGCCGCCGCGTCAGCTGTTCTGCCGTGACTGCCGTATCCGCCGATGACGACGCGCCCGAGAGGGAGAAGGACGGCTCGCTGATCCTCTACTATACCGACAAGGGCGACAACGTCTGGGATATCAGCAAGCGCTTCCGTTCCCGACCCGCGGATATCATCGCCGAGAACGGCTTGGACGGCGGCGACGTCGCGTCGGGCGTCATGCTCCTGATCCCGTCGGCATAATTGAGCCTGTCCTTTCATATATCTTACTATCAAACGTTACGGAGGAAAACATGGAAGAGAGAAGCATTTATAAAGATATAGAGAGCCGCACCGGCGGCAACATCTATATCGGCGTGGTGGGACCCGTCCGCACGGGCAAATCTACCTTCATCAAGCGGTTCATGGATACGCTGGTGCTGCCGAATATCACCGACGACAACCTGCGCGAACGCGCCACCGACGAGCTGCCCCAAAGCTCCGCGGGCAGGACCATCATGACCACCGAGCCGAAGTTCGTACCCGAGAACGCCGTCACGGTGACCTTAGAGGACAACGCACGGCTGAACGTGCGGATGATCGACTGCGTGGGCTATATCGTTGAGAGCGCAATGGGCTACATCGAAGAGGACGGCGAGCGGATGGTACGCACGCCGTGGAGCGAGGAAGAAATGCCGTTCCGCAAAGCCGCCGAGCTGGGGACGAAGAAGGTCATCACCGATCACTCCACCATCGGCGTGATGGTGACCACCGACGGCTCCATCGGCGACATCGACCGTGAGGATTATATCAGAGCTGAGGAACGCGTCGCGGCAGAATTGAGCGCGTCGGGCAAACCCTACATCATCCTGCTCAATACCACTGCCCCCGAGAGCGCGTCCTCGTCGGCGCTTGCGAATTCACTTAGTCAGAAGTACGGCGCGCCCGCGCTCCCCGTCGACTGTGCCGTAATGGACGAGAACACCGTCAAGGGGATCCTCGCGACCCTGCTGTTCGAGTTCCCGATCAGGGAGATCCACGTCAAATTGCCCGCGTGGCTGAGCGGACTCGAGAAGGACAACTGGCTTCGCACGGCGATCTTCTCCGCCATCCGCGACCGCGCGAAGGATATCGAAAAGATTCGTGAGGTGCAGGACGCCGCAGGCGCTCTGACAGAGAACGAGTACATCGACTCCGCTGAGCTGAGCTCCATGGATCTGGGCGTCGGCAGGGCGGACGTCACGGTGAAGCCGCAGGACGGTCTGTTTTATCGGATTTTGACCGAGAAGAGCGGCCTCGAGATCACCGACGAACGCGGGCTGATGACCTGTATCTGCGAGCTGTCCAAGTCAAAGGAGAGCTACGACCGCATCGGCAAGGCGTATGAGGACGTCCTCGAGAAGGGCTACGGCATCGTCATGCCCACGATGGAAGAGCTGAGCCTCGAGGAGCCTGAGATCGTGCGCCAGAACGGCAAGTACGGCATACGGCTGAAGGCCTCCGCGCCGTCAATCCACATGATGCGCGTCTGCACCACCGCCGAGGTCACGCCGATCGTCGGCTCGGAACAGCAGAGCGAGGAGCTGGTGACTTATCTTTTGAAGGAGTTCGAGGAAAGTCCCGCGAAGATCTGGGACAGCAATATCTTCGGCAAGTCGGTCAGCGACCTTGTCAACGAAGGACTGCACAACAAGCTCTACCGCATGCCTGAGAAGGCGCGGCTCAAGATAGGGGAGACGGTGGAGAAGATCATCAACGACGGCTGCAACGGGCTGATCTGCATTATATTGTAAGAAACAGGCTTCCTTTCGGGGGAGCCTTTTCCGTGTGCAAAAATTATTGTTGAAATTTACGCGTGATGGGTGTATACTATAGCATAGATTATTATGGGATAGTTTGTTGTCCGACCGTGATGTCGGCTTCAAAACATCCCCGACAAAGAACAGGAGGGTATATATGGATAATCTGACTTTGTCAATCACGATCCTGCTGACGGGCTTCGCGGTCGTTTTCGCGGTACTGCTGATCCTTATCGGCATCATCAAGGGCTACGGCACCGTCATCTACAGCATCCAGAACCGCAAGAGAGAGAAAAAGGCGAACCGCAACACCGATCTGCCGAAGGTGGAGCGGGATGACCCGCCCGAACCTGCGGCGGTGATCGAAGCGTCTCCCGATACCGATGACGACGAGCTGATCGCCGTGATCTCCGCGGCGGTGTACTCGATGTATTCTTCCTCGTCCGTGCGTATCAAGAGTATCCGCAAGGCGCCTGCCCGCGGGAGCGCGTGGCGCAGCGCGGGGCTTTCGGATAACGTCAGACCGTTTTAAGGAATCAGGGAGGATCATATGGAAATATTAAACGGATTTTTAGAAGCCATCAAGGGTTTGTGGACCGATTCGGGCTTCACACAGCTCGGCTGGCAGAATTATGTGATGATGGCTGTCGCCTGTGTGCTGATGTACCTTGCCATCAAAAAGCAGTATGAACCGCTGCTGCTCCTGCCGATCGCTTTCGGCATGCTGCTCGTCAACCTCTATCCCGCGATCATGGGCGCTCCCGCGACGGAGCTGATCGAATGTTCGGCGTATGAGGCGGCGCACCAGGGGCAGGTGATCAGTTACGCGACCACCACGCTCGACGGCGTGACCTACTATAACGTGCCGACCTACGGCGGACTGTTGTACTATCTGTATCAGGGCGTCAAGCTCGGTATCTACCCGCCGCTGATCTTCCTCGGCATCGGCTGTATGACCGACTTCGGCCCGCTGATCGCTTCTCCGAAGAGCTTCATCCTCGGCGCGGCTGCCCAGATCGGTATTTTCATCACCTTCATCGGCGCGATCCTGCTGGGCTTCACTCCCGCGCAGGCAGGCGCGATCGGTATCATCGGCGGCGCAGACGGTCCTACCGCGATCTATGTCACGTCTAAATTGGCTCCCGAGCTGCTCGGACCGATCGCGGTAGCGGCGTATTCCTATATGGCGCTCGTCCCGATCATCCAGCCGCCTATCATGAAGGCGCTCACCACCAAGAAGGAGTGCTCCGTTGTGATGGGTCAGCTCCGTCCCGTTTCCAAGCTCGAGAAGATCATCTTCCCGATCATCGTCGTCATCATCGTCGCGATCGCCCTGCCCTCGGCGGCTCCGCTGGTCGGTATGCTGATGCTCGGCAACCTCTTCAAGGAAAGCGGCGTTGTGGAGCGTATCTCCAAAACCGCTCAGAATGAGCTGATGAACATCATCACCATTTTCCTCGGCACCACCGTCGGCGCGACTGCCACGGGCACCGTGTTCCTGACTCCCAAGACGCTGGGAATCATCGCCCTCGGTCTGCTGGCGTTCTGCATGGGCACCGCTTGCGGCGTGCTGTTCGGCAAGCTGATGTATAAGTTCTCGGGCGGCAAGGTCAACCCGCTGATCGGCTCCGCGGGCGTATCCGCCGTTCCGATGGCGGCGCGTGTTGCGAACAAGGTCGGTCAGGAGGAAAATCCCGGCAACTTCCTGTTGATGCACGCCATGGGCCCGAACGTCGCGGGCGTTATCGGCTCCGCTGTCGCGGCAGGCGTTCTGCTCAGCGTACTGGGCTAAATGATAAACACCTCAGCCTCTCTTGTAAAAGGGAGGCTGTTCTTTGTGTACAGATCATGTTAATTGGGCTTTGCCATGATTTGCATGATGGCACGACTACGCCGTATTTTGTCGGATAAGAAAAATATCTTGCAGATAATTCTGTATAAGAATAATAACAACATTCTTTGTTATATAATATATAATGATTAAATAGGGGAGTGCCCCTATACTCCGCCTGACGATCGGTTTTGACCGCTCGCAGGACAGAGAGTTATTATCATCCGATGGGAGGATCATATGAACAAGCAAATTACGATCGGCGATTTGTTGAAGATCTTTTTGCAGCATATCAAGCTGATCATTATCATAACGCTCGTAGGCGCTTTACTGGCGTTTTTGTACGTTACGTATCTCGTGACGCCGATGTACTCCACCAGCGCGCTGATCCTGGTACAGAACGGCAATACCTTTGAGAGCGACATTTCCTCGTCCGCGTCCACGACGCTCAACGGCGAGAAGGTCAACATGAGCGATATTTCATCGTCCCAGATGCTGGCGAACACCTGCTCGACGCTGTTCACCGTCGATCCCGATATGAAGAGCATCATCAGCGGCGCGGATATTTCCATCAGCGTTGTTGAGGACTCCTACTTCCTGCGTATCAGCTCTTCCTCTTCCGACCCCCATACCGCCGCGAATATCGCGAACCTCGTCGCGAACACCGCGCCGCAGGTATTCAAGAAGTATTTCGGAGACGCCGGTAAGGTCGATACGGTAGAGGAAGCGAACGTTCCCTCGTCGCCCTCGTCGCCGAACCGCGCGCGTTACGTGCTGATCGGACTGATTGCCGGTCTGGCGCTGTCGCTGATCATCTCGTTCCTGCTTGAGATCGTCGATACCACCATCAAGCCCGGCGACGACCTGTACAAGATGTATGAAGTTCCTGTATTCGCTGAGATCGTAGACTTTGAAGCGGAAGGCGGTGCAAAGAAGAAATGAAACTGATCAATACCAACACCAAACGTGAAAAAGCCGGCTCCAATGCCGAAAAAGCCAAAAACGTCCTGACGTCCGACTCCAAGTTCGCTATCGTCGAGGGCTACAAGATCGCGCGTACCAACCTCGTATTCTCGCTCACCGCGCAAAAGAGCAACTGTGTTGCCGTTACCTCGTGGAGCAAGGGTGAAGGTAAAAGTACGGCTACCGTCAATCTGGCGATCTCCTTTGCCAAGATGGGCAAGAAGGTTCTCCTGATCGACACGGACCTTCGCCGTCCCAACCTGCACAACCTTTTGAAGCTGCGCAACGAAAGCGGCGTATCGGACGTTATCGGTCAGTTCGGCGATTTCAATACTGCCGTTCACCGCAACGCGGTCTCAAACCTTGACGTCCTCACCTCGGGCGCGATCCCGCCCAACCCCTCCGAGCTGCTGGCTTCTCCCGTGTTCAAGGAGCTGCTTGATAACGCGAAGGAAGAGTATGACTACGTCATCATGGATACCCCGCCTCTGGGCGTCGTTACCGATACCCTGCTCTTGAAGGATTATGTCGGCGGTTATGTCTTTGTTGTGCGTGAGCGTATCACCACCCACGGCGATATCGAGCGTGCCCTGCAGAATATCCGACTCGCCGATTCCAAGGTGCTGGGCTTCCTCAAGGTCGGCTGTGAGATGCGCTCCCGCGGCTACGGCTACAACAAGTACCGTTACCGTTACAACTACAATTACAACTATAACTACTACTACAAATATTGATAGCTTATTCCATCCAACTCTCCCGTTTTTGACGGGAGAGTTTTTGCGATGGCGCAATTTTTAACAGATACGGCGGCGATTTACCGTGCTGAAGTATTCACTTTTACGAATTTTGCAGGATTTTGATAAAAGTGTTGCAAAATGAGTTGCTTTGGTATATTATATAAAAGCAAATGATTGCGAATTTTGCAATTTCAGACAAGGAATGGTGCAAGATGGACTACAAAGAGTATTCGAAAGAGCAGCGTGACGCTGAGCTTTCTCAGTTATGGAATGAATTGAATCAGATAAAGGAAAAGGGACTGCAGCTGAATATGTCGCGCGGCGTTCCGAGCACCGACCAGCTCGCGCTGTCCTTAGGCGTACTGGATATCCTTCACTCGGCGGCTGACTGCAGCGCTTCCGACGGTACCGACTGCCGCAACTACGGCGTGCTTGACGGTATCCCCGAGTGCAAGCGCATGATGGCTTCCATGCTGGGCTGCAAGCCCGAGATGGTCATGACAGGCGGCAACTCCTCTTTGAACATGATGTTCGATACCATCGCCTGCTTCATGAACCACGCTCCCGTCGAGGGCATGCCTGCGTGGGCGCTGGTCGCCGACCGTAAGTTCCTGTGTCCCGTACCCGGCTATGACCGCCACTTCGGTATCACCGAGTACTTCGGCTTCGAGATGATCCCCGTGCCGATGGACGAGAACGGTCCCGATATGGATATGGTCGAGGAGCTGGTCAAGGATCCTTCTGTCAAGGGCATGTGGTGCGTTCCGAAGTATTCCAATCCCACCGGTATCTCCTACTCCGACGAGGTCGTCCGCCGTATCGCGGCGCTCGAGCCTACCGCGCAGGACTTCCGCGTGATGTGGGACGACGCTTACTGTATCCACGATCTGACCGACGAGCCGGATGTGATCCTCAACATCTTTGACGAGTGCGAAAAAGCAGGTCATCCCGACCTTCCTATCGCGTTCTGTTCCACTTCCAAGATCACCTTCCCGGGTTCCGGCGTTGCCGCGATGGCGGCGTCCGAGAACAATATGAACGTCATCAAGAATAAATACAAGTTCCAGACCATCGGCTACGATAAGCTGAACATGCTCCGCCATGTGCGCTTCTTCGGCGACTTCGACGGCATGAAGGCGCATATGAAAAGACACGCCGAGGTATTGCGTCCCCGCTTTGAGATCGTTCTCAAAAAGCTCTCTGAGCAGCTCGAGCAGTACGGTATCGTCCGATATAACCATCCCCGCGGCGGCTACTTTGTCAGCGTAAACGTGCTGGACGGCACCGCGAAGCGCGTTGTCGAGCTGTGCAAAGATGCGGGCGTGATCCTCACCGGCGCGGGCGCTACTTATCCCTACGGCAAGGACCCGTATGACAGCAACATCCGTATCGCGCCGTCGTTCCCGAGTCTTGAGGATCTGTCCGTCGCGATGGACGTATTCTGCCTCTGCGCGCGTATCGCTGCGCTTGAGAAGCTGAATGCGTAAAATAAAAGCAGACGTCAAAATGTATTGACATCCGCTTGAATTGTGCTATAATAAAGATACAAGGAGCTATCCGGTTAGAAGACGGTTAGCCTATAGCAATTTATTTTTCAAAATAACCGCTCAGTGGCTTTGGGCGGTTATTTTTTTACGGAAATAATGATACACAGTATCATCACTAATATGATGATCGTGGTATATTCCATAAGTATCACCCTCTCCTTAGACTCCCTTGTGGGTTTCTATGTGAACAGAGGGTTACATTCCCTCTGTAGTGACTTGCGTCTTAAGAGGGCTAAACCGCCTACCGTTTATGTGGATGGCTCCTTGCAAGATGATTTTACTAAACAAACGGACGAATGTAAAGGGTTACTACAATATCGTAATTTATTTAGTGACCGATGGTCAGTGAACAGTTAGCGGGTCTAATATTCCGCCTAAGCTGTGCGAGGATAAAGCGTCTGGTAGACACTTTAGTGTTTGCACCGGAGAAGTTTATCTTTTCGGCTCCCGATACAAACGAAAATATTATATTTCTAAATTCGGATAATAATATAGAATTTTGCTTATTTCGAATTAAAATCACGGAATAGTTCTGAATTAGAAATATAAGGCATTATTATTCTACTGTAAAAATAATGAATATTTTGAAATCTTATAAGAGTTTTATTGACTTTTCACAGAGAAGTCTGTATAATTAATCTGTTATTGTGGATTTTTATATTGGTGTTCCAGCGTCTGCGCGTTGGATATCCGATAGGAAAATCCAATAGAAGAACAGAAAATAAAATGGAGGTCCAAGGCATGAAAAGAATTTCTAAGCCTGTATTCTTCATTGTCGCGATCCTCATCATAGCGTTTGCGTGCACGGCATTCCTGGGCATCAAATACTATGACGGAGATATCCAGAAGACCACGATCAAGGGTATCGGCGACATCAGATGGGGAATTGACATCCGCGGCGGCGTTGAGGCTACCTTTAAGCCCGCAGGAGATATCGACGCTACGGATGAGCAGTTAGACTCTGCAAAATCGATCATTGAGACACGTATGGTCTCGAACGGTATTACCGACTACGAGATTTACTCCGACTACGGCAGCGACCGCATCATCGTTCGCTTCCCGTGGAAAGAGGACGACACCACCTTCGACCCGGTTGCCGCGGTGGACGAGCTCGCTGCTACAGCGAACCTCACCTTCCGCAACCCCAGCGGCGAGACCGTCATGGACGGCTCAGCTGTTGAGAGCGCGTCGGTCGGTATCGATACATCTTCAAGCTCCACCGGCGAGTACATCGTATCGCTGGAGCTGAACTCCGAGGGCGCTCAGATCTTCGCTGACGTCACCCAGCAGTACTTAAACCAGCAGATCGCAATCTACATGGATGACACCATGCTCTCGAACCCGACGGTCCAGAGCGTTATCACCGAAGGTAAGGCACAGATCACCGGTAACTTTGACGCTGAGAGTGCGACAAAGCTCGCGAACCAGATCAACGGCGGTGCGCTGCCCTTCGGTCTCGAGGCTGCTTCCTACAGCGGTATCAGCCCGACGCTGGGTCAGAACTCCCTGACCGCGATGGGCTACGCGGCTATCATCGCTTTCGCGCTGATCGCTCTGTTTATGATCATCCGCTACCGCGTGCCCGGCTTTGTCGCCGTTATCGCGCTGATCGGTCAGATGGCTCTGGCTGTCGCCGCGATCACCCGCTACTTTGAGGCGTTCACTTCCTTTACCATGACCCTGCCCGGTATCGCCGGTCTGATCCTGTCGGTCGGTATGGGTGTTGACGCGAACATCATCACCGCCGAGCGTATCAAGGAAGAGTTCCGTTCCGGCAAGACCCTTGACAGCGCGATCGAGAAGGGTACCAAGAACTCCCTGACCGCTATCATCGACGGTAACATGACCATCGTCATCGTATCTATCATTCTGCTGCTGGTATTCGGTCCGTCCAACATCCTTTCCTGGATCTTCGGCGAGTCCACTACCGGTACCATCTACGCGTTCGGTTACACCTTGCTTACGGGTGTTATCTCCAACTTCATCATGGGCGTATGGCTCTCCCGCGTCATGCTCAAGAGCATCGCCGGCGTGAAGTTCCTGCGTAAAAAATGGCTGTTTGGAGGTGAGGGCAAATGAAAAAGGATTTGAACTTCATCGGTAAGAGCAAGGTATTCTTCGGCATTTCCCTCGCGATCATTGCCATCGGTCTTATCTGCAACATCATCTTCGGCGTCACCCTCGACATCCAGTTCAAGGGCGGTACCATCGTCAACTATTCCTTCGTCGGCGAGATCGACCAGGAAGCTCTGAAGGACACTATCCAGTCCGCGACTCCCGAGCACCAGGTATCCTTCACCATCACGCAGGATATCATGAACAACACCGAGGACGAGCAGGCGTATGCCGTATCTGTCCAGTTCTCGGGCAACGACAGCATCAGCTCCGACGTCATGAGCGGCATCACCACCGCTCTTGAGGAAGCCTTCCCCGACAACAACTTCCAGTATAAGGAGAACTCCTCTGTTGAGGCGGCTATGGGTCTGAAGTTCCTCTTGAAGTGTCTGACCGCTGTCGCCATTGCTTCCATCCTCATGGTCATCTACGTCACCATCCGCTTCAAGCGCATCGGCGGTCTGTCCGCGGGCGTTATGGCGCTGGTCGCGCTGTTCCATGACGTGGCGATGATCTACTTCATGTACGTTATCTTCCGTATGCCTATCGACAGTAGCTTCATCGCGGTCGTCCTGATGATCATCGGTTACTCCCTGAACGACACCATCGTTATCTACGACCGTGTCCGTGAGGAACGCCGTATCGCGGGTCCCAAGGCGGATATCGCGGATGTGTTCAACCACAGCGCTTCTTCCGTTATGGGCCGTACCATCGCGACCTCTATCACCACGCTGGTCGCGATTGGCACCGTTTATGTAGTCGCTTTGATCTTCAACCTCTCTTCGGTACAGGCTTTCGCCCTGCCGATGATGATCGGTATCGTATCCGGCTGCTATTCTTCTCTGTGCATCGCGGGTCCCCTTTGGGTGGCTTGGAACAAGCGCAAGAGCAAGAAGGAAGCGTAAGTTTCACATTTACAAAAGCAAAGCACCGTTCGAAAGAGCGGTGCTTTTTTGTGCGCAAAAGATAGTAGCGAGGAGTGAGGAGTGCTGTTTTTAAACTCCTAACTTCTCACTCCTAACTCCTAACTAAAATATGTTCTCCCAGCTGAGCAGCATGCGGCTGCGTACTGCCATGATCTGCCGTTTGACATAGGCTGAGGTCGCTAAAAAATCTTCTGTCGAGCCCGTCTGCGCGTACCGCCTGAGCATGGCAAGATTGCTCGAGATCGTCTCCATTTCGCTGTGGTACATAAAGACGTTGAAAACCGCGCTCTGCTTTGAGAAGCGCGTGTCAAGCCGCCCTGCGACCGACTCCGCCTCATAGACCTGATTATTTGCCATCTTCTCGTCCGCGTCGTCCAGCATCTGCACATAGACGTCGGCGTTCGAGGTGACGTAGATCGCTTCGATCCCACCCAGCAGCAGCGACAGAGCGATCATCGCCAGTGCGATCCATCCCCGCTTCATGTCTCTTCCTCCGTTTCCTGTTCCTCTGCATCCAGTTCATCCAGTTCGTCCTGCAAATCGGCGCTTTGTATTCCGTTGCCGCTGATGTTGTCGTCTGTCAGAATACTCAGCGTGCCGTTCGGCTCGATGATCCCGTACCGCACTGTACTCTCGTCGCTGATCTCCTGCTCCCGCAAAAGGGAGTAGACGTCCTCGTGACTGATCCGCAAGAGCCTCAGCTGTGAGTCGATCATCTTGCCGTCGCGGATGATGACGATGGGATGACCGCAGATCAGCGACCGCGCCTTGCGGCTTTTCATCATCAAAAGGGAGATGAGCAGCTCGATCGCCGCGATCATCATGATCGGGACGAGAGAGTTTAACAGCGGTCTTTCGGGGTTTTCGAGCGGGAGAGAGGCGACCTCGGAGATAATCAGCGTGATCACCAGCTCGGAGGTCTGCATATCGCTGACCTGCCGCTTGCCCATGATGCGCACCGCGGCGGTCACAATAATGTAAATCAGTACCGTTCGTATCAGAATCGTCAGCATAAAATCACCAACAATAATATGTGAAAAACCGCCAAAATTATGTATGCATTTTTTGCATGAAAAATTGCATATTTCTTCTAAAGGATTATAAATATATGGTAAAGGAGTATAATTAATCCGTATATGTTAATCTTTTAACTTGGGGTAATATCCTTATTGCTCCGAACCAAATTGACAGAGAAAGAAGGCTTATCATGAACAGCAGTCCGTATTCCGTTACCCTGAAACGACTGATCGACGAAATCGGTCTTTCCAGCTACTACATGCCCGTTGACCCCGAGGAAGTGCTCATCACCGTGTCGGACGTTGACCGTCCCGGTCTGGAGCTGGTGGGACACCTGCAATACTACGACAGACGCTATCTGATCGCCTTCGGTCTGACAGAGATGTCGTTCCTCGAGTCGGAGAGCCATCAAAAGCAGCTTTCGCAGCTCGAGCCCATCATCAGCCAGATCCCGCCCGCGATGATCGTCGCCCGCGGTATCGAGCCGCTTCCGTCGATGCTGGAGCTTGCGCGCAAGTATCAGGTGCCGATCCTGACCACCACCGACACCACCTCCGACGTTGACGCGGCGATCGTCTCCTTCCTGCATGTGGAGCTTGCCCAGCGCATCACCCGCCACGGCGTTCTGGTCGAGGTGTACGGCGAAGGTATTTTGCTGATCGGCGACAGCGGCGTCGGCAAGTCCGAGACCGCCATCGAGCTGATCAAGCGCGGACACCGTTTGATCGCCGACGACGCGGTCGAGATCAAGCGCGTCTCCAAGCGTTCGCTGGTTGGTTCTTCTCCCGAGAACATCCGCCACTTCATCGAACTGCGCGGCATCGGTATCATCAACGCCCGCCGTATCTTCGGTATAGGCGCGGTCAAGGTGTCTGAGAAGATCGACCTTGTCATTAACCTTGAACTCTGGAACTCGAAGAAGGTCTACGACCGCATGGGCATGGACGACGAGTACATGGAGATCCTCGGCATCGAGATCCCCGTCGTGACCATCCCCGTCAAGCCCGGACGCAACCTTGCCGTCATCATCGAGGTCGCCGCGATGAACCATCGCCAGAAGAAGATGGGCTACAACGGCGCACAGGAGCTGCTGCAGAACCTCGGCATGGACATCAGCCCCGAGGACATCGGCAAGAAGAAGATCGACACCAACTGGTAAATGTAATGAGGAATTAGGAATGAGGAATTAGGAATGAGGAATTAGGAATTTAAGGAAACACTTTGCGTAAGATTTATAATACTGTAAATGCGAAGTTTGAGTTTGATTGATAAATCAGGTGTGGGCAGAGCCCACCATTCATTCCTAATTCCTAACTCCTAATTTCTAATTTGATATATCGGAGTAATTCAGATGAATTTAACAGATAAATTAAACAAAAGCAATATACCCTACGTTCTCAACGAGCCCATGTCCGCTCACACGACCTTCAAGATCGGCGGCGCGGCGGATATCATGATCACCGTCCGGAGCGTGGAAGAACTAAAAACGGCTGTATCCGCCTGCAAGGATGAAAACATCCCGTACATGATCCTCGGCAACGGCTCGAACCTGCTTGTTTCCGACGACGGCATCGAGGGCGCGGTGATCGTGCTGGACGGCGATTTCAAAGAGATCACCGTCGACGGAGATACCATCACAGCGGGCGCGGGAGCAAAGCTCTCGAAGCTGTGCACAGTCGCGCTGGACGAAGCCCTCAGCGGGTTGGAATTTGCCTACGGCATCCCCGGTTCGGTCGGCGGCGCGGTGTATATGAACGCCGGCGCCTACGGCGGCGAGATGAAGGACGTCCTGCTCAGCGCGATTGCCCTGACTGCCGACGGCGAGGTGCATGAGATCCCTGCCGCGGCATTACAGCTCGGCTACCGCACCAGCGTTTTCAAGACGAACGGAGAAATTATTCTTTTTTCGAAATATCAGCTACATAAAGGCGATAAAACCGCCATCAAAGAGCACATGGACGACGTGATGAACCGCCGCAAGACCAAACAGCCGCTCGAGTACCCCTCTGCGGGCTCAGTGTTCAAGCGTCCCGAGGGCGCGTTCGCGGGCACACTGATCGAACAGTGCGGGCTCAAGGGCAGGACCGTCGGCGGTGCGCAGGTCAGCGAAAAGCACGCGGGCTTCATCATCAACATCGGCGGCGCGACCTGCGACGACGTGATGAACCTTGTGAAGCTCGTGCAGGAGACTGTCAAAGCCGAGACGGGCTATTTCTTAGAGCGCGAGATCATCCGAACAGGCAGGGGAGAGTGAGCGTATGGAATTCATCATTCTGACAGGACTCTCCGGCGCGGGCAAGACCAACGCACTGCACGCGATGGAGGACAGCGGCTACTACTGCGTCGATAATCTGCCTCCCACGCTTCTCGGCACCTTCTACGATCTGTGCGAGACCGCGACCGACAGCCGCATGAAGAAGGTCGCCGTTGTTGCGGACGCGCGTTCGGGTGAAATGTTCGCCGATATCCCCGACGTCCTCTCCAAGCTGCGGCTGGACGGCAAACGCTTCAAGATACTGTTCCTTGACGCAAAGCCCGACGTGTTATTGGTCCGCTTCAAGGGCACGCGCCGCAAGCACCCGCTGATCAGCGAGATCACCTCCGGCTCCATCGAAGAAGCCGTCGAGCTTGAGGACGAGCTGATGAAGGGCGTCAAGGCGATGGCTGACTATGTCGTCGACACCACCGTGATGACCCCGAACGAGCTAAAAGAGCGCGTCACCACCCTCTTTACCTCAGGCGCGAGCGACTCGCTGCTCGTCACCTGTATTTCCTTCGGATTCAAGTACGGCATTCCGCCCGAAGCCGACTTGGTGTTCGACGTGCGCTGTCTGCCCAATCCCTTTTACGTCAAGGAGCTGAAATCTATGACAGGTCTCGACGAAGCGGTGCGGGATTATATCCTCGGCTTCGAAGTGACCGATCAGTTCATGGAAAAGCTCTATACCTACATCGACTTCACCCTGCCGCTCTACCGTCAGGAGGGCAAAAGCGAGCTGGTGATCGGCGTCGGCTGTACAGGCGGCAAGCACCGTTCCGTCACGGTCGCGCGACTCCTGAACGCCCATTTCCTCGAAAACGGTCAGAAGTCGTCCATCCACCACAGAGATATTTGGAAAGCCTGACTTAGAATTAGAAATTAGGAGTTAGGAATTAGTAATTATTGTTGTTAAGGAAGCGTTGGGATGAGAGAACAATTCATCATTCCTCATTCCTCATTCCTCATTAATAA
>JAFTGL010000014.1 GCA_017457955.1 Ruminococcus sp.
GGTAGCAGTCCTGTTCTATGTATCGAACTGGATGCTGTCGAAGTCCGAGACTGAGGTATGGCAGAACTATCTGAACAAACAGGTCGAAAGCTCCGTATCCAAGGGCTCGATGTTCGCGCTGGGCTTTACCGCGTTTCTGGCGGTATTCCGTGAGGGCGCCGAGGTCATCCTGTTCTATCAGCCGATCATCTCCGACGCGCAGGACGGCGACGGCGTAGGCTACGTGTGGCTGGGTGTTCTGGCAGCGGTCGTCGCGCTGGTAGCGGTCTTTATCGCAATCCGCTTCTTCTCCATCAAGCTGCCGCTCAAGCCCTTCTTTATGGCGACCTCCATCCTCATGGCAGTGATGTCGATCGCTTTCCTCGGTTCCGGTATCAAGGAGCTGATCGAAGGCGGACTGCTCGATAACGTCAATATCTTTATCCCCGGTCTGACCCCGCTGATCGAGCAGATCCCCACTAATGATGTTCTCGACATCTTCGGTATCTATCCGCATACCGAGACCATCGTACCGCAGTTCATCCTGCTGGTGGTATATATCATACTGTTCATCGTCCAGATCAAGCGCTCAAAAAAGATGAAGCGTGAGCTTGAAGCGCAGTCTGAGCCGGCGAAACAGACCGCGGAATAATTGAGTGAATTAATACCGAAAAGGTAAATTCAAATAAAATCTTTTCCAAAAGGAGAAATGCAAAATGAAAAGAATTCTTGCTATCATGTGCGTAGCTGCTCTGATGATGACCGTTCTGGCTCTCGCGGGCTGCTCCAACAATGCAACCGAAGCTACCGAAGCTGCTAAGGCTGACGACGCTGCTGTTACCGCAGACGCTGATACTGCCGATGACGGTGCAGACGCTGAGGAAGAGGATCCCGGCTTTACTGAGATTCCGATCTTCGAGGATGAAGAAGTCGGCTTCATGAACGTATCTGCCGTTTACTTCCAGCCCGTTGACATGTCCGCAGGCGCTACCATCGAAGCTCAGAAGGCTGAGGACTTCGACTGCCACCTCGAGGCTGATATCGCGGCTCTGAAGAACACTCTGGGCTATGAGCTCGGTTCCTGGGTTCCTTACCTGACCGTTGATTACAAGGTCGAGACCGAAGCCGGCGAGACCGCTGCAGAAGGTACCTTCATGGAGATGGCTGCTTCCGACGGTCCTCACTACGGCGCTAACATCAAGCTGCCCGACGCAGGTACTTACAACCTGACCATCACCATCCACTCTCCCGCTGAGAACGACTACCTCATCCACACCGACGCTCTCACCGGCCCTGGCGGCGTACTCGAGGATTACTTCACCGATGGCAAGCCCCTCTCCGTCACCATGCCTTGGGATTACCTCGGACCCCAGTCCGTATAACTAATACTAATATTCCATAAAACCCTTTAACATCTATTGCGTAAAATTTCGCATAGCTTTGTTGTCGGGCTTGACATACGACAGTATGCCTGCACCCTCCGCCGCGCTCTGCGAAATTTTCCGCGAATATCTGTTTAACGCCTTTTATTGAATATAAGTATAAAAAACAGAAAACGCTTTCATTACAGGTTTTCCTTTCCGGGCTGCCCGATCTTCGGGCAGCTCGTTTTCGTGTTTAACATGCGATATTGTCCATATTCACTAAAATGATTTTCTGACATCTCACAATTTGGTTTTTTTGCGGATTATGGGAAAAAGCGGTTGATTTTTTGACAGGATGTATTATAATAACAGTTGGTTAGTTAAAACTAACTCGATTAGCTTAGGCTAATCCTGATTCTGAAACTTCAGAGGTAGACCCTATGCTCAAATACCTGGTACAGTTGACAAATGACCTGCTGACTCCCGCGATCATCATCGGGATACTCAGCGCATATATATTGGCGCACTTCGGCAAGCGCGGAAAGATCATCCTTCTTTCGGGACTTTCGCTGTCTGTCGTCGGCTCCTGCGTGATGGCGGTGTTGAAAAATACCACGAAGCTCATCAAGATCGATTACTGGAATCTTTACACGGTCGCGGTGTTTCTCGGAGCGTTTTTGCTGTTCTTTCTGTTGTCCTTCGATAAACTCAGAGGAGCGCTGAAAACGGTCGGGGAGATCATCTTTTTGGCCACGGCAACGGTATTGATGATGGTGATGCTGTTCTATTACCTGCCCGACGTGCTCGCATATCCCTACAACTTCGATCTCGCGGGTGAGACGGTCGCCTCGACCAACTTCCTGTACCGTATCATCGGCATGATCCTCGGCATGATCCTCGATATCGTCGCGGGGATCGCCGCGTATCAATGTATCAAAACGCTGTCAAAGGGCAAAGCCCGCGTGTTTATCTATCTGATTTTGCTGATCCAGGCGCTGAATTTTTCGGGTCTGTCCATCAAGACGATGCTGACCAAGCGCATGCTCAAACAGACGGATCTCCTTTTCAGCGTCGTCAAATTCACGATCAACTACTCCGAGTATTTTGTCTTCGGAATCCTGCTCATCATGCTGATCTGTGCGCTGTATCGTTTCTTCACCAATATCAGGGTGACCGAGGAGTATTCCAATCCCGCCGAGCACAGAAAGATCCGCGCGCGCATGCGTGCCGTTCGCCGCTTTGCGATCACCTTTATCATTTGCGCGGCGCTTGCCGTCGTGAATCTGACGGTGATCGACGCTTATAACAACAAGAAGCCTGAGCTGTCTCCCGTCGAGGACTGTGTAATCGACGGCGACAATGTTTACGTCGACCTTACGGGCGTGCAGGACGGACATCTTCACCGCTACGGCTATACCACCGACAATGGCATACAGGTGCGCTTTATCGTGATCCAGAAGCCCAATTCCAGCGCCTACGGCGTGGGACTCGACGCCTGCGATATCTGCGGCGAAGCGGGCTATTATGAGAGAAACGATCAGATCGTCTGCAAGCGCTGTGACGTTGTCATGAATGTCAACACGATCGGCTTCAAGGGCGGCTGTAATCCGAAGGTCATCGATTATACCATCGAGGACGGTCAGGTGATCGTACCGATCTCGGAGCTTGTCGCTCACGAATACGATTTTGACTAAATGAAGTTTGATACCGACTCCATAGAATAAGGAGATCTATATGTTTTTCAGAATGCTCAAAGGAGCGCTTTTCAGACAAAAATCGAAAATGATCATGATCGCTATCACGATCGCGCTGGGCGCTTCGCTGGCGACCGCTATGCTGAACATCATGCTGGACGTCGGCGATAAGATGAACCAGGAGCTGAAAACCTACGGCGCGAACATCACCGTCGTCCCCAAGGAAAGCTCTGTTATCGACGACCTCTATGAGATCGAGGACGGCTCGACTACCAAGGCTTTTCTCAAGGAAGAGGAGCTCGGTAAGATCAAGACGATCTTCTGGGCATTCAATATCGTTGACTTCGCGCCCTTCTCCGATACGACGGCTGCGCTGTCCGACGGAACCGCGGTCAAGGTCGTCGGCTCATGGTTCAATCACCATCTTGCCCTGCCTACGGGCGAGGAGCTGGACGCGGGCGTGACCTCGCTTCGTTCCTGGTGGGAGATCAAGGACGGCGAATGGATCGACGAGCAAAACAGCGAGGGCAATTCCGCGATGGTCGGCTCTGTGCTTGCCGAAAAGCTCGGACTGAGTGCGGGCGATACCGTTACACTCTCTACCGATAATGGAAAAGAAACGCTGAAGGTCGTCGGTATCTTTGACGCGGGCGGAGACGAGGATGAACAGATCTTCACCACGCACGACGTTGCCCAGAAGCTGTCGGGAACCGAAGGACTGCTCAACTCTATCGAGGTCTCGGCTCTGACGACCCCCGATAACGAGCTTGCGGTCAAGGCGGCGAAGGAGGGCCCCGGCTCGCTGACGCCGAAGGAATATGAAACATGGTACTGCACCGCCTACGTCAGCTCGATCTGCTATCAGATACAGGAGGTCATCACCGACTCAGTCGCGGCTCCTGTTCGTCAGGTAGCCGACAGCGAGGGAACCATCCTCGAAAAGACCCAGCTTTTGATGATCCTGATCACGATCCTGTCGCTGATCGGCTCGGCGCTCGGTATCTCGAACCTCGTCACCGCGTCCGTTATGGAGCGGAGCAACGAGATCGGTCTGCTGAAAGCGATCGGAGCGCGTGATTACCGTATCACGGGCATCGTGCTGACAGAGATTATCATTACGGCTGTTTTCGGCGGAGCGGCTGGCTACTTCATGGGCTACGGCTTTGCGCAGATCATCGGACAGACGGTGTTCAGCTCCTCGATCGAGATGAAGCCGATGGTCATTCCCATTGTTGCGGTGCTGATCGTTCTGGTGACCCTGATCGGTTCTATCCCCGCGATCCGCATGATGCTCCGTCTCAGACCGGCAGAAGTGTTACATGGAAGATAAAGAAGAAACATATAACAGAGGCAGATATATGAAACGACAAAAGATGTTCCTGAAAATGATCACCGCGTCGATCCTGCGGCGGCGCTCGCGTATGCTGGTGGCGCTGCTTGCGATCGCTGTCGGCGCGACGATCCTTTCGGGACTGGTAACGATATATTATGATGTGCCGCGCCAGATGGGCGAGCAGTTCCGCAACTACGGCGCGAACATGATCTTCACTCCGGCTTCGGGCGAACGCCTGACGGATGACACGGTCAGCGAAGCACTGTCACAGATCGACAGCGCAAACGTCGTCGGATGCGCGCCGTACCGCTATGAGGCGGTGACGATCTTGGAACGCCCCTATATGGCGGCGGGCGTGGACATGGCAGAGGTCGAGAAAACCTCCCCCTACTGGAGCATCAACGGCGAATGGCCTTCTCAGTCGGGTGAGATCTTAGTCGGCACAAGCGTCGCGTCCACCTTTGCGCTGTCCGTCGGCGACGATATGACGCTGACCTACGATTTAGGCGCTCCCGAAGGCGCGACGGTCGACGAAGCAAAGAACGGTATCTCCGAAAACGTGAACGAAAAGAGCTTTTCGGTCGTCGGTATCCTCGATACCGGCGGCAACGAGGAAGATTACGTCTATATCTCCCTCGAGGACATGGAAGCGCTGACCACCGAAAAGGGCGGCTATGACGTCGCGGAGCTTTCGGTTTCTGCTAACAGTGACGAGCTGTCCGCCTATGTCGACAGCATCAACGAGGACGGCGCAGTCTCCGCAAGGCTGGTCAAGCGTGTGACACAGTCTGAAAATACCGTGCTTTCCAAATTACAGGCGCTGGTATTCCTTGTCACGGCGATCGTTCTGGTACTGACCATGATCTGCGTCGCCACGACCATGATGGCGGTCGTCGCCGAGAGAAGAAAGGAAGTCGGTCTCAGAAAAGCGCTGGGCGCTTCGAATAAATCGATCATCTTTGAATTCATGGGTGAAGGATTACTGCTCGGCGGCGTAGGAGGACTTTTAGGCTCTGTTCTCGGATTCCTCTTTGCGCAGATGGTATCCGCAAACGTGTTCAATTCGTCCATCACCTTCCATTTCGCGCTGGTACCGCTGACGATACTGGTATCCGTACTGGTCACGGGACTGTCCTGTATCCTGCCCGTGCGTTCCGCGATCGATATTGACCCCGCTCTGGTACTGAAGGGAGAATAACTATGAGTTTACTGGAAATCAAGAATGTTTCAAAAATATACGGACCTCTGAAAGCGCTCGATAACGTCAGCTTAAAGGTCGAGAACGGCGAGTGGGTCGCGATCATGGGACCCTCCGGCTCGGGAAAATCCACCATGATGAACATCATCGGCTGTATGGATAAGGCGTCAACCGGCGAGGTACTGCTCGACGGCGTGGATATCGCGAAGGAATCCGACAAAAAGCTGACCGCGATCCGCAGGGATAAGATAGGGCTGATCTTCCAGCAGTTCCATCTGGTCAACTATCTCACAGCTGTAGAGAACGTCATGGTATCGCAGTATTATCACTCCATGCCCGATGAAAAAGAGGCGCTGGAGGCGCTCGAACGCGTCGGACTGAAGGACAGAGCAAAGCATCTGCCGTCCCAGCTCTCGGGCGGCGAGCAGCAGCGTGTCTGTATCGCACGCGCGCTGATCAACCATCCCGAGATCGTTCTTGCCGACGAGCCGACGGGCAACCTCGACGAGGACAACGAGAACATCGTGCTGGATATCTTCAAGCAGCTCCATCGCGAGGGCACGACGCTGATCGTCGTTACCCACGATCCCGAGGTCGCCGAAGAAGCACAGCGTACCGTTGTTCTCGAGCACGGCAGACTGGTCAAAGAGATCATCAACGAAAATTTTACGGACTGACGCAGGGGGTAGAATGATGAAAAGAACGATAGCATTATTACTGAGCGTTTTACTGATCGGAGCGCTGCTCTGCGGCTGCGGCTCCAAAGCCTACAAGGACGGCACTTATACCGGACAGAGCGCTGTATTTGAAGGCGACGAGGAAGGCAACGGCGACGGATACGGCGTTGTTACCCTGACGATCAAGGATAACAAGATCACCGAATGTGAATTCAAGACTTATTTGCCTGACGGAACGCTGAAGGATGAAGAATACGGCAAGGTAAACGGCGAAGTGAAGAATCAGGACTACTACAACAAAGCACAAAAGGCTGTGCAGGGCTCTGCACAGTATGCTTCGCTGTTTCTGGAATCCGGTTCTCTGAACCCGACCGACGTCGACGCGATTACCGGCGCGACCTATTCTTACGATCAGTTCACCGACGCGGTGTTCGACGCTCTGCAGCAGGCAGAAGAGTAAATCAATCAATTACTATCATGATCAAGGGTACTCCCGCGTGTTTCATCGGGAATACCCTCTTTCTGCTTATTCTAGAGGTTTCATATGAGTATTTTTAAGAGAACGATTCTGAGAATCGCCGCTTTGCTATTGATTTTCGGCGTGATGTTCGGTATACTGGTGCTGAACGGAAGTATATCCATCGGCGCTCAGGTCGATGCCGTCACCAAGGCGACGGGAGATATCGTCTACGCCGACGATATCGACGGTTCCTTTACCGTGCTGATCAATAAAGACATGCACAAAGACGCTGAGGCGCTTGCTGAGTGGATAACCTTTTTCTCGGGCGGCGAGGTCGGCGTGATTTTTGAGGACGTCACCTGCTATGTCGCGTCCAATGATCCGTCGGGACTGGAGGCCGCAGAGAGCTTTCAGTCGCGCCTGCCTGAAAACCAGCTGATGATCAAGACGGTTCCGTCGGGTATGCTGGTCGATAAGGCGGCTCACGGCGTGTTTGACGTCATCGTGCTGAGCGATCCGATCGCGGACACGATCGGTGCGGATAAACTGTTCGACATTGATACAATCGAGGTAATACACATATGAGAAAATGGAACGCCATCCTGACCGCCGCGATCATGACGCTGTTTGTCGTTCACGGAGTACTGGGTGCGCTGAATATGTTTGATATCGCCGTTATCATCGCGAAAACCATTTCATACACGATGGTCATGCTGATCGCGGTACATACGGTGCTGAGCGTTATCCTCACGGTACAATCCGTGAAGGTATGGAAGAGGACGGGCGCTCCGTATCTCAAAGAAAACAGATTATTCTGGTCAAGGCGAATCTCAGGCTTTGCGCTGATGCTCCTGATCCCGTTCCACATGTTCTCGTTTGGCGCGACGGTCGACGGCGTGTACTCGCTCTATTACTTCTCGGGATCGAAGCTGTTCGCGAGTATTCTGTTTGTGCTGTGTCTTGCGGTGCATATCATCGCGAACGTCAAGCCGATGCTGATCTCCTTCGGCGTCAGAAAGCTCAAGCCGCGAGCGGGAGACATCCTTTTCTTTCTCTCGATTCTCTTGGTGATCGCCGTCGCGGCGTTCATCGTCTATTTTATCAGGTGGAATACGCTATGAGGTTCAATATCATCGGAGCGGGGCTTGCCGGTCTTTCGGCGGCGCTCACGCTTGCTCAAGCGGGCGAAAAATGCAATTTGATATCCTACGCGCCGAGCGAACGCGCCCAGTCTGTGATGGCGGAGGGCGGTATCAACGCGGCTCTCGACACCATGGGTGAGTATGATACCGTTGAGGAGCATTATGAGGACACCATGAAGGGCGGCGTGTACCTTGCCGACCCCAACGCGGTGTGGGAGCTTTGCTCTCACGCGCCCGAGATCGTCAGGGAGCTTGATCGTCTCGGCGTGCCGTTCTCCCATAATGAGAAGGGTATCGTGGAGCGCTCCTTCGGCGGCCAGAAAAAGAAGCGTACCGCTTATGTAAAGTCAAGTACGGGAAAAATGCTGATGACCGCCATGATCGACGCGGTGCGAAAGTATGAGGTGCAAGGTCTTGTCACGCGCTATCCGCGCCATCAGCTGATCGATATCAGCATCAAAGATAATATGCTCAGCGGCGTTACCATACAGGACCGCTTTACGAGTGAGCCGACTTTTTTGCACGGCAAAACCATTCTCGCTCTCGGCGGTATGGCAGGGCTGTTTGACGGCATGACGACAGGTTCCGCGCACAACACATCCGATGCGCAGGCGATGCTGTTTGAAAAGGGTGTCGAATTTGCGAACCTTGAATTTGTCCAGTATCATCCGACGACCATCGGTATCTCCGGCAAGCGCCTGCTGATCTCAGAAGCCGCGAGGGGAGAGGGCGGACGGCTCTTTGTCCGCCGGAACGGTGAGCCGTGGTATTTTATGGAAGAAAAATATCCCGAGCTGAAAAACCTCATGCCGCGCGACGTGGTGTCCGCCGAGATGGTCAATGTGACCGCGCGCGGCGACTGTGAGGGTCAGGTCTATCTCGATATGACAGGGATCGAAAAAAAGGTGTGGCAGACGAGACTGTCCGATCTGCGCGATCAGTGCATGCACTATGTCGATATCGACCCTGTCAGGTATCCCGTTCCCGTGGCCCCGGGCATCCACTACTTTATGGGCGGCGTCTATGTCGACGAACATCACAGGACAAATATCGGGGGACTGTATGCCGCGGGAGAATGTGCCTGTCAGTATCACGGAGCGAACCGATTGGGCGGCAATTCTCTGCTCGGTGCGATCTACGGCGGTAAGGTCGCGGCAGAGTCTGCGATGAACAGCACCGAACTGCGTGAAAGTAATGAAAGCGTTAAGAATGATGTTTATTCAGGAGATGTACCGCCGATACTTGCAAAAAAAATCAGCACTATTCTCTATCGTTCCTTACCGATCATCCGCAGCGAACAGGATATGCTGACCGCAAAAACGGAACTGGGAAGCCTTCTTGCCAACCCCCATAGCATCGCGGAACACAGGAGAATCATCCTTGCTCTCGCAATGGTCGAATCCGCATTGAACCGCAAAGAATCCCGCGGCGCACATAAACGCGAAGATTTCCCCGAGCGCGACGATGAGCATTTCCGAAAGCTCAGCATCGTGCAAATGCAGGACGGCGCAATCAGACACACCCTGCGTGAGATACCCGAAAGGAGAAGCTGATGATCTTTCATATCGAAATTCTCCGACAAAAAAATATTGCCTCTGATCCTTACAGGCAGAGGATGACAGTTGAAGCGACCGATCCCAAGATGACCGTTGCGACCCTTTTGAAAGCGCTTAATGCCGACCCCGAGCTGAAAGATGACAGCGGCAATCGAGTTGACGAAATCAAGTGGGAGTGCAGCTGTCTGCAAAAGAAATGCGGCGCCTGCGCTATGCGTATCAACGGAAAACCCCGCCTTGCCTGCGACGTGAAGCTCGGGGAGTTCAAAAAGGGCGAGATCGTGCTCGAACCGCTGAGAAAGTTTCCTGTGATCGCCGATCTGATCGTCGACCGTTCCGTCATGCTTGACAATCTCAAAGCCATTACATTATGGCTTGAAAAAGAGGCGAATCACACAAAGAAGGGCGAGGATATCGCCTACGAAGCCTCGCGCTGTCTGCAGTGCGGCTGCTGCTTGGAGGTCTGCCCGAACTATCTCTCCGGCGACAGCTTCTTCTCCGCCGCGGCTTTCGTACCCGCGGCGCGTATTCTGAGCGAGCTGCCGAAGAAGGAACAGGCACAGATCATCGGCAACTACAAAAGCCATGTATATCAGGGCTGCGGCAAGTCCCTGTCCTGCCGCGATATCTGTCCCGCACAGATCGACATCGAGCAGATGCTCGTCAACTCCAACGCCGTCGCCGTCTGGAAACGTTATTTTAAATAACTCTCAGCAATGGGGTTTGGATCGTAACTCTTGACTAAAACACCGCGCGCTGTAAAATTTGAAGCATGATACTTCCGATTTTACAGCGCTTTTTTATTGCAATACAACTTGGAAACAGTTATAATAATTATAAATCATTATGATCGGATGGTCAGTGATATCACCGAGGTCGAGGCGCTGAACGTGGATAAAAACAGCGACTATCTGCCGTGGCAGGGATATCTGTTTGATGGTACTGCGGTACAGGGTACGCCGTTTGGCTTTGACTACATGATCGGTGATTCCGACGGCAACAGTGAGATCGAGGTCGTCGATGCGACCTTGCTCCAGCGGTATCTTGCAGAGATGAAAACGATCTGTTCGGATGAGGAACTGATCCGCGGAGACGCGGATCAAAGCGGGCTGATCGAACTGCCCGATGTTACGGCGCTGCAGTATTATCTGGCAGGCTTGAAAACAGATTGCAGGATCGGTGAAAGAATAACGGATACCGATAGCTGAAAAATTGAAAAGCCAAGAAAAAGTCCGGTGAACAATGATGTTTACCGGACTTTTCGGATACTTCGAATAATGACGAACAGAATTTTGAACAGGTATTGTCATTTGACAGACAGCCCGCTCCCACGTGCCGCCGCTTCAAAATGATACAGCGCGATACCGACGTCGATCTTCTGGACGTCCATGGCGCCGTCCGAGTAGCCTTTGCTCGCTTTTTTATGGAAGTGAGCCGAATGATCATAATGCCCGCCGGATCAAGTTGCTTCCTATCGAAATAGAATGTTATTATATTTTTCTGTTATCATCATTTTTTGATGGATTGTTCCATATTGGAACACCTGCACCCATAAAAAATCTTGTTTTTGTATATTTTTTTTGGTTATAATAGTGTATAATTCTGATATACGCTTCCATACATCAATATACTACGGAGTATAACAAAATGAGACAGTTTTTTTCGGAGACTTTAAGAAAACTACGAACTGAAAAAGGGTTATCACAGCAGGCTTTGGCGGATAAGATGTACGTTACCCGTTCCACGATAGCCCGCTGGGAGACCGGCTACCGTCTGCCGGACGCTACGATGATATCCCGACTCTCTGAGGTCTTAGGCGTAGACGTTAACATGCTGCTCTCCGCGGCGTCGAAGAGCGACGAGTATCCTAACGTCATCATGGTGGATGACAGAAAGCTGATACTTACAGGCGGTTTACCGATACTGGAAGAGGTCATGCCCAACGCGACCGTCATGGGCTTTACCGATACGTGTGACGCTGTTGAATTCGCAAAGGCGAACCGCGTCGCGCTCGCATTTCTGGATATCGAGCTGAGAAACACAAGCGGACTGGATCTGTGCCGCGAACTGCTGAGGATCAATCCGAGTACCAATGTTGTGTTTCTTACGGCATACAGCGATTATGCTCTGGACGCGTGGGGGACGGGAGCGAGCGGCTTCATGCTCAAACCGATCACGCCCGAAGGCGTCAGAGAACAGCTCAAAAACCTGAGATATCCGTTTTGGACGGGAGGCGAAGGCGCATGACTGACTGGAGCTTTGTCGCAGGTTATTCGTTAAGCGGCGCGATGCTGATAATGATGGCGATCGGTATCGCGTTCTCTGCTTTTATGCCTGCGCTCGACCGGTGGAACAGGCGCTATTTTATCACGTTCTTTTCGATCCTTTTGCTGTATGCCGTTGTTCTCTTTGTCGACATGGTCATCTATACCCATCCGGATATGGCGGCAGCGCAAAAAGCAGTCATTATTTCAGAATACCTTTTTTTCTCTGTGCTGACGCCTATGCCGATGCCCTTTCTGCTGCATTGCTGTGGAGAAAGCAAAAAGGGCAACGTGCAGTTACGCGCAGTCATGGCGCTGTGGGGCGTATTCTGCTTCATGCTGGTTGCCGCTCAGTTTACGGACGTCATCTACTACGCTACGCCGGATTATCAGTACTTTCGCGGTCCGTGGTTCCCGCTGCTGATGGTTCCGCTTGCCGTGATCATGATTCTCAACATAGTGAGCTTGATCAGAAGGCGTAAAAAGCTCTCAAAAAGGGTTTTTACCGCTCTGCTTATCTATTTGCTGCCCACGGCGGTTTTCATCATCATGTATATGGTCGTTGCTATTGATGCGTTGGTTTCCTTCTGGATGTTCCTCTGCGCGATGACGATGTTCGGTCTTGTCCTTATGGATAACGTGGAACAATATATGCGGCAGCAGCGTGAAATTGCCAATCAGCGCGCCGGCATTATGGTTCTGCAGATGCGGCCGCACTTCATCTATAACACCATGACGGGCATCTACTACCTTTGCGACCAAAACCCCTCAAAGGCGAAGCAGGTCACGCTGGATTTCACCACCTATCTGCGCAAGAACTTCGCTGCTATCGCGAGCGACGATACCGTCCCTTTCCGTGATGAACTGGAGCATACCCGCGCCTACCTCGCCGTTGAACAGGCACAGTTTGAGGACAGTCTCTTTGTCGGCTTTGATACGCCGCATACTCTGTTCCGCGTGCCGCCGCTGACGCTTCAGCCTATCGTAGAGAACGCCGTCAAACACGGCATGAAATCGAGCAGCGATCCGATCCATATCTCTGTTATCACTCGGCAGACGGATACAGGGAGCGAGATCATCGTAGAGGACGACGGTCCCGGTTTTGATCCTGTCGACGACAACGAACCGCACATCGCCCTGAATAATATCCGGCAAAGGCTTGAAATGATGTGCAAAGGCAAATTGACGATCACGCCGCGTGAAGGCGGAGGTACGTCCGTAAAAGTGACGATTCCGGCGTCAGACAGATAACCGATATAATATTTAACACAGCAGAAAGAAACGAAAAAAGATCCCGTTAGTACAAAAGATAGATAAAATCAAGGCAGAAGAAAAACGATTGTTCGTTCTTCTTCTGCCCTGAGTTAAAGTTACAGGAATAATTTTTTCTGTTGCTTATATGTTTTCGGTCAGACCGCCTTTTGCAGGATGACGATGTAATCCTGCATGCCCGTGTCGTCCGTCATATCATTACCGTACACATTCAGCCGCAGCGTTCTGCCGCGGATATCCGTGACATCGAGCTGAGCAGTGAACGGCTCAAAGCGCCTGATCTTTTTTGCCAGAGCTTTAAGCGCGTCGGGACTGTTCTGCGGCTCGTCCTCGCGGCTGTCTGTGCCATTCATCAGACGTTCCAACTCCCGAAAGTCAAGTCCCAGTTCCTCCTCCAGTCCGTTGAAGAGCACAGAGAGCCGCGGCGTTTCACTGCCCGACCGGTCAAGGAAAAGAACGGTGTCGGGAGAATAGCGCGCGAGCATCGTCATCTGCTTTTCAAGATTGCTCAGGCGGGAGATGTTCTGCGCCGAGCCGTAGAAGATCTTTGCGTTATGATCGGAGTGCAGATAATAAAAGTGCATGAAAAAGGTGGTCAGCGTACCGTCTGTTTTATAGAAATGCAGTACGCCCTTAGAACCGTTGAGGCGGTCGCCCACTGCTTCGCTCAGCAGATCAGACAGCCGCTGACGGTCGCCGTTTGTCATATACTGACGGATATCTGTCAGACGATCCTTAAAGTTGGGGATATCCACCGCTTCATAGAATTGCTCGTTATAGCGCACGATGTCCACCGCTCCGTCATGCCAGGAGTAAAGCGCGCAGGAGCCGAGGATATTGTTGAGCATCGTATCGCTGTAGATGCTGCTGTCCAGCAGCTCGCGGATCCTGAACTGCTGATTTGCTTTGAAAGAGATCCCCGACAGGTCAATGCGGTCGGGATCGGCGATCAGCTTTTCGTAGTCAGGGGTCGGCATGGGGCGGTAGAAGTAGTAGCCCTGAATATACCGACAGCCCAGATCCTGCAAAAATTCCTTCTGTTCCCTGGTCTCGACGCCTTCCACAATAACAGGCAAGCCGATGGTCTTGGTCATATTGGTAACAGACTCGAGGATATGGATGCTCTTTGTCTCATTACCGCCGTCCATATCCAGAAACTGCGCGTCGAGTTTGATCACGTCGATGCTCAGCGCCTTGAGCATACTCAGGGTCGAGTAGCCGCTGCCGAAATCATCCATTAAAACGGAGAACCCCTTTTCCCTTAAGGAGTGTACGGCGCCGCTCACCAGCTTGGTGTTGGCAATATATGAGGACTCGGTGATCTCGATCTTGATCAAACGGGGTTCAAGCGCGTATTTTTCGATCAGCTGTCCGAAGATCGACGGCACGTCGGTGTGGAGGATATCGGATACCGAGACGTTGACGGATACGGGCAGCGGCGTGTGACCGCTGCCGATCCATTGTCGCTGCCAGCTGCAGACCCTATCCCAGATATACATATCCAGATCAGAGATAAGCCCGCGCTTTTCAAGCACGGGGATGAAGAGATCGGGCGGGATGACCTTACCGTCAGGCTTGATCCAACGCGTGAGCGCTTCGGCGCCCACGATCCGTCCGGAGGACGCGCGGCACTGCGGCTGCAGATAGAAATCGATCTCGTTTTGTCTGAGTGCCCGAAAAAAGTCGGTGATCACATGGTACTCCTCGTCAAAGCGGAGCGACATACTTTCTTCAAAGATGCGGATGCGCTTGTGATAGCCCTCTTTTGCTACCCGTGACGCTAAAAACGCGCGGTCGATCAATAGCTTGAGCGGCGTGTCGGGCTCGACCCTGCAAACGCCGAATGCCGGAAGAAAGCCGACGCTGTTGCCGTGCGAGCCGACGAGCAGGGTGATCTGTTCAAACAGATCCTTGACGCGCTCCATCTCGTAAGGGATCAGCAGACAAAAGTCATCCTGACCAAAATATCCGGCGGTACCGCCCGTGTCACGGCCGGCTTCCGACAGCGCAGCGCCGATCTGCACCATCAGCAGATCGCCCTCGCTGTGACCGTACCATTCATTGAAGAGCTTGAAGTTCTCGATGTCGATGGATACCAGACACCAGTTCCTATCGGTATTTTTGATCCGCTGCTCCGCGTCCCTGATGAAGGCGCGCTTTTTGAGCAGTCCGGTCATTTCGTTGCGCTCATAGTCGGCGACATGCGGATTTTCCGTCAGCCCCAGCTCGCGGGCTTTGCGGCTGTGGCAGTCAAAAATATACATCCGAAAGACATTTTTGGGAAGTCCGTATTGCTCTCCTGTCAGCAGTACCGCTTCCACCCACCGCCAATCGCCGCCGACCAACCGAAAGCGTGCTTCACGGCACATCAGCCCTTTTATCTCGGAGGTGTTGAGCCGGTGGATGATCGTGTCGGGGCTCAGCAGATTAACAAAGCTCTCGCGCTCGTCGGGATGCACCAGATCCTCCGACATCAGGATAAAAAGTTCCTTGTAGTTTCCCTCCAAGAGCGGCAGAGCGTATTTTTTTGATACATGAAATAAATTTCTGAAAGATTGTGTGTTCAGGTCGATTTCGAGCAGCTCATCAAAGGAGGAGCTGTCCAGATACCGAACGATCAATTGAGGCTGCTCAACCGCTTTCATCAGTTCAAACAAACCCGTTTTCATATTCTATACCGTCCATCTGTGATTGTTCCGCAAAAGGTTCAGTCTAATCTTATAATCTTTTTGCCGTTTTTTCAACAACAAACTTAAAAATCGTCGTTTGGCCTATTTTTTGAAAAAGATTTTATCAATTCTGTACAAGGCGCGTGATATCCCCGCCGTTTTGGGCTGTTGAGGCGCTTTGAATCGTTCACACAATGCACAAAAATCAAGATAATTAATTGTATATTTGGCTTTTATATATTATAATAAATATCTATATCGTTGAAAATTATGCTGCTGCGGAGGCGCAGAAAAGCGTATAAGAAGATAAACGAACTTCTTGCCCAAAGAGATACGCTGAGCGCATTGTGCGCCGGCTGAGCGGAGGAATCTATGCCACAAAGACTGAAATCAAACTCGCGGTGGAAAACCGGCGTATCCCTTATCGGCGTCATTATCGCGGGCATCCTTTTGAATATTCTCGGAACAAAGCTCAACGCCCTTTTGGGGCTGCCGTTGTTCCTTGACGATATCGGCACGATCCTCTCGGCGGTGGTAGGCGGATATATCCCCTGCATCACAGTCGGATTCTTCAGTAATATCATCAACAGCCTGTCGAACCCCTATTCAATCTATTACTGTATTATCAGTGTGCTTATTGCGGTGGCTGCGGTGGCGTTTGCTGATAAGCTGCGCCGCTATAAGATACCGTACATCCTGCTCGGGATCGTGATGTTCGCCGTTATCGGAGGCCTCTTAGGCGGTATGCTGACATGGTTCATCAACGGATTGAGCTTTGGCGAAGGCTATGCCGTCGATATGGCGGCTGCCATCAACTCAGCAGTGCCGATGGGATATTTCCTGTCGAATCTGCTGTCGAACTTTCTGATCGACTTTGTTGATAAGGCGGTCGTTACCGTGACCGCGCTGGTTATCTATAAACTGCTCCCGATGAAGCTTCTGGTGTTCATCCATACGCGCAGCTGGTACTATATCACCATACTGGAAAAGAATGACAGGCATAACCGCAAGCGCCTTTCGCTGCGATGGAAAACGACGCTTGTTGTCGCGCTGTCCATCACCCTTGTTGCGTCGGCGGCAATCGGAATCAGCATTTTGCAGTATCACAACTCGACGATCGCCGAGTATGAGGAAAACGGACGGTATGCCGCCCGCGTCATCCGTGAACATCTGGACGTCGACCGCATCGCCGAGTATCTGAGCGAGGGTGAAAAAGCCGACGGCTATGAGGATACAAAAGAGCTGCTTTCCACTGTCATCGACCTTTCGCCCGAGATCGAGTTTGCCTATATCTACCGAATCGAAGAGGACGGCACGCACGTTGTTTTTGACATCGATACCGCAGAGGTCGAGGCGGACGCTCCCGGAGACGTCATCCCATACGACAGCTCGATCAGCAAATATCGGGATCGTTTCCTTAAGGGTGAAGATATACCGGTCGATATCACCGACGATGAATACGGCTGGCTGTTGTCGGTATTTGAGCCCGTCGCCGACAGCACGGGAAAGGTACAGTGTTATATCGGCGTTGATATGGAAATGAACCGCCTGCGTTCGGACGAGACCGAGTTCTTGGCTAAGATCATCTCGCTGTTCCTCGGCTTTCTCATCCTCATCCGCACTTATGCGGTATGGCTGGCGGAACAGCATATCGTTAAGCCGATCAACTCGATTGCTCATGTATCCCGCCACTCCAGCTATGATACGCCCGAATCGCGCGAAAAGTGGCTGAGCATGCTCGACGCGCTGAATATCCGCACGGGCGACGAGATCGAAACGCTCTATGAGGATTACAAAACCGCGGCGCATAATACGGTGAGCTATATCGAGGAGATCCAGCGCAAAAGCGAGCAGCTGACAAAGCTCCAGAACGGGCTGATCCTCGTGCTCGCGGATATGGTTGAGAGCCGCGACAAGTGCACCGGCGACCATGTATTCAAGACCGCCGCTTACACCGAGATCATCCTGTGGCAGATGAAGAAGGAAGGTATCTACAGCGATATGCTGAGCGAAGAGTATATTGACGAGGTGGTCAACTCCGCACCGCTCCATGACGTGGGTAAGATCACCGTTTCCGACGTGATCCTCAACAAGCCCGGCAAGCTGACCGACGAAGAGTTCCGTATCATGCAGCGTCACACCACCGAGGGCGGCAGGATCATCGAAAAGGCGATGGCGATCGTCGATGAAGATACGGGCTATCTGAACGAGGCAAAGAACCTCGCGCTCTATCATCATGAGAAGTGGAACGGCAAGGGCTATCCCACAGGGCTCAAGGGCGAGGAGATACCGCTTTCGGCGCGCGTGATGGCAGTCGCCGATGTTTTTGACGCGCTGGTATCCCGCCGCAGCTATAAGGAGCCGTTTACGATCGAGAAGGCGCTCGATATCATCCGCGAGGACGCGGGCAGTCACTTTGATCCCTATGTCGCGCAGGCGTTCTTAGACGCCGAGGAAGAGGTGCGGCGCGTCGCAAAACTCAATTTAGAACTGTAAAAAGCAGTATTATATCTTGTCTTTGAACGAAATTTGTGCGATTTGACCATTGATTTATCGGCCAAACAGCGTTAAAATTTCTGCGTAATTTTCTACAGCCGGTTATATCGCTTCCCTTTTGTCAAACCCTTTGGAGGTGACGTAATGAAACAATTTTCAGAATGGATCAAACAGTGGTTGATCCCGAAAACCGATAAGGCGATCGAGTGCGAAATCGATACACTGAACATCAAGAATATCTATTATTTGTCGATGACCGTCGGCATTGTTCAGCTGATCTCCCTGATCGTATTTCTGATCACAGAACATTCTTCCGGCGGAAATACGTATATCGAGGTGGCGGTCAGTGTTGCGCTGAGTATCGTACTCTGTCTCGGCGCCTTCCTGATTTCCGGCAGAATCCTCAGAAATCCCGATTTTGTCAAGGATAATCCTCGCTCAACCCGCCTTTTTATCATTGCTTTTATCATCCTGATCATCGCCTGGGGTATGCTGGTGTCGATCCGTCACTATATCCGCTATCAGCAACTTCTGACCTTCTATACCGTAGAACTGCTCGCGGTGCTGTTCGTTAAGCTCAAGCCGATAGTTACGACGACCGTTATCCTCGGCTCCTATATCGCAAACTATTTGATTCTGACCTTTGGCTTTACGGCGGGGCATATCAACCCTTATAACTATATGATGCTCGCTATACTGTCGGTCATTGGGGCGTTGACGAACTATCGCCTCACCGCGGACTATATCCGTCAGAAAAACCGCGCGAACCTGCTCAATGCTTCGCTCGAGATCATCGCCAACCACGACAGTATCACGCGCCTGCAGAACCGCTATGCGCTCAACCAGCGCATCCCCGATTATCTGAACTGCGATCTCTGCATCGCGATGGGCGATATCGACTCCTTCAAGAGTGTGAACGATACCTACGGTCACCATACCGGCGACGATGTGCTCAAGGCGTTTGCCGATATCCTCACAGAGGTTTTTCCGATGGAGCAGATCTACCGCTACGGCGGCGACGAATTTCTGATCCTCTGTCCCGACAGCGATTACAACGACTTTATGAAAAAGATTGACGAGGTCAACGCGCGCTTTCGTACAGTCCTTGTTCACGGAAAGGATCTGGAGCTGGGGTGCAGCTTCGGCTGTGTGACGGCGCATGCCGACAACTCTGCCGACTTTTTCCACGCGGTCATGGAAGCGGATCAAAAGCTCTATGACGTGAAGAAAAGCACGAAGGCGGCGCGGTAACGATATATACCTGATATCATAAGACCATTACAAAAATAATAGATGTTTTTGCAAAAGGGAGATGAAAGCACATGACAAATTATCCCTGATACGTGTCAAAAACTATGTTTTGCCGGGTATAGCCCTGCTCTATTATGTATTATGTAAGCTCTTATCGATTTTGCTGACGGGCGAAGTTATCGGCGGTGCCGCGGAATCTGCGCCTTCGCATGAAATAACCGCATACCTAAGCAACAATCTCGCTTTTGTGCTGTTTTTTTCTGCTGTTTATCTGTGTTGCGGTCAGCTCATTTTTACTCGGCTACCTGATCTATCCACAAATTTGACAGAAACCGCGCCGCGTCACAGACCGCCTTCAGAGCCGGCTTCTTCTTCCTTTTCGGCGCCGTTTATCTGATCACCGGCACGGACGCGCTGTGCGGTATAGGGAACCGAAACGCTTTTCTGAGTAAGCAGGAGGAGACCTATGACAGCGACTCGCTGTATTACGTCGTGTTCGACGTTATCGGTCAGTACAAGACCGCCGGTGAGATCGAAGCCGCTCTCAGCGGGATGAACAGTCTGATCAGGGAGTACAATGCATCAGCCGACGCCAAGCTCGACCTTGCTTACGGCTATGCGATCCGCGACACGGTCGAGAACAATACCTATGAGCTGTTCAATAAAGCGAACAAGGCGATGTACCGCTCCAAGCGCAAAGCTCATCGCAGCTTTGATATGCATTTTTGCTGTTGATTATCATTTCATTTCAAAAAATTTTTTCTATGTCCAAAAAAACCTTGATTTTTTTAAGAAACTATGCTAAAATAAATCGTATTATATAAGGGCAAACCCGCCGAAAGACGGGGACGCAAAGCTCTGGTGTCTAAATAGTGATCTATACGACCGACCGGCTGCATAAGTTATTTACACGGGTAAAAAACTTAAGCGGTCGGTTTTTGTTTTACTTTGAAAGAACGAAGGTCGTCGATTATATTAAGTTATCAATCACCCGGACAGAAACCACAGACCCATTGCATTTTGAAGAAAGGATGATTATGATGAAGAGAATGATTTCTCTGGTTCTGGCACTTCTTCTGCTCGTTGCGGCGGTTCCGCTCGCTGCGTCCGCGGAGGAGGCTGTTATCTCCGTTATCAACGAGGATGGAAACTACATTATCGGTCCCGAGGACAGAGATCCCGTTGACATCGACGGCGTAAACGCGACGGTTACGTTGTCCAATGCCGGCGTTTTCGCGACCGGACGTTCCGCTATTGTTGTAAAAGGCGGCTCCGACGTTACCTTTGTACTCGAAGGCTACAATACCGTTGAGGGTGACTCTAACGCTTATTCTTGCGGTATCGAGGTAGAGTACGGTTCCAAGGTCACCTTTGAGGGTGAAGGCACGCTGAATGTTACCGGCGGTCTCTGGGGCGCTGCGATCGGCTCCTACGGCACATCCATCAATATCGCTCCCGAGGATAGAGTCAAGGTCGGCGAGATCACGATCAACAGCGGCAACATCAACGCTTTTGCCGGCAGAAGAGGCGCGGGTATCGGCTCGGGCTACCATGTAGATAATAATCTCATCACCATCAACGGCGGTATTATTCACGCTTACGGTAATGAGTGCGGCGCGGGCATCGGCACGGGCTATGGCACGAGCGGCGGCGCCGATCAATGGGCAAGAACCGGCGACTACAGCGCGGGTCGTATCGTTATCAACGGCGGCGAAGTCTATGCCTCCACATCATGGGATCAGAACAACTTTGATTACAGCGATCTCGCGGCTCTGAATTCCAAAGACCCCACAACCTTTGCAGCAGGTATCGGCGGCGGTTACGGCTCCTCTGCTCCCGACATCGAGATCAACGGCGGTAAGGTCGTAGCGATCGGCTCCTGCGGCGGCGCGGGTATCGGCGGCGGACGCGGTACCAGTAAATTAAAGAACTATAACCCCGACACCTACAGTGTTAATATTAAGATCGGCGGCAACGCTGACGTTACAGCTATCACGGCAAACTCAAGATCAAACGAGTATAACAGCGGCGGCGCTGCGATCGGCTCCGGCCGCGGCACGCATACCGGCGGCACGATTGAGATCACCGGCAACGCTAAGGTCAAAGCGATCTCTGCGACTCAGGCTCCCGCTATCGGCGCGAGCAAGCAGAAGTCTCCCGTAGACGGCGCTATTCCGGTTGCCGATAGCATCGTTATCGGCGACAACGTTGATCTGTATGCTGTATCTGCGGGCTCTTACGCGGTAGATAAGGACGCAGCTTCTCTGTCCATCAGCCCCGATTACTTCGGCTCTTCCGACAGATGGTTCTTCGGCGAGGAAGCGGTCGCGATCGCTGACGTTGCAAGCGTTAAGGCTGAGAGCCCCAAGGGTGAGAAGATGTATACAGCTCCCACAGGCTCTGTATCTCTGTGGTCCCGCATCAATGCGGCGCCCGTTGACCCTGAGGAACCGGAAGAAGAGGGCGAGAAGGTCGGCATCAGAATCGACGCTCCCCTGAAGATGGCTGTTGCCTTTGAGGACGGCACCGTTTATTACGGCGGCGAGATGAAGGAAGTCGTTGTCGGTAAGGAGTATCTCTTCCAGATGTGCTCCGTCAACTGGGATAACGGCGTCTATGACGAAGAGGGCAACGGCATCCGCGGCACTGTCGTTTACAGAATGGAAGTTGTTCATCAGAACGATTTCAACGAGCTTGCTGCGGCTGCGAAGGAAGATCCCGAGAGATACACTGTAAAGGGTATCGATATCATCGACAATGTTGAGAAGAAGATCATTGTTAACTGCGACGCTTCGGATACTCACCTTGAGACAGACGTCAACAACTTCTTCATGGCGTACAGATTCCATTTCGCGGGTGAGGATTATGATAAGCAGACCGGTATCGATCAGGTTATCAACACTCCTCTCGAGAGCCTTTCCGTTAATCTGCCGCTCGGTTCGACGATCACCTGCAACGCGTATAACAGCTACGTAAAGGTGGGCAGCGCGGACGTATTCATCACCAACAACTCGGGTGAAGGGATCTACGATGACGAGCTTCTCACAAGCGTGAACGACTTTACGTGGGAATGATTGTTAATTCGAACACGTAACAAACAATAACGCAGAGATATTCCTTGACATGGCTCTTTGCCGGGTCAGGGAATTTCTTGTAAAGGGAGATTTCTATGAAAAGCAGATTGATATTCTGCGTGTCCGCGCTTTGTATACTGACCATGCTCACGGCGTCGACGCTGTCCGGCTGCGGCGTCGATCCTAACGTCAAACAAGAGGAAGAGGCGTCGACGGAGTATAAGGTCGATATCGGCGGCGATGAAGAAGAGGCAGAGGGCGAAGGCTTTCACGCCTACGGTAAGGGCAAGACAGATTCGATAGAGCTCGATGGAGTTGAGGTCAGCGTGCAGGACTTCGCAGTTCGTTCCTATGAGCTGGCATACATGCTGGCGCAGGGGAATTTTGAAAAGCCTGAGGAGATCGCGCTTGACGCGGCGGTGCAGTATGCGTTCGCGCATATTTATTTCGAGGACCTCTACACGATCGAAAACAAGGCGGTTCGGTATCGCAGCGCGACCGAGGAGCAGATCAGAGAAAAGCTGCGTGAGCTCTTCGGCACCGATGACTTTGATGTTACCGCGTCTGTTCTGTATCAGCCTTCAAAACAGAGCTTTGAGATGTGGATGCCCGCGTACGGCACGAACATCTATTATAATATAGACGCGGTCAATATTGACGGCTCAAAGGCTGAGATCATCACCACTTACTACAACGAGTTCAAGCGTTCGACCTTGTTCGGCAGAACAACGATGACCGTTGCGGTCAAGGACGGCAAGCCCGTGATACAATCGCTCAAGACTGAGTAAAGGAGCGTTGATATGGAAGATAATCAGGTACTGCTGCATGAGAACACACGCATGCGCGAAGCGCTGCGGAAAATCTCGGAGCATCAGGCTGAGATACAGCGTCTGCTGGAGGAGATCGACGATCTGCTGAGAGTGAATGAGCAGACAGAGAATACGCCTGTCACCGATGAGGACGTCAAGCAGCTGTTAAAGAAATACTCGCGTCTGCTGTAATCTGAGAAAAATCATCTGCTGTTGAGAGAGGTTCAGAATGAAAGGGTTCGGCTTCAAACAACTGAAAAGTCAGTCAAAAAGAGGGGGAGCGATCCCCTTTTTAGGCGTGTCGTTTATTATTCTGATTTTGACGGTTGCGATCTATTTTGTCGCCGATTATGTTTCGCAGAGCTATGCCGATGACAGCCGCCTGTCTAACTGGGGATATCTCTATACCGAGAAGGCGGGCGTTGTTCCGGACGGCGAGCTGCGGATCTATAATGCGCAGAATCCGATCTTGACCGAAAGCGGCGTGCGCAAGGATCACCTCTATCTGACGAAGATGATCCCGGCATCCGATAAGGCTGTCAACTTTGTGCTGATCACCGACTATGCGCCTGTGAAAATCAGGCTCAACGGCAGAGAGATCTATAACAACCAGTTCGACACCGGAGAATTTGTCGGCAACTGCTACAACGCCGTCAGGCTGGAACCCTTGGCGCAGGAAAGGCAGATCGAGGTATTTATGAAGCTTCCGTTCTCGGTTCGCTGTGTGACATACCTCGACACATCGGACGATCCGGCGTTTACACCGTCGCTCGGCTTTGTGCTCGGAGCTGTGCTGATGGGTGCGGGACTGCTCGTGATGCTGGTGTTTGCCGTGCTTTCCGTGGTGAAGCGCAGACTGTTCCGCTCGCTGTATGTGGCAGGCGCAATCGGCTATGTCGGCTTTGTCATCACGCTGCATCTACTGCCGGAGGTCACCTATCTTTTCAATGATCCCGTCTGGCTCAGGCTGGCGGAGATTCCGGTTCATCTGACCGCTATGCTGGCGCTCGCGTGCCTTACCGGGCTTTTCAAGACATACCGCAAAACCGGTATCGCGATCCTTTTTGCGTCTGCGATCTCTGTGATCGCGGTCATGGCGTCGTTCACGCCGCTGACAGTCAAGCTGTCCTCGGCGCTGATGTGTTTGCTGACGCTGGCTGCATCGCTGTACGCAACACGCGAGGCGATGACCCGGCTCGACCGCCGTATCCAGTATGCCGCTCCGGTGTTTGTGATGTCTGCGTACTGTACGCTGACGCTGTTGATTGCGGGCTTGTTGCTGGTCAGCCGTCAGCGTGTGCTGTATATTTACAATATCGCGATATCCGCTGTCGTCATGCTGTGTGTGGTCGAATATATTTATATCTCCGACTACCGCTTTGAGAAGAAAAACAGTCAGCTGCGCGCGGAGAGCAACCGTTACTCCGGCTCGGTGGACGGTATCTCGCAGTTCATCCGCAGTATGCTGCGCTGTGACGATAAAGAGAGATTTTTTGACACAGCGGTGCAGGAGATCCTGACGCTGCTCACCAAGTACGATCCCGCTAACGACGACGTCCGCTACTGTGTCGCTGTCAAAAGCGGCGATGCGTATCGGGAGATTGCCAATCACGGGGTCGGCGCATGCGGCTATCAGACGATCGAGGACAACTGTCTGCAAAGGGACAGGAACTGTCTGTTTGCGGAAACTTATTTTGAGTATATCCTGCGGGACGGCGCGCAGATCGGCGCGGTGTTCCACTTTGAAAATATCCATGACGGTCTGGACGTTTTTTTCGCGAGCATGATCGAGGCGACCTACTGCGGTCTGGAAACGACCTATGAGAACATCTTTGTGCAGAACGGTCAGCGTGACGTCAATATCATCTTTGCAGAGCTTGCGGAAAATGCCGAGCTGGATAACGGCTGTACGGTGGATCACCTCAAAAACATCAACCGCTATACCCGTGAGCTGTGTCAGCGGCTGGGTATAGACGAGAACCGCGCTTCACAGATCGGCAACGCCGCGGAGCTGCACGACCTCGGCAAGATCGCTGTGCCGAAGAATATCATCCACAAGGAAGGCAGACTCAGCGAGGAGGAGCGCGTCATCATCAACAGCCACACGGAGTTTGGATACACGATCCTCAACGCGTATGACGATGATCCGCTGCTTGCGACCGCGGCTGTTATCGCGCGCTATCATCACGAGCGCTACGACGGCAACGGTCACAACGGACTCAAGGGCACGGATATTCCGCAGGAGGCGCGGATCGTCACGGTGTGCGATGTATACGACGCGCTGGTGTCGGAGCGTACCTATAAAAAAGCATGGACAAAAGAAGAAGCGATCCGCTATCTCAGCGATAATGAGGGCAAGATCTTTGACCCTGTGATCTGTGAAACGTTTATCGCTTATCTGAACGAAAACTGACGAAGGTGCGGAAATCATCTTATAGAAAGGCGGTGTGGGCATGTCAAAGGAGGAACTTAAGCAGTCAGAAATGACGGCGGAGGAAAAAGCGTTCGAGAGCCATCAGGACGCGCGAAAGGCGAAGCTCAAACAGTTTCGCAAAAGACTTAAATGGTATCATATCGCGGCAGCGACGCTGGTGCTGGCGATCATCCTGCTTTTTGTGATATGGCATCTCATGCCGCGCAAGGTACTCAATAGCGTTGTGCTGGATAAAACCATTTTATCCTATGCTGACGACGAAAATATCATCAAGGATAATGTGTACCGCAAGCATCAGGGGCTGTTCTGGATCCTGCATCAGCAGCGATATGTCAAGTCCGATGGTACCGACTATGACTATAAAACGGACTATTACGGTCCGAAGCTCGATGAAGAGGGCAACTATGACGGTACCACCGAGCTCAAGGACGCAGACACCGCGCCCGATCTGCTGTATCTTGCGGACTCGTACGGGCTGGGCAACGATACCTACGGTCATTATAACGGCGGGTCGCCCCTTGGCGGCGGCATCACCGACGACGATATGTCTTATATCTCGTTCGCTTATGAAAGCGGCGCGCCGATCGTTGCCGAAACGACCTTTTTCAGCGCGCCGATGTCCGATTCTGTCCGCGCACAGCTGACTGCGCTGACAGGCGTGAATCCGACCAAATGGATCGGACGCTATCTTGTCGATCTGCAGGACTTTACCGACGTCCCTGATTGGGCGCCGCCGATGTATGAACAGCAGGAGGGCGTTGAATGGCGCTTTACCGGACCCGGTATCCTGTTTGTATCCACGGACGGCAAGATCTTGATTCTGGAACAGAACACGGACTTCAATTCAAAAAATCTGTTAAAAATATCTATCAACGAGGACTACCGCAAGGAGTTCTCCGGATGCAGTAACTGCAACTTCTACAACTGGTTCGAGCTGGTCGAGCCCAACTACGGCGTGGAAAACATCGCGACGTATGAATTTGACCTCAACGCCACCGGCATGGAGAAGATCGCGGAAATCAGCAAAACGCCTCGATTCTGCGCGATCACGCGCAAGCAGGAGGAAGGCTATGCCCCGGTATATTACTTTGCGGGTGATTTCAACGATTACGTCAACGGTAACCGATACGGCGATTTCCTCTTTGCCAACCAGTTTTTCCGCTTTCTGTCCTATGACAGACAGGGTGATATCTCTCACTTCTTCTGGCGTTTCTATAATCCGCTGATGCGGCACATCTTGGATGATACCCTCAGCACACAGTACACTGAAGAACAGGCAGAGCACGCCGAGGTTTCACGCGTTAACAACGGACATTTTCAGATACTGGAGGACGAAAAGTGGCGCAGTCTGAGTCTCAAGGCGATCGCGATCAACGCGCAGGAGCCGGGCAAGGCACAGTATTCGCGCGATTTTACCTACTATGAGAATTTGATCGCCGACGCCGCCGAGCTGGGCGTCAACTGTGTAGAGGCCAAGTCGCTGATGCCGCCCGAGTTTTATGCGGCGGTCAGCCGTTATAACAGGATTTCCGACAACAAAGCGATCTATATTTTGCAGAGGATCGGCGTGCCCGACGGGCTCAGCGCCGAGGAGTACCTGACCGCTGAGGGCTTGGAGCGCTGGAACGACGCGATCACAACGGCTGTGAGCGCCTTGCACGGCGACGGAAGCGCCTCGGGTGAAAAGCTGGGTGAAGCGACCTACTTTATCGACGTGTCCGAGTATGTGCTGGGGATCAGCGTCGATCCGCAGCTGACGAAGGAAAACGTCAAGGCGATCAATAATCTTTCATCCTACTCATATGCGGGCGGTGATTATGCCGTGCGCGGCAGCGGCGTCAGAGGATTTGCAGCATACTTGTATGACGCGGTCGAGCAAGCGTCGAATGAGCAGTATGGCTACAGCACGCCTGCGGCAGTGTGCGGCGTATCGGATATGATCGAGGGCTTGAGCAGCGTCAAAACCGACGGCGCGTATGTGCTCAACAATATCGCCGAAACAACGTATACCGACTACTGCTTCTGTGATGTGAAGCTTGACAATGATCAGGTTCTAAACAGCGGAAAAGCGAACGACCCGATCTATAATAAGTATTCTGTCATAATGCAGGAGCTGCAAACACTGACACAGCCGGTGCTGGTATCGGGTGTGTCGTTCTCCGACGTCAACGAGGCCTACGGGCAGGAGGCGCTCTCTGAAAATGAGCAGGGCGTCAATATCACTGAGGCGCTGCGTGCCGCAAAGGACAGCGGCGTCCTCGGAGCGACCGTCTATGACCTTAACGACAGCTGGGCGGATATATCGGATGATATGCAGTTCTTTACCGCCTCACCCGCGAACAGCTATCTGTGGCATAACACTTGCGACAGCGCTGAGATGACAGGCGTGATCGCGGCGGACAGCGTGGCGCCCGATACGCCGGGCTTGGTTCTGTCAGACGATGATCTGGCGCAGTCGATCTCGATGTACAGCGACGGCGGATATCTGTATATCACGCTGCAGCTGCTCGAGGAAATGGATTACAAGGCGAATGCGCTGTTTGTCGGTCTGGATACTTTCCAGCGCAACGACGGCGAGTATTACTACGCCATGGACTTTACGCCCAACTCGCTGTCGGGTATGGAGTTCTCGCTCCGATTTGAAAACAAGCAGGATGCGGCGCTGTATGTCATGCGCAGCTATGACCGCAGCCGCGGCTCGGCGTATACGCATGAGAGCTATACAGGCGAGTACAGCAAGGTCGCGGATCTGACCTACGGCGGCTTTACTTCGGGCGATAACCAGTTTTATCAGACGGGCTCGACCATCTATATCCGCTTGCCGTGGACATGGCTCAACGTTGCCGACCCGTCCAAAAAACTCGTCATCAATGACAGCTCCTTTGCAGGCGAGCGCGCGAAAACCGTGACCACCAACGGCGTGCTGGTGTCGGTGATGGTCGGCGAACGCAAGGAGGGCGACCTGATGTATGCGTTCCCGGCGGATAAGCACGATCCCGGCTATAAGGTATATCAGTGGTCAAAGTGGGATACCGTCGAGTATACCGCCCGCCGCAAGGAAAGCTACGATATCCTCAAAAAATTCTTTTTGCAAAAGGATAATTAAAATAGTATTGCTTATGACAATCGGCCTCCGGTATCTGCCGGAGCTGACAAAAAGGAGATAACAGCTTGAAGATTGAACTGATAAGCGTGATCGGACTGCTGCTTTGTCTGTTGATCATAGGCATAGAGTACATACTCCACTATCGGCTGGCTGAGCTGCAGGATGAGAACACAGCTCGCACGGAAAGCATCAGGCGAAGGCTTGATATCCATGTTGAGGGGGTGCTCTATGCACCGACCGAGGGCAGCCGTAATGCAGAGATCAAGGCGCTTGCCGACGAGATCAACGGCGACTTTGCCGTCTATGAGATGGCGGTCAAGGCGATCAGAGAACATAAGGGTACCGCCTACAGGGATGACACCGAGGCGCAGGATCGTCTGATCGGGCGGATCAACGAATATGTCGACCCCGTCGGGATGTACGCAAAAATGCTTGACGAGGGCGACGTCTATCATAAGGGCTATGCCTGCCGCAGGCTTGCTCAGCTGAATGCTTTTGAATACCGTGATAAGATCAAGGAGTGCGTCGGCGGCAAGGACCGAGACCTGTCCTATAACGCCGCGATGGCGCTCTGTCATATGGGCGACGTTTATGAGGTTGCCGACTATCTGCTCAGCATAGAGAACGATACCCTCTACTCGGGCAGGATTGTCAACGAGTTCTTCGCCCAGTTTTCCGGCGACCGCAGAGAGCTTGCCGAAAAGCTCTTTGAGAAATGCAACAAATATATGAAATGTACCGTGATCAAGACCCTCGCTGGTTACAAGATCGACGCGTTCCGACCGATGTATATTGAGGGCGCCTCGGGCAACGACAATCAGCTCAAGATCGCCTGCGTCAAGGCGCTGTCATCCTTCGGCTATCCCGAGGACGAACAGATATTGCAGATTGCCGCGAAAGATAAAGACTGGGTGATCCGAGCCTCTGCTGTCAGGGGACTGTCGCTGCTGAAAACGTCGACGGCGCTGGAAAGCGTCAAACACGCGCTCAGCGACAAGGAATGGTGGGTGCGCCAGACGGCAGCGCAGTCGATCACCCGCATGAATATTTCTCCGCGTGATCTTGAAGAGATCCTCGGCGGCTATGACCGTTTTGCCGCCGACGCGATGAAAAACGTTCTGTACAAAACGGTCGATAACTGATACTATCGAAGGAGGAGCAGGTTGTGAGCTTTTTTAACGCGATACGCAGCTTTATCGTTGTATTCAACTACTTTTGCATGGCGTTCACACTTTTGCTCAGTATTATATATATCATTCAACTCTTTGTGTCGCTGGTGCGGGTTCACCGCAACTATAACAAAACCTTCTCAGATGATTTTCACAGCTATATAGACAGCGATAACTTGCTGCCGATCTCGCTGATCATTCCCGCCTATAACGAGCAGGAGAACATCGTGCAGAATATCCGCTCGCTGATGACGATCAATTATCCGATGTTTGAGATCATCGTCGTCAACGACGGCTCTACCGATAAGACCGGCGAGCTGGTAGTAGAGGCGTTCAGGATGCACAAGATCGAGACCTCCATCCGCTATCAGATTCCGACACAGAAGATCGAGGCGGTCTACTACAGCAAGCAGTATCCCAACCTGCTCTATGTCCAGAAGCAAAACGGCGGCAAGTCCGACGCGCTCAACGCCGGCATCAATATCTCCCGCTATCCGCTGTTCACCTGTCTTGATGCGGACTCGCGCATCGAAAAGGACGCGCTGCTGCGCCTGTCGATGGAGTTCATCAAGGATTCCAGAACGGTGGTCTCGGGCGGTATCGTGCGCATCGCCAACGGCTCCAAGATCGTCAACGGCGAACTCAAGGGCTTTACGATGCCGAAAAAGCTGATCGAACGCTTCCAGATCGTCGAGTATTATCGCTCGTTTTTGATGGGGCGAGTGTTCTGGAGCGCGTCTAACTCACTCTTGATCGTATCGGGCGCGTTCGGTCTGTTCCGCAAGCAGACAGTCATCGACGTCGGCGGCTATAAAAAGAATACCATCGGCGAGGATATGGAGATCGTCGTGCGGATACACCGCTATATGCGCAAAAATCATAAGAAATACCGCGTCAAGTTCAATGAGTTTTCAATCTGCTGGACGCAGGGTCCGATGTCGCTTAACGATATCCGCAGTCAGCGCCGCCGCTGGCAGATCGGTCTGATGGATACCCTGATCTCTCACCGCGGGATGACTTTCAACCCGCGTTACGGCTTTGTGGGGATGCTGTCGGTACCGTATAACTGGATCTTCGAGCTGTTCGGCGCGCTGGTCGAGGCAATCGGATATGTACTGATCCCCTTTACGCTGATCATGGGCGAGCTGAACATGTTCTTCTTTGTCATATACTTTCTGCTGGCAGTATCGTTGGGCGTTATTCTGTCCGAGGGCAGTCTGGTGCTGGAGCAGTATACCCACCGCGCAGCGATGACCGCCAAGCAGAGCATTGCGATTTCGGTATACGCGGTGCTGGAGAATTTCGGCTACAGACAGCTGATCACGCTGTTCCGCGTTGAGGGTATCCTCAAATACCGTAAGCTGCGCAAGACATGGGGCAAAATCAAGCGGAAGGAGTTTGAGCAATGAAAAAGGTTGTTATCTCGGTCATTGCGACCATTGTTGTGCTCTTTCTGCTGGCGCAGACAGGCTTGCTTGCGCCCTTCGGTATCAAGCAGATCTCGCTTTTTACTCGGGAGAATTCCGACAAGGACGACGTCGATCAGTCTAACGAGGAGTATTTAGACGCCGCCGCCAACCTGAGCTACCGCTTCAAGGCGGAGGGAAACTACTTTAACGTCTACCGCAACGGCAGCTGGAACGAGATCTTTATGACCGGCGTCAACATCGGCGCTTCCGAGCCGGCGCTGTTCCCGGGCGATCTGACGATCAGCTATGAGACCTATCTGCGCTGGTTCAGATACATCAGCGAGATGAACTGCAGCTGCATCCGCGTCTACACGACGATGCGCCCGCAGTTTTATCTGGCGCTCAGCGACTTTAACAGCACTGCCGAAAATCCGCTTTATCTGTTCCAGGGAATCTGGGTCAACGAGGATGATATCGAACGGCTGGGCGATGTTTACGCGGAAAATGAGAAGATCCTGAACGACTTTACGCAGGACGCGCTGACGATCGTAGACGTTATCCACGGCAGCGCGGTTATCCCCGAAAGCCCCGGCAAGGCTTCGGGTACCTACCGGACCGATGTGTCGCGGTGGCTTGCGGGATGGATCATCGGCATCGAATGGGACCCGAATCTGGTCATCAATACGGATGAACAGCATCCCGATATGCGCGAGTATGACGGACAGTATCTGTATACCCAGAGCGCGTCCCCCTTTGAGGCGTTTTTGTGCCGGGCGGGCGACGCGCTGATCGAGCACGAAACCGAGCAGTATCAGTTCCAGGCGCCGCTCGCGTTTACCAACTGGATCACGACCGATCCGCTCAGCCATCCCAACGAGCCGCATTTTGACGAGGATAAGGCGACTGTCAATACCGAGAACATCAAGTTCCGCAACTTCGGACCGGGGATGTTTGCGTCGTATCACATTTACCCCTACTATCCGGACAGCCTGAACTATCAGGAGGATTATCTGCTGAATATAAACGAGAACGGCGAGGTGGATACCTACACCGCATACCTCAAGGATCTCAGGCTTGTACATACGCTGCCGATCCTTGTCGCGGAGTTTGGCATCCCGACCTCGCGCGGCATGGGACATGAGAGCGTGATGGGCTATAATCAGGGTCACGTCGACGAAAACGCGCAGGGCGCGATGCTCTCGGACATGATCGACTCGATTTTTGATACCGGCTATGCGGGCGGCTTGATGTTTACATGGCAGGACGAGTGGTTCAAGCGGACATGGAACAACGTCATGTTCGATATCGCCGACCGCCGTCCGTTCTGGTCAAACATCCAGACCACCGAGCAGTGCTTCGGCATTCTGGCGTTTGATCCGGGCGAGAATTACACCGTTTGTTATCCTGACGGGGATCTGTCCGACTGGGACAATACCGACGCGACCGCCGTCACCGATCAGGGCGAGCTGTACGTGCGCAGCGACGAGCGTTATGTCTACCTGATGGTCAAGGCTGAGGGGTATGACTTCAATAACGATACCCTTTATATCCCGATCAACACGATCGCGGGGCAGGGCAACACCTCCTATAAGGACGGCGATTTGACCTTCGACGACGGAGCGGACTTTCTAATCAAGCTCCATGGCGCTGACGACTCGCATATCTATGTCGACCGTTACTATGACGCGTTCAACTACCATTATGTCGAGTCGCGCATACTGACTGACTTTCCGCTGTTGAAGGACGCGGACGTAAAGGACAGCGGAGTCTTTGACGAGATGCTGATGTGCTACGGCTATCATCTGACCGTAGGCGGTACGGGGGCTGAGGTGCCCGATAAGGCGTATGAAACCGGCAAGCTCCAATACGGCAACGCCAATCCCGAGGCGGAGGACTATGCGTCGCTCTCCGACTTTTGTTACGGCGTCGGCGGCGTTGAGCTGCGTATCCCGTGGCAGCTGCTCAACGTGATGGATCCGTCCTCAAAGCAGCAGATCGGCGACTTTCGCGAGGAGCAGGTCTTCGTACCGCAGGATTTTGACGCTTTCGATCTCGGCTTTGGCTATGTCAAGGGCAGCGAAGAAAAAGAGATCAGCCTGTCCGGCAGCTATACCTATGACGAATGGACGCTGCCGACATGGCATGAGCGGCTTAAGCCCGCTTATTATGAGCTGCAGCAGTACCTGCAGAAGTACAGGACAACAGCAAAACGATAATTTGACGGAAACGGAGGCGGCAGCATGAAACGAATCGCGGCATTTTTGATGGCGGCTATGATGCTGATGCTGACCGCCTGTGATCTGAAAACAGAGAACGCCGGTGTGCGGGCACGGATGACGATGCCCGACGCACACGGCGTTTTTATGCCTTTTTATGCGGCGGATAACGGTTATTTTTATCGCCGCACCAACGCGGGCGAGGGGGAGCTGTTCTATATTCAAGGCGTCAACATGGGACTGACCGAGCCGCAGACAGATCTGAGCGCGCCCGACACCACCTACGACACCTATCTGCAGTGGTTTTCATGGATCGCCGCGATGAACGCAAACACCGTGCGTGTATTCACGGTGATGAATCCCGACTTTTACCGTGCCTTTGCGGATTATAATGATGCACACGCCGACAGTCCGCTTTACCTGATTCAAGGTATCTGGTTTTCGGAGGATCTGATGTATGAGCTGACTGATGCGCTCGAGAGCGATAAGATCCTGATCTCTGCATTCAAGCGCTCCGTGACCGAGACGCTGGATATCATCCACGGGTCGAGCGACGATACGGTCTACGGCTCATATAATCCGGCGGTGTATGACCGCGATATCTCCGAGTATGTGGTCGGCTATATCCTCGGGCTGGAATACCCGGCGGAGTTTGTGATCGAGACCAACGCTTCGCATCCCGATCAGGCGGATTATCGCGGCAAATACCTGAGCACCGCAGAGGGTTCAACGCCGTTTGAGGCGTTTTTGTGCGAGGTAGGGGACACCCTGATCGACTATGAGACCGATGCCTATTCCTGTCAGATACCGGTCGCGTTTTTGAACTGGCAGACGCTCGATACCCTGACCCATTCCGCCGAGCCTTATGCCGAAGAAGAGGACGCTGTCAGCGTCGATACCGAAAAGATCGTTGTAACGGGTGATTACTGTGCGGGACTGTTCGCGGCGGTGGACGCTTATCCTTACTATCCCGAATTCATGAATCATCAGGCGGAGTATTCCAATGCAGAGGACAATTATCTTGCGTATCTGAATGATCTGAAGCAAACCTACAGTGTTCCGCTGCTGATCGCCGAATACGGGCTGAGCACTTCGCGCGGGATCGCACATCAGGGGCTGAACGGCTATCAGCAGGGCGGACTGACCGAACGGCAGCAGGGCGAGCTTGACGCACAAATGGCGCGGGATATCTGCGACGCGGGCTGCTGCGGCGGACTTCTCTTTTCGTGGCAGGACGAGTGGTTCAAGCGCACGTGGAACACGGAGATGTACTATCCTCCCAAGGCGGCTGACCGTACGCATGACCTGTCCTCGGCAGAGCAGAGCTACGGTGTTCTCGCCTTTGACGCTGCCGCGGCGTATCCCGACGGCGATACCTCCGAATGGAACAGCGAGACCGGGATCGGAGAATCACGCGTATGCGCGCGCTATGACGCGGAATATCTGCATCTGCTGGTGTCGCTGCCGGATGACTTTGATTTTGACAGCGATACATATTATATCCCGATCAGCGTGACGGGTGAGGGCAGCACTTATCGAAAAAACAGCGATCTGCAATTCTCGGAGCCGGTCGACTACCTGATCGAGATCAACGGAAGAGAGCATACGCGTGTGTTGTGCGACGCATACCGCGATGTATTCCATTATCGCCAAGCGGTACTGCGAAAGATCTTCGGCGATGATCAGGCGGCGCCCGCAGAGCGTAACAGCGGAGACTATCACCCTTCCTATCTGCTGACCTCCAATGAAATGTACCTTCCGGATGAGGACGTAACGGTTGAGCCGCAGTATGTCGAGACCGGTCTGCTGCGTTACGGTAACGCCGATCCCGAAAGCGGGGATTATGATTCACAGGCTGACTTTTACCTTGCGGACAACAAACTCGAGATGCGGATCGCGTGGTACTTGATCGGCGTCAAGAATCCACGTGCTAAGGCGTGTATTGCACCGCTCGCGGGCGACAATATTACCTTTACGACCTTTGATACAATCAGGCTCGGCGCAGGGATTAAAGGCGGGATCAAACTGTATGACAGCGGCTTCAACGGACTGGTGCCGCAGACGTATACCCCGCGGCTGAAAGAGTCATATACGATGATCGGCGACGCGTTTGCCTCTTTGCCGAGCTTTGAAATCAGCGAGTGACGGGGATCAACACCGGCTCATCGGCTCATCCCAGACGGCCGTTATGATCTCCCTGTCAGGATTTGCAATTAATGTAGTCTATCACATCAAGAAAAGATGACATTTACATTGTAAAAAAGAGTCCTTCACATGAAGGGCTCTTTTGCATATCCGATATTCTGTTCTTTGTTCAGGACATTTCGCCTATGTAATAGGGATTAATGAATTCTGCGAGAAAACGCATCTTTGTTACGTCAGTAATATCCAAGCCGTCGCCGTCTGCATCTGCTGCTTTCTCATTGAATAATGGGACAGTAAAGTCAGCGAGTATTCTTTGGATCACGGTTACGTCAAGGATCTTTATAACACCATCGCCGTCAGCGTCACCGATCATTCGTTCTTGCCTCTTCTGCTATGCGCTTTGAGTTCAGCGCGGAGAGGTGCTTTTATCAAGGTTTTCAGGGAGAAAAGGCGCTTTGATAATTGCATATATTTTTTCCGTTGCTTTATGAAATTTTTTGTGTTAAAATGATAAAGATTGATACATTCTGTCAGAGAGGGCTTCGTATTGAAAAAAGTCATTTTGATTATCGCGGGTACCTTGCTGGTACTGATCAGCCTTGGTTTGGTGCTGTATCCCTTCATCAGCAACTATCTTATGGGGCTGAACCAGCAGGCTGAGGTAAGCGCATATCAGGAGTATGTAGATCATGCGGATGACGCGCTCGTTGAGCAGATGCTCGCCGATGCGCGGGATTATAATAAGAGCCTGTACGGTCATGTTATCATCACCGACCCGTTTGACCCGAATTTCCATCCCATATTTGATAAAGAATACAATAGTCTGCTGAATCTGAAAGGCGACGGCGTCATGGGATATGTGGACATCCCGTCGATCGATGTACTGCTCCCCATTTACCACGGGACCTCGGATGATGTGCTCGCTAAGGGCGTAGGTCATCTGCAGAACACCTCGCTGCCGGTCGGGGGGAAGGGGACTCATGCGGTGTTGACCGGACATACCGGTTTATCCACAGCGAGGCTCTTTACTGACATCAATCAGCTCAAGGCGCGCGATACCGACCCCGACAGCGGCAAGACCGCCGAGCAGGCACAGGGCGACATCTTTTTGATCCATGTGCTGAACCAGACGCTGGCGTATGAGATCGACCAGATCAAGGTCGTAGAGCCCAGCGAAACAGATGATCTGAAAATCGATATGGAACAGGATTATGTCACGCTGGTCACCTGTACGCCATACGGTATCAATTCACACCGCTTGCTGGTGCGAGGAACACGTGTACCGTATACGCCGGAACAGGAACAGGCAATATCTGATTTGGATCGCGTTGTCGAGAGCACATGGATGCTTGAATATAAAAAGGCGCTGATCGCCGGCTTTGTATTATTGTTCCTGCTCATCCTGATTATCATTCTGGTCAGAGTCCTGCTCAAGCGCCGCAAAAGAAAAAACAACGATCCGGTTACAGTGAACAGATCAAAAGAAGATGACTCCGGGTGATAGCATGAGAAAAGAAAAAAAGCCGAAAAAAGCAAAGAAAGTTATCTTATGGATCGTTGCCATCCTGCTGATGATCGTCGCGATCATTCTGGCGGCATATCCGTTCATCAGCGATTATGTCAATTCTATCAACGTCCAGGGACAAGGCGTCGTCTATGAAGAAAACGTTGAAAAACTCGACGAGATCGATTACGACCAACTGCTCAGGGACGCACGCAGCTACAACGCCGGGTTGATCGGAAGCACCTACAACGATGATCCGTTCGCGAAAGTTTTCCGTTATCCCGACGATTATATGGACATGCTGCGTATCGATAACACGGACGTTATGGCGAGTATCAGTATCCCGAAAATCAACGTCAATCTCCCGATCTACCACGGCACCTCGGATGAGATCCTGCAGGAAGGCGTCGGACACCTCAGCACCTCCTCGCTGCCTGTCGGCGGAAAAGGCTCGCACTGCATCCTGACCGGGCATACCGGCTACTCGCAGCTGCGGCTGTTTTCGGACGTTGACCAGATGGAGGAGGGCGATGTGTTCTTCATCACCGTTCTCAAAGAAAAGCTGGCATACAGAGTATATGCCAAGGACGTGATCCTCCCCGAGGAAACCGGTTCTCTGCAGATCGATCCCGACGAGGATTACTGTACGCTGGTGACCTGCTATCCGTTTGGTGTAAACACCCACCGTCTCCTGATCAGAGGCACCAGAATCGATCTGGGCGAGGGAGAAGAGCTCGCGAAAGATCAGACAAATGGCGAAAGCACCTGGGATCAGGAGTACAAAAAGGCGATCCTTCTGGGACTGGCGTTGCTGGCGGCGATACTGATCGTCTTTTTCACCCTGCGTTATATTGTGCGCAAGATAAAGCGCTCGAAGCAAAAGAAGACAGAACAGGCGGCGCTGCTGCCCGATCAGGAAGATAAACCCGATGACCAAGTTGTTTCCGAGGATGAGATAAGTGAGTAAGCATATGGATACCGACCGTGTAACGGCTGTTTGTGAAGCGGAAGCGCCTGTACAGGAAAACGGTCGGAAAACAAAAAAGAAAAAGGGCAGGGCAAAGCGCGTTATCGCATGGATCGTTGCAGTTTTTCTGATCCTTGCGGCGCTGCTGCTGGCGGCATATCCTTTTATCAGCGACTGGTACAATAGTCTCGGCACCGAGCAAGAGGTTGTTCAGTACCTCGATTATATCGCCCGCCCGCCCGCCAACAAATACAAGCAGCTGATAGAGGATGCCCGTGAGTATAACAAGCAGCTGATCGAATGGCCGATCAACGGCGATCCTTTCTCCGAGCTGATCAAGGAGCCGGACGGCTACTATGAGCAGCTCAGCATTCCCGAAACGGACGTTATGGCGACGCTCCGCATCCCGAAGATCAATATCAATCTGGCGGTGTTTCACGGGACGGCTCCCGACGTCCTTACGCACGGCGTAGGTCATGTCGCATATTCCTCTCTGCCTGTCGGCGGCGAGGGCAGTCACAGCGTTTTGTCAGCGCATACGGGCTATGCCAACCAGCGCTTTTTCTCCGATCTCAATCAGATGGAGGTGGGCGACGTTTTCTATGTTACCTGCTTCGGAGAAGAGATGGCCTACCGCGTGACCCGCATTGACGTCGTTGAGCCGCACGATTCTTCGCTCCTGCAGATCGAGCCCGACAAGGATTACTGCACGCTGGTTACCTGTACACCCTTCGGCGTCAATACCCACCGTTTGCTTGTAAGAGGCGAACGCTGTGAGATCGAAGAGGCTCAGGAGATCGAAGAAACCACCGAGACAGCCGACAGCACATGGAACCGCGAGTACATCAAGGCGATCCTTCTGGGACTGGCGGTTATGCTCGCGATCCTGCTGATATTCATTATTGTCAGGGCGATCGTCCGCGCTATCGGCAAGCAAAGAAAGAAGAAATCGAAAGATGAAACAAAGCCAAAAACATAGTAGGGCATTTTCCTATGTTATCGCCGTACTGGTTTTCCTGCTCGGCGCGCTGCTCTTTGCCTATCCCTTTGTCAACCGCAGGCAGACTGCGCTGAACGCCGAGCAGACGCTGGAGTCCTTCCGGTTCGTGCGCTCGGTCTATAACGACGCTGCCGATGCGCCTATCATCAATGACGACGGCGTCGTGGAGCTGACGCCTTATCAGAAAAGCGGCCGCTCCCTGACTTTTGCAGAGCGCAACAACTATGATAAGACCAAGTTCAATGAGTTGAAAGCGGCGATGGAGGATTACAACCAAAAAATCTACGGCGATCATCAGGCGGGCTTGAAAGATGCGTGGTCGTATGAGGAAGCGGAGTTTGATCTGACTCGTTACGGTTTGTATGAGAATGTGATCGCCGAGCTTCGTGTACCGGCGATGGACTGCGATCTGCCGCTGTACCTCGGCGCAACATGGGACAATATGGCTTGGGGAGCGGTGCAGCTGGGCAAGACCTCGATGCCGATCGGCGGTGCAAACACCAACTGCGTCATCGCGGGCCACCGCGGCTGTACGAACGGGCCGTATTTCTTGTATATCCAGAATCTGACGATAGGGGACAAGGTCTATATCGATAACCTGTGGGAAACACTGACCTACAAGGTGACAGATATCAGGATCATCTCTCCCGACGATATCCCGTCGATCCTGATACAGGAGGGCAAGGATATGGTCACGCTGATCACCTGCCACCCCTATCCCTATAATTATCAGCGCTACGCGGTATTCTGCGAGCGGTGCGAGAACGATCCGCCTGTGGAATATGATGAAAACGGTATAGCGGTCACTGCGATAAAGAGCGGTTCAGACGGTTCACAGCAGGACGGCTCCGACGTACAGCAGGTCATACAAACTTCGGCGGCAGCGGTAGACGGCGCTGACGAATCCAAGAAGTTTATTCAGGCGGAAACCATACTGACATATGCGATTCCTGCGTTTCTTGTCCTGTTGGCGGTCGTATTGTTTGCTTTGACGTCTAAACGCCGACTGATAAAACGAAGGCGTAAAAAAGAAACAGAATAATGTATTTTCAAAGGGGCTGCCGCGTTAAGTATCGCGGCAGCCCCCAATTTGTGTCATTCCACTGTGAGGTATATATCATATTTTCTGAGAGAAACAAGAAACGAATTTGGTTGTTTTGACGAAAAACAAACCTCAATTTTATACAATTTAGCTAGTGAAAAAATGTTGACTTTTTAGTATAATTATTATAAAATTTTAATGGATTTTTATTAATTTTTAATTGTTTTTATTTATTGTTGCATAGTATTAGCTATTTTGCTCTTTTTAGTTTGAAGAAAACTATACGTTATTCAAAAATATACCAAATTATTTCAGAAAAGGAGTTGACAGGAATGCCGGCCGGTGCGACAATTATGTATGTATGTATGTGTGCTCAGAAGCGTCGGTCACAGCTTCTCCGTTAACACTTTACAGTTATATACGTATAATAAAGCAGAAACAGGCGCAGTGCGTCCCTGAACAAGGGGCGTAGTGCGCCGTTTTGCGTTTTGATAACGGTCGTTCGACGATCATTTTACGGGTTGTATCCGGTTTCGATTCGATGAATTAAGTTAACACTCTGTATGTCTAAGTAGTAGGAGTAAAAACTATGGGATTTATTAATGTGAAAAAACTGATAGGGAGTTTGCGAAAGACAGCGAAGCGCGCTGTCTCGCTGGCGCTTGCCATCGTGATCGTGCTTTCTGTGTTCGTTGCGCTCGATCTGCACTTTGATCTGTTCACGCTGAAAGCCAGCGCCGCCGAATCGCAGACGCAGTATGCCGATATCAACGAATATCAGCTTGCAGAGTTTTCCCGTATTCAGAACGAAATATTCTCTTATAACGGCGGGAACCTGAATACTCCCAATTCGACTAATTATACAACCTCAGAAAGCCTTGATTATTATATTCGCAATGGAAGGGCTGTCGTGAAAACCGGTAATGATTATTTCAACTGGGTCGATACGGACGAAGGTGTATCTAACGGAACTGTCAGCCGTTGGGACGGCACGAAAACGACATCTTTATATTATCAAAGCTACTACGCGCCCGGTTACAGAAAGATCGGAACCAACTATTACGTATATTTACCGGTAACGAATGCAACAGAATTCTATCGTGCCCTTTATTCTGTTCAGTCGTATGCTTATTATCGTTATAATAATTCTGATTACACATCTTATAATTATTATATTGATATTCAAACGGACATTGATATGAACGGCGCAAATTACTCTTTTGAGCCATTTACTGCTTACGGAACAGATTCTCTTCGGAGCTCGACAACTGGACAATATGGACAAATGGTTTATATCGAGGGCAATGGTCACACCGTATATAATATGAGAATTGCGGGTGATAACGCTTACGGCGTTGGGCTGTTTTCATATGCGCCGACATTTTTCGTGTGCAAAAATCTCGGATTTCAATCCGCGATGCTTCTTTATACGGGTACAGCAGATCAATCTAATTCCAGCACATATACCCATTCCAGTCAGATGGGTCTGCTCATGGCTCAAACGGGCGTTAAATTCTATATCGATAACGTACATTCTGTTGGATCGTATATGCAGACCATAGCGGATGGCAGCTGGGGGTTAGGAGGACTTATCGGCCGTTCCAATCAAACATATCATCCCTCTGTTCCAAGCGGAAACGGAAGCAGGGGAAATAAGTTTATAAAAAACTGCTCAACAGAAAAGGGCGTTATGTTTGGCGGTCAACATGTAGGCGGATTGACTTCGTTTATTTCTTCGACAAGCTACAGTAGTAACAATGATAAGCAAAAATATGACGTCGATTTTCCTGATGATGCTTTTAACCTGGTAATGAGGACGACAAATTTCACATACCCATTTATGGTTTTTGATTCATCCTCAGTCGACTGCGTACTGTTTTCGCTTGGAGCCGACTCAGGTTCGCTCATCTCTTGCGGAACGGGAATGCGTGTAAAGAATTGTTATACGAACAATACTATATATGCCGAAAATAACACCGGCGGTTTTATAGGCCGAACAGCCGACGTCAATTTGGCAGGCGTAACTCCGCCTATGATCGATGACGCGTCTGGAAGACAGTATACTGTAAATAATTCTTATGAGAATTGTTATTCCAGTGGTATTGTAGAGGGCAGCGTTGCGATGGGTGGATTTGTCGGATTGACCAACGGCAGAAGGAATTACACAAAGTCTCAGATCGCAATCACGGATGGAAATCAGGGGAGTAGTACTCCCAAGGGATCCTCGGTGTTTAAAAACTGTTTTACTACGGCAATGGTAGGTATGGACTATGCCGGCAAGTATTGCGGCGGATTTATAGGAATGGACGATAACTATACCAATGATACTTCAACCATCAGTGTAGCGGGAAATACTTACACCGGACAGGGTTCGTGGTTTGTTAATTGCTATGCTGCCGGAGAGGTAGGCAATATTCTTACCGTTACAGATTTGGATAAAGCAAAAGAATATGAAAAGAGTGACTTTTTCGGAAGCACATTTGGCAGTTCGACAACCGATCGCTCGACTATCAGCGATGGTCACACCGTATTCGACTATTACCCAACGGGCGGTTTTGTAGGCGTTTCTAATCTTGATCGCTACCGATATCACGTGTTTGGTTACAATACCAGTAGCGCAAGTGATAGCGGATTGAGATATTGGCACGGAAACTATTATAACTGCTATTATGATATGCAAACTACTGCTATGAGAGAAATGGCAGTTGGTATGGCGGTGTGTAACACCAATTCATCCAATGAACCGGTAATTGATCCGAAAAACATGAGTGGCAACCGAGCGTTTTCTGTTGCGGGCGTGCGCGGTGTCTATACTGCAAAAAGTGATACAAAAAAGCTCGTAACTGCCAGTGGCAACTACGTTCTTGCCGACGGTTCAGATGAAATACCCAAGGCTGATTATGACGCAAATCCTGCTGCCTATGCAGGCGCGGAACTGATGACCATGCTCGGTCTGACGGATATGACCGACATGGATTCAAGCGGCGCGGCGAGCACCACTTGGACATATACCCAGCAGTATTATCCACAGATTTCCTCCATGATGGTCGCTGATTTGACTAAGTCATCCATCAAACAGGTCGATACTTCTGATATCGACAATAATATATCAGGAAAAAATGCTGCAGGCTCTGTATTCTTTATTTCGGATTCCGGAACATCGCCATCCGGTGATACTACAATAACTACGGCGACAGTTTCTGCCTACAAGAAGCCTGTTCTCAGTCTCGCTTCGGTTCAGCCGACGCCTATAGGCGATCCGTATGATGTGACCGATGACACGACCGGCAACCGTTATACCAAGCAGGATTACAAGCCGCAGGTGCAGACCGACTTTGTCGACCTGACAGCCGCGGCGCAGATGTCCGAAGTCGTCAAGGCGTACCGCTATTCCCAGGCGGCTACCGCTACCGTTTTCCTCGACCACTGGGATCTGACGATGAACACCAAGACCGGTGACGCGGACAAGCAGGATTCCGACCACGTACCTTCTCTCGACCGTAACGCCATGCAGCGCAGCGGAACGATGCAGATCAACGGCAAGGACGTTGCGCTTTGGTCGATTACTTATACGCATTTGTCCGCTGATAAATACTCCTTTAAGGTCAACGCCGGCGACTCGATGGCGTTCTCCTACGGTAAAGAAGGCTTTGCCAAGAGCGACGACGCCTGTGAGCTTGAGGTCGCGGTGCCCAACTCTGACGCGACGATCTACTTTGCGTTCAACGGTCTTAACACCGACTATTATGCATTATACGCTGATGTGACGACTCCGAGCGGCGAGACGACACGCCAGACATGGCATACGCCTCCTGCGGAGTATCAGGAGGATCCGACGCCGTATATCCTCGCCGGCGGTTTCGAAGGAAACGGAGCAACCAACGCCGAGACGGGCGTCACGCTCCCCAACTGGAAAGAGAAAGACGTGGACGGCGCCGGCACCGCGAGACTGCGCTATGACGCTTCGCTCAGCGATGATGATAACCGCATCTATAAGCTGGCGGTTAACTGTCCCGCAGGTACCTATGAATTCAAGGTTACTCACAGCACCTGGGCGGATGAATCCCAGTGGGGCGCTGACGGCGTTCCCGCAGGCTCCAACATGAGCTTGAAGCTCGTTGAGGACGCACAGGTCACTTTCCTGTTCAACGAAAACACCAAGAAGCTCACTATGCAGTTCGACAATGCCAACAAGGCGGTCGCCTACAACTGCGGCGAGCACTTTGTCAAGAGAGAGGGCGGCGGCGTCGAGGGCTTTTCCGTTCTGGCACACTCCGAACAGATCGGTGTCAACGCCCACTGGTATGTCAACAGCCCTGAGGGTCTGGAGGCGGCGGCTCGCGCAGGTCTGATGGATCCCAACTCCGATGAGACGGAATACACCTATCATTTCACCCTTTCGGGCAATGATATGTGGTCGAAAAACTATGCATATAAAATCATCAAGGACGGCGTGGATGAAGGTCCTAACCAGTGCTTCTATCTGGATACGCCTCCGGACTCCGGCGCACCTTCTTCGCTGAACCTGACGATACATTACTTCCCGAATAATATCGGTAACGCGCGTTTCAGCGTTACCTGTGATGATGAGGAGATCGCCTCTTTGATCTCGATAGATGATCAAAGTGCTCATTATGACTCCTATGGCTTATCCGGCGTGTCTGAGCTCTTCGGTGACAGCTGGTTAACAAGTCCGGACTATCTTATGGGTGTAGATTCTGAGGATGAGGGCATTTTCAAGTACTCATTCGATGAGATCAATTTCCGCTATCTCGGCTATACGGACGGTCAGCTGCCTGCAGGCTCCTACAGCTTCAAGGTCGTAGCGGGCAACACATGGGAGTCCGGTCTTGACTATGGCGATGCAAAGGGCGGCAACTATACCTTCAACCTTGTACAGCCTGCCGATAAGGTCACTGTCAGATTCGATCCTTCTTCTGAGGCCGACTGTAAGATCACGATTGATGTCAATCCGCCGACAGCATTGGATACTAAGAACTACGTCATCACCGCTTCAGCCGCTTTCGCCAGCGTGCTCGGCGTAGAGGAATGGAAGAAGAACTACGAGGATGCTCAGCCCGCATTCATGCTCTTCAACAACGGTACACAGCGATTTGAAAAATGGGTCTATGACGTAACGCCAAACGATAACGTTACCCTTGACGAATGGGGCGACGAGGGATATCCGATCTGGTGTTACGGTTTCAAGGTCATCCCTGTCGGCAACGATGATAACAAGCCCAATCTGCTGATCGAGCTGACAAAAATGCGTACCAGCTATGACCTCTATATTGCATACGATGAGACGACAGACCAGGTTTTGATCTACGCCTTTGATCATACCGGCTTTACCCATGACTTGACCGAAGCAGACGGCTATGCGATCTACAACAGATCGACGGGCGAGCTGATCAGCAAAAGCGAAAGTCAGGATTATCTGGTATCGGGTTCTCTGGAGCCCGCGTTCTACACGATTCTCGGTGAAGAAGCGCTGACAGAATACAACTGGTCGGGCAACTATCTGCCGTCGGCACGCCGCGGCTTGCTGGTTCCTGCTAACGACGGTACGGGCAGACTCCATCTTTCCGAGCCTTACCGTGTCACCAATATCAAGAGCGAAACGGAATTCGGTACCTCGTTCAGCTTCAAGGTTTCCGCCGGCGGCACATGGGACCTGTCCTATCCGGCGATCGGTAACCAGATCGTCACCGTCGCTTATCCCGACGATGCGAGGAGTACGGCTTCGTGGAATAAAAATGAGTGTGACATCGACATCTTCTTTGACCCCGACACGCATCGGGTAGTCGACGTGACCGCCTACAACGGCGCGAATGCCGGCAGCTACATCTTCGAGCTCAACGAAGAGGAGCTGCAATGGTACGTAGCGGCTACCAACAAGCTGTTCGACCAGAATATGTTCTCGGATCAGGAGAACGTTACCGTATATGATACCGTGCGCGATATCACTTCGGACTTCTATTTCACCTACGGTTCCGGAAGCGAGCAGCGCGGTCTGATGGTAGAGAGCGATGCGGTCCGCAACACTACTGACGGCTTCTATAATGCGGATGAATTCGGTCTGGCTTACAGCATGAGAGAACGTTATCTGAAAAATGAGGAAACGATAACTCGCAGCAGTACGATGGAAGGTACATTTACAGCGGATATTATCGATCTGAAGAACAGAACTCTAACCCATGATGACGCTGTTCAGCTTTCGGGAAATGAGAAAGACGCTTACGACGGTTTTGTGCTTAGTTCCAACCAGCTTCTTACAAAATTCTATGTGGAACAGTTCGCACCCGGTAAGAAGTGGCTGAAAATCAACACTGTAGGCTACGGATATTCTGACGAATATAAGAACTGGCAGCAGCAATTCCTGACCTATAACAATTACATAGATGATAAGGAAAAGTTTGACCGTTACGAAAAGCTTTTCCTGCAGCTGTGCTCAGCTTTCCCGTATCAGGGCAGCAAGGTCAATGAGTTCACGCTTTATGCCTATTTGACAGAGCGTAAAAATGATACCAGCGACGAGGTTTACCAGAGCATGGTCGAAGCGCTCGACTATGATATCCTTTATTGGAAAGAGAATCTGGAAACAAGAGCCGCTAACGGCGAGGATCGGGAGCCGAGCACGGTGTTTGACTCCAATACGCAGTTCATTGTCGGCTCGCGCGACATCCGTCTGATCCCCTCGTCCTATCTGGAGGCGGGTGTTGACGCAAACGTCAACGTTGTCCAGAAGGCAGGCGACGAAGCGAACGCCACTAACTCCGTCCGTTTAAATTACAATACCACTGGTTATGCCAGCGATAATTATTCGTTTATGGCGCTGGTAAAAGATCAACCGATTATGGATGATGGATCATACGGTGAAGCTATTTCTCAGCAATTCACGCAAGATATTGACGAACTCTCTTTCGGATATTATAACTATGCAATGACCTCCGCGTTCCTTTCCACCGATAAGGTTGGTCTGGGTATCTATAATAACTATAACGATCAGAAGATTGCCCATTACGATAGCTCCGGTGTACGTGATGACGATGACCCTAATGTACGTAACAGCTCTACAGCAGATGAGAACAACGATGACTTAATATCGCTAGACGGCCATAGATATTTTGCGATGAGCTCGACGTATAATACGAAGCCCGGCGAAGAAACTGAAAGGGATAAGTTGCGTTATAATTATAACGATACTGCCGAGTTCGGAGATCCTGACAATGTTTCCAGGCGTACCTCAGTAAACCTTAACGCCGGCTATTTCAACAACATGTCTATCATCGGTTCTACCTATGACCGCAATCAGACAGACGAGAAAGAAGACGCTCAGGTTCTGGTCAAGATCTTCAAGGTCAATACCGATGAGAACGGCAATCACATCATGAACCCCGACGGTTCATACAGCACCACTCCTGTTTACTTCTCAAATAATACGAACGCGACCACCGCGTATGCGTCTAACTATAAGAAGTGGTCCGGTCTGGCAAACTTCACCGCTGCCGATACCGGCTACTATGAGGTTCAGTTCAACTGGGTACTGTCAGACGGACGTTATATGCAGGACAGCAAGTATGTCGACATCAAGCTGGTCGAACCCGGTATCACCAAGACGGTCAATACCGAGTATGAGACCGCCGGCGACAACATGCTGACCTACACCATCAAGTACACCAACTTCAATACCGAGCTTCTCGTTGACTTTGCGATCCTGGATATCCTTCCCTTTGACGGAGACGTGAGATACAATCCCGCGAGCGGCAGGATCAACTCCACCAATCTGGCTGACAGTCATAATGATCTGAAGTTTAAACTGAAAGCGGTAACAGTGCAGCAAAGCTCGAAATCAGACGTCCGAGAGATCTATTTCACGAACAGCGAGCAAGTCAAGAACTGGCTGCAAAAGACAACGACGGAGGACGGAGAAACATTCGTCACGACCAACGAAGAAGCGGCGAAAAACCTGACGCTGAGCGAGTCGGGCTTCATCGAGGATTCGGATGGAGTGTCATGGACGCCATTGGGGCACGCAGAGCAATCTCTCCAGAAATATGCGCCCGGACGCTACACAACGTTCTTCGACGGCGGCAGCGAGACTACATTGGATAATGATGCCACCGCAGTTTGCATCAGCGGTATGCAGCTTGCGACAGGTCAGGAGATCACTGTCGAGTTCACCTTTGCTTTTGAAGGAGAGATCACCGACTACTATTCAAACGACGCATTCTACTACATCCGTGCTACCGAGGCAACCAACACCGAGGATGCCGGAATGAGTCGTCCGGTCGGTACCGCGATCGTATCCCGTGACCTGACAGGCTTCGCGTGGCTCGATAACGACGGCGACGGTATCATCGACAGCAATGAATCCAAGCTCCAGAATATGGAGGTACAGCTCTACAGGCAGATTCAGGTAACCAATCCCGATACCGGCGTCACATCCTCGAATTATGTTGATACCGGTTCCAGAACGACAACGGATACCAATGGATTCTATAAATTCAGCAATATCGAATCCGGTTACTATGAAGTCAGGTTTATGAGTCCGACTGACGGTGACCTGTATGTTGTCGGAAATGACTCCAAACAGGTTGCGTTTACCGATTTGCGCGGGACCACAAAGCTCAGAGAGGTCAATGAGCGGCGCAGCGAGCCGAGTGTTATCACAAACGGTTACACGACCCGCAACCTCGCTGTAGCGACCCAGACAAATCCTGAGCAGCAGATCGAGGCAGAGAAACGCTTTACCTATGCGATCTCCGGCATCTACATGCCGTCCAACAGCCTGGTATATTCCAACAATAACAATAAGACGATGACAAACGCTACCGATGAAAACTATCTCTACACGCGTTTGTTCCAGAATGCCGGTTTCAGTTCTATCTGGGACATCGGCTACCAGTACTCTATTGATATTGATAAGACAAATGACGCCGAGGAAAAACTCGAGGGCGTAAAGTTCCTCGCCGAATTCCTCAACCCCAACGACGGTCTGTGGTACCCTGTCAAGTACAAGACTGTAGCCGAGGGTACGGCGCTCGAAACCAAGGTCATGGACACCAACTTTACAACGCCCGGTACGCTGGGCGACTACACAGCCGACTCGTGGGGTACAGCGGTAGTTGAGCAGTTCGAGGCGGAAGAGGTTCCAACCGGCAATTACAGAACTGCCTATGTCGTCGACAAGACCGGTTCCGATTTTATCAATATGCACTACTGGGGTGACTCAGTTAACACTTCTTGGCCGGGAGTCGAGCTGAGAAGAGTCGTTACAAATACTACCGGCGGAAACGTCTATGTAGCTTATATTCCCGAGGGAACGAATGGCGTTATCTTCAATAACAAAGAGGGCGATAACGGTCTGCAGACCTCCAACATCGAGGGCGATGCACTTAAGACGACCGATACGATCTATACCCTGACGTCAGAGGATGGTAAGATCGGATGTGAAGGAAGCGATGCAAGTTCCTTCCGCGAGGTATACTTCGTCAACACCCAAGGCTGGGAAAATGTTTATGCCTATGGATGGGGCGGAACGTACAGTGTTGGAGATTGGCCGGGATATCCGATGAGGCAGCTCACAGATACCCTATGGTCGACGCTGATCCCGACAGATATGACAGGCTTGATCTTCAACAATAATAATGGCAGCCAGACTGTTGATATTACCTACTCTACGCTGACAGGGAGTACCGTATTTGCACTCTCTTCCGAGAAGGACGGAAATAAATACAGAGTCAATACGGATATTGTATCCGCAGGCACAAAGCGCGTATACTTTGTCAATTCTCCCGAGTGGTCAAGCGTCTCGCTCCACCGCTGGGGTGGTGCTACAGCCGGAACCGACTGGCCAGGCATGCCGATGACTCGGATCGATGATACTGAGATATATTACGTGGATATTCCCGATGATACAACCGGCGTAATTTTCAATAACAACGGATCCGGTGAACAGACAGCCAACATTGAAGGAACGATCGGCAAGATTTATAGAACAACAGGTCTTGACGGTGAAAACCGTTATACGACAACCGAGGTCTACTCCGGCAACACCTCTGCCGAGGATAACCCGAACCGTAATATCTACTTTACCAACAACTACGGCTGGACGGGCAAGATCTATGTCCAGACCATCGGCGGCGCAAATCCGTCCGGTGCCGGCGGCATTGAGATGACGCTCGATCACACCAACGACTACGGTGAGGAAATGTACGTTGCCAGCGTCCCGAAGGATACAGAAAAGCTCGTGTTTTTCAACATCAAAACCGGTGAGTCCGCACGCCAGAACCAGACCACTCAGATTGACTACAGCAACGAGGTACAGGGCTGGTATATTACAGGGCGTGAGGTCAACGGTGAAGTTACCATCAATGAAGGCGATTATTACTATACCGACGCCGAAGGCAACATCTCGCTGCCCAAGCTGATTGACGGTCGCTACCGTATCACCGAGATCGAGACGCTTGATGACTATGTGCTCTTCGGAGAGCCGATCGAGTTCAACCTGCCGTACACCATCAGCACCGATCTGCTCGCGCAGAGCAACGCCGATTATGCGCTTCTGCTCAACGAAGATTACATCGAGTCGCAGGATGAGGAGTACATCCGCTACAAGCACCTGGGCATGAACGTGGTCAACCACAAAGAGCAGTTCGATCTGCCGCTCACCGGTAAAGCACGCGACAATCTGTTGTGGAATCTGCTGATCGGTCTGGCGCTGTTCCTGCTCGGTTCCATAGCGTTCATCTTAGTGTTCAAGAAGCGAGACAAGCTCCAGGCGGTCACGCTTCCTGCAAAAAATCTTATCCCGCACAACACGGATAAGAGAGAATAATTTATTTTCAATCCTCGGGGCGGCGGCCATCCGCTCCGGGGTTGGATACAGAATGGTTCGCCATTCAAAAACAGTTCACATAGGGTAACTATCCCTGAAATCAAAAACCATTTTAGCAAAGGAGAAAAATCATGAAAAAGCTATTATCTTTAGTTGTTGTCGCACTGATGATTTGCGCAATGACTATCCCGGCGTTCTCAGCTGATGACGCCGTTCCCACCAATGCTCCCGTGATCGACGGAACAAGAGCAAACACTATCACCATCCATAAGTTTGACCCCGCGAAGGTCGTCAAGAACGGCGACGACGTTGACGTTGACGCTTCTATTGCTGCTGATGCAGGTGTTGCAGGCGCTACCTTCACCGCGTTCAAGGTTCTGGCTTATGATCCGGCTACCAAGACCTATGACTTCACCACTGATTTTGCCGGCAAGGGTATCACCCTCAGCAATGTTATTCAGGATGCCAACGACAAGTACACCTCTTACGGCACCACTTCTGAGCTTGAGAAAGAGATCAACATCATGCAGAAGGTTGCCGGTACTCTCAGCGGTGATGCAAGCGCTACCACAACAGCTGACGGTTCCGCTACCATCAATCTCGGCGCTAACCCCGGCGTTTACCTCGTCATGGAAACTGTAGTTCCCGATAACTACATCGTTACCACTCAGGCGTTCCTCGTTTCCGCTCCTACCTTCGACGGTTCTACCGATACATGGGTCTATGATGTGACTGCTCTGCCCAAGAACCAGAAGATCGACGTTGACAAGAGCATTGACTCCGCTGTAGCGGATACCAATACCAACGATTCTTCCGACGCATATGCGGTAGGCGACATCGTTGACTACACCGTTACCGTAGCCGTTCCCAACTATGGCCGTTCCACTACTTATCCCGACTATCAGGTAACCGACGCGATGGCTCTGTATGATAACGATCCCGCAGGCTTCGGCATCACCCGTTTCAACAACCTCGACATGGTATTCACCGATACCCTCTCCAACGGACTTACCTTCCTGCCCAACTCTCTGACAGTTAAGGTTTCCGGCGATCCTGCTGATATCACTCTGGACAAGGGCGACGAGAAAAAGACCATCGTTGACAAGGCGAGCGAGACCTCTACCGCTGTTAAGCAGGTCACCTACAACTATGCTGCTGCTTCTGCCGCTGGCAAAACCGTCGGCGATTACACCCTCACTCAGAACGGTCAGACCGTTACTGTTGATGTTGCGTGGGCAGCTCTGAACGATTATCAGGGCCAGACCATCACTCTGACCTACTCTGCTCAGGTCAACGAGAATGCTGTTGCCGGTACCAACCAGAACAACACCATGCAGATTGAGTTCGTCAACGATCCTACCTCCAAGAAGGGTGAGGCTTCCGATCCGACCAAACCTCCGACAGACACCGATACTGATGACGACAACGACGTTTATACCTATGCGATGGATCTGACCAAGCTGTTCGACAACACTACTGACGCTGCTAAGGCGAACGATGTTGTATTCACGCTCAGCAAGGGCTCCGATCCTGTCCTTTTCACCTATGATGCTACCGCCAAGAAGTACACTGTATGGACCGGCCGTACGATCACTAACGGTGACAATACCTATGCAGTTCCCGCTACCTACGGCGTAGATCCGACCGCTGCGGATTATACTGCTGACGCTGATGTGCCCGCTTCCGTACTTGTCGATGCTAACAAGCTCACCGCTAACATTTCTCCGCTGAACAGCGGCGTGCTGAATGTCAACGGTCTCAAGGACGGTACCTACACCCTCACCGAGACCAAGACCGCAGACGGCTACTCCATCCTCACCGCTCCTCTGACCGTTGTTGTTTCCGAGGTCAAAGACCCCACCGACAGCACCAAGGTTATCGCTAAGGTTTCCGCTACTGTTGACGGCAATGCTGTTACCTGCAACGATCCTACCGACGGTCACTTCAAGTTCGAAGTGAACAACCCCAAGGCTAAGTTCTTCTCCCTGCCCACCACCGGTGGTCTCGGTCTCTGGCTGTTCACCGTAGGCGGCGGTATCCTGATGGCAGGCGCTATCATCTTCATCACCGTTCTGCGCAAGAAGAGAAACGCTGCCTGATTCGGATGACCGGAAAGTCCGATTCAGCGGTAAAGCAAAATTACGCTTTACCGGATTAACAATTCTTTGATTTCAGGACTCATTTCCCCCGGGCAGGGGCGCTGCCTCTGCCCGGGGCCCTAAGGTTTTTCCAAAGTGTTTTCCTTAAAAAAACGCTATGGCAAACCTGCCTTTGCCCAAAACATTTTGGAAAGGCTTTAGCGAAATATAACTCTATGTGAAACACTTCGGGCTTACGCCCGCATCGGCCAAGGGGAGAGCAAACCCCTTCATTCTCAAAATTTAGGATTTATACTATGAAAGGAGATTTGATGATGAAAAAATTTGCTGCTATTATGTTAGCTATGCTGCTGATCGTTGCGATGACAGTCGTCAGCTTCTCTGCTGCCAGCACTGTTGCTGTCGGCACCGGCGACGGTACTCTGAATGTGTACAAAAATATTGCTCAAGGCAACACAACAGGCGGTCTTGAAGGTGCAGGCTTCACAGCCTATAAGGTTATGACATTTGAAGGTACCGCTCCTAACCAGTACTTCTCATTCACCGCGCCCTATGCTTCTAACTCTGCTGTTCAAAGCTATGCCGACACCGACCTCACTCCGGTCAATGGCGAGACCAACAAGTATGTCACCTACGGCGACACCGATGACTTAGAGGGTATTATTTCTACTCTGGAAGGCATCACTAACACAACCACCGCTTCCTCTGAAGCGACAACCGATTCAGATGGTAAAGCAACCTTTACCAACCTTGACAAGGGCGTTTATCTCGTCAAAGAGACGACCGTCCCCGACGGCTATTCCGCTTCTTCCCAGTCCTTCCTCGTTGCGATTCTTGAAGATAATCAGGTTGTCAACGCATATCCGAAGAACATGAAGATGGAGATAGACAAGAACATCCTGACCGATGAACAGTATACTGCGGCTCAGACTGCTCCGACTGCGAATACCGGTTCTGATTCGACCAACCTTTCTGTCGGCGATACCGTCAACTATCAGATCCAGTCTCAGGTTCCGAATTATGACAACCGCGTGATCGATCAGATGGATTCCACTTCCGGTGTAAAGGTCGTTGAGATTACCGATACTCTCTCCAACGGTCTTACTTTCTCCGATACGAACCTTTCCGCGATGAAAGTTTTTGCCGGTGATATTGATATCACTTCTTCCGTTATCAAAACCAGAACTGATGACCAGCACTTTAAAGTAGAGATTCCGCTTGACGCTGTATATAGTGTAGCCAACAACATTAATTATCTCGGCAGAAACCTGTATGTGGTGTATCAGGCAACAGTCAACACCAATGCGGCTGTCACCGACGGCAATAACAACACCGCTCAGCTCAAGTATAAGAACAGCCCGGATGACAATGCTTATGATCCCACTCCGGTTGATATCCCCGAAGAGAAGATTCCGGTCGTTTATACCTATCAGATGAACCTCACCAAGCTCCTCGACGGTCAGGCGGTAACAGGCACTCCTTCTGTTGAGAACCTCAGATTCGTTCTGAAGCAGGGCGAAAACAACGTTTCTGCTACCGGTTCCAACGGTGTTTATACCGTTACCAACGATCACGCTGCTTCTGCTACGCAGATGTCGCTTAAACCCACCGACGGCACTCTGCAGGTCAAGGGTCTCTCCGCGGGCACCTACACCCTGACCGAGTCCGGTTCCGTTACCGGTTACACCACCCTCCAGTCCCCGATCACCATCGTTGTGACCGACGATGGTTACGGTGTAGTTGGTGCTATGATCAACGGCGCCGGTGAGAATCTGATGGTTCAGGCTGATAACCCTGATTATAACGAAGAATATAAGAACGAACAGGATGCCTATAAACTTGTAAATCCGAGAGATGGTAGTTATGATGGTGATCCCGATTATCCGCATCCTGAGTATGACAATGATACCCCTGAAAAGCTGGACACCGGCATTTTCGCTCTTACCGTCAACAACCCCTCCAGCCAGTTTGACCTGCCCACCACCGGCGGTATGGGTATTCTGATCTTCACCCTCGGCGCTGCGGTTGTACTCGCTCTCGCAATCGTACTCTTCACCGTTGCCCGTAAGAAGAAGTCCGAGTGATTTTACTTACTAAACAGAATAATGTAAGATAACTTTGCCCCGATAGTTACTAAACAGTAACTATCGGGGCACTATTTGATAGTTTTGTTGACAACGGGCAGCAGCCGATTTGTTTTTCAGATTACAGACTGCTTGCCAAAGAGTTGAAAATAAGTGAGAGGTCAATACAGCAGATAAGGTATAATAAAATCTATTCAGACAAAAAGAAAAAGTCCAAGAAACACTGATGTTTCCTGGACTTTTCGGATGGTCCGAGTGAAAGTTCACATCGGCTTAAATACTGGGTTTTTCGACCGCTGATAGTACAAGTGATAGTAAAACTCTGCAATCATCATGCTATCAGTAAATTGTTATCTTTCAAATAGCAATCTGCCATTAAAAGATTCTCGTCGCTAAATTCCTCAAACGCGTCGCAATAGGTATTCATTGTAACGGTAATATCAGTATGTCCAAGTATATGTTGTAAAACCTTTGCTTGCATACCGCCCTCGATACAGCGTGTAGCGAATGTATGCCGTTACGGTATAATAATGACAAACGGAAAAAAGCCAGTATTCAAGGGGCTTTCTGCGTTTGTCGCTGTTTTTCAATTCCTTTTCCAACAGTTGATTATCAGCGAGAGAATTGTCGAGAAAAGGGGGCTGTAAAGGTAAAGACAAAAAATCTTAAAAGGGCATTTCATTTTTCGGAATGAAGTGCCCTTTTTATATATAATCCGACATTTTGCGTTCACTATGAAAAGTGGACGTTTTTTTCTTATTAAAATCTGACTAATACCAATTAAAAACATCGAATCGAAAGGAGGGGTATTATGAGTGAAGTCAAAAAAGCACCTGACGGTCTGGACGGGTTTATCGCTCTGTGTGATGATCACAAGGACGAAATGCTGTTAGAGACAGGGAGAAAGCTATATACCGAAAAAGACTTTAGCTGTGTCTATTGCCTCGACTATGAAAAGAAGTCGGGCTGCAAGTATAAGGTGTGTCAATACACACCGGAGAAGGTGTGTTGCGGATGTGCTTCTCTGTCTGCCGTATGGAGATACTTAGCATTTGAGATCGATCATGAGAGATTGATTAGAAGGGTCAATCACTACATCAGGATCTGTAAAAGGAAGAAAAGCAATCCGACGGTCTTTTACGATTCTGCACATCAATCTGTTTTTAACAACTGTTATTTGAAGTTGAATCACGAGAATTCCAAGCTCTTAGCTGCCGTGTATCTTCTCACGGCTGATGAACGGCTCTGGAAATCTGCATGGAGCCATATCAACATGAATGACATATCTTTTGGAAAAATCAAGCCAAAGGTTTTGTCATCGGATACATACACATTATTCTGTGCTGCGAAAGACCTGTATTTGGGTTCGGATCACTTTTCTTTTTCTGATCTGGCTGATCCCGCTGTCGTTGACATAACAAGATTCTGTTTAGTGTTGAACGCATTAGGGATCGTGAGATTCGGCTACAACTATATCAATATCAAAAAATTTTGAAGGAAGGAGAATAACACATGGCTGTTTTCAGAGTTGAAAAAACAAGAGACTTTACTGTCATGAGCAACCACCATTTAAGAAATCCGCGCCTGTCCCTGAAAGCAAAGGGTCTGATGTCCCTCATGCTTTCGCTGCCTGAGGATTGGGACTATACCACAAAAGGTCTCGCCTATATCTGTAAAGACGGGATCGACGCAATCTCGACAACATTGCGCGAGCTGGAAGATCAGGGCTACCTTACCCGTGAACGTGTCAGAATGTCAAACGGTCGTCTCGGCACGGTTGAATATACGATTCATGAACAACCGCAAAAGCCCATTACAGAGCCATTTCCACCTAAACGGGAAAATCCAGTACAGGTAAATCCAGTACAGGTTTTCCCTGATCAGGTTTTTCCTGAACAGGACTTTCCTGAACAGGAAAATCCCGCACAATTAAATAAAGATATACAAAGTACGGATAGATCAAATAAAGATAAATCAACAGACAAGAGAGACAAGACGCGCGTGCGCGAGTACCGCGAACTGATCAAGGACAATATCGAGTACGATATCCTCGTTGAGCGCTACGGCGCCGAAAAGCTGGACGCTCTTGTTGAGCTTATGCTGGAGGCTATTATCTCGGATCATCCCTATTGTGTGATCTCGTCGGAGAAATTGCCTCGCGATTTGGTCAGATCTCAATTATTGAAAATTGATTCTTCGCATATCGAGTTTGTCTTAGGCGAGTTGAACGAAACGACAAGCAAGGTCGGCAATACAAGGGCTTATGTCCTCTCAGCGTTGTTTAACGCACCTACGAACATGGATAATCACTATCAATTTGAGGTCAATCACGATTATCCTATGCACCGACGACGCCGTAAGGCGTGAGGATATATTTTCAAGTTCAGATAAGGAAGGATGATAAAGACCTATGTAACAGACGAACAAATCAAACAGGCGCGGGACGCGGATCTGTTTGCCTATTTGCAGACTTGCGAGCCCGGCGTATTGAAGCGTGACGGTCCGAATTACCGTCACCGCGAGCATGACAGCCTCGTCTATGTATCCAACCGCCGCTTTTGGTATTGGAACAGTCGAGGCAAACGGATCAACGCCCTGGACTATCTGATGGAGATCCGAGGTTACGGCTTTACCGAGGCGGTGACACGCTTGACCGGCGAGGCTGTGCCGAGAGCGTCCCCTATCCATCCGCAGGAGCAGCCGAAGCCGCGCAGACCGGCAAAGTTATTTTTACCGTGGCCGAAGAAATGCGCGACCGGATTGTTTACTTATCTGCGAAAACGCGGGATCAGCGCGAGCGTGATCGAGCGGTGTATCAGTCTGGGGTTATTGTATCAGGGCAGCTATAAGCCGAAGAAGGACGAGCCGAAATACATACCGGTCTGTGTCTTTACCGGCACGGATGAAACCGGCAAGGTGAGGTTCGCTTGTATGCGCGGAATCTATGAAACGCTGAAAAAAGACGTCTACGGCAGCGATAAGGCATACAGCTTTTGTCTGCCGCCCGAGCAAGCTCACAGCAGTCAGGTTGCCGTCTTTGAGGCGCCGATCGACGCGCTCTCTCATGCGACCATACAGGAACTTGACGGCTGGCAGTGGAACGGCTACCGTCTATCGCTCGGCGGGACTTCTCCCGTTGCGCTGATCGCTTTTTTGGAGCGCCACCCGGAGATCCGTCGGGTAACGCTTCACATGGATAACGATTTAGGGGGATTGAAAAATGCCCGAAAGATCAGAGATATGCTGCGTGCCGATCCGAAGTACAAGCATATCCGCGTCGGGATCAATCCTCCCCACCAGGGTAAGGACTATAACGAAATGCTGCAAATCAAATTACAGCAAATCGTACAAGGAAAGCAACGCCACCGCGAAAAGCGTGTGGCTGTTTCAATTTAGGAGGAAAGAATGAAGCAAAAAGGAAATGTGGTAAAGATCATTGCAAGCGCGGCGAAGAATCCGAATATCAAGCCCGCCGCGATCCGTGAACTGATGAAGAAGCTGGATATGAACGAAAAGGGCTTTGCGGTCATCATGAATGTCACCGTCGATACTGTGCGGCTCTGGACTGCCGGCGCGGTCAAGCCCTGCGGTACGGCTATGCGTATCATGCAGATACTCAACGCCTGTCCCGAGGTCGTCAACAGCGTTTTCTCAGTGACGGAGGACATTCATGCCTGAACGTCCTTTACATGAGGACTTCGGCGAAAAGATCGGCGGTGCAAAAAAAGACCTTTGGAGATCCCGGGGGCTTTACGCCGACGATCTGGATGAAATGAACGGCCGCGAGGCTGATAAGTACGTTACAAAAGATAACGTCTGGAAAAAGCCTGATTATCAGGCGCTGCACGACGACGGCGTTCCGGTCGATGTCGTGTACTTTATCAAAAAGGTTCGTGACAGTCTGAATGTCAGACCTGTCATTTACCGCAATTACTCTCCCGAGGAACGGAAACAGGTTCAGAAACGGTATATTAATACCGTCCGTCAGTTGCAGGCGGCCATGGAGAAGGTTCGATCTATCGATGACGCTATGCAGGCGTTTGACCGTTTCTATATCGACAATGGATATTTGAAACCGAGCACGGATTCATACGGCAGAAATTCGTTTGAAAGAACAAGCGAGTATTCTTTCAATCCTGCCTTATCCTCAAAGCTGTTCTCGACGCTGAGGGTGACGTCGGAATCTAACTTCCGTTATGATTTCACATCAAAAGCGAAAAGAGATCAGTTCCTCGTTCCGAAGGATCAGAAGATACCGCGCGGGTACGATGTACACCTCTATGACGGCAAAGGCTATTCTCGCAGGGATGACTGGCAGGCTGACACCTACTTTGTCACAAAGGGACATTCCATCTTGCAGACAAATATCGCCACCCGTGAAGAAGCGATCCGCTGGGCGCAGGATCATGCGAAAAGCAAAACGAAAGTCGGCAAACGGCGCTTTGTCCCTCCGCAGTTGGAGCATATCAACCGAACAGGTCCCGATTACCGCAACGGTCAGGATATTGTCGGACAGCATTATCTCGATACCTTCGGTTTTCGCGGCGGCGAGTTCGGCAACTGGCTGAATCAGCTCGACCGTCAGGCGTCCCTGAATATGGGCTTTGAGGCTTTGAAGGATCTTGCAACAGCGCTGCATATCTCAGACAAGGATATTGCTTTTGCCGGTACGCTGGCGATCGCGTTTGGCGCTCGCGGCAGCGGCAACGCGGCAGCGCACTATGAACCGCTGCGCAAGGTCATCAATCTGACCAAAATGCACGGTGCCGGCGCTCTCGCCCATGAATGGTGGCACGGCCTTGACGATTACCTCGGCGGAGTGAAAGGCACCGGCGGTATGCTTTCCGATAACGCACGATACTATGAGCCGATGAAACGGCTGGTTGATACGATCAAGTTCAAGTCTGAAACGCCTGAACAGGCGAAGGCTCGTGTTGAACAATCCAATGCGCGGCAGAGAAAATCAGCCGAGGCATGGGTCGATTCCGTGATGAAAAGCACGGTCTACCATACCGACGAACCGATCATCATTGAGCGGTATGAGGCGCTGAAAGCTGACTTTTTGAAAGGCGTACCGGATACCGTTTTCAAGCTGAGTGTTCTGAAAAAAGAGATCACCGGGCATGTCATTCCGAAAAGCACCTGTCAGGATCTTGAAGTTCAGGAATACATCATGCACAGGATTCAGAATCAGGGCGAACCGACGCCGCAGCGCATCGAGACGGATTACTACAAAAGCTCTCAAAAGATGGGCAGCAGCACCGAGAAGGACGGCGGCTATTGGGACAGCGCGGTTGAAATGACAGCGCGTGCATTTGCCTGTTATGTCAAGGACAGGCTGCCGTATCAGTCAGACTATCTTGTCGGTCACGCTGAGAGCTGCGTTGGACTGTACACCAACAAAGACGGCAGCACCGAGGTCGTCAGGGCTTACCCGCAGGGTGAAGAACGCAAGGCAATCAACGCCGCGTTTGACAATCTGATCGCCGAGCTGAAAAAGGAGCTGGTATTTACTCATACCGAAGAAGTGCCCTCCCTGCCTCTGCCTAAGGAGCAGTCGCCGCAGCAGCTATCTATTCTTGATGATGAAAAGCCGTCTGTACTCGGTCAGCTCGCCGCGGCGAAGATCGCGCAGAAAGCCGCGCCCCACTCACCGAAAAAGGATCATGAACAGTCGTTGTAGGGGGTGATTTTATAGACGATGAAAAGAAATATGAGATAGTTGAGGATGATCTGTTTCTTCCCGGTTGCCGTGTCAAGCTGGAACACAATCTGTATTTGCATGAATTTGACATTACAGATTTATTGCGGAAAAGTCCTGAGGAAGTCCGAGCTTTATATGATCAGAGCTTTAAGAAGGAAGAAAACATGTATGAGATTCTTCAATCCGGCATGAAGGTGTGGGAAAAGGACGCAATAGAAACACGGCGACTGCAATTAGCGCTGAATTATCTCGAGATCGCTCCCGTACAGCATACCGGCAATCAGTGGGTCAAGGATGATAAAGGAAACCGAACGATCAGTAACATGGTGTATAAGATGACCTGCAGCATAACTGAAAATACCCGTTGGAATTTGTGGAGCAGTAACGCTCTCAACAAACGCTGGCATGTTGAATGGCAGGTCATTTTCAACACTCCGAAACCGCACCATTATATTGTGATCGCCGGAAAGGAGCGCAAGTATTCTGATCGGTATGACGCGGAGAATTATCTGAACGGTCGTCTCCGCGCCTTTGCTAAGTATTTTCAGGAGATCTCACCGCCTGTGCCGAAGGAGTATGAATACGCTTTTTCGGAAAGCGGAAAGCTGTTGCCCGGTTATCATGTGGAGAGTGAGGAACCAAAACAGGATAAGGATTCCGTTCTCGGAAAGCTCAGTGAGGCAAAATCGCAGCAGAAGGCCACTCCGGCTACTCCTTCTAAAAAGAAAACGGAGCCGGAAATATGAATGACAGGAGGAAATGTTGAGGAAAGAAAAGTATTACGGCGTGTTTGACTACGGTGATCGACTTGAACCCGGCATAGAACTGAAAATCGAGCATACCGTTGTGGAGGGTTATGACGATAACACTCTGGATTTGGCGCCTGTTATCGCATTAGGGTCAGACGATCTGGCAAAAGCAAGAGACAAGAGCGTTGAAACTGAACAAGCCCTTTTTGAAAAAATCAGAGCTTCGGTTCGTGAGTGGGAGCGTCAGGCGGCGGTTACGAAAACCTATAACCGTGCGCTCGAATATCTCAATACTCCGGCAGCCGAACATACTTCAAATCAATGGGTACATGAGAATTATCATGACCGCGATACCATCAGTAACAAGGTGTATCAAATGAGCGTGTCTGTTTGGGAAGATACCAAATATGACAGAGCGTCCGGACAGTCGGTACCGATCGCATGGTATGTGACATGGGATGTGCGCACCAATGCTCCGACACGAGGCTATAATGTTGAGATTGCCGGTCAGAATAGAAAACGCTATACCGACAAAGCAGCGGCGCAAAAATACATCGAGGGACGTAAAAAGGCGTTTGCGCATCTCTTCACAGAAATATCGCCGCCTGTTCCTCCCGAATATGCTCGACCTTTTATGGTCAACGGCGTTCTGTTGCCCGGCTATACGATACAGGGGCAGGAACCGTCGGTATCCACCAAAACAGCCGACGAGATCATCAATGAGATCCTCGGTGTAGAATCTGTCACTAAGGACAAAAAGCCCTCCGTGCTGAAAAAGCTCGCTGAGGGTAACAAAGGAAAAACGGCGTCGGCAAGGGGCGCGGATAAGAAGGAGGAACAGAGCTTATAAAGGTTTTAATGGTGGAGCCGGGCAAGGTTCCATACGAAACTGAGGTTGAGAGCGGGTATAAGAACATTCTGAAAGCTCTCGACTGCGATATTTTTCAGGCGACCTATCCGTTTGAGGATATGGTCGCTGTTTTATGTGATGACGAGGGCAAAATCAACGGCTCGACGCCGAACCGTGCTTTGTATGACGCTGACGGTGAGATGTACGACATCATTCATGGCAAGTTTATGGTCGTCGGTCTTGGAGAGGAAGATTTCACAGATCTATCTCCCGAGCTGATGGAGAAGTTCAAGGAGCGATTCAAGCACCCGGAATCATTCATGCAGCTTTGCGGCAGGGTCGTCGCGATCAAGGAGCCGATACCCGGTGAAAAAGCGCCCGGTAAGGCTCAGGGTCAAGAGTTATGATGTGGGCGGCGACGAAAGGCGCTTATCTGCTCACGGTGCAGCTGGACGACTTCTTTCCCAATCCGCGGCGTGAGGACGAAAACTTCGGTTCGATGATCTGCTTTCACCGTCGTTATCAATTAGGCGACGAGCATGATTACAGTAATTCTGACGATTTGATCAAGGATCTGTATATCAAGGCGGCCGGCGGCGGAGATCGCGGCGAGCAAAAGTACGAGGATCTGACAGAAAAGTATGACGTCTGGCCTTTGAGCTCGCAGCGGATACAGGAGTTGAATCAAGCGCTGATGTCGCAGATCGAAAAAATGTATGTTGTTCTGCCTGTCTATCTGCTCGATCACAGCGGACTTGCTATGAGTACAACGGACTTTAATGATTGCTGGGACAGCGGACAGGTCGGTATCATCTTTGTCTCCAACGATAAGATCAAAGAAGAATACGAGGTCGGTTCTATTGAGCCGGTGCTCCGCTTGCAAGTCGAGGAACGGCTGAAAGGTGAAGTTGCCGAGTATGACGCTTTTCTGCGCGGCGAGTGCTATTGCTATGAGTTGTATGAGGACGGCGAGTTGGTACATAGCTGCGGCGGATTTATCGGAGCTTTTGATAAAGCTGTCAAGGATATGATTGAGTATCTTCCCGATGACTGTGCCGGAATGGTGGATGATCTGGTTGAGACAAACGATTCACCCTCTATGGTTCAGACGCTTTTGCAGCACGCACGGATTCAGGTGGATCAGGCAGCGAAGGATCGTGAACATCAGTCGCGGCAGAAGTCTCTTGATCCAGTTTTGAGTTGATTATTATAGACAAAGGAGCTGTTGATATGATATAATTATAATTAAATAAATCGGAATTGTGCGCCCAGACGAAGGGCGGATAGTCTAACAGGTGAGAAGCCTGTACGGAAAGGTCTAACCAACCACCGTTAGCGAGACTTGTGCTGTAAACAGTAATGGGTACAGTAAAGCGTAGACAGCGAGGAAGTGGGGTTACAGGGTGATGGAGCCTCGAAATTTTATTAATTTGGAGGGCTGACGCTTTAATTCCAGCGGAAAGCAAAATGTGCGAATCGTTAGGGTGAGATGAAACACACCTCTGCGGGGTCAAAGAGCCAATCACGCTTCACATAGTGACTATCCAGTCAACTGGGGAGAGCCTGCATTTTCTTCAATAAGAAGTATGACGGAACAACGGTAAAACGGAGAAAGTCAGATGAAATGCAGGCAGTCGGACAGCTTCATAGTACCGAAGAAGTCGAGTAATGCCGACAAAGGGAAGGGAGCTGCATAATAAAGGTCTTTCTGAGGACACATTAGCCGTACTCAGGGACGGAGGAACTAATGGAAACGAAATTGGAAAGAATAGCATCGAAGTCAGCAAATACAAAACGACCTGAGTTTACGTCGTTGTACCATCTCATCAACAAAGAAATGCTAATGCAATGTCATAGGGAACTGGACGGAAGCAAAGCTGTCGGTATAGACGAAGTTACCAAAAGAGAATACAATGAAAATCTTGAAAGTAACATTGAAAACCTTGTAGACAGACTGAAAAGAAAAGCCTACAAACCACAGCCTTCACTAAGAGTATATATTCCCAAAAGTAACGGAAAAATGAGACCGCTGGGCATTGCGTGCTACGAGGATAAGATTGTACAATTAGCATTGAAGAAGATTCTCGAAGCGATATACGAACCCAAATTTCTGAATTGTATGTATGGATTCAGACCAAACAGGAGCTGTCATACAGCAGTAAAAGCTCTGTATGACCAGATTAACTTCAGAAAGATAACGAGGATAGTAGACGCAGATATCAAGGGATTCTTCGACCATATGAAGCACGAATGGATACTTAAGTTTCTGAATTACTACATCAAGGACAAGAATATTCTATGGTTGGTTGAGAAATATCTAAAAGCAGGAATCATAGATAACGGAAGTCTTGTGAAAGGTAATGAGGGAACGGCACAGGGAAATATAATCAGCCCGGTGCTGGCAAATATCTATATGCACTATGTTCTGACACTGTGGTTCTACATTATTGTGGCGAAGGAGTGTAAAGGCGAGTGCTTTCTTGTGGTTTACGCAGATGATTTCATAGCAGGATTTCAATATCCGTGGGAAGCTGAATGGTTTTACGAACAACTTAAGAGTCGAATGGCAAATTTCGGACTTGAACTTGAAGAAAGCAAGAGCCGAATTGTAGAAAGCGGACATTATCTTGCAAATGCAAAAGCCAAACGCGGCGAATCAACGAGATTTAAGACATTTGACTTTTTGGGTTTCACCTTTTATTGTGGAAGAACAGTAAAGGGAAAGCCGTGGATTATGCCCAAAACCAGTAGTAAGAAATTTCGACAGAAACTCAAGGAAATGAAAGAATGGCTATACTGCAATAAGGAACAAAAACTCGGTAAACTTATGTATATGCTGAACATTAAACTCATAGGGCACTACAGGTACTATGGGATAAGTTTTAACAGCAGAATGATAAGTAATTACAGACAGCAGGTCAGAGAATTGCTGTATAAAGTGCTGAACAGAAGAAGTGAAAAGATAAGCTATACAAGAGAGGGTTTTATAGAAATGATGAAATATTACACTCTTGCAAAGCCGAAAATCTACTACAGCTTATTCTGATGATGTGAATTTTATTATGAAGAGCCGTATGCGGGAAAACTGCACGTACGGTTCTGTGAGGGGCTTACATTGTGAGGTGTAGGTCTACTCGACTAAAGGAGAGAGTAGATGAAAATAACGATGTTAGGAACAGGAAATGCGCTCGTGACCGAGTGTTATAATACTTGCTTTGTTATTGAAGATAACGGACAATACTTTATGGTCGACGGCGGCGGTGGAAATGCCGTTCTTACGCAGATAAAACACGCAGGCTATGACTGGATGGATATGCGCCATATCTTTGTCACACACAAGCACGTCGATCACCTTTTGGGTATCGTGTGGATGGTGAGAATGATATGTCAGTTCATGGTTCACGGCGAATACAAGGGCGAGGCATTTATCTATTCCCACAAGGAAGTCCTCGGTCTGCTTAAATGTATGGCTGAAAAGCTCCTGCAAAAGAAAGAGTCTGACTTCATCGGAAAAAGGCTTCATCTAGTGGAGGTCACTGACGGTGAAACTTTGGACATCATCGGTCACAGGGTCACATTTTTTGATATACAGTCCACGAAGGCAAAGCAGTTCGGATTCTGTATGGATATGGGAGACGGAAACAAGCTGACCTGCTGTGGTGATGAGCCGTACAGTGAATGTGAACGCAGATATGCCGAAAACAGTAAGTGGCTGCTTCACGAAGCATTTTGCCTTTATTCGCAGTGTGATATATTTGATCCTTATGAAAAACATCATTCTACGGTAAAAGATGCCTGTGAACTGGCTGAAGGACTTCATGTAAAGAACCTTTTGCTATACCATACAGAGGACAAAACTATCAAGGAAAGAAAGAAACTTTATATAGATGAAGGAAAACAGTATTTTTACGGCAATATCTTCGTGCCATATGATTTGGAAGCAGTATCTTTATAAATTCTGATTTATACAACTAAATATCTATCAATCTGACTCTGATCGGAGAAATCCTTTCAGAGTTTTTCTTTTGCAAAAAAACAGGTAAAGGGGGAATTTTTTGCAGGAAGAAATCGATCAGAGAACCGTATCGATCACTGTTCAGGCGGCAAAACTGTCGGGACGGGTATTGAAAGCGGCTATGACGGCAGCGCTGCAGAAAATGCAGCAGCAGCGACATACGCCGAAGGTCGGCCGTAACAGTCTGAAAAAGCTCGCGGGACACGACGGCGGTATGAATACGATCGAGGTCTCAGGGCGGCTGCGTTCCTTTGAGCGCTATGCCCGAAAATATCAGATAAGGTATCATATAGAAAAAGAGGTCGGCTCCAAGCCGCCTCGCTGGACGGTATATTTCAAGGCGAATCAAGCTGACGCGCTGACCGCCGCTTTTCAGGAATATACCAACAAGGATCTCAGACGTTCCAAGAAGCCGTCGCTGGTCGCTCAGCTCCGTAAATTCAAGGAGCTTGTCAAGTCGATCGGCAAGGATCGCGTTAGAAACAAGGAGCACGGAGGTCCCGAACGCTGAGCAAGAACGATATTATCAAAAGATATGTCATTCCGCATTTACCGTACTTGATCTTTGTATGGATATTTGCAAAGCTCGGTGAGGCGATACGCCTCTCGCCCGGGGTTGACGCCTCGACAAAAATGCTGGGGCTCAGTCAAGGCTTTTCAGCCGCCTTCGATCACTTTCTGTTCTCTGCATGGATCGATCTTCTTATCGGTATCATTGGCGCAGCAGTAGTACGGCTTATCGTATATGTCAAAAGCAAGAACGCCAAGAAGTACCGGAAGAATGTCGAGTACGGCAGCGCTCGTTGGGGCAACAAGAAGGATATAGCGCCGTATATGTCAACCGATTCATGGGATAACATCATCCTCACGATGACCGAGGGACTGATGATGTCCGGCAGGCCGAAAAATCCTACCTACGCCAGAAACAAGAATGTGCTGGTCGTCGGCGGGTCCGGTTCCGGTAAGACAAGGTTCTTCATCAAGCCGAACCTTATGCAAATGCACAGCTCGTATGTCGTGACCGATCCGAAAGGAACGGTGCTGATCGAGTGCGGGAAAATGCTGCAAAAGGGACCGCCGAAGCGTGACAAACAGGGCAATATCGTTCGGGATAAGAGAGGAAAGATCGTGCGTGATCCGTATAAGATCAGGGTGTTCAATACGATCAACTTCTCAAAATCCATGCACTTCAATCCGTTTGCGTATATACACAGCGAAAAGGATATTTTGAAGATCGTCACTACCCTTATTGCCAACACCAAAGGCGAAGGTAAATCCGGCGACGATTTTTGGGTGAAGGCCGAAACGCTGCTCTATACCGCGCTGATCGGGTATATCTACTATGAAGCGCCGACCGAGGAACAGAACTTCGCTACGCTCGTAGAAATGCTCAACGCTATGGAAGTCCGCGAGGATGACGAGAATTTCAAGAACGCTGTTGACCTATTGTTTGACGCCCTCGAAAAGAGAGATCCCGATCATTTTGCTCTCAGGCAGTATAAGAAATACAAGTTGGCGGCGGGCAAAACAGCGAAGTCAATCCTGATCTCCTGCGCGTCGCGTCTGGCTCCCTTCGATATACGGGAAGTCAGAGAAATCACCATGTACGACGAACTGGAATTAGACAAGCTCGGCGACGAACGGACAGCGCTGTTTCTGATCATGTCGGATACCGACGGCACCTTCGCATTTCTGATCAGCTTGATTTATTCGATCCTGTTTAACAGACTGTGCGAGCGCGCCGACGACAAGTACGGCGGCCGTCTGCCGGTTCATGTGCGCTGTCTTATTGACGAGGCGGCGAATATCGGTCAGATACCGAACCTCGAAAGGCTGATGGCAACTATCCGATCCCGAGAGATTTCCGCGTGTCTTGTATTGCAGGCGCAGTCTCAGTTAAAAGCGCTGTATAAGGATAACGCGGATACGATTATCGGCAACTGCGATTCAAGCCTGTTTCTCGGCGGTAAGGAAGAAACCACGCTGAAAAGCTGGAACTCCCTGTTGGGTAAGGAAACGATAGATCTGTATAATGAAAGTGTGACGAAGGGTAATCAGGAGAGTCACGGACAGAACTATCAGAAGCTCGGCAAGGATCTGATGTCGATGGACGAGATCGCCGTGATGGACGGCGGTAAATGTCTGTTGCAGATCAGGGGTGTGCGTCCATTCTTATCTAAGAAGTACGACATCACCAAGCACCCCAACTACAAGTATTTATCTGACTACGATCAGAAAAATGCTTTTAACATAGAACAATTCTTATCAACACGCTTCAAGCCGGATAAGGATGAAGCGTTTATCAACTATGAGATCAGCGCCGATGAATTGGCGCGTTATTCAAGGTAAGGTTCAGGAGGTATATTTTACTATTTGAGGATCAGGGATTCTCCCTAAGTAAATAAAATAGAAACCCAATGCGCACCGCTGTTGACCGGACAGCGGCTTTCCTGTTTTCAGGAATACCTTTTGTCAATTTCCGCTCAATTTTCAGTCAATGACAATTATTCATGGCAAATTGCCGTTGTACGATCTAAGGGGTATTAACAGGTTATCAACAGGCAATTTAAGTGCAATAAAGTGTTGCTTGCGGACAATGACAAATTTCAAAACAGAAATCAACATTTTTTAAGGGTTCTATTAGGGGGAATTAAATGTCATTCTTTTCGAGCGCTATCGACACTCTGAAAATTCTTGTTATCGCACTCGGCGCCGGTCTTGGCGCATGGGGCGTTGTCAATCTTCTCGAAGGCTACGGTAACGATAATCCCGGTGCGAAATCGCAGGGTATGAAGCAGCTCATGGCCGGCGGCGGTATCGCCGTCGTTGGCGCAACTCTCATTCCGCTTCTGTCAAGTCTGTTCAGCTAAGGATCGCCTATGCTGATTATCGACGCTCTATCAGACTGGATAAAGGAGGGCATGGTAGACGCGGTAGAGAGCCAGTATCAGGGGATTTTTGATTCTGTTAACAGTCAGGTCACCGACGTATCAACACAGGTCGGTCAGACGCCGCAGGGTTGGAACGGCAGCGTGTTCAGCATGATCAAAACGCTGTCGGAGAGCGTTGTCGTTCCGATCGCCGGCATGATACTTACTTTCGTGCTTGTATATGAACTGATCCAGATGATATTGGAAAAGAACAACATGCACGACTTTGATACATTCAACATATTCAAATGGATTTTCAAAACGTTCGTCGCGGCGTATCTGCTGACGAACTGCTTTACGATCGTCATGGCGGTATTTGATCTCGCTCAATCTGTCATCACGCAGGGCGCGGGGATCATTAACAACAATCTTGACGTCAGTGCGTCAATGAGCGATCTGCGGACCAAGCTCGAAGCAATGGGCGTGTGGGAGCTGATCGGACTGTGGCTTGAAAGCAATATCATTCATTTGTGTATGTGGATTCTTTCTATCGTGATTTTCGTTATCGTTTACGGCAGAATGATCGAGATCTATCTGACCGTCAGCATGGCGCCGATCCCGTTCTCTACGATGGCGAACCGTGAATGGGGACAGATCGGTACCAACTATCTGCGTTCGTTATTCGCGCTGGCGTTTCAGGGCTTTCTCATTCTCGTATGCGTGGCGATCTACGCGGTGCTGGTTCAGACGATACCGTCGTCAGACAGTATTCACGGGGCGATTTGGGGTACGGCAGGCTATACCGTCCTTCTCGCCTTCGCTCTCTTTAAGACAGGCTCATTATCTAAATCAATATTCAATGCTCATTGATACATTAAGGGGGATTCTATGAGTAACAGCAAAGAAAACATCACGCCCGAAGCGGCGGAAAACAACGACCTCAAACTCGAGGTCAGCGTCAGACCGATCGCTCCGCGCAACAATCTGGTAGGCTTCGCCACCGTCACCATCAACGACAGCTTTGCCGTCGAAAACATCCGCGTCTGCAAGGGTGAAAAGGGATTGTACGTCAATATGCCGTCCCAGCAGGACAGTCAGGGAAACTGGCGCGACGTGTTCAAGCCCATCACCGCGGAATCGCGCAAGCTGCTCATTTCGGCAATCCTCAACGGCTATACCGCCGCGATCGATAAGATGCGCGAGACGGTAGACGCGACGAAGGAGGCGGATAAGCCTTCTCTGACCGGCGCTCTTAAAGATAACGCCGGTAAGGTCAAAAGTCAGCCAAAGAAAACTGCCGGCAAGAGTGAGCAGAGTCTTTGATGGCTGAAAGCAAAAAGTACAATATCATCTATGCCGATCCGCCGTGGCGGTATGAACAGAGAAACATACCCGGCGGCGCCGAGCACCACTATCCGACGATGACGCTGGACGAGATCTGCAAGCTTCCTGTCGCGGAGCTTGCAGATAAGGACTGCGCTTTATTTTTGTGGACGACCTTTCCGAAGCTCAAAGAAGCGTTTCAGGTCATGGAGGCATGGGGCTTCAAGTATCGCACCCTTGCCTTCCTGTGGCTCAAACAGAACCGTAAGGCGGATTCGTGGTTTTACGGGATGGGGTTCTGGACGCGGTCGAACGCCGAGGTATGCTTGCTCGCGATCAAGGGACGCCCGAAGCGCAAATGTGCCGGTATCCATCAGTTTGTGATCTCCCATATCGAACAGCACAGCAAAAAGCCCGATGTGGTACGGGATAATATCGTCATGCTGATGGGTGATCTGCCGCGTGTGGAGCTGTTTGCAAGACAAAAGACGCCCGGCTGGGACGTTTGGGGCAACGAGGTCGATTGCGACCTTGTTATGCCGGAAAGGAGTGCGTGATATGGAGTTCAGAGAAGCGTTACAACAGCTCAGAGAGCGGCTTGACGACAGTTTGATACATCACGCCAAGTTGACGCAGCGTGACGACATCGGTGAACTCTATAAGCTGCAAGCCTATTCAGAGACACATTATTACATGAAGGCTGTACATGATTATACCGCAAGTGAGGTCGAAGCGCTGTTACAGTTTGTTGATCCGCTGGAAGTTGCCTATTGGTGCCGTGAAGAAAACACACATCAAGTGGGACTGCCTATCTGTGATCTGCTCAAAGAGATCCATGCCGACGAACGATTTGAAAAAATCGAGCCTGACTTGTCATTGGAAACAAAGACAAGCAGATTGATCGAGAGGTTTGAACTAAATCTATATCGCTACATGGGGAATGTACGCGAGTTGAGTGATACAGAGATCACAAGGCAAGCTGAAAAAATCGCGGCAACGATGGCGGCGTACAGATATACGGTCGATGAACTTGTGCGGGATAATCTCGATGAAGGAGTGATCGATCATCTGCTTGCATTTGAAGATCCTCTCAAATATCTTGCCGACCGCTGGCCGGAGTGTTCTCAGTACGGCGTAGATGTGTTTGAGAATATCGAATATGATCTTATCAATAAGGATGACCGGCAGATCGGTTCTATACATGATCGACTGAAAGACGCTCAACGCAAGGCGGCAGAACAGCCTAAGTCAACACGCGGGGATACGGCGCGCAGGGATAAGGAATCGAGGTGATAGATTGGCTTATGTTCCCGTACCAAAGGATCTCACAAAGGTCAAGACAAAGGTTGCTTTTAACCTGACAAAGCGGCAGCTTATCTGTTTTTCTCTCGGGGGTGTGATCGGGATACCGACATATTTTCTGACGAGGGGAGCTATCGGCAATACGCCGGCGCTTCTGTTGATGATGGCGCTGATGGCTCCGTTCTTCTTGTTTGCTATGTATGAGAAGGACGGACAGCCTGCCGAAAAGCTGTTGAAGAACCGACTCCGCTTTATGCTCTGGCCTAAGGAGAGACCGTACAAAACACAGAATATTTATCGTTCAGATAAGGGGGATTCGTTTATTGGCAAAAACCAAGCGGCAGTCAGATCAGGAAAGAAGATTGCAGCAAAACATCAAGCAGCAAAAAAAGCTCCGCGCCGAGGTTAAGTCAAAGCAGAATAACGCTGCAAGGGGCAGCGTCAAGGGTAAGCCGTCCAAGAAAAAGGACGGCTTTTTTGCTAAGGTTTTCGGAACGGCGCCGCAGAGCGTACAACAGAGTATTCCATACATCAACATGTACCGTGACGGTATCTGCCGCGTGAGCGAGCGGGAGTACAACAAAACGATACAGTTTTTCGATATAAACTATCAGCTTGCGCAGGCTGACGATCAGGCGCTCATATTTGAGAATTACTGCGATTTTCTCAATTACTTTGATTCGTCTATCTCTGTGCAGCTCACGCTGGTCAATCAGCGTACCAATATCCGCGACTTTCAAAAGAGTATTCAGATCCCGTTGGTTGGTGATGAACACGACGACACCCGCAAGGAGTACAACGGTATGCTGCAAGGTCAGCTCAGAAAGGGCAACAACGGTATTACCAAGTGTAAGTATCTGACCTTTGGCATTGAGGCTGACGACCTTCGCACCGCAAAGCTGAGGCTCGAAAGGATCGAAACGGATATTATTATGAACTTCAAGAAGTTCGGCGTACAGGCGCAGTCGCTCGACGGCAAGGAGCGTCTCAGCTTGCTTCACCGCCAGCTTCACCCCGACGGTCAGGAAAAGCTCAAATTTGACTGGAAGGATCTTGCTAATACCGGTCTGTCTACAAAGGACTTCATTGCGCCTTCCGGCTTCTCGCTTGCGAAGGACGGCAGGAGCTTTCGCGTCGGCGGATACTACGGCGCGGTCTCGTTCCTTCAAATTCTCGCGCCCGAGCTGTCCGATCAGCTCCTTGCGGACTTCTTGCAGCTCAACGACACAATCAGCGTCAATATTCATATCAAGTCCATCAATCAGGCGGAGGCGATCAAGAATATCAAGCGCAAGATGTCCGACTTGCAGAAGATGAAGATTGAGGAACAGAAGAAGGCTGTCCGCGCCGGTTACGACATGGATATTATTCCTTCCGATCTCGCTACCTACGGCGACGAGGCAAAGAATCTGTTGGAGGATCTGCAAAGCCGTAACGAGAGAATGTTCCTGATCACCTTTATCATTGAAAATTTTGCCGAGAAGCAAAAGAAGCTCAATAATGATATTTTTTCCGCTTCGGGTATTGCGCAAAAACATAACTGCGCTTTGAAGCGGCTCGACTATCAGCAGGAGCAGGGCTTTATGTCCTCTCTGGCGCTTGGCGTCAATCAGCTCGAGGTCGAGCGCGGTATGACAACCAGCAGCACGGCAATCTTTGTGCCGTTCCTTACCTGCGAGCTTTTCCAGGAGGGTGAGGCGCTGTATTACGGCCTTAACGCGATCTCCAACAACATGATCATGGCAAACAGAAAGTATCTGAAAAATCCCAACGGTCTTTTCCTTGGAACACCCGGCAGCGGTAAGTCATTCGCCGCTAAGCGTGAAATGCTCAATGTGTTTCTGCTCACGCAGGATGACATCATTATCGCCGATCCCGAGAATGAGTACGGACCGCTGGTTAAACGCTTCGGACGTCAGGGGCAGGTCATCGACATATCGCAGAACTCTACCAACTACATCAATCCGATGGATATTAACCTCGATTATTCCGACGACGAGAACCCGATCAATCTGAAAAGCGACTTTCTCCTGTCGCTATGTGATCTGATCGTCGGCGGCAAGGACGGTCTGTCTCCGATTGAAAAGACGATTATCGACCGCTGTACGAGGCTTGTCTACCGCGAGTATCTGCAAAATCCCTGTCCCGAGAATATGCCGATCCTCGGCGACCTGTATGACCTTCTGAGAGCGCAGCCGGAACCCGAGGCGCAGAGAGTAGCGACCGCTATGGAAATCTACGTCAACGGTTCTCTGAACGTGTTTAATCATCAGAGTAATGTTGATTTGAACAGTCACCGCGTAATTTGCTTCCAGTTAAAGTCGCTCGGCAAGGCGCTCAAAGAAATGGGATTGCTAATCATGCAGGACGCCGTGTGGAACCGCGTAACCGTCAACAGAGCAAAACATAAGACGACATGGTTCTATATCGACGAATTCCATCTGCTGCTCAAAGGACAGACCGGCGCTTTCTCGGTCGAGATCTGGAAACGCTTTCGTAAGTGGGGCGGTATTCCGTCCGGCCTGACGCAGAACGTCAAGGATCTGCTCGCGTCGCGTGAGATAGAGAACATCTTTGAGAACTCCGACTTTATCTATATGCTCAATCAGGCGCAGAGTGACCGTACTATCCTTGCAAAGCAGCTCGGTATCTCTCAGCACCAGCTTTCTCATGTCACACAGTCCGGCCCGGGCGAAGGTCTCTTATTCTTCGGCAATGTCATCATTCCGTTTGTCGATCACTTCCCGAAGGATACGACCTTATATCAGATCATGACCACTCGTCCCGACGAGGTTAAGGATGAAGCCGCATAAGAAGCGTAGGGGGTGGAAGAATATGCCGAGAGAAAGAGAAGATATACGGGCACAGCCGAGGGAGCGGACGTCAGATAAACCGATCAGCAATCCGACAGTGGATCGCCTGTCAGCGGCGTCGCGTACATCTGAAGGATCGACGCGACGACCGCAAACGATTGTTGACAAAGGCTTCGGCGATCACAGCAGCGAGGCGTCCGTTGACAGTACATCGTCAAGTACGGATAACGCGAGAGATACACACGACTTTTCGCAGACGAGCGCTCGACACACTATGTCGCAGGAGAGCCGCGGCGCGGCGGCGTATGGTAACTATTCTTCTTCGCGTGAGGGTTCGGCCGCCCGTCAGGATGACGCTCAGCCGCGACATCACGTTCAGAGTGATAAAAACCGCTATCATCAACGGTTCAGAGAGGCGGCGCGGGCAGAGGAAAACAATACCCGTACCTCAAAGCTGAATTTTGCCGACGATGATCTGTCCCGAGAGGACGCGGTTAACCGAAAACTCGAAAGAGCGCAGGCGCGGGCGGAGCGTTTTGAAAAGCGTACACACAAAGCGGAACGCAAGCTGCCTTCCCGACGCCGACTTCGTGTCGATGTATCTACCGATCCTGCTACCGGTAAATCCAAACAGCGGTTGAGATTTGAAAAGGAGATCAAGGATCAATCGGCCGCTCTCAACGGACCGGCGGCGCTAAAGCCGATCAAAGCCGTGGCAGGTATGGCAGGCGGTATGATCCATAATCAGATCTACCGCAACGAACAGGAGAACGTCGGTATTCAGGCGGCACACCGCGCCGAGCTTGTCGGCGAAGCCGGTCTCCGTTATGCTAACCGCGCCCGAAAGCTGGCACCGTATAACAAGGTGAAACGGTTGCAGGGCAAAACCATCAACGCGCAGGCAAAGGCGGCGTATCAAAAGGCGTTAGCGGATAATCCTGCTTTGAAAAAGAAAGGTCTTGCGAAGCTCGCCTACAAGAAGCGCCTGAAACGTAAGTACGCGAAAGCGGCGCACGACGCATACAAGAAAGGCAAACAAGCTAAGGACACCGCCGTCACAACGGAGAAGATCGCAAAGAAGGTCGTGCAGGCAATCAAGAATCACCCGATAGCTTGTCTCGTGATCGGATTGCTTCTTTTTCTGATTATCTTTATCGCTTCGGCGTTTTCTTCCTGCGCCAGTATTGGAGCGGGAACCGGCGGTATTGTATCCGCGTCGTCCTATCAAGCGGACGACTATACCATATCTCAGGCGGAACTCACCTATACCGAGTGGGAGACTGATCTGCAAATGGAGATCGACGATATTGAAAACACCCATCCCGGGTATGACGAATATCACTATCAGATCGACGCGATAGAGCATGATCCTTATGTCTTGATGGGCTATCTGACCGCTGTGTACGGAGAGTTTGACAGCGCTACCGCTGAGACCGCTATGCGCGGGCTATTCAACAGTCAATATAATTTGTCTGTCACAGAAGAAGTGCAGCGCAAAACGCGGACTGAATCGCGCACCGATCCAACGACGCACCGTCAATCGGCAACTGAGGTTGAGTATGAATATAAGATCCTCAATGTCAAGCTGACTACAACGCCGCTTGAAAGGGTCGTCGCCTCTCGCATGAACGCCGAGCAAAAGGAGATATGTGAGCTGTTGATGACAACAAAGGGCTGTCGCCAGTATGTCGGCAATGTATTCGGAGATACCAACTGGATACCGTATGTCACAAGCTATTACGGCTACCGCGTTCACCCGATCAGTGGGGATAAGAACTATCATACCGGTGTTGACATCGGTATGGCTCAGGGTACGGAGATACGAGCCGGTCACGACGGAACTGTTACGATTGCCGGTGAGAACGGCGGCTACGGCTTATGCGTAGAGCTGTCCGGCAAAACGCCCGAGGGTAAGAACCTTGTCACAAAGTACGGTCATTGTTCGCAGATACTTGTATCGGTCGGTGATACGGTCAGCGCAGGTGATGTGATCGCAAAGGTCGGCAGTACAGGTGATTCGACCGGTCCGCACCTTCATTTTGAAGTGTTGGTTGACGGAGATTACCTTAATCCGCTGTTTTTTGCCGAGACCGGCGACGAGACCGAGCGGCACTTGCCGACAGGAACAGGGCGCAGCGGCAGCTATACCAATTACAGCGTACCGCCCTCGGCACTATCCGACGCAAGGTTTAAAGCAATCCTGACAGAAGCGGAAAAGTATCTCGGTTACCCGTATGTATGGGGTGGATCGAGTCCGGAAGAATCGTTTGACTGTTCGGGTTTTGTCTCGTGGGTCATCAATCACAGCGGTTGGGACGTCGGACGACAGGGCGTTTTAGGTTTGGAAGATTTCTGTACGACTATTGCGCCTTCTGAGGCAAAGCCCGGCGATCTGATCTTCTTTGAGCGAACCTATGACGTTGTGGGCGCAAGCCATGTTGGGATCTATGTCGGTGACGGCATGATGATCCATTGCGGCGATCCCATATCCTATACAAGTATCAATACAAGTTATTGGCAGGAACACTTTTTACATTTCGGCAGACTGCCGTAAATCTATATATCGGAGGTATTATTTGAATCCAAAAATTGAAAAGCTCAATAGAGATATTGAGAAAACAGAAACCAAAATTGCCGAGCTGCAAGATAAGCTCCGCGAGTATAAGAAGCAAAAGACTGACCTCGAAAACAGCGAGCTCATTGCTTTCTGCCGTGACAATCATTTGACGCCGGCTGAACTTGCGGAGTTTTTACAGAAACGAAATGCAAAAGAAACGGAGGATGATCATGAGAATTAAGCGAATTGCCGCTTTGACGGCGCTGTTCATGTTGATGGCGGTCTTTACTTTCTCGCTATCGGTATTCGCCGAGCCCGTAGACACGACGACCGCACCGGCGGCGCCGACTGCACCTGTGGCGGAGACGACAGCTCCTGCGCCTGCGCCGACAGCCGCACCGACTATTCCGGCTCCGACGTTATCACCGAACGCCTTAACACCCAACGGGCAGGCTTCGGTACTCAACTACTATCAGAGCGACAGTGACGACAAAGAGTTTTACACGATCACTACACCGGCGGGCAACGTCTTTTATCTGGTCGTGGACGGAGCGCGTGGCTCTGAAAACGTCTACTTTCTCAATGCCGTGACAGAATCCGATTTGATGGCACTCGCGGCTGAGAACGATAGGATCACGATCAGCTCGATTCCTTCCTCTCAGTCCTGTATCTGTTCGGATAAATGTACGGACGGCCATGTGAATGAGGATTGCCCGGTATGCAAAACCGATATAAGCAAATGCTCGGGTAAATCTTCATCAACCGCTGATGAAGTGAATCCGAGCGGAAAGGCTGAGAAGGGCGGAGATAATAACATGATGATATATATTGTAATCGGCGCGGCGTTCGTGCTTGTCGCCGGTATCGGTATTTACATGAAGATCATCAAGCCGAAGAAGCAGGGATCTGCATTTGACGACGAGGAAGAAGCCGAGGGCTACGGCGAGGACTACAGTGACGGTGAGCACTACGGCAGTCCCGAATATCTGCCCGAGGATGATACCGACGGCGACGAGTGACGCCGTAAGGAAACAGCAAGATAAGGTTTATATAGATCGCGGACGCGGAGACTATGGGGGTAGTCTCCGCGCCCACACTTTAGGAGGTTCATTTTTTGATCAAACACATTATGCCGTTAACCGGCTATATTCATCTGTACCGCTCTCTGCTTCGTTTCTATGATATGCCGGAGAACGAGGTCAAGGAAATGCTTTACGCGCTGAATACAGCAAATCTCGACTGTTTCGGCTACTATCACCCGGATATAGCGATCATCGAGAGCGGACCGGCGACATTTGCTTATCGGTTGGAGAGGTCGCACGACCGCCCCTATCGTACAGAGGTTCAGCTATACAAGGCGCTTGAAGCGTTACAGCACCATGTTGAAACGCCGCTGATGACCTGCTATCAGCGCGAGGCGTTGCAGAAGCTCCGCTGTATCATGTCGAATCTCGAATATCGCTTTTTCAAGAGCTACGGGATCGAGATTTTTGACAACCGTACCGTTTACAGTGAGTGCGCCTTCCGTCTGATTCCGAAGAAGGACGAGCCGAGCGTTCCGATCATGTGTGAATGGCTCAATCTGCCGTCAGCGTAAGGGAACGGTCGGTATGACAACCAAAGATTTAGAAGCTGTATTTGAGGAACAGGTGCAGCGCTGTCGTAAGGTGCTTTTACAAAAGGGCAAGGAATATACGCCCGATGAAGCGGATCGCTTTTCATCGTTCAAGACTGCCGCGGTCTTACAGCACACCTCTCAGGAAAATGCTCTGCTGGGTATGCTCTCAAAGCATATTGTATCTCTGTACGATATGAGCTTTGTCGGAACTGATCATTACGATATGGCGGTATGGGACGAGAAGATCACGGACGCGCTCAATTACCTGTTCATTTTAGCAGCTATTTTGAAGGAGGAAAAATCATCAGAAACATAGAAGTCAAAATACTGAACTGCGACGCGGTACAAGAGGCTGAAAAGAATACCGTGTTTGCGGCAAGGTTGACGCAGCGCGGGCATGAGATCCACAGCATGGATGATCTCATGCAGCTATATAACAAGGATTATTCAGAGAAAACGCTTCAAAGCATTATCTCGCTGCCTCACCCGACCGTACAGAAATTTGAGGTCATCACCGTCGCCGTCGTCGGCGCGAGTCGCCGTTTCCTCTCACAGATCACGCGGCACCAAAACGAGGTCAAGTTTATGAGTGCGTCGCTGCAGTACAGCAACTATGACGGAAAAGCCGACTTTGTGATTCCTTACGAGATCCTGACCGCTCCCGAGGATGTTCGGGATTACTATTTAGAGAACTGTCAGGATGATATGGATTTCTATTCGTTTTTGACAGCCTGCGGTATCGATCACGACACGGCGGGTTATGTCACGCCGCAGGCGCTCCGCAACATCCTGATCATATCCGCGACGCCCTTTCAGTGGAAACACATGATCGGTCAGAGGGTATGCCGCCGCAATACCGATGAAATGCAGATCGTCATGTTGAAGATCTGGAAGGAGCTATATGAGCTCAGTCCTGTTATGTTCTCCGTTGATCAGGCGGGCACCTTCTGTCAGCGCGGCAAGTGCATGGAAGGTAAAATGAGCTGCGGCGATTCCGATATTTCGTTTCTCACTCCCGACCTGATCCTCGATATGTATTATCCGGCGCTGAAAGAGGCTGAACATGAAGATAAGGCTGCTTGATTTCGGCGTACCGGAGGATCGCCGGCCATTCAGACCGCACGACAACGACGCCGGCGCAGATGTGTATATGCCCTATGAATGTACTGTGAAGCCCGGCGAGATCATAAAAATACCGCTCGGGTTCGGTATCGAGGTACCGGACGGCTTCGCGGGCTATGTATTTCCTCGCAGCAGTATGGCAGTCAAGGGGCTGGTATGCGAGCTGCCGCCGGTCGATTCCGGCTATCGCGGCGAGATTCACGCAATTATCAGCAATGTCAGCAATAAGGAGCATACGATCCGCAAGGATGACCGGATCGGTCAGCTTGTCATTATGCCTGTGATCATTGCCGATTTTGTATCGGAGCACGGCAGTCAGCGCGGTTTGGGCGGATTCGGCAGTACAGGAGAATAAGGGGGTGTAACTATGATATGCGTTGACGCGAGGAATGAGATATTTGAACATATCGAGCTGTTTGACGCTCCGGCTATGTTCACGAACGCCCGGGTTGACCACTCTACGATTCCCGACGGGCTGTTCTGCTATGATGTGCGCGGCTCAGACGAAGATCCGGGCGCTTTGTGTGTGATCGAGCCTTCTGTGCTGGTCAATCACTCCGGCACGGTCATCGGGATCGAGGATTATATGCTTAAAAAAGGACAGGCGAAGTATATTGCTTCTCATATCAACTTTCTCGGCGACGAGATCACGCTGGACGAATTCTGCAAACAGCACCATGTAGAGGTCTCAGAGCCGAAAAAAGGTGTGCTGGACGCCTTGAAAGAAAACAAGGAAAAAGCGGCGCGGCAGCCTGTCAAGTCTGTGAAAGCCGGAGAGCAGTCGAGATAAACGCTGCATGTAACCCCTAAACCGGAGTTTTAATATAAAATGCTTATTATCTCATTTTCGGCTTTGAAAAGGCAGATAAACAGTACGGTTTTCAGACGAAAAGCGTTACATTGAAACAGTAAAGAAATAAGCGGCCGGAGTGATACCGACCGCTTAGGCTTACTTTTTACTGTTCAGTTCTTTCATCAAGTGGAGAATATGCCGCATGGATTCAGGCGAGAGCTTTTTGCCTTCCTCTATGAATTCCTTTAAGGCTTCGGGATCGTCGTTGCCTTCGTCAAAGAATTCGAGCGGCGTCACACCGAGATATTCGCAGATATAGAAGAATGCTTGCATTGACGGCAGCGACTTCTTGTTCTCAATATTATTGATATAGTTGTTTGCCTGTCCGAGCGACAGCGACATATCCCTTGCGGATACGCCTTTCTGCGTTCTCAGCTTTGCGATCCTCTCAGGTACAAAATCCTCATACATAAGCGACACCATCCTTTCATGTATTAGATTGTACCTTATACAGACAGAAGATTCACAAATTGAAAAAGGGTGTTTTCGTTGACACGCTAACTTTAATCTATTAGAATTGTTATAGATACAAGGTTTTAACTATAACAGGGGGTGTGAATATGGAAAAGAGCTGTTGCTTCTTCGGACACCGCGATTCACCTTCGAGCGTCAGACCGAAGCTGACCAAAGCGATCAAGGATCTGATAGAGGAACGCGGCGTAACTGACTTTTATGTAGGCAATCAAGGCGGTTTTGATTCGCTGGTATTATCTGTGCTGAAACAGCTTGCGGTCCGCTATCCGCAGATACGCTATACAATCGTCCTCGCCTATCTCCCCGATGATAAGAGCGGTATCATAGAAACGAACACCCTTTATCCCGAAGGATTGGAAAGCGTACCAAAGCGCTTTTGTATCGCGCGGCGCAACGACTGGCTGATCAGAAAATCCGAGTATGTCATCTGCTATGTCAGCCATATTACCGGCGGCGCGGCTCAGTTTATGAAGAAAGCGCAGAAACAGAACAGAACTGTTATAAATATAGCTCTATAACGTCCAGAATTGAGCTGTATCGCATTTTTTTGAGAAGGTAAGGTAATTTGACTACCTTCTCATTTTTTTGCCCGAAAACACAGGTATATGAAAGCATTTTTGCTCAAAAAGTCAGTGTTTAAGCCGTTTTTGGCATATAGGCAACATTTTGAATTTTAAGTTGATACTAAACAAATTTGTTAGGAGGCAGATTATTGAAATTAGTAATTGCAGAAAAGCCGTCTGTGGCGCTGTCTATCGCAAAAGTGCTCGGCGCCTCTAAAATGCACGACGGCTATCTGGATGGCGGCGGATATGTGGTGAGCTGGTGCTTCGGGCACCTGCTGGCGTTTGCCGATCCCGGGCTCTATGACGAGACGCTGAAAGCATGGTCGTATGATACGCTGCCGATCATACCCGATAAATGGCTGTTCAGCGTTGAAAGGGACAAGAAAAAGCAGTTGAATCTTCTCTGTGATCTGATGAAGATGAAAGAGGTCGAAAGTATCGTATGCGCGACGGACGCGGGACGCGAGGGCGAGCTGATTTTCAGGCGCGTGTATTACTACTCAAAGTGTAACAAGCCGATCGAAAGGCTGTGGATCTCGAGTATGGAGGATGAAGCGATCCGCGAGGGGTTTGATCACCTTCGTTCCGGCGAGGATTACGAGCTGCTTTATCAGGCGGCGCTTTGCCGTGCTCAGGCGGACTGGATCGTCGGGATCAATGCGTCAAGGCTGTTTTCCGTCCTTTACAAATCACGCCTGAATGTCGGGCGCGTGATGTCCCCGACGCTTGCGCTCATGGTTAAGCGTGAAGCGGATATACACAGCTTCAAAAGCAAGCCATTCTATATTTCCGAGATCACCTGCGGCGGTTTTACGGCGAGTGCGGAGAGAACAGACGATCAGCACACGGCCGAGAATATCAGGCGCGCTTGTGACGGTCAGTCGGCAAAGGTCGCAAAGATCGATACGCATAAAAAGTCCGAGAAGCCGCCGAAGCTCTATGATCTGACGACCTTACAGCGGGAATGTAACCGCATTTTCGGGTTTACGGCGCAGCAGACGCTTGATTATCTCCAATCATTATATGAAAAGAAGCTCTCCACCTATCCGAGAACGGACAGCTGCTATCTGACCGAGGATATGCGCGATACGGCGGAGAAGCTGATCGCATGGCTCCGTGAAAACACGGCTGTCGGCAAGGGGTTTATGGGTAATGCCGATATAACAAGGATAATGGATAATAAGAAGGTCACGGACCACCATGCGATCATTCCTACAATGGAGATAACAAAATGCGATCCGGCGGAGCTGCCGAAGGGCGAACGCTGTGTGCTGGAGCTGATCGAGGCGCGGCTGCTGTGCGCTGTCGCTCAGCCGAACATCTATGAGGCAACAACGGTCACGCTGACCTGTGCCGATCATGCGTTTACCGCCAAAGGTAAAACCGTACTCCAATCGGGATGGAAAGAGATCGAACGCCGATTCCTTTCTGAACTGAAACAGAGTGCGGACGCCGCTGAACCGGTATTACCAAAGCTGACAGAAGAACAGCTCTTTGATTATGTGACAGCGAGCGTCCGCGAAGGAAAGACTACACCGCCGAAGCGCTATACCGAGGATACGCTGCTTTCAGCTATGGAAACGGCTGGCGCCGAAGAAACACCCGATGACGCAGAGCGCAAAGGCTTGGGTACGTCGGCGACCAGGGCGTCTATCCTTGAAAAGCTCGTCACATCCGGCTTTGTCGAGCGCAGAAAGAAGCTGCTGATCCCCACACAGACCGGTATCAATCTGATCAGGATACTGCCGGATAACATCAAGTCTCCGCTGCTTACGGCTGAATGGGAATCGCAGTTGAAGCAGATCGAGCGCGGCGAAATAAGCGCCGAGGATTTTATGACCGGCATTACCGATATGATCCGTGACCTGATACAGACGCACGATCACCCTGAAAAGGAGTATTTGCCGCTGTTTGCTAAGGAAGATACCGAGAGCGGTGTTATCGGCGTATGTCCGCGCTGCGGTTCTTCTGTCGTCGCAAAGCATAAAGGATTTTTCTGTGAGAACCGCGATTGCTCTTTCATACTCTGGAAGGACAATCCCTTTTTCAGATCGAAAAAGAAACAGCTCACAAAGAGTATTGCGACAGCTCTTTTGTCGGACGGCCGCGCTTTTGTCGATGATCTATACAGCGAGAAGAAGAACAAGAACTACGACGCTTTCGTCGTCCTTAACGATACGGGCGGCAAATATGTCAATTTCAAGATAGAGTTTCCGCAAAGATCTGATCATAAGCGTAAGAAAGGCAGCCGTAAGTGAGCGCGTCTACCTGTTTTGAGTACGGCGGCTATCATTTCTTTCCCTTGCGGAGATTCACGAATGGAGAGGGCGATTTTTTCGCTCTCTCCAAGCGTCTTGAACGTGATCCGGCATTAGGCCTATCCGACTATAAAGACCGTCAGAAGTTTCCGTATTCGTATGACGAGTTTTACAAAGTAACAACTAATCCCAATTACGACATATTTTGCTGTGTGGAGAACGGTAAAATCTATGTGCCGGCGACACACGAATTGTTTATCTATCATAATCCGAGCGATTATCGCAAACGCGAGCAGCGGATCATCAAGAACCGTCTGCTGATCAATACGAAGAATCAGACCTTTAACATGCAGGAGATCGATAACCGCCGTTTTATGTTCAATCCAAAAACCGGTATCCTGCTTCTCGGATCGCAGCTCCCTCCGTCGCGGAAGATACGCGGCAGTCACGCGGAGGATCTGTCTAATGCCGGTATTTACTGCGGGTATGATGATTATGTGCGCGGCTGGGTCGGCGTCGGCAAGGATTATCCTCACGGCGTTATCCACTTTGCTCCGAATGTTGACGACAGGAATACCGAGTTGTATAACCGTGCCTTTGATACGCTGGAAATGTTCGCGCAGAACGGCGCTGAGGCTGAAACGGTTGTAAGGGCGCTCGGAAAACGCTGGGAACAGCCGTTATTTTCGATCCTAAGTGATTTGGAGCAAAAGCCGTCTATCTATGAACAGCTAAAACAAAAACCGGCAGTCAATAACGCTCAACCAAAACAACCATCAAAAAAGAAGGAGGCGGTAATATGAGTATTACCAATATCGAAGCGGAACAGTTACGCGAAATGTCTGACAAGGAAGGTCTGATCATTCAGGGCTGCGGCGGTCCCCTGCAGGAATGGGTTGACGGTATCAACGATATGCTGACGGCGGACGGCATTTTGAAGAACGGCAGTCGTTTTGAAGATGTTTTTACCTTTGAACACGAAAAAGTGACGTGCTTGCTCTTTCCGTTTGAAGGTGTGGAGCTTGACGTCGGTAAGCTCGCGGTCTGGCGTATGAAAACGCACGGTCAGTTTTACGGCACATGGCTCTCGGATTATGTGCCGAACCGCTTAGGCGGATTCATCGACGAATCACAGTACGCGACCGATAAGCCTGATTGTGCTTTGATCGGGCAGGATGGCAACATATTCAATCTCGTCGGGATCGCTTCTCATACTCTCAAACGGTACGGCCTCGCGGATCAGGCGAAAGAAATGTCCTCGCGTGTGATGTCGAGCGGCAGCTACAACGAAGCGCTGGCTATCATCGGCGAGTATGTCAATATTACTGACGAGGAACATGTCAGAGAGTATCGCCCGTCTGTCGTGAAGAAGATCAAGGACGCGAAGGTCGCGGAGCCGTCCAATCAGCCGAAGCAGCACAAGCCGCAGGAAAGGTAGGTGATATTATGGATGACAGAGTTTACGGCGTATGGGCTGTCCGCAGCGGCAGCTCGATGTTCGGCCACGCCGAGGCGTGGTGTAAAGATCACGGCAAAGTGATCGAGTTTGAATCCAAAGCAGAAGCGGAGAAGTATGCCGCTGAACGCAACGCCGAGACGTCTCCGTACTGTCACTATCATGTGATGTCAAAGCAGCATGACCGCGATTCGATCCGGTATCCGATCGAGCGTACACCTGACGATAAGATCCCCGCGGTCGGTCGTCCGTCTCATTTACCTGAGAACTATCTGCTGAACGCCGAGCTGAAAGAAGAAGCGCAAACAGGCAACTATAATATGCTTGACGGCAGGATGGATAATCTTGCGCCGGAGAGCGCGGCGGAAAAGTCCTCCGTGATCGACAAGCTGAAAGTCGATCAGCCGGATCAGGAGCCGAGGCAGCGCTCTCAAAGGAGTAAGAGTCAGGAGCGTGATAGATGATACCGCAGGTATTCCGCGACATAGATATTCTCGGTTCCTTAGAGCAGATTATGGATCAGCACACAAAGCATTACAAGGATGATTTCATCATAGACAGGAATATTATCTGTAAGCTGGCGAATTCACCTGACGAAACAGACCGCCACCTGATATGGCTGTGTCGTCCGCTCGGAACGCATATCATGCGGGAGCGGGATATATACCTCGAAGGAACGCACGAAAACAAGTGCTTTTCGTTTTATCACGATCAGACAAAGGAAAATGTGCTGGCGTATGCTCTCCATCTGAAAAGCAGAGACGGCTTCAATGTCACCGGCGACGTCTACCAGCTCGATTACGCGGCTGAGGTCGAGCGCGTCAAGTTGCTGACCTGCCCGATCCACCGTATCACATTTTTCTTTCCCGATGATACGGAGTTTACAGTGCCGTATCGAACCTATCGCGGATCTCTCAACGAGCTGTCTCAAAAGCACGGCGAGTTAAAAGCAATGCGATATGAGCCTGAGAGCGAAGCGGAGCTCAATGATATTCTCCGACGTCAGTGGTTCAAGCGTGACCGGCACGCCGACCTCGGGGATATAACAAAGCATATCGAGGGGTTGAACAAACCGTCTGTCCGCGACAAGCTGCAGGAGGCAAAGACCGAGATCAAGCCTTCGGAGGACAACGCACCGAAGAAGGATGAACAATCCTTATGAGTAAAAAGCGTAAGAACATGCTGCACATGTATGTTTCCGATCAGGAGGAAAAGCAAATACATGATCGTATGACAGAAACCGGTTTTGCAAGTCTGTCGGCATATCTTCGCAGCATGGCGCTTGACGGTTATATTATCCATGTGGATCTGAGCGATATTCGCGCGCTTACAAAGCTGCTGGGTATGTGTTCTAAAAACCTTAATCAGTATGTCAGACGTGCCAATGAGACCGGCAGTATCTACGCTGCCGATATTGAGGATTTGAACGAACGGCTGAATGAGATCAGAGCAGACATGAAAACCATACTAAAACAGTTTGAAAAATACAGTAAAACACGCTGACAAATCTACTCATACACGGTACAATAAAGATAGGAATATATCACTATTTTAGAAAGGAGCGCTGATCATGCGTCTGTTGTTCAAAATTCTTTTGTTACCGATTATTCTTATTACTTGGATCTTGTATGGAGTTTGCAGGCTGATCGTTCTCGCTTCGGGCGTGCTTCTCGGTATTTTGTCGGGAATGGCGCTCATAGCGGCCGGAGTGCTGTTTTTCAGGGTTGGCATTTTACCCGGCGCTGCTGTATTGATGATCGCTTTTCTGATCAGCCCATACGGTATTCCAAAGCTGGCTGCATGGCTGATCGGTAAGCTCGGCGGTCTCAATTACGTTATGAGAGATTTTGTTGTGAGTTAAAGCACATAAAAAAGGGAGCGATACGTTGCTATGCAGCGTGTCGCTCTTTTTTAATGCTTGTAGTATTCATGTCTGTTGACATACCAACAGCCTTTTTCTTCGTATGCTGTATAATATCTTCCGTCACGAGCGTCTTTAAGCACTTTTTCGTAAGAGAGATTTCTGAGCTTGGCGTACAGTTCAAGAGAAATAAACTCATTTTTCTGTTTTTCCTTGCTCATACTGGAAAGGCAAGGCTCGTTTTCGTCGATATACCAACGTCCGCCGATTTTAATAGCTGTCGAGTAAAAACCATTATGAACGTCCAAACGCATTTTATCATGTCTGACGCCGTACCTATCAGCATACTCCATTAAAGGAATAAACTTAGTTTTGTCCTCGCTTGGTGTGACCGGCTGTTCGGTTTTGTCTATGTACCAATGGCCATGTGTAAAAACAGCCGTTTTATATCTGTTGTTTTTCAGATCATCGGCAATCAACTTGTAAGGTATGTGGTTAAGATCAGCATACTCTCTCCATAATATATACGGTGTAAAAGGATGTGATTCTAAAATATACCATAATCTGTTACCGCTGTCCTGGATGACAGGCAACAAACCTTTTTCTACAAGAGAATACACATAGGTATATGGCTGTCCGTGTATTTTTGCGTATTTTCCCAACCTGATGTATCCGTGTTTTGAAAGATACTCTTTAGAATAATCACGGGTATTCGTTTTACACGGTTCGTTTTCGCTGATGAACCAGCGACCCGATATGTTGACTGCCGTTTGATATTTTCCTTTCTTGATATCCTGAAGTAAGCAAAGATACGCTACGCAGCACCTTTCAGCATATTTGTGGATGGCAATCAGATTAAAAAGCGGTTCATCCTTGTGAATAAGATATATGCCTCTTTTACCGACGCGCTTTGATTTCAATAATCCTCGGCTCACAAGCGAAAAGATATTTTTTCTTTCCATGCCGTGCAGCTCGGCGTATTCGGAAACAGTCAAATAATCTCCGCGGCTTTCTTCGCCGGTTTTTGGCGTTTCTGATGGATCGATGTACCAAATATCTCCATATTTTTGTGCCGTCGTATATTTACCTGCGTAGATGTGATTTCTTAAAGTAGCAGAGGATAAACCGTGATCTTTGGCATACTGCTCAACAGTGATGTAATGCTCGGGAGCCTGAATATCTTTGATCATTTCCTCGAGCTCCCAACGCTGGACTCTCCAACCGGTTCCCAAGAATTGGATCGTTTTATACTCTCCGTTTTTCGCTTTTTTTCTAAGTGTACGAAGCGATATACCGCTCTCTTTGGAAAAATCCGAGAGACTGATATATTCTAAATGCGGCGCTGGTTTGTTTTTCAATCGGTTCACCTCAATTATCGAATAATCGATATTGAATTATTATAGCACAGAATAGTCGATTTTTGCAAGGTAATTCGTCGCACTATTTCGGTATTTTATCATACGATTGTAGGGTAAAATATAAACAGAAATGAGGTAATTGAATGGATGCTAATCAACGAATTCGCTTTTTGATGAAGCAGCGTGGCTGGACGGCTTATCGCCTTTCAAAGAACAGCGGCTTATCTGAAAATACTATTGCGACCATATTAAAACGAAATTCTGTCCCTTCAATCAATACTTTGGAACGGATCTGTAAAGGCTTTGGAATTACGTTATCTGAATTCTTTGCCGAAGGAGATACGGTGGAAGTATCAGACGATACAAAGCAGCTTATTGAATATTGGGTGGGGCTTTCACCCGAACAAAAACAATCTGTATTAGATTTACTAAAAAATATGAATCAACAATAACATAAACAATTATTGAGCGAGCGTTTCGGCGTCTCGCTCATTTTTTATATAAGGGGGTTTTAGATAATTGCATAACGGTGAAAGAATCCGCTTCTTTCGCAAAAGAAAAGGTCTGACACAGAAACAGTTAGGCATATTGGCAGGCTTTTCCGATAAGGTGGCCGACGTCCGTATTGCTCAATATGAGGTCGGCAAACGGAGATGTAAAGAGAAAACGATAGAGGCGATAGCAAAGGTGCTGGACGTATCGCCTCTTGCTTTGAGTATTCCTGAGATCAACGATCCGCTCAAACTGCTTCACACCATGTTTGCGCTGGAGGATACCTACGGCGAGTGGGTTGAGGGAAACAACGGAGCAGTCTCCTTGAACTTTGATCCGTATAACAATAAGGACGCGGCGCGGCTATATGTTATGCTCTGCGCATGGCGCGAGCAATACGAAAAGCGTCTCAACGGAAAAATCACAAAGAAAGAATATGATAACTGGCGCTACAACTTTACTGACAAAGGCGGGAATGAAGCATGAGAAAGCATTTGCCGGTCTATCTTCACTCTGCCGGTTACGCTAAGGAGTATCACGAAACAGAATACTATCAGATGTCGTTTCGTTTGAATGTCAAGTGTCGTGACGCGATTCAGGAGGCGATCGACAGTCATTATCAAAATGACCGTTTGAATGAAGCTGCCGTACATGAAGTAGTCGAGCAATTCGGCTATGAGCGGACAATGGTGCTTCTCGCAAATACAGTGATACAAAAGGAGTGGGACGGACGGTTTTCGCCCGAGAATCGGGAATGGGCGCACATGATCCCGGCGCCGTGCGATATGCTCGGTGACAGAGGCAAACGGTTTATGATCGATAAGGTTCATCCCGGACTCGTCGATCTGTTCATTACGCAGGTTCGCCGTGAGCACGAAAGAGCTATCGGTCGTCGTCCTTCTGTAAAAACAGCCTTGAAAGAAAACAGCGCTCAGGCTGCGGCAGAACCGAAGCCTCACAAGAAAAGCGAGCAATCTTTATAGCCTAAGGGGGTGATAATATAGCGACCACACGGCTCATGCCGCTCCACATCGGAAAAAGACAAACGAGCTCGACGGCTATTGCAAAGATCATCGACTACGCGGAGAATCCCGAAAAAACAGATAACGGCAGGCTGATCACCGGCTATGAGTGCGACACCGTTACCGCCGATACGGAATTTGTTTTGGCAAGGCAGCAATACATTCAGCTTACCGGCAGACGGCGCGGCAGAGACGATGTGATCGGCTATCATCTCCGTCAGGCGTTTCTGCCCGGAGAGATCACGCCGGAAGAAGCAAATGAGGTCGGTTATGAGCTTGCCATGAAGCTGACGAAGGGCAACAACGCCTTTGTCGTTTGCACTCATATCGACAAGCACCATATCCATAATCACATCATTATCTGCTCGATCAATCTGGACGGCAAACGAAAGTTTCGCAACTTCTGGAACTCAGCATGGGCGATCCGCAGGATCAACGACAAGCTCTGTTTGGAGCATGGTCTGTCCGTCGTTGGAGAACCGCAGCCGAGTCAAAGTCATTACGGCGATTGGCTTGGGGATGATAAGAAGTTGTCCTATCAGGAACGGCTTCGCCGTATCATCGATACCGTGCTGGAAGAAAAGCCGAAGGACTTTGCGGAGTTTCTGAAAAGGCTCGGCGACTACGGCGTCACCGTTAATACCGACCGAAAGAATCTGCGATTGAAGGCACCCGGTCAAACGAAGTTTACACGATGTAATACGCTCAGAGGCGATTATACCGAAGAAGCGATCCGTGAACGAATATCGGGCAATCGTGTTGTTGCTCCGCGTGATAAAAAGAAAAGACCGACTGTTCCGAAGGTTGGTCTGCTGATCGATATAGACGCGGCGATCCGTGCCGGCAAGGGATCGGGCTATGAACGCTGGGCGAAGGTCTTTAATCTCAAACAGCTCTCTCAGGCTGTTCTTTATCTGAAAGAGCACGGCGATATAAGCTATGAGGACCTGAAAGATCGAACAGCCTCGGCGGTGTCAAGGTTTAATGATCTGTCAGCCGAGATAAAGGATCTCGAAGCTCAGATGGCGGACAACGCCGAGCTGCAAAAGCAGATCATCAATTACGCTAAGACGCGAGAGGTCTATGCTGAATATCGAAAATCCAGGTATAGTAAAAAGTTTCGTGCGGAGCATGAATCGGAGATACTGATACATCAGGCGGCGAAAAAATACTTTGACAGTCTGGGAGATAAAAAGCTCCCCACCGTCAGAGTGCTTCGCAAGGAATACGCCGATCTTCTTGCAAGAAAACGCAAGGCGTATTCCGCATACAAGCAAGCGCGTGAGGAAATGAAAGAGCTCTACAATGTAAAATCCAATGTAGAGCACCTTTTGAATATTTCTGAACCGAAGGACGAGCGCGAGCGAGAAAAAACACGACGGTAGATGATCTCTGCCGTCGTGTGATTCAGCGTTCTTTGAACGCGCAGCCCGTCAACAAAGTTGACGATCTCAGGGGTTTGGGGAATTGTCACCAACAAGCGTTTAGGCAAAAGTAATATTACTTTGCATTGCTTGCGAGTTGCATATCTCAGTTATACACTCTGATCCATTGACTGCCGCCCTCGACGTCATATCTCAGAGTAGAACCGTCAGGATAATAGACAAGGCAGGCACAGTGACCGCCCGGCTTGACGGTATCATAATAGATATTGTATGTCACGGTATTGTGATCGCGTGACGGGTTTTCTTCACCGCCCGGGTACATGAGCATAGAGGTCAGCCCTAAGTCGCGTGCGGCGAAGGCGACATAAACGGCGCCGTCAACACACATGACTTGCGAATAGGAGTAGTTGGCTTCAATGTATTTTGAGAATGCTTTTAGTTTTTCCTTGTCGGTCATGCTATCGGTCCAACATGCTTTTTCTATTTTGCGTATTTCAGTCAGTCTTTTTTCAATCGTCGATTTGTTTTCTATCAGATCAATCGTCACAATACAGCGCTTGATTAGTTTGTCTTTATAATAGAAATCTAACGGGAAAGATGTCTTTTCACACTTCAAGCCCCACACGTTGGCACGGAAGGGATAAAACATACCCGAAGCATAGTGAGCGGCTACCCACGCGGCTTCTTCGCCTTTCTCATTTCGGACGAGACAGTCATACCCGTGTGCGATCTTTCCGTTCTTCGTCATCAGGTAGCTTTCTTTAAAGCGGTCGTCAGCGTAATCGATCTTGTAGTCATAGCTGCCGTTGTTGACTTGAATAAAAATATCCTCCGGCTCTAATGTCCGGTCGGGTATCAGCATAAGCGTCCGGCTGACGGAGCTCTCGCTGTTGTCGATCACAAGCGTATCGGGAATGTCGGAAACGTCAAAGGTCACGCCGTCTACGGTGACCTTACCGTTGACGACAGGCGGTGCGGTATCCGGTTCGGTAGGCTTTTCTGTCGGCTGCAGATCTTCATCGACGATATTTCCGATCGGATATCCGTCGTTCATCTGAGCAAGGTATCTTTGAATAAATGTAACGTCCATGATAGACAGACCGCCGCCATCGATGTCGCCGTAGCGGAGAATATGACCGTCAGTGTCCTCAATCATTTCCACTAATACGCGCTGGATCACGGTCGCGTCAATGATCGTCACTTCTCCGTCGAGGTCAACGTCGCCTTTGCGCCGGACCGCTGCCGACGTGATGACTGTTGAGATCAAAATGATCGATAATAAAAGGAACAACGCGGTTAAGCCGGTTATCAATCTTCTCATATTCGTTCTCCTTTTCAAGATGTCGAATAAAGTCGCCTGTGTTATTATTGTAACAGATTCATTGACGTTTGCAAAGGTGCAATTCGCACATTCTTTCTCATTCAAACTATTGCCTATTGTACAGACAGAGAAACGGCGCTCTGTCGGACTTGATGAAAAAAGTCGCAGGATTCTGGCGGGCGGCTGCCGCAGGATATGAGTATAATATTGAATTTTTACGGAAATATGCTATACTGAAATGAGGAACAAGAGCAAACAGCGGAAGGATGATATAATGAGCGAGTTAATAGAACGTATCGGGTTGTCGTCATTTATTCTGGTAATTGTAGAGATGTGGAACAGCGTTTTCCTGCTGATCATGATTCTTTCGCTTGTTTTAGGAATCAGACGGAACAAAATATCTGTGCTTTCGGATAAATATGAAACGCCGTTCACGCGCGAGATACTTCTTTTCTTCACCGCGGTGTTCTTCTACAACGCCTTTGATATCGTGATCAGTTTTATCATGGGCATCCCGGGCGACTTGTTTGTCGCGCTGAATTACGCTATGGATATCGGCTACTTTGCCGTTGGCGCGTTCCAGACATTGCTGTTTTTGCAGGTAATTAAAAAGTATGTGGCAGAGAATAACGGCAATACAGCACTAAAAAAGATCTCGTTTATCATGCAGCTTCTTCATATACCCGCGCTGGTGCTTCTGGCTCTCACTCCATTCACACACTGGCTGTTCTACGTTGATGAACATACAAATTACAACAGAGGCGCGCTGTACCCAGTCTGGTATTATACCACAATAGTAGCCTTCATTTTCATTTTTGCGGTTTTGATTATATATCGCCGGAAAATTGATAGCTTTATTTCTAAGGTGCTCCTGACAGCCTCGGTTTTGCCAATCATCGCATTTATTCTGAACTTTACCTATCGCGGAATCAGCTTCAATAATATTGCCGTTTCCGTATCAGCGTTGATTATCTATGTTTTTTATGAAAACCACCGTACCGCCGCAGCCGTTCACAGAGAGCATGAGCTGAACCTTGTGCAAAGCGAGCTTTTGGAAAGTAAACTCACAGTGGAACGGGCAAACAATGAAATGCTCCTCGCGCAGATCCAGCCGCATTTCATCAGCAATTCGCTGATGGCGCTGCGCGCTCAGTGCCGCGAATACCCCGAAATATACGAGAGCATTACCAACTTTTCGCTCTATCTGCGCTCTCATCTTGAAGCGTTGGGCAGCTCCAATAAAATGATCACCTTTGAGCAGGAGATGGAGAACACCGAAGCTTACCTCGCTTTGGAGGAACAGAACTACGGCGACCGCCTGCGAGTGGATTATAACATTGAGTACGATGGCTTTATGCTGCCGCCGCTGTCGGTTCAGCCGCTGGTAGAGAACGCCGTGCGCCACGGCGTAGGCACCTATGACGAGGGCGGCGTCGTATTGATCAATACACGCAGAGAGCCGGGAAAAATCATCATCGAGATTACGGACGACGGTTCGGGCAGGAGTAATATCACGCCGCAGCAGTCGAAGCGACGGAGCATAGGTATAGACAATGTTCGTGCAAGGCTCAGGTCGATCGCCGGCGGCGATCTTGAAGTGCTGGCAAACGAGCGCGGGACAATGGCGAGAATCATTTTGCCCGACGTAACAGGAGGAAAATAATGCTGACCTTATCCATAGACGATCAGAAGACGGCGACAGACTTGATGACCTTTATGCTCAACAAAATTGATCCCGAAGGCACGCACCTCGCGGCAAATACCGTGAGCGAAGCGCAGGAGATGCTGAGCAATGACGTGCAGATTGTTTTTCTCGATATCGAAATGCCGGGGCTCAACGGGATTCAGCTTGCCGACAAAATCAAGCGCGAATACGACGGTATCAATGTGATTTTTGTCACCGGACACCCTGAATACAGCTTTGAGGCATACAGCGTGCATCCCAGCGGCTTTCTCTCAAAGCCGGTCACCGAAAAGGATATTGTGCGTGAGCTTAAAGAGCTGCGTTATCCGATCACCGAGAAACAGCCGAGACTGCAGGTGCAGTGCAGTCCCTTTGCGGTTTTTGCGGACGATGAACCGTTTGAGTTCAAGCGAAAGGCTACAATGGAGCTGTTCGCCTATCTTGTCTACAAAAAAGGAGCCTACTGCACAAACGGCGAGATCATCGCGCTGCTTTGGGGCGACGGAACGGAAAAACAGGCGTACCTGCGCAAGCTGTTAAGCGATATGCGCGAGTGTTTCAGGGACATAGGCTCAGAGGATGTAATCCTGAAAAAATACGGTAAAACCTCAGTGAATATGAACCTGCTTCAATGCGACGGCAGTCCGCAGGTAATCGCCGAAGAATATGGCTGGATAGAGTAAAAAGAGAATAAAAACCACCACGGAGGGCGGCATTAAGCTGCTCTCTTTTGCTTTGTGAAAAATAAACAAAAAAATTTATAAAGTTTGTGCAATTTATTGTTCTTTAAAAGAAAGTTTGTCACGGTTCTGGTACACTCTGTTTGTTATAATAATATAGAATATTTATGAAAAAGACTTGACAGAAAGAGAGGGACAGGGTATGCTCGTAGCAAGCAAGCAAGCAAGCAAGCAA
>JAFTGL010000015.1 GCA_017457955.1 Ruminococcus sp.
CATGGCTCGTTGGTCAAGCGGTTAAGACTCCGGCCTCTCACGCCGGCAACGCGGGTTCGATTCCCGCACGAGTCACCACTTTTGCTAAAGCAAAGAAATATTCCTCCATAGCTCAGTCGGTAGAGCACTCGGCTGTTAACCGAGTTGTCGTTGGTTCGAGTCCAACTGGGGGAGCCAAAAGAATACTCACTATCAACAGTTGGTGTTGATGACGCAGGGGGTCCACCCGTTCCCATCCCGAACACGGAAGTTAAGCCCTGTAGTGCCGAAAATACTTGGCTGGCGACGGCCCGGGAAGATAGGAAGATGCCAACATCAGATAGTGAGTATTTCTTTTTATTTACATTAAAAGTATCATTGTGTTCTTCGTTGCCTATGTAATAATTTCCGACACCGCTTTGTTGGATGAAACCTCTAAAAGCATCGGCGATCCGATCAACCAATAGTGATATTACGTTAAAAATGTCGGAGGAGTGATATGAATGAAAAGCTATCGATCTGATATTACGATGGACGCATCTGATTTTGTTCTGCTCGCAGACCATGTACCTCACGTTGTTCAAGAGATCCGATACTATTCAACCTACAACTTTATCGGCGAGCGTATCGACGGCTATGAGGAGCCCGTAGCGCTGTTGACTAAAGAGGCTGCCCGCGCCTTAAGATCCGTCAGTAATGAAATGATCGTTCAGGGCTATCGGCTGAAAGTGTTCGATGCCTATCGCCCTGTATGTGCCGTAAAGCATTTTATGCTGTGGGGGATTGAGGATCAGGATATTCGCATGAAGCCGTATTTCTACCCCGACCTGCAAAAGCAGGAACTTTTCAGTAAAGGCTATATCGCAAAACAGTCAAGTCACAGCCGCGGCAGTACGGTCGATCTAACCCTTCTCGATATGAATACGGGTAAAGAACTCGATATGGGAGGTCCGTTTGATCTGTTCAGCGAGGTTTCTCATCCCGATTATAAAGATATCACTCAGGAGCAGTACGAGAATCGGATGATCCTACAGCGGGTGATGGTTCGTAACGGCTTTCAGCCTTTCGATTTCGAATGGTGGCACTTCACACTGAAGGACGAACCGTTCCCTGATACATATTTTGAGTTTCCCGTTTCTTCGGAATACCTGAGAAGATAATGAGTTTCATGGACATAAAGTTTTGCAAATGACTTTAACAGACCTGTTATAATGATAATTGAAAGCTGCTATGAGGTGATTACGCGATGACAGATTATATTATCTTATTTCGGCTCAACTCCTGTCGCAGCCGCGATTCTTATCAAAATAAAAGCAAACCATCAGGGGAATAATCGGTCTTATCATCTTGCTTGTTATATAGAATGTTTCAGACTAAAAAACGTGTATATGGATACCGATCGCCAATATCGTTTTGGTTGTGATAGCGGTGTTCATGGATATCTCGCCCTACTGCCGTGATTATCTCGTTAGTTATCTGACGATCGCTATCGTGTGCTTTGACAGATGATGCGCAAATCGTCAATTCCTACTCAGGGTATATATATGACTGCCTATTATTGGGGAGGAGAGAATGGTGACCTTCGCCCAGGCAATCCCATAATCGACTATTATAAAAAGACCGAGAACGCGGTGCTGAATTCCGACTGGATTGAAATTAAAGCGATCTGACATAAGCCCGATAGGATCTACAAAGCCATCATTGCTTCTTCTATGAAAACCGAATACATCATAAAACCGGAGCTGACGCGTTCAACGTGTCAGCTCCGGTCTGTATTGACAATTATTCTGCTTCCAGTGCCTTTTGTTCAGCCCGCATGATATCGGCAATCGCGGCTTTATCCAGCTCCGCCGTGTCGTCAGCCGCCTTGGATTCGTCGGCAAAGGCGTCAAATTCCTTTTGCTTTGCCTTCAGCAGCTCCATGATCCGCTCATCGACGGTGTCGTCGCACAGCAGACGGTATACCAGTACCGAACGCGCCTGACCCATGCGGTACGCGCGAGAGATCGCCTGATTCTCGATCGAGGGCTTGAGCTGTGGTTCGCACATGATGACCACCGAAGCGCTTTGGATATTCAGCCCCGTACCGCCCGACTGTATTTGCGCCACAAGCGCCGAGCCTGCGGGCGCACCGGAGAACTCGTCAATGATCTCCTGCCGCCTTGCGGGGCTGACCGATCCGGTGATCGGCTCCATACAGCTGTCCCCGAGCAGTGCCGCGATCTTTGAGATCGTGTCGAGGAAGAAGGAGAAGATCAGCACCTTGCGTCCCTGATCTTTCGCGTCCTCAATGATTTCCAGCAGTCTGCGCGCTTTGGAAGAGTCCTCCAGATCATCCACATTCCACGATACCCTGCGCGCCGCCATAAAGTTCTGTTCCGCGACAGCGTCCCGATAGATCCTCTTTTCCTCGGGGAGAAGATTGCACCATTCACAGCTCTCGATCAGCTCCGGCAGCTCGGTCAGAACGTCCTCGCGCTTACGGCGGTAGTAGACGGGCGCGACCGCTTCTCTGAACTGCGGCGCTGAGGACAGCGACAGCATGGGTTGGATGGCTTTTGCGACTTCCTGATTGAGGATAGTGATGAGCGTCGCCATCTCTTCGACGCGGTTCTCCAGCGCGGTGCCTGTCATGAACAGCAGACGATCTGCGTGACCGCACAGCTTCTTGACGTTCACGGTACGCTGCGCGGAGGGGTTCTTGATATAATGTGCCTCGTCGACCGTCAGCATATCCGGTCTGAAGCTGTCGTCAAGCTCAAAAGCGGCGGTAGTCTCAAAGGTCGTTACCGCGACGCCGCCTTGCGACAGCCATTGCTGCAGCGCGGCTTCTTTACCGCTGCCGTGTACCTTGATAACGTTGAGATCACTGTGCTTTTCGATCTCGCGGCACCAGTTGGTCAGCACGGAGGCGGGGCACACGACCGCAAAATGCGTCGCGCCCTGATTGCGCAGGTGCACCATGACGGCGATTGCCTGGACGGTTTTACCTAAGCCCATTTCATCGCCCAGAAGAATTCTTCTCTGAGCGACGGCGTATTTGACGCCCCATTCCTGATAGCGGCGCAGGCTGCACCGCAGTCCCGTCAGATCTAGCGCGATATCCGCGACCGATCCGGCGAGCTCCTCGGGCAGACCGTAAATTTCATCGCCGGAGCCGACCCTGTCAGGCTCAATGGATTCGAGCAGATTGATATACGCGATACTGTCGCGGGAGAAGTCCTCCCATGCTTCTTTCGCGGAGATATAATTGAACTGACGCATCGCGCCGCTCATCGCTTCATTCACAGGAGTCAGATTTGCGTCCGACAGGATCTGCACCAGCGAAGCGCATGCCGCGTCCGCGGTGCTTTTCTTTGCGGCGGAGGCAAATATCCACCTCAGACCGCCTGTCGCGGGCTTCGCGTCAGCGAGCGCCTTCGTCAGATCGCTGTCATAATACTGACGGAACTGAGCGGCGGTGCTGACCGCGGGCAAGATCCTTTTGTATTTGCACAGAGCCGTGACAAGCGCCGTAGACGCGGGACTTTTATCATCCGCGCTGAGACGGATCTTGATACCATCCTGAGCGGTTTTGGCGATCGTATCCGCGGCTTTCCTGATATCCTGCGCTCCCTCTGGACTGATACCGTTGATCGCAGAGAGCTGATACGGATGCGCCTTGAGGATATCGGAGATCGTATGAAATCCCGCGTCATGCAGTGTTTTGATTCTCACGCCCTTTTTGTAGCGGCTCAGCTCGTCAACCGATATCGTAGTCAAAAGCTCCTTTGATCCGTCAGCGGCGATTTTATCGACAGCTGTCTGCACTTCTGTGCGGCTGCGCTGTTCAAGACTGTCCAGCTGACGGAATTTTGCGTACAGCTCCTGATACTTCCTCTGTAAGGCTCTGACCTCCGGTGAACTGTAGTTACGCGCCATGTGCTCACATCCTTATAGATCGTTTTATATGCTGAGTATATCACAGCCGACCGCCCTTGACAAGATAAAAACAAATCCCTGCCGACGGTCATTATCTGCGGCAGGGAAAGATTACAGTGTTCAGTTTTCGTTATTTACGACGAGGATATAGAATTCATAGGGGTTATAATCCTTGTTTTTAAAATCCTCTTTCGTGACCTCGGTCTCAGCCGTGTCGAGCGTTGTGCCGTCATGGTGTACCACGCAGGTCGCCTTGTCAAAGCCGAAGTCTACGCTGACGTTGTCGATCGGGTCATAGTAAAGATTGCTGATATAAATGACGGTGTTGTTGTCCTTTGTACGGGAGAACGCAAAGACCTTAGAATTGCTTGTTGTGGGAGCTTCGGAGGAGATCGAGACGTCGCTGTCGGGTCCGACAAAGATCGTAAGCTCCTGATTGGTTGAGGCTAAAGCCTTGTTTTCTGCCTTTAATTTTGACAGCGCCGCGATCAGGTCGGCATATTTCGGCTCATCTTCCCATTTCACCGTGTCCTTTTCAAAGAACTCGATCTCGTGGTCATACCCTTCCTCGTTGGCGGTATAGATCAGCGGCATGCCGGGGGAGACATAGGTGAGCGCCAATAGCGTCTGATAGGTGTCGCCGAAGCGGTCGGCGATACTACCTTCATAGGAGTTTTTGTCATGGTTATCAAGATAGTTCATCGGGAAGCTGTCGCCGATATAATTCTGGCTGCGCACCATGCCGTCCTGTATCGACGAGGTCGCTACGCCGCCCTTTGTCATCAGTGCCTGACCGTACAGCATATCGTTGTAGCAGCTGTCAAAGGCGTATTCCGTCAGCGTCGCCGATGCTGAGGTCTCCGCGAGCATCATGATCTCGCTGTTGACGGATTTGAGCCGGTACACCGCAGCGTTCCAGAAATTCGCGGGGACGCCGATCGCGTGATCGCATCTGAAGCCGTCGATGCCGATGTCCTCGACCCAGAACTGCATGCATTTGATCATCTCGGCGCGCATTTCATAGTTTTCATAGTCGAGCTGTGCCGTGTCGGTCCAGTCATAGGGAGATCTGATGTTGCCGTCGTTGTCGTGCTCATACCAGTCCTCATGTTCCTCGATCCACGCGTTGTCCCATCCGGTGTGGTTGGCGACCCAGTCAAGGATGACCTTGAAGCCCATGTCATGCGCTTTGTTCAGCAGGTGTTTGAAGTCGTCCATCGTGCCGAACTCGGGGTTGACGTCCTTATAGTCGCTGACGGCATAGTAGGAGCCGAGTGTTCCCTTGCGCTCCGTTTCGCTGATGGGGTGGATCGGCATGAGCCACAGGGTGTTGATGCCCATTTCCTTGAGGCGGTCGAGGTGTGCTTCAAACGCCGCGAAGGTGCCTTCCTCCGTATACTGTCGGATGTTGACCTCATATAACACACAGGTATCCAGCCATGAGGCGGTGGATTTCTCTAAGATCGGATCGTCGCCGGAGATCAATGTCATCATGCCGTCGACAACGCTTGCTTCATCGACGTCCTGAGAGAGCTTATACTCTGTTTTTGCAGTTTCTTTCTGTTCCGTCGACCCGCAAGCCGCGAGGCTGACGATCATCAAACCCGCCAGTAATAATGCCAAGACCCTTTTCATAACAAATCTCCTTTACCGTTTATAGTTGCATTATATCGTCCGCCGCAATGTTTGTCAATGAAATATCCGCTTTAAAGAATCACGTATAAGCTGCATAGCATCCCCAAAAGCAAAAAATACATCAAAACAAAAATACGGTTGCCAACCGTCGAAAAAATTGTTATACTGATACCGTCATTATGAAATACGGAGAAATGTGATGAATCAAGAGAACAGAGAGTTTTACGGTATCTATGCCGATCGGCTGGATGAGCTGTGTGAGTTTATGCTCAGCGAGGTACAGTCGATGCTTGACGGCATCAGCACCGATTCAGAGACCGCCCTCGCCGAGCATATCAAGCGCCGCGTCAAGGACAGCGAAAGTCTCAAAGAAAAGCTGCGCAGAAACGGTCTCTCAGAGACTGCCGAATGTGCACTGAAAAACCTTTCCGACCTCGTCGGCGTGCGCGTGATCACCCACTTTGTCGGCGATATCTACACGGTGCTCGAGCTGATCGAAGCCTGCCCCAAGTGGCGCGTTAAGACCGTCAAGGATTATATCGCCGCCATGAAGCCGAACGGCTACCGCAGTCTGCACGTCATCCTCACCGTGCCCTTCGGCGTCGGCGGTATCCCCGAAATCGACGTCGAGATCCAGCTGCGCACCATCGCGATGGATTGCTGGGCGAGTCTGGAGCACCAGCTGAAATACAAGAAAGATATCCGCAATACCGCGCTGATCGTCGGCGAGCTGAAACGCTGTGCGGATGAGATGGCTTCCACCGACCTGACGATGCAGACCATTCGTGATTTGATACAGAAGGGGTGAGTTGATGAAGATATTATACGCGGAGGACGAGCTGCAGTTATCCTCAGCCGTCACCGAGATCTTGAAGATGGAGGGCTTTGAGGTCACGCCTGTCTACGACGGCGAACAGGCGCTCGAAGCGCTCGAAAAGGACTATTTCGACGCGGTCGTCCTCGATATCATGATGCCGAAGAAGGACGGTATCGAGGTCCTCTCCGCCACGCGCCGCGAGGGCAATCACACCTCTGTGCTGATGCTCACGGCGAAAGCCACCGTCGACGACCGTATCACGGGGCTGTCCGTCGGCGCGGACGATTACCTCTCCAAGCCCTTTGCCATGAAGGAGCTGGTCGCGCGGCTGAATTCCCTGATCCGCCGCAATTCCGACTATCGCCATTCGGTGCTCAAATACGCGAACATCGAGCTTGACTCCAACTCCTGTGAGCTGAGATCCGACAAAGGCAGTCTCAGATTGAACAATACCGAAGCCGAGCTGTTATCCTTTTTTATCCGCAACACAGGCGTTTGGTATTCGCCCGCGCAAATCAACGCGCAGGTGTGGGGCGGCAAAGAAAGCCCCGAGAAAGCCGAGCTGTACGTCTACTATCTGAAAAACAAGCTCAGGCAGATCCATTCGCTGGTCAGCATCCTGATCGACGGCGATACCTATGCGTTAGGAGTGGAACAGTCATGAAGAAACTGCGCAGAAAAATCATCTTAGGCGTTTTTCTCTCCGCTCTTGCCGTGTTCGCACTGACTGTCGTCATCATCGGCTTTGCCCTGAGTACCCAGCTGAGCAACCGCTCCGACTCGATGACAGAGCTGATCAACAAATCCGGCGGTGAGTTTCCCGAGAAGCAGGAGTACGACCTGCTCAACGAGGAGGATCAGATCCGCCTGTATAGCTACGACGAAGAGTCCCGCTTCCGCCTGCGCTATTTCGTGGTGTATTTTGACGACGACTTTAGCGTCGCGTCGGTCAAGACGGAGCATATCGCGGCGGTCGATGAAGAAGCCGCGGGGAATATGGCTGTCAACGTGCTGTTCCTGTCTGATCGTATCGGCAATTACGGCGACTATCGCTACCGCTACAGCACGGACACCAATTCCGTGATCTTCCTCGATATCTCCGACGACCTTGAAGGAATACAGCTGATCATGCTGTTTATTATGACCGTTGCCTTTGCTTTTGTTATTCTGATTACCGTCGTATTTTATTTCCTTTCGAAGCGTATCGTCAAGCCCTTTGAAGAGAACTCCCGCATGCAGAAGCAGTTCATCACCGACGCCAGCCATGAGCTGAAAACGCCTCTTGCGATCATCTCCGCAAACGCCGAGGTGCTCGCCTACAAGGACGGCGAAAACGAATGGATCAGCAACATCACCGCGCAGGTCGAGCGTATCGGTGGGCTGATCAACGAGCTCCTTGCTCTCAACCGTCTCGAAGAGGTCGATACCGTCGTTGACATCGAGCCTGTCGACCTCAGCAGCCTCGTCTACACCGTCTCTGCCGATTTTGAGCAGGTGTTCAAAGGCGCGGGCGCATCTGTGCATTACGACGTTCAGCCCGACGTTGTCATCAACGGCAACCGCGGTCAGCTTGAGCGTCTGATCTCCGTCCTTGTGGAAAACGCCTCCAAGTATATCAGCGAGGGCGGCGAGTTCCGTATCTCCTTGAAGAAAGAATCGCGCCACACCACTCTGTCGGTGTTCAACACCTGCGAGATCGACCCGAGCGTCGAGTACAAGCACCTGTTTGACCGCTTCTACCGTCCCGATTCGTCCCGCACATCCAAAACAGGCGGTCACGGTATCGGGCTGTCTATCGCGAAGCGCATCGCTGTTCTCCACAACGGTTCGATCACCGCCGTCCCCCAAGCGGACGGATTGGCGTTCAACGTCAGGCTTTCCAATCGTCTGAAAGCACATAAAAAGAAATAATACGAAGCGTTAAACCATCCGCCTCAAGCGGATGGTTTTGCTTTTGCAGAAAATCCTTTTGATACAGAAAGTTCACAGATAAATGATTGACATTCCAACCGCTTAATTTTATAATGTATCTGTATATTTGCATACATTATCATTTATTCAAAGAGGCGATATTATGACTATCAATAAGAAATTCGAAGGGACCAAGCTCACCGCGTCTATCATCGGACGTCTGGACACCACCACCACCCCTCAGGCAGACGCAGAGCTTAAGGACGGCATCGACAATGTGACGGAGCTTGTGATCGACTTCCGGCAGGTCGACTACATTTCTTCCGCGGGACTCAGACTCCTGCTCTCCTTGCAGAAGATCATGAACAAGCAGGGCTCGATGAAGGTCACCAATGTCAATGAAACCGTCAAAGAGATCTTTGAGGTGACCGGCTTTTCCGATATCCTGACCGTTGAATAAGGGTGACGAGCTTATACATAGGACGTCACCGCCGGCAAGATCCGTGACAAGGTCAAGGATAAACCAATTTCTTTGAAAATGATCAAGTCGATATTCAGGAGAAAACAGCAATGTCTCAAAATAACTTACAGAATGAAACGATCCGGATGAGCGCTAAGGAGCGGATCCGCGGCAGCTACGGCGAGAATCAGCCCGTCGTCGGCGCGTATGACCCCGCCCTTGCCGCAAAGTGTCGGAACGGCACCTTTGTCGGCAGGGCTGACGGCGACGTTACCGTGTTCCGCGGGATTCCGTTCGCGAAGCCCCCTGTGGACAGCCTGCGCTGGAAACGCCCCGAGTCGGTCGATGACGCGGACGGCGTTTTTGAAGCCTATTACAACGGCAAAACGCCGATCCAGACCGAATGGCTGACCGAGCAGGCGTCCTACTATCCGCAGGGCGAGGACTGCCTTTATCTGAACGTCTGGAAGAATCCTTCCTGCGATCAGTCTGATAAGCCCGTCATGGTGTTCCTGCACGGCGGCGCTTACGGCTGGGGCGGTACCGCCGACCCCATGTATGACGGCAAAAATTTCGTTACGGCAAATCCCGACATTGTCCTTGTGACGGCCGCCTACCGCACGGGACTGATGGGCTTTGTCGACCTTTCCTACCTTGACGGGGGAGAGGATTATCCCGACGCGCCCAACCTCGGCCTGCTCGACCAGATCGAAGCGCTCCGATGGGTGCAAAAGAATATCCGTGCCTTCGGCGGCGATCCTGAGAACGTGACCGTTTTCGGTGAGTCCGCGGGCGGCGGCAGCGTGTCGCTCCTGCCTATGATCGACGGGGCAAAGGGTTTGTTCAAGCGGGTGATCGCCGAGAGCGGTTCCGTCGCGCTGACCTTTTCCAAGGAAGAGTGCAAAGATTTTACCCGCCGTCTGGTCAAGGAAGCAAAGACCAAGTTGATGGACGACCTGATGGCTCTGACCGAAGAACAGCTGAAAGAGATCAACGAAAAGCTGAACTACTACAATAACTTCCCCATGCGCGACGGCCGTATCATTCCGCTTGATCCTTATGAGCCGTATGTCAAGGGCGTTACCGCTGACGTCGAAATGCTGATGGGCACCAACGCGAATGAGATGAACTACTGGATCGGCGAAGTTGGCGGGATTGTGCCGTACCGTTTCAGTGTTCCCGTAAAATTCGAGAACGATATGCGTCTGCTCAGTGACAGCGACAAGGCGCGCGCCAAAAAGTTTCTGTCTCTTTCCCGCCGCCATAAGATGTGGCAGCAGACAGAGTTTTATAATGAGTTGATGTTCCGCCTGCCGATGATCTGTCAGGCGGAGAACCACAGCAAAAACGGCGGAAAGGTCTATCTCTATTACTGGACCCAACCGTCCGCCGTCAGCATGCGCGGCGCGTGTCACGCGGTAGAGCTTGCGTATGTGTTCGGCAATTTGGATGAGACCATCTACACAGGCAAACGCGCCGACGAGGCGCTCTCCAAACTTGTCATGACGATGTGGACGAACTTTGCCCGCACAGGCGATCCGTCCTGCGGGGAACTGACATGGGAGCCGTATTCTGCCGATCACCGCGCGACGATGGTGCTCGGCAAGAACGCTGAGCTCAGAAATGACATCCTCGCCGAACAGCGGAAGCTGTTGTATCCGCTTCTGCGCTATATGATCAACCCGTCCTACGCGACGCTTGATTATAACGTGCCCTTTGTGCGCAAGGCGGCAGGCGCCGCCGCACTGGGACTGACCGCCGCGGTCGCCCTCGGCGTATCCGTATTCCGATTATTCCGCAAAAAGTAACCGATCAAAGAAGTGTTATTTAAGATATGAGTCCGAAAAAGATAAAGGTGATCGTCCTGTCTGCCGCCGCGGTACTGCTGCTGATCGTCGGCGCGGTCACGACCGTGTTAGAGTCTCCGCCGACTGTCTCTGATGAAGATACCGCGGCGATCGCTGAACCGACGATCCCCCGATCCCATCACATAGAAGGCGTGAAAGCCACCCTGCAGGAGACTCTGAAGGCAGGGTGCGAAACGCACGCGTGCGTCAGCCTGCTACGGTATCTCGGCTACGATATCGACGAGTTTCAGTTCGCGGACAACTATCTTGACTGTCACTACGTCTATGACGATGAAGCGACCGGTCAGAAGTACGGACCGGATATGAACTCGGGCTTTGCGGGTACCGCCTACGCCGGCTGGGGCATCTACGCGCCCGCGATGGCGAAGTGCATGAACAATTATCTCAAGGCGGTCAAGACGGATCGGACTGCCACGGTGATCGAGAACACCACCCTTGATGAACTCTGCGATCGGTATATCGACAGGGATATCCCCGTGATGATCTGGGCGACGACCGATATGCAGGAGCCTGTCGAGTGGGACGCGTGGATCGTCAACTATGTCGATGAGAACGCCAAGTACAAAGAGGGCGATACGTTCACATGGATGCTGCACGAACACTGTCTGGTGCTCTGCGGCTATGATGAAAGCGATTACTATTTTTCCGATTCCGTTGTGGGCGGTATTTCTCACTTCGGGCGCGCATTATCCGAGCAGCGTTACGAACAGCTCGGCATGCAAGCGATCGTTGTTCAGTAAAATACTTTGAAACAGCAAGAAGCGTACACCGTTTTGGTGCACGCTTCTCTGACTTTATGAAGAATTTAAAAAGGGATCAGCAAAGTTTTGTATCAGCCCATGGTGACGTTCAAGTCGTTGTCGACGTTGATGGTCATGTTGACGGGGACCTTGACGTTATCGTCGGCGAAGTAGTACAGGGTCACGTTCGCGGTACCGGGGGTCACGCCGTAGAAGGTGAAGTCGTACTGCTGCTGATCGAAGTTATAGTTGCAGGACAGGACGAAGTTGCCGTTGTCTGCGTCATAGTCCCAGTCAAAGCCGTAAGAGGTCTTGCCGTTCGCGTAGTAGTGGAGCGGAGTGCCGGTCTGTTCGGGAGCGGTGCGCTTGGTGTCGATGTAAACGCGCTCGCCGTCAATGTTGTCGATCCTGTCCTCAGAGGTCAGGGTATTGGTGCTTTGGCTGTCATCCTGAGCGGTCTGTACATATGCGGTCTGTGTATAGGAAACATTATCGCAGCTGTCATTGTAGCTCTGTGCCGCGGTGGGCAGGGCGTTTGCGGTGGTTTTCTGAGCGGTCTGTACCGCCTTATCAGCCTTCATGCTGACGGAGCTTGCGTTCTGTGCAATAGCGGGCTTTGCGTTCAGTGCGCCGATGGTGAGTACGCCTGCCGCGATCACCGCGACCAGCGCGACCGCAACGGTGGCGATGATGATGTTCTGCTTCTTAGCCTTAGCCTTCGTGACGGCTCTCGCGTTCTCGGTGGCTCTTCTGTCATATCTGTTGTTTCTGATGTTGTTTGTCATTTTGTTTTCCTCCCCAAAATATGTTATTTGGATTTTTGATGATTTTGTTCTGCCGGGTCGTTTTTTGATTTTCCCCTTGACTGTGGCTATAATCATAGCAAACCGACCGAGACAAGATAGGGACAAAAATACGGACATTTCTAATTTTTTGGATTTTTTTCAAAATTTTTTCAAAAAAATCGTCCGTGAAACATTTTTGTTTCACGGACGGATAAGCGGCCAATATGATTTGAGGGTGGGAAAGGTTCGAAGAGGATGAACCTCCCGAAAGATTCCCAAATAAAACCGAATCTCAAAACAAACCATAGTCTGATGAATAAAAATCATTATTTTTCAAATGGTTTGCGTTTGTATTTTTCGATCTGTTTGTTCGCGGTGTCGTAGAGGAAGTTGAACAAGAGGAAGAATACGACTGCGGAGATCAGCACAAGGATGACCGCGTTCTGCGTGAGGGGTACAAGGTTGAAGAAACTGCCGAAGAACAGGAACGCGATACTGAGCCCCGCGACGCTGATCGCCAGCATGCCGCCGCGCAGGGCGTTCAGCGGGACGGACAGGCGTACCACCAGCAATAGGCAGATCAGCGCGGTGATATAGACCGCGATCGCCGACAGCTCCTTTTGTGTGATACCCAGCATATCGCTGAGCAGGGCGGAAAGGATGATGTTCAGCGAGACACAAAGCGCCGCCGGAGCCGCGCGGGTGATGATGTTGAAGGTGAAGTTGCCGCGCACGATGTTTTTGTTCGGCTGCAGCGCCAGCACGAAGGACGGGAAGCCGACCAGCAGGGCGCTGATCAGCGACAGCTGGATCGGCAGGAAAGGATAGCTGTGGTGGGAGAACAGGAAGAACAGCGACAGGATGACGGAGTACATCGTCTTGACCAGATACAGCGAGGAGCTGCGCTCGATGTTGTTGATGGTGCGCCTGCCCTCGGCAACGACGTGGGGCATGGCGGCAAAGTCGTTGTTGACCAGCACCAGCTGTGAGACGTTGCGCGCCGCTTCGCTGCCCGCCGCCATTGCGACGGAGCAGTCCGCTTCCTTTAGCGCGAGCACATCGTTGACGCCGTCGCCCGTCATCGCGACCTTGTGACCGTTCGCCTGCATCGCCTGCACCAGCTTTTTCTTCTGGGCTGGGGTCACTCTGCCGAAAACGTTACAGCGTTCGGCTGCCTCACTCAGCGCTTCATCTGTGGCGACGGTAGTCATATCAACGGCGTTCTGAGCGCCGGGGATACCGCAGTCGAGGGCGATATTCTGCACGGTCTGCACGCTGTCGCCGGAGATCACCTTGAGGGTCACGCCCTGCTCCTTAAAGTAGCGGACGGTATCGAGAACGTTGTCCCTGAGCTGATCTTTGATGAGGATCAGTGCCATGGGGCGGAGATTATCGGGGAGGGTCTTATCCTTTATCTCAGTGTCGGAGGTTGCCAAAACTAAGATGCGAACCGTTTCGGTGATCTCTGCGATGCGGTCATAGATAGCGACGTATTTTTCTTTTTCGGAAAATACGAACTCTGCCGCGCCGATGATGTAGCTCCTGCCGTTTTGAAAGTACCCGCCCGACCACTTTGTTTCGGACGAGAAGGGGATAAAGGTTTTGCAGGGCAGGGGAGAGATTTCTTTCGTGTAATCAGACAGCGCCTGCATGGTGGCGTTTTTGTCCTCGCTGCCCGCCGACAGGGAGGACAGCGCGAGCTGTACGTCGTCTTTTTCACATTCAAAGGGGATGACGTCGTGCACGTTCATGATCTCGGCGGTAAGGGTACCCGTTTTATCCAGACAGAGAACGTCAACGCGCGCGAGAGTCTCGATACAGTACATCTCATTGACCAATACTTTTTTACGCGAGAGCCGGATGACAGATACCGCTAAAACGGTGCTGGTGAGCAGGATCATGCCCGAGGGGATCATGCCGACCAGTGCGCCGACGGTGGAGACCACCGCGTCATGTAAGGCTTGGTGATGGACAAAATACTGCATGATAAAGAGCAGCGCGCCGATGGGGAGGATGATGACGGAGCAGATGTTGATGATGAGGTGAAAGGACTTGACGATCTGCGAGTCGTTCTTTTTGATGTATTTGGCTTCGCTGTTTATTTTCGCGGCATAGCTGTCCGCGCCGACGCGGCTGACGCGGCAGTAACAGCTTCCTGCCGCGATAAAGCTGCCCGAGAGCAGTTCGTCGCCGACATTCTTTTCGATCAGATCGGATTCGCCCGTCAGCAGACTTTCATTCGCGCTGCAGCTGCCTTCGACCACAACACAGTCCGCGGGGATCTGGCTGCCGCGTGACAAGACGAGGATGTCGTCGAGGACGATCTCGTTTTTGCCGATCTGCACGACCTTGCCGTCGCGCAGGACGCTGAGCTTGCTTTCGGCGAGGATGGTGAGCTTGTCGACGCTCTTCTTCGAGCGGATCTCCTGCACGATACCGATGACGGTGTTGATGAACGCCACGCCGATGAACAGCAGGTTTTTGTACGAGCCGACCAGCATCAGCAGAACAAACAGAACGACGTTGATGCCGTTGAACACCGTGCAGATGTTGTCGCGGAAGATCGCTTTGATGGATTTTGTTTTAACGGCAGAGGCGGTGTTGACCTTGCCTTCCGTGATTCTTTGCCTGACCTCTTCTGAGGTCAAGCCATGCAGGTTTGTATCCATAGAAAACTCCGTAATACTACTATCTGATTATAAATAATAGTACAAAATCATTCTATTGGTAATATACAACAATTCGACATTTTTGTCTATGAATAAAAGGTAAATAATTCTGTAATAATTTAAATGATCCATAGAAAACATTATATGAAAAACCGCAAATCGGGGTGACATTTTGATATGGATGTAGTATAATAAACCTGTATATGATAAAGGACGGAAGGCAATGGTATGGACATATTTGAAAAATCCGTCGCTTTCGCGATCAAAGCGCACGAAGGACAGACAAGAAAAAAAGAAGGGATCCCGTTTATCCTGCACCCTTGTGAGGCTGCCGCGATTGCCGCGACGCTGACCAACGACCGCGAGACCTTAGCCGCGGTGATGCTTCACGATACGGTGGAGGATACCGACGTGACCATTGAGGATATCCGCCGTGAGTTCGGCGAGCGCGTTGCCTTTTTGGTAGACAGCGAGACCGAAAGCGCCTGTGAGGGAGTCCCGAAAGAGGACAGCTGGAAGGCGCGCAAGACGGAGTCTCTCGAGCGCCTGAGAAGCACCGCGGACGAAGCGGTGAAGATCATGTGGCTGTCGGATAAGCTGTCGAATATCCGCTCCTTTTTCCGCCTGCGGCTCAGAGAGGGTGATCGGCTCTTTGAGAACTTCCATCAGAAGGACCCCCGTCAGCAGGAGTGGTACTACCGCACGATCGCGGAGCTGTTAAAGGATTTTTCCGGTACACAGGCATATTTGGAATATACTTATCTGATCGGCGTTGTTTTTGATATAAAGGATATGAACTTATGAAAGATATTCAAAAAAGAATCTCCGGTAAAATAGATGACGAATACCATCTGCTTGTGCCCATCGTTTTCTCACTGCTGTTTGTACTGCTGACGGCGGGTATCGTGATCGCGTTTATCCGTACCTTTGACGGGATGGAAAGACCGTGGGTGTTCAGTATCGGCGCGGACATCTTCTGTCTGGCGGTTTGCACCATGCTTGTTTTCAGCTGTATGCTCAACCGCTCTGTGGAGAATGAGACGACCCGCTTCTTTGTCGCGATGCTGACCATCAACGGTATCTCTCTGTTTTTGGATGAGATGAGCTGGATCGTACAGGGTATCGCGAGCCTGCGCGTTTGGAACCTGTGGATCAATGTATTCTTTTATTTCAACGGCGCTATCCTGATCTATTATTTCTGGCGGTATGTTTCGTCGACGCTCGATATGAGCAGGAAGATCATGCGCGTAACAAACTCGCTGTTCCAGATCCTGCTGATCCCGACCGTTAGCCTGTGCTTTGTGAACGCATTTTATCCGCTGTATTTCTTCGTGGATGAAAACGGCGTTTATCAGCGCTCTGAGAACTGGATGCTCAGCCAGCTGTATCTGCTCATCGGTCTGGTGATCTTTATTGCCGGTATGACGATGTCGAAGGCTTCGAGAAGAGATAAGCTGGTGGTGTCATCCTTTGTGTCGATCCCGCTGCTCAATCAGCTGCTGACGCTCGATACCTTCGGGCTGACGACCCAGTACGCGGCGACGCTGGTGGCTGTTGTGCTGATCTACGGCGTTGTTTTCGCCGACAGGGAAAAGCGCATGGCGGCAAAGGACAAGGAGCTGGCGCTCGGTACAAGGATACAGGCGAGCATGATGCCCGCTGAATTTCCCGCCTTTCCCGACAGAACGGACTTTGACATCTACGCGTCCATGACGCCCGCAAGGGAGGTCGGCGGCGATTTCTATGACTTCTTCCTGATCGATCAGGATCACCTTGCGATGGTGATGGCGGACGTCTCGGACAAGGGCGTTCCCGCGGCGCTGTTCATGATGGCGTCAAAGATCCTGCTGCGCAACCACGCGATGGCAGGACTCAGCCCCAAAGAGATCCTTGAAAAGGCAAACGATCAGATCTGCGCCAACAATCAGGAGGAAATGTTTGTGACGGTATGGCTGGGTATCGCCGATCTGAAAGAGGGGAAGATCACTGCCGCAAACGCGGGGCATGAGTATCCGATCCTGAAAACTCCCGACGGAGACTTTGAACTTTTTAAAGATAAACATGGCTTTGTCCTCGGCGGTATGTCGGGGGTAAAGTATAAGGAATATGAGATCCCGCTGAAAAAGGGCACGAAGCTCTTTTTGTACACCGACGGGATCAGCGAGGCGACGAGTGCGAAGAAGGAGCTTTTCGGCAACGACAGACTGCTTACGGCGCTCAATACCGATAAAGATGACCGACCGCAGGCGGTGCTGGAGGCGGTCGACAGCGCGGTGAATACCTTTGTGAAGGACGAGCCGCAGTTTGACGACCAGACCATGCTATGCTTCGAATACTTAGGACAGGGGGATGATGATATGAAAGAAATCACTTTGGATGCGACGATCGATAATCTGGAAAGGGTAACTGATTTTGTGAACACTGAGATGGAAAGGATCGGCTGTTCCTTCAAGGCGATCACGCAGATCGATGTCGCCATCGACGAGTTGTTCTCCAATATCGCTAACTACGCCTATTCTCCCGACGTCGGTCCCGCGACGGTCAGTGTCGACGTGGAGGATGATCCCGTCAGCGTGATCATCACCTTCATGGATCGCGGAGTGCCGTTCAATCCCCTGGAAAAAGCCGATCCCGACACCACGCTCTCCGCCGAGGAGAGGAAGATCGGGGGGCTGGGTATCTTCATGGTCAAAAAGACGATGGACGCGGTCAGCTATGAGTATGTTGACGGCAGAAATATCCTGCGGATCAAAAAGAATGTTTAATTATTGATGACATTTCAAAAAATTTGTGTTATAATAAATCATCATTCACTTCATATAAGGTGAAAAATATATAAAAAGGAGAAATGACTAATGAAATTTCCTAACGCGGCAAAGGGTATGAAAAAGATCTACACCTCTGAGATACTCAAGCTGATCGCAACTATCTTCCTGATCGCTGCCGTCATCATGATCGTGATCGCCGTCGCCGGCGGTCAGGTGGGCGACAACATCGGCTCTGCGCTTGCAGGCGGCGGATTGATCGGAGCGGGAGTATGTGTTCTTGTGTGGATGGTGCTGGTCATCATCGGTTTTATTCTCAAGCTTGTCGGTATCATCAACGCTTCTCACGACGAAGAAAGCTTCAAGAGCGCTTTGATCTTTTGGATCATCGGCATCGCGGCGATGATCGTTTCCTCTGTCTTGATTGCAAACAACACCAGTATGGCGGGCAATCTGCTGAATACCTTCTCTGAGCTTGTTCAGATATTCATCACGATTTTCGTGATAGCGGGCGGCGTCAAACTGGCTGACCGACTCAACCGCGGCGACGTCAGCGCGAAGGGCACCAACGTGCTCAAGCTGATCATCGTAATCAAAATACTCAGCCTTATCGCACAGCTGGTTTCTACTTTTATGGGCGGTATCGTGACCTCTGTGGTCGCCGGTGTGATCTTCCTCGTAGCGCTGCTGCTGGAAGTGATCCAGTATTTTATGTACCTGTCCTTCCTGAGCCAGGCGAAAAAGATGCTCATAAAGTCTTGATCAACAATTATTCCCGGAACAGTCGTCTGATGGCGGCTGTTCTTTTTTGTCACCATGTTATTATATACAAAAAGAGATTGCTGCGATTGGCGGTGATTTACAAAATGCAGATCCGCTCTTTATTTAGTTGCTGTGATACAATGAAAATGATGTAATATATCATAGCGAATATCCATGAAATAATAGCTTACTGCTGCTCGGCGCCGTGGATAATCAAGGCTACTATTATGACGCTGATCTTGGTATGAACGGCAGTAAATACAAGTGCTCTTACTATGTGTGCGACGAATCAAAGCTGAAATCCCTTAAACAATAGTTTTAAGGTCATGAACAAGGCTCCCTCTGCTTATGCAAAGGGAGCCGTTTCTTTCATGTTTACGGTATTCTGTTTTTATGACCAAGGGTCAGCTGCTTTGGGTGTGCGGACGCCGACCATGATCATCTGTTCGCTCAGATACCACTTGCCCTCGGAGGGCTTGAGGCGCAGTTTGATCTGACGCGGAGAGTCTGCTCCACCTGAGTTGAGGTGCAGGGTCGCCCAGCCTTCGTTTTGGAAGGAATAGGGGTTGGAGAATACGGTGACGGTAAAGGGGCGAGCGGGCGTATAGTTGTTCTCGGGTGTCGCGCCCGCAAAGTAGGAGAACGGCACATGCTTGCCGTCGCGGAAGCGGTCGTTCAGAAAGCTGATCTCAATCGGCGACAGCGGCGCGGGACCTTTGAGGAAATTCAGCATTTCCTTGCCGATCTCGGGGGCGGCTGCGTAAGCGCACAGCGCGCATACCGTCAGCGCGGCGGTTTTGTAGGGCGTATCAAGAGCCGCTTCGGGCAGGGCTTTCATCTCGCCGACGCTCTCGGGCAGAGCGTTGAACACGAAGGTGAAACGTCCTTCGGCGGGCTTTTGTGAAGCTGTCGGCGCGGGTGCGGGCTGATTCAGGTTGTCAAAGATACTCATAGTTGATCCTCCTTTTCTCCATCATAGCATCTGACGGCGCGTTTGTAAATAAATATTTGCAAGTTGCGGATAATTATAGTATGATAAGCCTATGAAGATCGAGTATATCGTTTTGGACGAAAACTTAAAAATGCGTGATTTGGCAGGGTACGAAAAGCTCCTGCCCAATGATCGGCAGGAGAAGATCGCGCGCTATCGCTTTGAGAAGGATCAGCTGCGCTCATTGATCGCGGGGCTGTTGATTCGGCGGGCGATAGGGGACAGTGAGATTATTTTCGGCGCGCATGAAAAGCCGTACGCGAAGGACAGCGGTATATGCTTTTCGGTATCCCACAGCGGGGACATCGTTGCGATCGCGGTCGATGAAAACGAGGTCGGACTGGACGTCGAGGAGATCCCCGAAGAAAACCGCCTGAAGATCGCCGACCGCTTTTATCATCCCGCCGAAAGAGCCTATGTGCACGGCGCTCAGGATAAAGCCCGCGCTTTCTGCCGTATCTGGACGCGCAAGGAAGCGGTTCTCAAGATGACGGGCGAGGGGATCAGCACCGATCTGACCGCATTCGACACGACCGCTGAACCGCTGAGCGGACAGATCGTGACCGTTGATCTGGATAACTATTGTCTGTCGGTGTGTTCGGAAAAGGCGATAAGCTCAATGGATGTTTATATTTCTAAAATAGAATTAAAAGAGCTTTTACAATAAAGAAACCGACTTCAAAAGAAGCCGGTTTTATTTGTGCCGTATTCTATTTCTTTTCCGCTACTGCAGAGATGATCCTGCGGTTTTTGACGCGCTTGACGGTGAAGGTGACGCCTTCGTACTCTACCTTCTGGCCGCGGATCGGGATATCACCGAACTGCTCGACGATGAAGCCGCCGACCGAGTTGCTCTCGATATCATCGTCGGGTTTCATGTCAAAGAGTTCAAACAGTTTGTCGAGCTCCATGTCGCCCGATACAAGATAGTTGTTGTCGCTGATCTTGGTGCAGGTGTGCTCAACGTCCTCGTCCTCGTCCCAGATGTCGCCGACGATCTCTTCGAGCAGGTCTTCCATTGTGACGATGCCTAAAAAGCCGCCGTATTCGTCGGTGACGATCGCGATATGCAGCTTGTTCGCGCGGAAATCATTGAGAATATCGGACAGCTTCTGGTTTTTGTAGATGAAGTGGGCGGGGATCAGCATGGAGCGGATGTCCGCGTCGCCGTCGATGACCTTCTCGAGATAATCGCGGGTGTGCAGGATACCGATGATGTTGTCGATATCGTCCTCATAGACGGGGATGCGCGAGTAGCGCTCCTTGATGATGAGGTCGTGGATCTCCTCCTTGGAGTCGTCGATATCGATCACGGTGACGTCAACGCGCGGGGTAAGGATCTCCTGCGCGGTTTTTTCGTCGAATTCCAACGCGGACTGTACCAGCTCGCTTTCCTGCTCTTCGAGGATACCTTCCTCCTCAATGGTCTCGATGATGTATTTCAGCTCGTCCTCGGTGACGGAGGGGGAGTCCTTTTTGATGTGTCCGATCTTCATGACCAGCGATTTCAGCCCTGTGAACAGGATGACAAACGGCGTGAGGATGTAGGTCAGAACTTTGAGGATCAGCCCCGTGTGCAGGACGATACCGTCGCTCTTTTCCTTGCCGATGCACTTCGGGATGACCTCACCGAAGGTCAGCACCAGCAGCGTCGTGCCGCCTGTGGCGATCGCCGCACCGTAGTTCTCGAACAGGTTCAGGCACAGGATGGTCGCCAGCGACGAACAGCCGAGGTTGACGATGTTGTTGCCGATGAGGATGGCGGTCAGCGCCTTGTCAAAATTGTCGCAAACCCATAAGGCGTTTTTCGCGCGCTTATTGCCGTTATCGGAAAGGGATTTCAGACGGATGGTGTTGGCAAAGGAAAACGCCGTTTCCACACAGGAGAAAAATCCCGATAACAGGATCAGTACGGCGATCACGACGCCGTATACTGCGTTTGTACTCATTTTTCCTCCGAAAAACAGTGAAATAATAGTGAAATAATAATATTAGCATACTATAATATCATATAATTAATATGACAAATTCGAAATATAATTATTTTTCTCTTGAAGAATGTGCCATATAATGGTATACTGTATATTGGCTTGATAGGAATACTTGCATACATGATTTGGTGCCTTTGCGGAAAACTAATGCTGAGGTGTCAAATCATGTGCAATAACGAGAATGAAGAAGTCATGGAAGCCCCCGAACAGGAGGATAACGCGGAGTCAAAACCGCGTGACAATATTACGACGATGGGCAGCGTGATCACCCATCGGGGCGATAACATTATCTACTGTCTGACGGTGATCGGGCAGATCGAGGGGCATTACATCCTGCCGCCGTCCAATAAGACGACGAAGTATGAGCACGTCATCCCGTCGCTTCTCGCGATCGACGAGGATGAAAATATCGACGGACTGCTGGTGCTGCTCAATACCTCCGGCGGAGATGTGGAAGCGGGCTTGGCGATCGCCGAAATGATCGCGGGGATGAAAAAGCCCTCGGTATCGCTGGTGCTCGGCGGCGGTCATTCGATCGGTATTCCGCTGGCGGTGGCGTGCGACAAGAGCTTCATCGTCAAGACGGCTTCGATGACGGTTCATCCTGTCCGTACGACGGGGCTGACGGTCGGAGCGCCGCAGACCTATCGCTATTTTCAGAAAATGCAGGACAGGATCATCCGCTTTACCGTGGAAAATTCCAACATCACCGACGAACGGTACAGGGAGCTGGTGCTCAACACCGGCGAGCTGGTCACCGATATCGGAACGGTGCTCGAGGGCAAAGAAGCGGTGGACTGCGGGCTGATCGACGCGGTCGGTACGCTCCGTGACGCGACCGACGCGCTGTATGATATGATAGCAACGTGACGTTGCATCCGGTTCCGCCTTTTATAAACAAAATGTTGTCTGACGCTGTATCAACGGCGGTCGGAAAAATACAGTAATTTTGAAGAGCGAAGAGCGGTGGTTACTCGCTTTCCCTGAATCATGATGTGATTTGGACGCGGGTATTCCATCGACCTCTCTTCCTTCTTCGCACAAAAGGAGTTACATATGACAATTCTTGACGCGATCATTCAGGGCGTGGTACAGGGCTTGACCGAATTCCTGCCGGTTTCCAGCAGCGGTCATCTGACCATCACCCAGCATATTTTGGGGCTTGACTTGGAGGGAGGCAATCTCTTCTTCAACGTGATGCTTCACATCGGCACGCTCGTTGCCGTTGTCGCTTTTTATCACAAGCTGATCTGGCGGCTGATCAAGTCGTTTTTCTCCCTGATCGGCGATATCTTTACTGGAAAATTCAAATGGAAAGAGCTTTCCGACGACAAGCGCATGGTTATCATGGTCATTATCGGCTTGCTGCCGCTGGTACTGCTGTTTGTCCCCGTTCCCGGTACGGGCATGAAGCTGAAAGATTTTGTCGAGAGCTTCAACACTTCAAAATACTTCATCGTCGTCGGTATCTGTCTGCTGCTGACGTCGATCTTGCTGTTCATCGGCAACCGCTGTTCCCGCAGTGACGTGCCGATGAAGCATGCGAAAAACGGTGAAGCGGGCCGCACCTCGCTGAATGTGGTCGACGCGCTGGTCGTGGGTCTGACCCAGTGCTTCGCGACGCTTCCCGGTCTTTCGCGCTCCGGCTCTACGCTGTCGGTGGGGCAGATGCGCGGGCTGAACAAGCAGACTGCCCTTGACTATACCTTTATCCTCGGTACGCCTGCCATTATTGCGGCGGCGCTGCTCGAAGGCAAAGACGCTCTCGAAGGCGGCTTGGATTCGATCAAAGCGGATCTCGTGCCGATTTTGATTGGCATGGCAGTCTCGGCAGTCGTCGGCTATCTCGCAATTGCCCTGTTCAAGTGGCTGCTGAAAACCGATAAGATGATTATTTTTATCATCTATACCGCGCTTGTCGGTATCGCTGTCATCGTCATCAGCGTGATGGAAATGCAGAGCGGCGTGAACCTCTTTTCCGGCGCTCCGCTGACTTAAAAAAACACAGATTAACAGAAACCAAAATCAAGGAAAGTGAAGTGATCATTTGGCTGCGAAAAAAGCAACGAAATCAAGTGCTTCCAAAAAAACCAATACAAGAGGGAAATCGACCGCGAAGCGCGGCGCGAAAAGCGCTCCCGCTCCGAGCGGGATGAATCCGCAGGTGAAAGCGATCCTGTTGTGTGCCGTCGGTGCGCTGATGCTCGCCCTCGTCATCATCCCAGGCGGCGCGTTCTGGAAAACCATGCGCTCCTTCCTGTTCGGCGTGTTCGGCGTATGCTCGATCCTGGTGCCGATGGTATTCATCTACCTCGGCATCATGACAGCAAAGGAAAAACAGATGGCGCATAAGGGCGCGAAAGTCGCGCTCTCGGCACTGATCGTCGTGATGGTTTGCACTCTCGTATACCTTTTCGGCAAGACGGATTACAATGAGAACAATACATATTTTTCGGCGTTGGGCGCGGCGTACAGCGGCTCCTTCGCGCTGGACAGCCTTTGCGGTTTCTTAGGCGCGGTCTTGGGCTATCCGATGCGCGCACTGCTGACGAATACGCCGTCGGTCATCATCTGCTTTATCGTGTTGATCGTGTCCTTTATGGTGCTGTTCGGTGTGACGCTGGTCGATATCGCGAACGTCGCGAAAAAAGGCTATCGTAAGACCCGTGAACAGCAGCAGCGGATGCGCGAGCACCATCAGGAGCGCGCTGAGATCCGCCGCCGCGAGCGCGAGGAACGCGAAGAACAGCTCCGCCGTGAGCAGGAAGCTGCCGAGACGTTTGATTATCCTGATTATACGACGGCTGAACCTGTGAGCAGGAGACGTTCGAACTCCCGCATCGATATCCCGCTGGACAAGTCCGAGCAGAAGCCGCGACAGAAAAATGAGGTCGAGATCGCCGAGGATCAGCATGATCAGGATATCATCGACATCATCAACAACGCGAATTCGGGCATCATCCCTGATGAGGAGCTGGGCGCGTCCGCCGTTGCCCGCCGTATTTCGGACAAGAAAAAATCCCGCAAAATGTCCGCGGGCGCAAAACAGCCTGATCCCGAAACCGTGGAGGTCGATCTCGACGACGATTTCGAGATGGACGACAAGCTCGATCTGAAGAGCGAAACGCGCCGTGTGCGCGCCGAGGTGAAAAAGAACGAGGATAAGAAGGAGGAGAAATCCGCCTATGTTTATCCGCCGACAAAGCTGCTTGAGCCGGCTGTCGATACCGAAAGCGCCAGCGCGTACAACGAAATGCAGAACAACGCGACCAAGCTGGTGGAGACGCTCAACAGCTTCGGCGTTAAGGCGAATATCACCAACATCTGCCGCGGCCCGTCGGTCACCCGCTATGAGCTGCAGCCCGCTCCGGGCGTGAAGATCAGCAAGATCACCAATCTCTCTGACGATATCGCGCTGAACCTCGCCGCGAACGGCGTGCGTATCGAAGCGCCGATCCCGGGTAAGGCGGCGGTCGGTATCGAGGTGCCGAACAAGGTGACCTCGATGGTCACCCTGCGCGAGCTGGTGGAGACCGATGAATTCAGGGATCATAAGAGCAAGCTCAACTGCGTGCTGGGCAGAGATATCTCGGGCGAGATCATCACCACCGACCTTGCGAAAATGCCTCACCTGCTGATCGCGGGTACGACAGGTTCCGGTAAGTCGGTCTGCGTGAACGCGCTGCTGATGTCAATTTTGTTCAAGGCGACGCCGGATGAAGTCAAGCTGTTGCTGGTCGACCCGAAGATGGTCGAATTCTCAAAATACAAGGGTATCCCGCACCTGCTGGTTCCCGTCGTGTCCGACGCGAAGAAGGCGGCGGGCGCGCTGAACTGGGCAGTATCCGAAATGCTCCAGCGATACCGCATTTTCTCCGAATATGACTGCAAGGGGATCGACAGCTATAACGAGCTGGTCGACAAGAACCTTGCTTACATAGAAGAACAGAAGCAAAAGCCCGATTATGACCCCGAGGCGGAAGATCAGCCCTGCCTGGAGGTTGAGGGCTTGAAGGTGCCGACCGACCACATGTGCCGTATCGTTATCGCTATCGACGAGTTAGCTGACCTGATGATGGCAGCGCCGTCCGAGGTCGAAGAAGCGATTTGCCGACTGGCGCAGATGGCGCGTGCCGCAGGTATGCACCTGATTCTGGCGACCCAGCGTCCGACCGTCAACGTTATTACGGGTCTGATCAAGGCGAACATCCCCTCGCGTATCGCGCTGAAGGTAACTTCTCAGATCGACTCGCGTACCATCCTCGATACGGGCGGCGCTGAGAAGCTGATCGGACGAGGCGACCTGCTCTATTCTCCTGTCGGCGCGCCGAAGCCGATCCGTGTGCAGTGCTGCTTTACCCGCGACGACGAGATCGAGCGCGTGACTGCCTTCATCAAGAAATCCCATACCGCCGAGTATAACAAGGAGATCGAGGACAAGATCCGCAAAATCGCTTCCGAAGAGCTCAGCGGCGGCAAGGGCAAGGACAGCGGCGTGACGCCCGGCAACGCGCCTGAGGTCGACTCGATGATGGAGGACGCGATCAAGTTCGTTATCGAAAGCGGACAGGCTTCCACCTCCATGCTCCAGCGGCGGCTTAAGGTCGGCTACGCGAGAGCGGGCCGTATGATCGACGACATGGAGCAGATGGGTATTGTCGGACCGCACCAAGGGTCTAAGCCGCGTGACGTACTGATGACCTATAACGACTGGCTTGAACGCAATAATATGCTCGGCTCGCCTGACAGTGACGGCGAGGGTGAGGGAGAGACAGACGAGGACGATCCGTGGTAAGGTACTGCAGAGGTGCTGTCCAAGAAGCGGAGCCAGAGGCGAACGGTGATTGGCTGAGAGCTGCTGCGGCAATGAAACAATATCACAGATATACTTGACCTTTTCGGCAAATACCGTTATACTTATAATGATTCTGACAACATTTTAAGGAGGAAGATTGTTGGGAGTATATGAAGAACTGGTAGCCCGCGGTTTGATCGCGCAGGTTACCGATGAAGAAGAAATCAAAGAGCTGGTCAATTCCGGTAAAGCCGTGTTCTATATCGGCTTTGATCCCACCGCAGACAGCCTGCATGTCGGCCATTTTATGGCGCTTTGCCTGATGAAGCGTTTGCAGCTGGCGGGCAATAAGCCCATCGCCCTTGTCGGCGGCGGTACCGGTATGATAGGCGACCCCTCGGGCCGAACCGATATGCGCCAGATGATGACCAAGGAGACCATCGAGCACAACTGCAACTGCTTTAAGGAGCAGATGTCTAAATTCATCGACTTTAGTGAAGGCAAGGCGATGATGGTCAACAACGCGGATTGGCTGCTTGATCTCAACTACGTGGAGCTGCTTCGCGAGGTTGGCGCTTGCTTCTCGGTTAACAATATGCTGCGCGCGGAGTGCTATAAGCAGCGCATGGAAAAGGGACTCTCGTTCCTCGAATTCAACTATATGATCATGCAGAGCTATGACTTCTACGCTCTGTATCAGAAATACGGCTGCAACATGCAGTTTGGCGGCGACGACCAGTGGAGCAACATGCTTGGCGGTACCGAGCTGATTCGCAAAAAGCTCGGCAAGGACGCTTACGCCATGACCATCAACCTCCTGCTCAACAGTGAGGGCAAGAAGATGGGCAAGACCCAGAAGGGCGCAGTATGGCTCGACGCGAACAAAACCACGCCGTTTGAATTCTATCAGTACTGGCGCAACGTTGACGACGCCGACGTCATCAAGTGCCTGAAGATGCTGACCTTCCTCCCGCTCGACGAAATCGAGGAGCTGAGTAAGTTAGAGGGCTCACAGCTGAATAAGGCGAAGGAAATCCTTGCCTTTGAGCTGACCAAGATGATCCATGGTGAGGAAGAAGCAAACAAGGCGCAGGAAGGCGCGAGAGCGCTCTTCGGCGGCGGCGCGAACACCGACAACATGCCGACTACCGAGATCACCGACGGTGACTTTACCGACGGCGGTATCGCGATCCTCGATCTGCTCATCAAGTGCAAGCTCATCCCCAGTAAGGGCGAGGGTAAGCGCCTGATCCAGCAGGGCGGCATTTCGGTCGACGACGAAAAGATCACCGATATGTTCCACAAGGTAACAAAGGACGCTTTTGACAAGGGTCACGTTATCATCAAAAAGGGCAAAAAGGTGTTCCATAAAGTCATTATGTAACCAATCGGATAATTCCGATAAAGAATAAAAAACACAAGGAGTGCAGAACATGAAAAAAATTGCAGGCGAATTCAAAGAATTCATCATGCGCGGTAATGTAATGGATCTGGCTGTCGGCGTTATCATCGGCGGCGCTTTCCAGGCGATCGTTAACGCGTTCATTAACGACCTGATCATGCCGTTCATCGGTTTACTCACCGGCGGTATCAACTTCAACGAGCAGTTCATCATTCTCAAACTGCCCGAGGGTGTTGAAGCATCTCAGGTTACCTATGCCAACGCTGCCGATCTCGGCGCGTCCATCTGGGGTTACGGCGCGTTCATCACCGCTGTCATCAACTTCCTGATCATGGCGCTGGTCGTATTCTTCCTGGTCAAGGGTATCAACAAGGTATCCTCTATCGGTAAGAAGGAGGAAGAGGAAGAAGAGCCCACCACCAAGAAGTGCCCGCACTGCTGTGAAGAGGTCAACATCAACGCGACCAAGTGCCCGCACTGCACCGGCGATATCCCCGCAGAAGACGCGTAACGTCTTTATTCCGCCTTTTTTGAAGAATGATCAAAGACTTTGTCTGCATTAACGGCGGGTCAAAATAGGATGAAAAAGCTCCCGAGTTTTCGATGACTCGGGAGCTTTTTGTATCATATGAAAGTATTGGCTATTATTCTAAATCAGAATTATGCCATAATCTTTTTGTAGAGCTCTTTGAGGTCGTCTACGTTGGTCTCGCGCGGATTGCCGGGACGGCAGGCGTCAGCATAAGCGTCAGCCGCGAGGACGTCCAGATCCTCTGCCTTGACCTTCTCGTTCTTCTCAGGAATACCGACATCTTTAGAGAGCTGACGCACCGCGTCGATCGCCGCCTTGCGGTATTCTTCCTGAGACATACTGTCAACGCCCTGTACACCCATTGCGCGGGCAATCTCGCGGAACTTCTCGCCTGTGCAGTCCTGATTGTACTCCATAACGATCGGGAGCATCATCGCGCAGGCAACGCCGTGCGGGGTGTCATAGTGCGCACCGAGGGTGTGGGCGATGGAGTGGGCAATGCCGAGTCCTACGTTAGAGAAGCCCATGCCCGCGATATACTGCGCCAGTGCCATGCCTTCTCTGTCTTCGGGAACGTTCTCGACAGCGCCGCGCAGGTGCTTGGAGATCAGGCGGATGGCTTCGAGGTGGAACATATCGGTCATTTCCCATGCGGCGAGGGTAGTGTAGCCCTCGATAGCGTGGGTCAGCGCGTCCATACCTGTCGCGGCAGTCAGACTCTTGGGCATACTGCTCATCATATCGGGGTCTACAACGGCGTCGGCAGGGATGTCGTGCTCGTCAACGCAGACGAACTTGCGCTCCTTCTGCACGTCGGTGATAACGTAGTTGATCGTGACCTCCGCCGCGGTGCCCGCTGTGGTGGGGACGGCGATGGTCGGGACGGCGTGGTTCTTGGTCGGAGCGACTCCCTCGAGGGAGCGCACGTCGGCGAACTCGGGGTTGGTGATGATGACGCCGATGGCTTTTGCGGTGTCCATCGCGGAGCCGCCGCCAATGGCGATGATGGAGTCTGCCTCAGCCGATTTGAACGCGTCTACGCCCGCCTGCACGTTTTCGATGGTCGGATTCGCCTTGACCTCGGAGAAAACCGCGTAGGGGAGACCGCACTCGTCAAGCAGGTCGGTGACCTTTTGCGCGACGTTGAATTTGATCAGGTCGGGGTCAGTGACGACAAGCACCTTTGAGAAGCCCTTTGCTTTCGCGATGGCGGGGATCTCCTTGATAGCGCCTTTGCCGTGGTAGGAAGTGTTGTTGAGAATGATTCTGTTTGCCATAATTTACCTCCGTATAATATGATACCTTTATTGTAGCTGGATTCGGCGCAAAATTCAATCATACGGTGTATAGAAAATACGGCGGGATTTCTGTACAAATAGACCAATGCTGTCGATCGCTCAGTCCTCGCCGAGCCGGTTTCTGAGCAGTTCGCGCCCTTTGCTCAGACGGCTTTTTACTGTGCCTTCGGGAATACGGAGGATATCTTTTATTTCCTTTACAGAATAATCCTCTACATAATAGAGGATGACTGTCAGGCGGATCTTCTCGGGAAGGCTGTCGATGGCTTCGCCTATTTCTACGGAAATGTATGGATTATCGCGCGATGCGATATCGGGGAGAGTATCCCCGATATCGGCATAGCGTTTGCGCATTTTCAGCATTTTGCTGCAGCGGTTGATCAATATGCGTATCAGCCAGGTGCCGAAGTATTGTTCCTGCCGCAGTTTGCTTCTGTTTTGATAGGCAATGAGGATCGCGTCGTGCACCGCGTCCTGTGCGTCGTGTTCGTTCTTGAGCATTGACATCGACACGCGGTACATGGTGTCGGTTTGGGCGGTGACGAGCATTTCAAAGCTGTGGTTGTCAATCATCGTTCTGCACCTTGAAGAGATAATTGGTATAAGGATTCTCCGTTTCGGGCTTCGGGTCGACAATGTCGTTTACACCGTACAACATCAGATAGGCTTTATCGAGCATATCTTTGCTGCAGAGGAATCCGACTGTCACTGTCATGCTTTCGCCCGCTTTTAATTCGGGAACAGTGAGGAAGCCTTTCTGATTTTCTCCGTGGGGCGACAGATAAAATATCTCCCTTTCACAGTAGCCGTCGGCGTAGATATCCTTTTCTTCGTCGATGATTCCGGCTTCTTTCAGCTTGCCGTCAGCGCCCTCGTCCATGACGTTGAGAGAATAGGGCACATAAACGCTCATTTCTTTGTCGCTGTTGTTCGTATAAGTGACGTCCGCGAGTACCAGTACGCGCTCTGCTTCATAGCTGTCGACCACTTTGTCTTGTTCTTTGAAGCCGTCTCCGAAGTCGGTCACGGTCACGGTAATGGGTAGCAGCTTGCCGTCGCTGTCGGTGATCTCATCTGGCGGATACAATCCGCTGAAGGATGCTGTATCCAGACCATTGATATTGTCGGTGACCCGAATATCGGTGATCTGTGCGGTGTAGGGGAGGGTATCCTCGCCGCTGTCCTCTTCATAGTCGTAGCCAAGATACGACAGTACCGTGTTTTGAGGAAGGACGATGTTGTCCTCGCTGTATTTGTAGGCGACGTCGGTATCCTGCCGCTCATCATACGGCGTATCAAGATAGGTAAAGTCGTTTGCAGTACCCTCGGTAAAGCTGATGCCGCTGACAAAGCTCTCAATTTGTTCATCAGTGACGTCCTTGCAGTAGATCAGAAGTGTAACGTTGACGTCCTCATAGTAGACATACAGCCGTTCCCAAGGCAGTGGTTCACCGTCCTTTTCCACTGTGACGCGATAGGCGGCGTGACCGCAGACGGTCAGCTCCTCATAGCTCCCGACATAACCGATGAACTCGCTTTCAGAGATTCCGGATTCAAACCGCATGGGACGTAAGGAGAAGCCATCGGTATAGGGCTCGTCGGCGGATAAGCTGTAGAATTTCATGTTATTTTGATCGTTGGGGTCGTTCGGGGCGAAGCCCTCGGGGACTTTCACATGCATTTTGACATACGCAGGGTAGTCGGCGGCGGTCTCGCGCTCAATATTGATCTCCAAGCCGTAGTTGTCGACGGGCTTTGCGATCAGCTCATAGAGCTTGCTCGCGCCGAAGATGGAGGTGGGGATGAGCGCCGCGATCAGGATGACGGCGATCGCGACGCGCCAGCCTTTCGAAATATGCTTTCTCTGCGGCGACCGCTGACCGACGGCTTCATCGACCGACGCTTCTACCGTGTAGCGGAAACGCTCTGGAGTTTCTTTAAAAGAATTATGAAGTTTTTCTTCCATGATAATGCTCCTTTAGTTAGATTGAACCGATTCGCGAATTGTGATTCTGTCTATTAGAGCGATCGGGGAGGGGAAAGGTTCATTTTAATGAGGAATTAGGAATGAGGAATTAGGAGTGAGGAGTTAGAAGTTAGGAGTGAGGAGTTAGGAGTAATGAAAAAGCGGTACGATTTCTCGTACCGCCTTGAAAGTTTGATTCAATTACTGAAAACGTCTTGCGTGACGCATCGCTCTCTGCTTCTTCTTCTCTACCGCGTATACGATAGCGAAGGTGATCAGCATGACGACGATCATGACTGCCATCCAGAGGATGAACTGGAAGTTGGTCGCGTTCGCACCGCGCTGGAAGAGGGCGTTGTCAGTGACAGCCGCTACGCTCTTGGAAGAAAGCTCGGAGGTCTTCTGCTCGACCTCGGTGTTGGGAGCATAGCTGCTCTTGGAGGGAGTGTCGACCGTGTTGGAGACAGCGGGGGTGTTGGCAGCAGCCTTGACCTCAGCTTCCTCAGCGGGCTTTTCCTCGGTCTTCTTCGCCGCGACAGCGTCGTCGGAGAAGAGCTTGTCATAAGTGGTCTGCTCGATGATACCGGTCGCTTCAAGACCGTTCGCGGTCTGGAAGCTCTTGACAGCGTTCTCGGTCATGGAGCCGTACTCGCCGTCAGCTTCGCCGTCCATATAACCTAAGGCGATCAGTCTTTCCTGGATCTTCAGGATATCGTCGCTGTAGTCGCCGGTGCTGTACGTCATAACGGCTTCTTCTGCTTCCTCGGCGCTTGCGCCGGTGTCGGCAACCTCTTCCTTCTCGGAAGTGATGGTCTCTTCCTCAGCCTCAGCCTTGTAGGCAGGAGCGTCGTCCGCATAGAGGACGTCGGCGTCGGAGCCCGCGATACCGTCTACATAGAGACCCGCGGTCTGCTGGAACAGCTTGAACGCTTCTTCGGTCTTTTCGCCGAAGTCGCCGTCGACAGAGCCGGTGTAGTAGCCTAAGTCAAGCAGTCTCTGCTGGAGCTTTTCAACTAAGGAACCGGTGGAACCCTTCTTTAAGGAACCGCTGCTCTCGGTGCTGTCGGAGGACTTGGACGAGGAGCTTGAGGAAGAAGAGGTGGTGCCGGAAGTAGAGGAGGGAGTGCTCGAGGACTTACCGGAAGAAGCGAAATAGTAGGTTTCGCCGTCGATGGTTCTGGTGGTGTCAGCGAGGTACTCGCCGTCTTCATAATAATAGTAGTCGCCGTCAAACTCTACCCAGCCTGTGTCGGGGTAGGATACGCCGGGAACCTTGAAGTACTGGGTCCAGCCGTGGCTCCAAACGCTCTCGTAGCATACGCCGTAGTCGCTGCCGCGCGCGTCGACCGCCATGCCGTTGCCGACATAGACGCCTACGTGACCGGGCTTGTACAGACCCAGACCGTGGATGTTCGGGATGCTGCTACCGAGGGAGTAACGCCAGTCAGAGTTAAAGGTCTGGGCATCGCCTACGCGGTAGCCGCCTGCGTAAGAATAGATCAGACCGGAGCAGTCGACCGTACCGGGGGTAGCGCCGCCGTATACATAGCTCCACTTGGAGTAGTAAGCGTTGAGCGCCCATTCCGCGAGACCTACGCCTGTGCCGGACGCGCTCGAAGAAACGGTACCGACGACGCAGATGCTGGCGATGACTGCCGCGATCATAATGATTGAAATGATTTTCTTGAACTTCTTCATAAAAACCTCCATAAGTAAATCCGTTAGCGGGATGTGCCGAATTCTTTATATATAATATAGAAAGAACGGCTTGAAATCGGTGCCTGAGGACTTGTCGAGAATTGTTTTTTGAATACTTTGGTAACAAAACTGTCATTATTATAGCAGGGAATTATTCTGATAGCAAGTATTTTCCGTAAAATATTGTTAAAATGACAACAGAATTAAGAATTTGTTCATAAATATGTACAAGTTGTACAAAAGTTATTCACATTTTAGCTGGTTACAGCTTGTAACCTTTTATTTCAAAAGAGAAAAAAGAGCCATTGGGATAAGAAATGACAATTCTCGACAGGAAAAATAAAGACGTTTTTATTCGAAATCAGAAACAACTGTTACGAGAATGTTAATATTTTTGGAGAATTATGTGAATAATGGGTTACAGAGTCGGTTGAGACGGGAAAAGCCGCCGGACATTTGTCCGACGGCTTTCCACAGGAAGAATAGATGGATATATGGTGGTTTTTATGATAAGTGTATCGCTCAGCCGATGAACATCTGGGTCCAATAGCTGCCGCTCTCGACATAACCTACGCCGATCTCGGTGAAGCTCGCGTTGAGGATGTTCGCCCTGTGACCGGGAGAGTTCATCCAGCCGTCCACGACGCTCTGCGGGGTGCGGTAGCCCATGGCGATGTTCTCGCCTGCGGTGCGGTAGCGGATGCCGAAGCTGGTCATCATGTCGAACGGTGAGCCGTAGGTGGGGGATGTGTGGCTGAAATAGCCCTTGTCGTGCATATCCTGCGACTTGATGCGTGCGACGCGGCTCAGCTCGGTATTGGCTTTCAGCGTGCCTAAACCGTTCTGTGCGCGAATCTCATTGACCAGTCTGACGACTTCCTGCTCATAGGCGGATAGTCCTGCTGTCTCCTGCTTTGCCTCGGTGGGCTTTTCAGCAGGTGCTTCGGTCGGCTTTGCGGCAGGGGCTTCAGTCGGTTTTGCGGCAGGAGCCTCGGTCGGCTTCGGCGCGGGAGAAACAGGCACTTCGGTCGCGGGGATAGGCGCTTGTGTCTCAGCGGGTGCGGCAGGCTGTGCGGGCTGAACGGGACATTCGCTGTTTTCGCAGTCATTGTTACAGTTGCCGTCCGCGCAGGGGACATCGGTACAGCCGTAGGATCTGAGCAGATCGCTCAGACTTTGGCACTGCTGATCGGTGCAGCCGTATTGATTCAGGATATCGTACAGGCTGCCATAGCTTTGCGGACATGTGCCGTCCTGACAATCATAAAGAGAATTGCAGTTACCGCTGCCGCCAACATAATATATCACCCTTTCTGAACACGCGGCGGATGTGCCGACGACGCTGCCCGCGATCAGCAGGCATGCGAGAATGGTTACCAGTATGCTTTTGTATAGTCGTTTCATTGTGACCTCCCTTTAGGTACATTTGATGAACTGCCGAAGAAAAAGAGTTTCGGCAGACGCCGGAATGATGTGGAGACCGGCGTATAGAACGTTCTATGCTATTATCTTACCAACCGTTTCGGTAGCTTGCAACCCTCAAATAATGGAAGCTCAGGTCGATGCTTCCAGTGCGGGAAATGTTCTCAAAATCCGCATGAACAGTGGATTCTACTGACGGTAGAGAGGGGGGTTCTACCCGCGGGATAGTCGGATTTTGCGGTGAGAGAGTTGCCCTCGTCAAGGCGTAGAGAGGGAAAATGCTTTGTAGATTGCGTTTTTGGTAATTATGAGTATTATAGAATTAGTCATCCGGCATATATGAACGATTTACGATCATTCCTGTATGCCGTCAATTTTTGGGAGGCAATTTTATTCATGAGTTTTACGATTCTCACTGACACATCTGCTAACATTCCTACCTCGCTCCTCAAAGAGCACGACATATACGTGATACCGTACTACTATTCCATCGGCGAAAAGCAGTTTTCCTGTTTAGATACAGAAGGCTTTGACGGCGAAAAGTTTTATAAGGCGATGCGCCTGGGCGCGGACATCAAAACCTCTGCGATCAATTTTCAGAGTTATATCGACTTCTTCGGCAAGTTTTTAGAACAGGGTCAGGATATCCTGTTCGTCAGCATGTCGTCGGGTATCAGCAGCTCGTTCCACTGCGCCGAGATCGCGACAAAGGAACTGAAAGAGAAGTATCCCGACAGACAGATTTGCCTGCTCGATACCATCGGCGCTTCGCTGGGCGAAGGTATCTTCGCGCTGAAAGCCGCCGAGTACCGCGACGCGGGCTTCACACTTTCTAAAACCCACCGCATGCTCGAGAAAGAGAAGATGTGCATGTACCAGGTCTTTACCGTGGATGATCTGATGTATCTGAAAAAGACCGGCAGACTGACCGGTTCGGCGGCTGTCATCGGCAATATGTTACAGGTCAAGCCTATCCTCAAGGGTAATGAGAACGGCGAGATCGTCAACTTCGCGAAGGTCATCGGCAGAAAGAAAGCGATCGACGCTCTGGCACAGCGCTATAACATGCTGGTCAAGAATCCCGAACAGCAGTTCGTCGGTATCGCGCACGCTGACTGCGCCGAGGACGCGGAGTATTTAGCTGAGCTTCTCAACAAGAAAAAGCCGCCCAGAGAGATCCTCACCGTCATGTATGAGCCTGTTACCGGCTCGCACGTCGGTCCCGGAACGCTGGCGCTGTTCTTCATGAGCGACGACAAGTGCAGATTCAGATAAAGATACGGCGGGTCTCCCAAACGGATTTCCCGCCGATATTTTTGCTCAAATCTTGGAAAGCACTTGACATTTCGGGCATTGCATGATAAAATAATTCTTGCTTTATGGAGAGATGTCCGAGTGGTTTAAGGAGCTAGTCTTGAAAACTAGTGATCCCGCGAGGGACCAAGGGTTCGAATCCCTTTCTCTCCGCCAACTGAATATAAAGTTACTGACTTTACATACATGGAGGATTACTCAAGTGGTGAAGAGGCTCCCCTGCTAAGGGAGTAGGTCGCTAACGCGGCGCGAGAGTTCGAATCTCTTGTCCTCCGCCAGCCCGAAAATGGCTTGTTTAAGCCATTTTCGGGCTCTTTCTTTTGCCTGAAAAACGCCGTGTCCTTTGTCGTGTCCTTTATTCAGCCAGTTTGAAGCAGTGCGGCGACGTGATTCAGCGCTTTTTCATTTGCTTGCTGAACGGCGTGAGCATAGAAATTCAGTGTGGTACTGGTCTGACTGTGACCGAGCATAGCCGAGACTGATTTCACATCTACGCCGTCTGCCAATGCTTGCGTCGCTACAAAATGTCGAAAACTGTGCAAGCCGTGGAACGGAATGTTTTCTTTTTCCAAAAAATCCTGCAGCCATTTATAAGGGACATTTGGATTCAGCGGCTTACCGCACCAGTTGATGAACAGCCTGTCGCTTTCTACCCACTGGTCGCCGCATTTCTCGGCGATGGTTTTTTGTTCTTCTTGAAGCTGTTTGATTAAGTCAAGCAGAAAGGGTTGTATGTACAGCGACCGATAGCTGGATTTTGTTTTCGGCGTATCGGTGTAAGTGCCGAAGCCCTGATGATAATTAGATGTTCTGTTGATCGTCAGAATGGACTTTTTGAAATCAATGTCCTTATACTCCAAGCCTAATGCCTCGCCTTTTCGCATTCCCGAAAAAGCCAGAAGGTTGAAAAACAGCTTGTACGATAACGGCGCTTTGCTGTTGATCGCCGCCAGTACCTCTTTTGCTTCATCGAGAGAATAGATCACTTTTTCTTTCTTCTCGGTCTGTGTAAAGACAATATCACGGCAGGGATTGATCTCTACGATACCGCAGCGCTTCGCATACAGCATGACGTCGCTGACAAATGTCAAATACGCCTTTTGGCTCTTTACGGATAGACCTTTTCCGGTTTGTTTATTCACACCGTTTTTACCTAAAGATGTGATAAAGGCTTGTACCATCCGAAAGGTGATCCGGCTGACTAAGACGTCGCCGAGCGCGTTGTAGGTTCTTTCCTTACAGTCTTTCAGCTTAGTCAAGGTGCTCTTTTTGTATTTCATGCTGGCGAGTTGCAGATCCATCCATTCTTCGGCGATCTCCTTAAAGGTAGTATGCGTTTTTGCATACTCGATCTCGTTTTCTTCTTTCTCTTTCTGCTCTTGTTCAAGCTCTATTTCTTTTTGATATTCTGCGTTTGCCCGTTCCTCGAACAGAACGCTTTGTCTGGTGACCTCCTTCTTGATTTGTTTTTGGGTCATCCCTTCTTCGGGCGTCCATGTCATACATTTGACGATCTGCTGACCGTCTTTATAACCGAGACTTACCCGAAACTGGTAGGATGATACGCCTTTCTTAGAAACTCTTTTTCTGATTGTCATGTGCTTAACCTCTTTTCCGGACAGTTAAGCTCAAGCAGCATCATTATTATAACATGCGAGCTTCTCTAAAAGCAAATCCAAATTGATCAGTTTCTTCGATGCAATCTGGACAACAGCAATTTCCCCGTTATTCACCATACGTCTTAATGCCCTTAAAGTCAGGCACGTATGCGGGTCAAGTTCTTTGATTTCCTGATACGCTTTAGGAATGGTTCGCATTCTGGCGATCATGATTTCCTTCCCCGTGGAAAACAACAGAACAAATGCTGTTATGTAACATCTGACGGATACCTTTATTAAGGCATAGTGGTTTTTTGATCATAAAAATGATCCTCCTTAAAGTAATAATAATGGATTTGTATACTCTTCCGGCTTCGCATAAGCCTCATTGGTTTTCACCACCGCGAGGATCGCCCGCGGCCGCCCTCATTGCCTGCGACGGCGTATGCCCGAAGGCATGTCCGCTCGGACTGTGACTGGACGGAAGTATCATTGTCCTCTGCGGCTGTCATCGCCTTCGGCAAGGGATGCGCCCTTGCCGTCTGAGTCCTGAAGGCTGATTAGCGTTCGCTCATATAGCTCGTGTGGTTCTCGTGTTACACACACCGCAGAGAATGTAGAAGATAAGTAGTATTCAGTTGTTAAGGTTTGTAATGCTTCGGGATAATAATCGACAGTTTTCTTAAACAGAAGAAGGCCGGAGTGCAGTTCCAAAACGGAAGCTGAACGCCGGCCATTACGTTCCATATTCGATTATACTAATTCGTGATAGATAAGACTTTGATAGACAACATCGACGGGGATTGTGGGGATCAGACCGCGAAGATTGTCTGCTTTTTGTGGATTGTCTTCTTTTATTAGGTATTAGTAACAGTCCCGATTTGAACCCACACATAATATACCAGATTGGCAGGTCTGTTGTCTTAAGAACCCTGTCGAAGAATATCCTGATTTTATGAACATTTTGTAAACATATTATTTACGTAAAAAAGATTCATCTATCATTTATCGTGGTAAAAAATGATAGATGAATCGAATTTTGATAGATGTAATATTGTTTTTGTGGATTAGCTTTCAGCGGAGATGGGTACCTTTTCCATCAAATCTTCCGGTTCACAATAGAGGGCTTTTGCTAATCGGATAACGTATTCTGCACGGGCTGCATTGATGTTTTTCTGTCGCTGTTCGTATTGTTGGATCGTTCTCAACGGCACTCCGCTTTCCTCTGCGAGTTGTGATTGGCTCAGACCGGCTTTCAGACGGTATCGCTTTAAGTTTGTAATAGGATTTTTGCCGAGATATATCTCGTTTAGCAGATCGCAGAAATGTCGGATATCCATCTCGTGATACGGAGAATAGAGAGCCTTGATTTTCAGAATATCATCCGCATCGAAAATGTCCTTGAACGCGATACCGGTATCCCATTGGTAGTAAGCAAGTGCCCATCCCAGCCAGTATTCTTCGGAACGATCGGCAGTAGGTCTTGTTTTGACATGCTGAACACTGTCACCGAGAACAGTATAAGCCATTTCAATACCGGACATCCCCGCGAGTAGCGAGGAATCGCCTCTCTCAAACCGCTTGCATACCTCGCTGTTCAGAAAACTTGCCCAAAACTTACGCAGATCCATATGCAGATCATAAACGGCAAAATCCAGCATACGCCCCAACGCGACGCGAGCCTTTTCCAAATATATTTTATCGTAAGCGTGGATCATTCGGCTTCATCTCCTCGTCCATGATAGCGGTGATGTACAAGTCGCCTCTTTGACGTCGATTGCGCTCAGTGTCAAAGTATTCTCTACGAGCTGCCTTGTCACGGTATTCTTTCTTCGCATACCACTCACTGTAGAGAGCGATCTCGTTCCCAACATATTGTATGCGACCGAAGGCGTCTTTACTCTTTAGGACGATCTGCTGACCGAGCTTACCTAAGTGCATGGCGTTATTGAGCTGTCGGTATGAGATTGTACCGTTGATGAAATCCTGCGCAAAGGAAAAGTAGCTGTCATCCGCACGGTATCCAATCATGATATCCGCTTTGGAGTAATCGATCAGAAAGTTTTCCAAGATATACTCTCTTGCGTCATAGGCAAGACCGGAAGGAATATCGAACTCGCGGTTTTTAAGCAAAACAGCCAGCCAGTGAAGGATACAGTAATCATTACCGTTAAGATCAAGAATTGTCAGTCCGTCCATTTCAATATCATAGATGTTTGCATAGCCGTTGCGGTCGGGAGCAACGCCCCATTCCTTCGCCATATCGATGGAGTCGGTACAGTAAAATCCGAGACCGTAATCGTTATATGCCTTACCGTAACCAAACTTAGGCTTCTTGATAATATCCTTTGAGCCATGATAAATACGCTGAATCATGACAACGCCTCCTTGTACTCCTTTAGGAGTATATACTGCTTTGCTTGTATTATACTCCCAAAGGAGTAGTGTGTCAATAGACTAATGTAAATCTTTGTATTATCATATAGTCAAGAATTCAATAAGTACAGGGGACGGTCGAAAGGGTCATCTATCCCGACCATTTCGTACTTTCGATGAACGACGTTGTTGCTCTTTCTCTTTTTCAGTGAACAGAGAGCCGATATGCTCAATGAATCGTTGGACTACGTCAGGAAAATGCTCTAACCCTTGCAAGAAAGGACTGCACATTGCTGTCAGCATATCGTATTTATTCTGAATTCGATTAAACGCTCTGCGGTACTTGCCCGTTTCATCTTGATAGCGCTTCACTTGATCCCGAAGCTCTCCGATTTTCACTCTGCTGGAAATGCCCTCTTTTGCGAGAGCAGTCAGGTCAGTATAATCTTCCTTAGAGATAGAATAATTGCCGGTAAGAGGATTTTTCTTGCCGGCATTGTCTATCGCCTGATAGGTTTTTGAGATTCCCTTTGCAGACTCATATTCGATTTTTGCTTTTTGGATATGGCGTTCGATCTTAGCAAGACGCTCTTTGTCCTTTTCGATTTGATATTGCAGAGAGGATAGATGTTCGACCGTGCTGCCTTCCTTGCCTCGGTCAAAGCCTGTGAATCCGTGTTCGGTCATATGACGAAAGAATTCATCTTGTAAAATACTGTAGGACGGTCGGAACTTCGGCTTGCCGTTCTTTCGCATGATTGGTTCGCCGTAATCGTCCAACATCGGCTCACGGGATTCCCACTTCTTTGAGTGGCTGATTTGGTGAATGACCTCTTTGACCGTTCCAACCAGCTCAGGATCTTTACAACGCTTGCTCCAGCGGATTTCTTTCTCCACGACCGGCAGAGCAATCAGGTGCATATGGTAGTGGTACACCGGATGACCCAGCTCGTCGCTGACAGCTTTGTTGATCTCGTCCGCGTGCATAACGGCAGAGATGATATTTTCCTCTCCATATTTCTCACAGGCGTAACGGTACGCCTCGGTGAAGAACTCTTTTGCATACTCATAGCCGCCGCGTTCCTCGAAGTACATCGTGTTGATGTCAAAGATGATCTCGTCAAACAAGACGGCGTCGGCTCTTAACCCACGGCGTGAGACCTTACCTTCAGCCTCCATATCTTTCAAAATCTGCATATAGGTTTTGTCTTCGGGACTTTTGAAATGAACATTCATCGGTATCCGTTCCGGTTCAACATTGATATTACTGTAATCGGTATTTTTCCTTTCGGTATGTCGTTCTGCTGCGCTGATTTTTGCCGCCGTGTAGGTCTGCACTCTGGCGCAGCACATATTGGTTTTTGCTTTTGAAATATGTTTTCACTCCATTCGTTTTGTATTGATGCGCATGTATTGTTGCCTTATACAAGATTCGTTGAATCTGTATAACCCACTATGACACTTTCAGCGCTGCTGCAAAGATGTCGTGGGCAAGGGCTTTCCTCCCTTGACCCTCCGCTCAGCTTGTTTTGAAATCCAGGTCTCCATTATTGGTTTTGGTGTGATCCTCCTGATTGGTTGTTTCGGCTGTCGGCAAAGTCCAGTACCAGATCATACCTTCCTTTACAGAGACAATGCCTGCTTCTTTCTTTGCCTTTTTGATGGTTGATTTCTTAAAGCCGTTGTCTTTCAAAAGCTCTTCGCAGGCAGCGGAGGGGAGCTTGCCGCACTTCATCAAATCTAAGATGAAATCCTTACATGACTCAAATTCCTCATTTGGTTTGCCAAGCTTTGGAGCAACAGAAGCGAAGGCCTGTTCCGCGGTCATTTCGATCTCGTCGATAAAACTGATTCCGTTTTCACTAACCTCAAAGAGGATCGCAGAGCCGGTCGGTGCGAGATTGGATTTCACCTGAACCATCACGCGCTCGTTCGGATTCTCCTTATTTGGTGTTCGCGTGATTGCCAGAATACTCCGTGCAACGCCGGCAATATCGATCGAGCCGGACGTCCGATAGAGGGGTGAGGTTTCTCTCAGTTTGTTCATGTGGGCGATAATCACGATTGCACAGCCGGTATCTTTTGCGACGCCTATCAGGTGATTGAACGCAGCTCTTGTTTCATTAGCAGCGTTCAGAGAGCATCCTTCGCCGATATATGAACTGAGAGGATCGAGAATCAACAGCTTTGCTCCCGACTGCTCGATAGCCGACCGGATACGGTCGTCGCCGAAGGTCAGATTCTTTTCATCCTCGCGGATAAAAAGTAGCTTGTTCCTGTCGCCGTCGGATGCAATAAAACGCGGTACGACGGTATCGTCCGCGTCATCCTCGGTGGTCTGGTAGATAACTGTCATTGGCTCATGGGTATCTTCTTCATCCGCAAACGGCAAAGGCTTTCCTTTGGAAACGAGCGCCGACATCGCCAGCATCAGCTGACTTTTGCCGTCGCCGGGATCACCCTGTAACAGCGTGACCTTACCGAACGGGATGTAGGGATACCACAGCCATTCCACTTTCTTTGGCGTGATGTCGCTCGCCTTGACGAGCTGCAGTTGTGCTGCTTCTGTTGCATTTTGATTTCGTTTCATTTCTTCTTTCTCCTTTTTGATAGATAATTGGGGCATTGGAGAATGACGGCGCGAAAGCTCTGCTTACAGTCGTGCTCGCACCTGCGGCACAGGCTGTTGTAGGCTCTGCGCCCTCTGTCGTTCAGGAAGAACGACCATTCCAACTTTTTCTTTTTTGACATTCGTGGCATATTTCCGCCTCCTATTATTTGCTCGATCTTACGATCGGCGAGTTATATAACCTAAAAGCGCACAAACAACAAAACGCTCAAAACCTCTCCAAACTGTATCGTTTCGGAGCGATTTTAAGCGTTTTTCTTCTCTCTGAGGCTCAAATAATTGAACGGAGTATAAATTCTCCAACTTTGCCTCAATATTCAATTATGTCGCTTTTGGGTATCAAAAAAGGACCTGTTCTTTGAATTGAACAGATCCTTTTATTGCTTAGATAGTTGATAAGTTGGATGTTCTGGTAGAACTGCAGTAAATTAGCAGTCATTATTACTTTTTAGCTACTATCAAATACCTATGTATTGTTCCATCAACAGAACCATTGCGTTCCAGAATCTGCTGCGCTTGAAGTAATCTGTCAAAACAATTTTCAACCGAGAAGCCTTGAAACTCCCATTCGATGATCCTCGCAAACCAGACTAATGCGCCAACATCATAAAATCTGATTGGACGATATGCTTTTTCACCTCTCAATATTGAAAATCCCGCATTTCGGAATAATTCTGATTGAATATGTAATGTTGCATTAGGAAAAGGCTTCGGTAAATCCGGGCATAAGAGCTCGATTAACTCTCTGTCATTATGAGAACCAACTTGTTGAGTGATAAACATTCCGTTCGGTTTTAGTATTCTATATAATTCTTCAACATTGTAATTACCGTGTCTGTTGATAATCATATCAAATGAATCATCATCGAACGGCATATTATCATATCGACTCATTTCCTTGAAATCAATTCCGAGCGGTAAGAGCGTTTGTTTGCATAGCGATATATTGGGCGGATACCCTTCTGTAACACTCGTATTGTGGTACGGATGACGGAGCGACAACAAGAATTCACCGCCGCCGGTATCAATATCAAGCAGCTTCAAATCGTCTTTTAGATATGATAATACAATCTGCTTGTAATCCCACGGCAAATCGTTTTCTTCCTCATATCTGCCGTTGATGTGAGAAAAGTCCCAGCCGTTTATATAAGCCGCTTCCTGCTCTTTAAGCCATATTTGTTTTAATTCTTCTGTGTTCATCTATAACTACTCCTTTGTATTCTTAATTATTCGAGGAAAAGGTGCAGTTAACTGACAACTTATATTACTCGGTACAATCTGCTGTCAGATTATTCACTGCACCGAGTTGCTAATTCGCAAATTAATCATAAAAAACTCCTATGGAAAAGTATATTGTCAACTAATCATTGCTCTATTTAAATAAGGATTCAATCTCTTCTTCTGCTTCATCTTGACGCTTATTTAATGAGTCGTGCAAATTTGAGATAGTTTTAATGAATAAACCTAGTGTTGTTTCAGTTGTTATTTTACTGAACAATGCATTGTCTTTATAAATTGTTTCACTGGTAATTTCAGTATTCATATTCTTTGAAAATAATTTTTTTAAATTTTTCTTCATTTCTTTATTCTTATTATTATATTTGTTGAAAATTAATAACAAAAAATGAATATTAATATCTTCGTTAAAGGATATAAATATACTGATGTTATTATCAGTGAATCTCCAGTTGTAGAAACCTTTAAGCTTTTTTGAGAGAACTATTTCAGGATTGAAATAATCAATACCGTCCGATATTATTACCGAATCCACAAGATAGCAATAGAAACTTCTAATTCTATCGCCACTATTAACTCTTTCCTCTAAAATGTTAAGATATGGCAATATCACATTCTTTTCGAATCTTGCTGGAGCCATATCTAATAACATACTAAAAACAGAATCATACGAAAAAGTATATCTTCGCTTATTGATAATATTTTTACATGCTTTTGATTGTAAGTCATCATCTAAATTCTTTAAGAATAATGCTGAAAAATACTCTTGAAAGGAGCGGTGAATAAACCTATAATCCAATCCATCAACGAAGATTAAACATACTCCAGATTTTATATCTTCTAAATAGTATTCAGCATTAAATCCTTGAATGTTTTTCCCTGCAATTTCCAGTTCTTGAATGATTTCCTCGTGAGTAAACTCTATCTTTCCTTTTACATAACTGAAAAAGCAAAATGATGAAAAAACTCTCTTAAAAACATCCGAGGGAAGTCCGGATAATAGATTGCGCTTAAACCCCTCTGGTTTTGTGGCATCATGTATTGAAAACAAGGTATCAAATGCTTGTGAATAAAATATATGCAGTTTTTCAGGGATTTCCGCGTAGTTTTCATAAGTTAAAAGCATAATGTTTAGCAAAAGCGGGTTACATGCAAATGATCTATGCCTTTCGTACAACTCATTATCTAACTCTGTTAAAAATTTCTCCTTTATGCTTTTATCATAATCTATCTTATTAATTAGTGATAGTGCTTTTTCTTTCGAAAAGTCTTCGGTTTCAAACTTATAAAATCTACTCCAACCGATAAATTCTTCGCAAGGTCTTGAAGAGACTATATAATAGTTATCAGAATACCTATCTGTAAAATCGTCTATTCTCTTTAAAAAGTCTTTTTTATCTTTTTCAGGTATTTCATCATATCCATCCAGTAAAATTAAAAATAAACCGCTTTCTAGAGCGTATTCAAAATATTTTTGTTCAAGATTAAACCCTAGATTGCTTATATTCTTATAGCAATAAGTTACAAGATCATCGGAGTTACTGTAACTTCTCAATTCAACAAAAAGAGGTACTAGATCATTATTACTTAGTGCATTAAGGAAGAAATGCTTCATAAGCGTAGACTTTCCCATTCCACCATTGCCAACAACCAAATTATAATGAGAATACTTTAATATATTGTTGACGTTATCGCAATCTATTGTATCATCATCTAATAATAGATTATTGCACTCAAAAAAATCATATAGAAATCGAGGTTGGTTTTTATATAATATAGTCTTAATCGAACTGTACTTATAGTAGGATTTCTTTGAATACTCTATAAACGCTGTTCTTAGATCGACTTTTGACTTGTTAATAAGATCAGAACACTTGTCCTTCACAAAACTAAATACTTTATCAATTTTTGATTCGATTAGTTTTTCTGCTGCTTTGTAGAATGTCTCTTCTGGTGTCATATGATCGCCTCCTTACTAATTATTATATCATAAGGAACAATCATCTTCAAGATGTTCATTTGTTTTGATTATCTTCTTTTAGTCTTTGGTTTTCTTCATATAAAAAAATAAGATGGGGCATAATATCAATAACTTGTAGTTTTAAATTATAAGAAAACCAGTCATCTATTATCTCTTTTATAACCTGATACCTATCCATTACAAATCACCTCAATAATTAATAATTGCATTATAATTCCATTCAAACAAGAAACATGTCATAAATCAACATGTATATATTATTATTGTATCGAATATTTGTTCTATTGTCAATAGATATAGGTCAATTTTATGTGGTATAAAAAAGACTGTCACTCACTATTGTGAATGGCTATCCTTTCACTTAAAATTCTATTCTTTTGTGTTTCACTTCATATTCATCAACCGCGTCGCGAATGAGGATTAAAATCTGACTGTTCGCAGAGCGCCCTTCATAGGCATCAATAACAAGTAGCTTATTCAGCATTTCCTAATCAATTCGTATTTATAAACTCTTTATAGCCATGATTGTATCTCATTTCGTGTTTAATATGGCTATTTTTATACCTAATATTTGCTATCATGTCTAATATAGTTACACCAAAATAAAGCTCTTTCGACGAGTGTCAGTACTTATTGACTTCTTGAACGCTTGAAAGGGACAAAGAAATAGCCGCTGTCGGATGACGGCGGCTGTGCTGCCTGAGCTTTCTGTGTCCTTTACGTGTCCTTTATTTAAATGAAATGATGTGAAAACTTGTGAAATGTGAAAGTGAAGAAATGGCTTAAAACCTGACTTTTTGGCACATCGTGGAACAAGGTGAAACGTCTCAGGCGTATTTCGAATCTCTTGTCCTCCGCCAGAAAAAGGTGTTACGCATCAGCGTGACACCTTTTTCTCTTGCAGTAGTGATGAAAGATTCGAGCCTGAGCGCCGTGGACACGCGTGTCGCGCGGCGTGAGCGTTATTGCTGAATGTGCTCAGTGTGCGATGAAATGAGAGGATTCTGGGGTCCCCGAAAAGCCCCTGCTTTTTGGGGAGAGGAGGAACGGCGGAGCGATACGGGAGTGGTCATGCTTGACCGCTCCCAATGAGCGCAGCCGGTGACGACGAGGTGCAACGGTCGAAGAAGCCGAGCGAATAGCGAAGGCTGATTCCGGAACCGCAAACTGAGCGAATCTCTTGTCCTCCGCCAGAAACGCCCATACGCGAACGCGTATGGGCGTTTCTATTATCGTGATATTTTTTGTCGAATGGAACGCTGTGGTTGAAATGTCGGTTCGTCAGTTAATACGAGCTTCAGCGTTGTTCGTCGTTATGTATCATCTGCCAGTAGCCTGGGACGTCGTGCTCATACTGACCGTAGGCGGCGTACCACCTCGGCGGGTAGAAGGGGACGGTCTTGTGAGGCGGCAGGCTCCGTCCCAAGCGGTCGATGTTGTCGCGAAGGTAGGCCGTGATAGAGTCGCGCTGTTCGTCGATAGGAATATCGGGATCATAGGCGATGGGTGAGCCGATGGAAATCACCTTGTTCTTTTTGTTGAGATAGACGGGATAGAATTTCAGCGCCTTTTTGGTTTTGCGGTAGTACAGGCGGGCAAGGTCGATAAAGCCCGGCTGCAGCTCACAGACATAGTCGGAGAAGCGGGCGGGGGATTCCGCGAAGATCACGAGATCCTCGCCGTCGCTCAGCGCCTTGACGCTCTGCTTGAAGGTCTTGATGATACCGCTGTCATGGTAGACGGGGATAGTGCCGGCATAGATCAGTAGCGGCGGTAGGCATTTGCCGACGATTTTAGAAAGAAATCTGTACCATTTCTTGTGCTTATGGCTGTTGCCGAAGAGGACGTCGTGGAATGCGTAGCCCGCGGTATGCTCCTTGTCCATCGCGTATGAGATCGTCCAAGATTGATGGGGACGCTTGAAGTGGAGCGTCATCATCACGGGTCCGTTAATGTTCGCGTGGTTGCAGATAAAGACAGCGGGTTCGTCGTCGAGGGGCGTTTCACAGACGGTTTCGGCTTTGCGGAAAGGCAGGTGCAGAAATCCGCGCACTGCCTTATAATAGATGTAGCTGAATTTTGGCATGTTACTCGCTCTTTCAATGGAATATTCGCATATATTATAGCACTCTCGGTAAGTAAATGCAAAGGGTAAATGTCGGAAAGTGTAAAAAACCGCCGTACAGCAATTGTACGGCGGTGATGTATGGGTGATTTGTGTCTAATATCGGGAAAACCTGCGGATGTTACATGCGGTCGGGGCAGGTGATGCTGAACATGTCGAGGACGTTTTTGATGACGTTCTTGGTCGCGATGCACAGGCTCAGTCTTGCCTGCATGAGGGCTTCATCGTCGCACTTGACGCGGCAGGCGTTGTAGAACTTGTGGAAATAGGTCGCGACATTGGTGACGTACTTGGTGACCTTGGTGGGGTCGTAATCGCGGGCGGCCGCGATGATCTCGCTGTCGAAGGACGAAAGCAGGTGGATCAGCTCGACTTCCTCGGGTGCGCCGAGCATGCACAGCTCGGCGTCAGTGCAGGAGCGGGCGGCGATCCCCTCGGCTTCGAGGTTGCGGAGGATGGAGCAGATACGCGCGTGAGCGTACTGGACGTAGTAGACGGGATTCTGGCTGTCCTGCTGGATCGCGAGGTCGAGATCAAAGTCCATCTGGGTGGTCGCTTCACGGGTGTTGAAGATGAAGCGCGCGCTGTCTACGGGAACCTCGTCGAGCAGATCGCGCAGCTGAATTGCTTTGCCCGTACGCTTACTCATGGTGACGACCTGTCCGTCTCGGACGAGCTTGACCAGCTGCATGAGCAGGATATCGAGGTCGTCGCCGTTGTAGCCGACAGCGTCCATCGCGCCTTTCAGACGCATGACATGACCGTGGTGGTCGGCGCCCCAGACGTTGATGAGCTTTTCAAAGCCGCGGTCGAATTTATTTTTGTGGTAGGCGATGTCGGCGGCAAAGTAGGTGGGGTTGCCGTTGGAGCGGATCAGGACATCGTCTTTTAATTCTAATTTGTCAATATAATCCTGCTTTTTGCCCTGCTTTAACAGGATCTCGGTGCAGATATCTTTGTTTTTGTACCAGATCGCGCCGTCCTTTTCATAAGTCAAACCTTTTTCGGTCAGCGTATCGACGATCTCCTTGATGGCGCCGCTTTCGTGCAGGGTGCTTTCCATGAACCAGTTGTCGAAATGAATTTTGTACTTTGCCATGTCGTCCTGCATGCGTTTGATGTTCAGCGGGAGGGCGAAATCAACGAGGGCTTTGCGGCGGGCGGCTGAATCTTCATTGACATACTTGTCGCCGAATTGCTCAAAGAACTGCTGAGCGCGTTCCTTGATGTCCTCGCCCTGATAGCCGTCCTCGGGGAAAGTGAAGCTTTCGTCGAAGAGCTGCATGTAACGCGCCTCGAGAGAACCCGCGAACTTTTCGATCTGGTTGCCCGCGTCGTTGACGTAGAACTCGCGGTAGGCTTCATAGCCCGCTTTCTGCATGACGGCGGCGAGGCAGTCGCCCAGCGCGCCGCCTCTGGCGTTGCCCAGGTGCATGGGACCTGTCGGGTTGGCGGAGACGAACTCGACCATGACCTTCTTACCCTGACCGTAGCTGCTGTCGCCGTAATGCTCGCCCTCGCGCTCGATCTCGCGGAGGACTTCGGCGAAATACTGCTTCGATAGGAAGAAGTTGATGAAGCCGGGTCCCGCGATCTCGTATTTTTCGATAAGAGAATTATGAAGATCAATGTTATCGAGGATGATCTGCGCCGCTTTCGCGGGCGCCATGCGGAATACGCGCGCGCCTGCCATCGCGACGTTGGTGGCGATATCGCCGTGGGAGCGGTCGGCGGGTTCTTCGATGACGAACTTCGGGATCTCGCCCGCGGGCAGATCGCCCTTGTCCATCGCCTGCCGTACCGCGGCTTCGATCTGTTTTCTCAGGTTTTCGGTTACTTTCTTATTGGTTTTTGACATATGTGATACCTTCCCTTGTCTGTGCGTCTATCTATTATTTTGCTTTTACGGAAATATGAAACTCGTTGTAGCTGACGACCGTGCGGTTGAAATCCAGCTGATACGCCGCGTTGATCGTGCCGCCGTTCTCGTCGAGATCGGTTTTGATGCTGTCGGTGAAGATGCCGATGAACATCTGACCCATCGGGGTGTTGTACAGACATTCATGCCGCACGCCCTGTTCGAGGATCAGGTGGGAGCTCATCTCGCCCTGACGGTCGATGGACAGCACGCCGTTCTCATAGGCGACGGTGGTGTCCGTCTTCTGCGCGGGGGTGTCTTGTGTGTATTCGGGGTAGGTGATGACGATCTTGCCGTCTGTCACGGTCATATCGCCCTCGGTGATGACCTCGATCTTGTCCTTTTCGCCGTCAACGGTCTGCTCGCCGACGACGGTGATCTTATATCTGTCCATCAGTACTCCTCAATGTTGATGTGTTCTACGCGGTTTTCGGGGCTGTTTTTCAGGAAGAGTCCCGCGAATTTTTCGAAGTCGGCAGGGGTGTCGCTGACGTAATACTGCGCTTCACCCTGTCGGTTTTCGTTGCGCAGGAGTCCCTGCTCCGCTAAAATCTTTTTGGTGTAGATGGCGGTCTCCTTGCCCGAGTCGATCAGCGTGACGCCTTCGCCCATCTCGCGCTGGATCGCGTCGGCGAGGAGGGGGAAGTGGGTACAGCCGAGGATGACGGTGTCCACGCCGCTGTCCTTGAGGGGCTTCATGTAGCGGCTGACCATCAGCCGTACCAACTCGTCGTCGGGGTCGACCAGACCGTTTTCCACGAACGAGACGAACAGCTGGCAGTGTTCTTCGTAGACCTCGAACTCGGGGTGCTTCTCCTGAATACGGCGCTTGTAGCTGTGGGAGTTGATGGTAGCGGCAGTGCCGATGACGCCGATCTTACCGTTCTTCGTGACCTCAGCCGCGGTGAAGCAGGTGGGGTTGACGACGCCGGTGTAGGGGAGACCAAGTTCTGAGCTGAGGTCGGGCGCGACGGAGCTGACCGTGCCGCAGGCGGCTACGATGATCTTCACGCCCATCTTTTTGAGAAAGCGGGTGTCCTGGCGGGCGTATTTATTGATGGCTTCCTTACTTTTACTGCCGTAGGGAACGCGTCCTGTATCGCCGAAGTAGATGATGTCCTCATCCGGCATGATCTTCTGGATCTCGCGCACGGCGGTCAGACCGCCGAGTCCCGAGTCAAAGATGCCGATGGCTTTTTCTTTCATATAACTGCCCTCTTTATATAGGTAATGATCTCTGCTGTTTGACAGCGCATATATATACATTATATATGTTATCACAAAAGCGTATGTCTTGCAAGAGAAAGTTGAAATTGAAATCTTTGCTTGCAATATCTTTCTATTTATTGTATAATACCCCTAACTAAGATTCAAAGGACTGATCGTATGTTAAATGAAGCTTTTAAAGCGATTTGTGATAAAGTTGAAGAGGCGTTGAAGCCGCAGGGCTTTGCCAAGGTGAAGATCCAGTCGACCGACGAGAACGAGCTGGTATCACTTTACACCTCCGAGAACATGGCATATTCCGTCATCTATTATAAGGATAAGATGCATACGCTCCTCAGAGAGTGCGCGATGACCGATGACGGTCCCGACAATAACTGGAAGACCCTTGCGACATGGATGTTCGATCCCGATCATGATACCATGAAGGAAGCGAATTCCATCGCGAACGACTTCTGCGACGCGATCAGCGCTCCCAGCGCTGTAAAAAAGGTAAAGCAGGCGAAGAAATCGAAGAAGAGCGACGACGGCAACGCCGACCCGCTGTTTCTCATGAAGCGCTTTCTGACCCTGTTCCCCGACCTTAAGGACGAGATCCGCGACGAGCAGGACTGCTATTATCCCTTCCGCGGCGTGACCTTCGCGAGAGCGAGCGTCGTGCCCCGTGTCAACAAGCTGGTGCATGACGGCAAGGCAGGGGAGCTGAAAAAGCTCGGCGGTATCCTCAACGCCCAGTACGTCAACGGCGATATGGACACCCGCTCCATCATCACCATCGTCATCCTTAACTCCATCCCCGAAGCGGATGAAGCGAAGCTCGAGGAGTATCTCGACGATAATCTGAAGAAGGCTTTCACTTACTCCAAGAAGTTCCGCGGCAAGACCGTGAAGCCCGAGAAGGAAAAGAAGAAGAAAAAGACCATTGCACAGAGACTCGAGGGCATGCAGCAGTAAACGCTGCGTATTTTTGTACAAACCTGTTACAAATTCAAAACGCGGTACGCGTTTCCCGAAATTCCTCATTCCTCATTTCTCATTCCAAATTAATTTGATTTTTTCCAAACAAGCTCTTGACGAGTTGACGGTATTGTGTTATACTGTTAATTACCTCGTAAAGGGGCTTGTTTTTTGTGCCCGAAATTATTGCGGTACAGATACTATAACAATAGTGAACATCCGACCCCTTTGGGTCTAAGGGGATTTTTCATTGGATCCGCTTTGACCGTCCTTTTGAGGGAGGCTAAAAATTTTCCGAAATACGGGAGGTGCCGATAATGAGAGTGAAAATCACAATGGCATGCACTGAGTGTAAACAGCGCAACTACAACACAATGAAGAACAAGAAGAACAGTCCCGACAGATTAGAGATGAACAAGTACTGCAGATTCTGCAAGAAGCACACTCTTCACAGGGAAACAAAGTAATCGGAGGTTATTATGGCTGATACAAAGAAAAAAGGTGTATTCTCCAAAATTTCCTCTTTCTTCCGCGCCAGTGTAGGCGAGATCAAGAAGATCACTTGGCCGACCGCAGCCCAGACTACCAAGAACTTCGGTATAGTCGTGCTGGTCATCCTGGTCGCAGGTCTGTTTATCTACGGACTCGACCGCGGTCTGTACGCGCTTCTGAACCTCGTCATGAGCACGGGTACTCAGTAAGCTGAGATTAGGAGAACACAATGTCTGATGAAGCAAAATGGTATGTGGTCCATACCTACTCAGGCTATGAGAATAAAGTCGCCTCGACCTTACAGACGACCGTTGAGAACCGCGGACTGCAGGATATGATCCCCGACGTCAAGGTTCCTACCGAGATCGTTACCGAGGTCAAGGATGACGGCACTACCAAAGAGGTAGAGCGCAAGCTGTTCCCGGGTTATGTCTTTGTCAAGATGGTCTATACCGACGAGACCTGGTATGTCGTCCGCAATATCCGCGGCTGTACCGGATTTGTCGGTCCGTCCTCAAAGCCTGTCCCGCTGACAGAGTCTGAGGTTTACAAGATGGGCGTTGAAAGCCGCGTTGTGGAGGTTTCCTACGAGGTCGGCGATCAGGTTCGCATCATCGACGGTCCTTTAGAGGACTTCGTCGGTATCGTAGACGAGCTTGACGCTGATAAAAACTACGTCAAGGTCACCATCTCCATGTTCGGCAGAGAGACGCCGGTGGAACTCGAGCTCAACCAAGCCGAGAAGTTAGATGATTGATAGATATATCAGCCCTCGGGCTTTTATATGAGGGGCGCTGCCCCTTGTGGGAGGAGCTGAATCTTTACAGGCTCCGCCATCTACCACGAATTTAGGAGGAATAAAAAATGGCACAGAAAGTAACAGGATTAATCAAGTTACAGATTCCTGCCGGAAAAGCGACTCCGGCTCCGCCTGTAGGCCCTGCGCTGGGTCAGCACGGCGTTAACATCGTTTCCTTTACCAAGGAATTCAACGAGCGCACCAAGAACGACATCGGACTCATTATCCCCGTTGTCATCACCGTTTACGCAGACCGTTCTTTCACATTTATCACAAAGACTCCGCCTGCGCCTGTCCTGATCAAAAAGGCTTGCAACATCGAGACCGCTTCCGGCGAGCCGAACAAGAAGAAGGTCGCCAAGATCACCAAGGCTCAGTGCCAGCAGATCGCAGAGCAGAAGATGAAAGACCTCAACGCCGCCAACATCGACACCGCTACCTCTATGATCATGGGTACCGCTCGCTCGATGGGTATCGAGGTCGTCGACTAATATTAACTACAACACATCCGGGTGGGAGGAGTTTTCCGTTGACCACCTAACTATGGAGGATTAAATATGAAACACGGTAAGAAATATGTCGACGCTGCTAAGCTCGTCGACAGAAGCAAATTCTATGATACAACTGAGGCTCTGGACACCGTCATCAAGACCGCTACTGCGAAGTTTGACGAGACCGTAGAGCTTCATGTAAAGCTGGGCGTTGACTCCCGCCACGCTGACCAGCAGGTCCGCGGCGCGGTCGTACTGCCCAACGGTACCGGTAAAAAGGTACGCGTCCTCGCGATCTGCAAGGGCGAAAACGAAAAGCTTGCTCAGGAAGCCGGCGCTGACTACGTAGGCGCTGAGGACATGACACAGAAGATCCAGCAGGAAAACTGGATGGACTTCGACGTGCTGATCACCACTCCCGACTGCATGGGTCTGGTTGGCCGTCTGGGTCGTATCCTCGGTCCCCGCGGCTTGATGCCGAACCCCAAGGCGGGTACTGTTACTCCCGATATCGCTCGCGCGATCAAGGAAGCAAAAGCCGGTAAGATCGAGTATCGTCTCGACAAGACCAATATCATCCACTGCCCGATCGGCAAGGTATCTTTCGGTACCGAGAAGCTGCAGGAAAACCTCGACACCCTCATGGGCGCGATCGTTAAGGCGAAGCCTGCTGCCGCTAAGGGTCAGTATATCAAGAGCTGTGCGGTCACCTCTACCATGGGTCCGTCCGTTCGTATCAACCCGACCAAGTTCGGCGTCTGATAAATCGTTATTAAGCCGAAAGGCTTGATATATAAAATCGCTGTTCTAAAGACAACAGGTTCCTTTAGGTATAATGACTTCGGTCGCCTGTCGAGGGAAGCAGAAGCGTTGCGTTATGCGCGACGTGAATCAACATGTTTGATGATTTCCGCCTCTCCTCGCAAGGGAGAGGTTTTTCTTTAAGAAATTGCTTCGTTCCGAAACCACCGTTGAAGATGGCTGTCAATATGAGAGCTTCGGATAGGTGGGATTGGATGCAACATCATGTTGCTGTTTTTTAGGAAAGCGACAAATTACTTTTTTACCACGGAGGTGAAATAATTTGCCAAGCGCTAAGGTTTTAGAACAGAAGAAGGCTATCGTAGCAGAGCTCGCAGACCGTCTGAAGAACTCCGTCACAGGTGTTCTGGTCAGCTATGAGGGTATCAACGTTGCTGACGATACCGCCATGCGTAAGGAGCTGCGTGAAGCAGGCATCAAGTACAGCGTTGTCAAGAACACTCTGCTGTCTCGTGCATGTGAGGAGGCTGAGCTGACAGGCTTACAGACTACTCTCGCCGGCACTACCGCTATCGCTACCAGCGACGAGGATTACGCTGCTGCTGCCCGTATTCTGTCCAACTATGCCAAGAAGATCAAGACCTTTGAGGTCAAGGGCGGTTATCTCGACGGTGAAGTCGTCGATTTAGCTACCATCGACAGCCTTGCGAAGCTGCCCACCAGAGAGGTACTCCTCGCAAACGTTCTGGGCGCATTCCAGGCTCCCATCGCATCCTTTGCACGCGCGATCCAGGCTATCGTCGATGACGGCGGTATCGAGGCTTGCCTTGCCAAGAAAGCTCCTGCCGAGGAAGCTGCTGCTCCCGCTGACGACGCGTCGCCGGAAGCTGCTCCTGCTGAAGCTCCTGCTGCTGAATAATCTGCAGGCAAGAAGATCGTTTAACATTTGTTGACGATCAGACGTGCGGTCATAAAAAAGTGACGCGCGCGTCCTGCTGAATCAAAGCAGTATTTGGATGTGGAATCCAAATACGGACACACGTGTCCACCACTATTATCTTATTAAAATTACTACTAAAATTGGAGGAAATTAAAATGGCATCTGAAAAGATCACTGCTATTATTGAAGAATTAAAGACCCTCACAGTTCTCGAGCTCGCAGATCTCGTACACGCTGTAGAGGATGAGTTCGGCGTATCCGCTGCTGCCGCTGTTGCAGTTGCAGGTCCTGCTGCAGGCGCTGCTGAAGAAGCTGCTGCTAAGACTGAGTTCGACGTTATCCTGAAGTCCCCGGGCAGCGGCAAGATCGCTGTTATCAAGGTTGTTCGTGAGATCACCGGTCTGGGTCTGAAGGAAGCTAAGGCTCTGGTTGACGGCGCTCCCAAGCCTGTTAAGGAAGCTGTTTCTGAGGATGAGGCTAACTCCATCAAGGCTAAGCTCGAAGAAGCCGGCGCTGAGGTTGAGGTTAAGTAATTTAACTCAAAACGAACTTTTCAACATCGCAGGTATCCGAAAGGGTACCTGCTTTTTTTAATTAGGAATTAGGAGTTAGGAATTAGGAGTTAGGAATTAGGAGTTAGGAATTAGGAGTTAGGAGTTAGGAGTTAGGAGTTAAGGGATAGGATTGTTTTATTTGCTATTTTTTCCACTACATAGTCTGCGGAAAACTGTCAGATACTATCCTCGGGAGATGATGTTATGAAGAAACAAGGAGACAATTTTTACCGCGGTACGCGTGTCAGCGATATCCGCAACGCGGATACAAACTATCCGTTTACAAACAGTACGCAGGCTGATGGTGCTAACATCGCGGGTGTTCCGATCGGCGAGCCTTACACATTGGGGAATGATATCCCCGTTTCTGACGGAAACGAGCCGTATATCCCGCGGCATTTGACACCCGACGAAGAAGATTCGCCTGACAAAAAAGGAAATTATATCGCTCAGCCGGACGGGACGCACATTGCGCCTAACGGAGATGTCATCGAAAATCCGTGGTCGGAACAGCCTGAGATCAAGCCGGATCATGAGTACACCTCTGAGAAAGAAGATCTGAATCTGATGATCATGTAAGAGAACAGGAAACTGTTTTCGTAGATTACTCCACAATGAGTCTGCACAACAATTTTAAATAACAGAAACGGGACTATCGCGCTGAATGCGGTAGTCCCGTTTGTTATGAATCGCTACAATTCAATATTATTTGATGACGTTCTTCTTTCTCGCTACATAGGAGGTGTGCAGCAGCTCGTGAGCCTTGTGAGAACCGGGCTCGCCGAGGTACTCGTCATAGATCGCCTTGATCTCGGGGTTGTCGTGAGACTTTCTGTAAGGCAGGTTGAGGTCGTCCTCATACAGCGCCTTAGCGCGCAGAGCCTTGAGATCGACGAAGTTGCGCACGTGACCGGGCTGGATGGGCTGACCGCCGCCGTTGACACAGCCGCCGGGGCAGCACATGATCTCGATGAACTGATAATCAGCTTCGCCCGCATGGATCTTGTCGAGGATGACAGCTGCGTTCTTCAGACCGGAGCATACGGCAACCTTGACGTTCATGCCCGCGACCTCATAGGTGGCTTCCTTGATACCGTCGGTACCGCGAACCTCGTTGTAGTCGATCTGCTTGAGATCCTCGCCGGTGAGGACGTCGGCAACGGTTCTCAGCGCCGCTTCCATAACGCCGCCGGTCGCGCCGAAGATGGTGCCGGCGCCGGTGCCGATACCCATGATCGGGTCAAACTCGCCGTCGGGAAGATCGGTGAACTGGATACCCGCGGTCTTGATCATCTTCGCAAGCTCTCTGGTGGAGATGGAGATGTCGTTGTCCTGCATGCCGTCGTGACCCTGATCGTCACGGGTGATCTCGAACTTCTTCGCGACGCAAGGCATGACGGATACGACCACGATGTCCTTCGGGTCGATGCCAGCCTTCTCGGCGTAGTAGCTCTTGATCATCGCGCCCTGCATCTGCTGCGGGGACTTGCAGGTGGAGAGGTGGGGGAGAAGGTCGGGATAGTAGTGCTCGCAGAACTTGACCCAACCGGGGGAGCAGGAAGTGATCATCGGCAGAACGCCGCCTTCCTTGACTCTCTGGATGAACTCGGTGCCCTCTTCCATGATGGTGAGGTCAGCGCCGAAGTTGGTATCAAATACCTTGTCAAAGCCCAGCATATGGAGCGCGGTCGCCATCTTGCCGGTGACGTTGGTGCCGATCGGCATGCCGAAGCACTCGCCGAGGGTCGCGCGGATAGACGGAGCGGTGTGAACGACAACGTGCTTGGTCGGGTCGGCAAGAGCCTTGAATACCTCAGCGGTGTTGTCCTTCTCGACCAGAGCGCCGGTCGGGCAGACGACGGTACACTGACCGCAGCTGACGCAGCTGACGTCTGCCAGATCCTTATCGAACGCGCAGCCGATCGCGGTGTCGAAGCCGCGGTTGATCGCGCCGATAACGCCGACGTACTGCTCGTTACAAGCGGCTACGCAGCGGCGGCAGAGGATGCACTTGTTATTGTTGCGGACAAGATGCAGGGTGGAGACGTCCTCGTCATAGTGGGTCTCAGCGCCGACGAACTTCTGCTCGTCTACGCCGTACTCAAGACACAGGGTCTGCAGCTCGCAATTGTCGCTCCTCGGGCAGGACAGGCACTTCTTGTCGTGGTTGGAGAGCAGAAGCTCCAGAGTGGTCTTGCGGTTCTGACGAATTTCGGGGGTGTTGGTGAAGATCTCGGTGCCTTCACGGTCGATGGGGTATACGCAGGCGGCGACTAAGGAACGCGCGCCCTTTACCTCGCACAGACACATACGGCAAGCGCCGATCTCGTTGATATCTTTCAGATAGCACAGGGTCGGGATTTTGATACCGAACTGATGGCAGGCTTCAAGAATAGTGGTATTTTTCTCAACGGAATAATCCTTGCCGTTGATTTTGATGTTAAGCATTTCCATGAAAATATCTCCTTTCCCTTAGCCTTTGTAAATAGCCTTGAATTTGCAGGTGTCGAAGCAGGCGCCGCACTTGATACACTTACTGTGGTCGATCTCGTAAGCGGGCTTCTTCTTACCGGGAGCGACATAGTCGGTGACGGTGATCGCGCCGACCGGGCACTTGCGGGAGCACATGCCGCATCCGATACATTTCTCTCTGTCGATGGTGTACTCGAGCAGGTCTTTGCAGACGCCCGCGGGGCACTTCTTGTCGACAACGTGGGCAATATACTCGTCCTTGAAGTAGCGAAGGGTAGAGAGAACCGGGTTCGGCGCTGTCTGACCCAGACCGCAGAGGGAATTTGCCTTGATGTAGTAGCAGAGCTGCTCCATCTCGTCGATCATCTCGAGGGTGCCCTGACCCTTGGTGATCTTCTCGAGCATTTCAAGCAGTCTCTTGGTGCCGATACGGCAGGGGGTACACTTACCGCAGCTCTCGTCGACGGTGAACTCTAGGAAGAACTTCGCGATGTCTACCATACAGTCGGTCTCGTCCATGACGATCAGACCGCCGGAGCCCATCATGGAGCCGATGGCGAGCAGGTTGTCGTAGTCGATCTCGATGTCGAGGTGCTCAGCCGGAATACAGCCGCCGGAGGGACCGCCTGTCTGGGCTGCCTTGAACTTCTTGCCGCCGGGGATGCCGCCGCCGATTTCTTCGATGATGGTGCGGAGCGTGGTGCCCATCGGGACTTCGACCAGACCGGTGTGGTTGATCTTGCCGCCGAGCGCGAATACTTTGGTACCCTTGCTCTTCTCGGTACCCATGGAAGCGAACCAGTCAGCGCCCTTTAAGATGATCTGGGGGATGTTCGCGTAGGTCTCAACGTTGTTGAGGGTAGTGGGCTTCTGATACAGACCCTTGACCGCGGGGAACGGAGGACGGGGACGAGGCTCGCCGCGCTTGCCCTCGATAGAGGTCATCAGAGCGGTCTCCTCACCGCAGACGAATGCGCCTGCGCCGAGGCGGATCTTGATGTCAAAGTTGAAGCCGGTGCCGAAGATATCTTCGCCCAACAGACCGTATTCATGCGCCTGATCGATCGCGATCTGGAGACGCTTGACGGCGATGGGGTACTCGGCACGGACGTAGATGTAACCCTGAGAAGCGCCGATCGCGTAGCCTGCGATCGCCATTGCTTCCAGTACGACGTGGGGATCGCCCTCGAGTACGGAACGATCCATGAACGCGCCGGGGTCGCCTTCGTCGGCGTTACAGCAGACGTACTTCTGATCAGCGTCATTGCCGCGGGCGAATTTCCATTTGAGGCCTGTGGGGAAGCCTGCGCCGCCGCGACCGCGTAAGCCGGAGTCGAGCATGGTCTGGATGACCTCTTCGGGGGTCATCTCGGTCAGGACCTTACCCAGAGCGGCATAACCGTCGTTGGCGATATAATCGTCGATCTTCTCGGGATCGATAACGCCGCAGTTGCGAAGCGCGACGCGCTTCTGCTTCTCATAGAAAGCGGTTTTGTTCAGAGATTTGATGGTGTCTTCCTCGACTGTCTCCTGATAGAGCAGACGGGTGACGATACGGCCTTTGTTGAGGTGTTCCTCGACGATCTCGGGAACGTCCTCGACCTTGACCATAGAATAGAAGGAGCCTTCGGGATAAACGACCATGATCGGACCCAGCGCGCACAGACCGAAACAGCCGGTGGTGATGACGTTGACTTCCTTATCCAGACCCTTCGCCTTGAGCTCTTCTTTGAGCTTTTCGGCAATCAGTAAGCTGTGTGACGAGGTACAGCCGGTACCGCCGCAAACAAGCACATTAGAACGATACATTTATGTCCTCCTTATTTTTTGATGGCGCCGATGGTGTACTCGGTGACGACATTGTGGTTGACAAGGTGATCGTTGACGATACGCGGTACCATCTCGGGAGCTACCTTTACGTAGGTGACCTTCTCCTCGCCGGGAACCTCGATCTCGACGACCGGCTCATACTGGCAGATACCGATGCAGCCTGTCTGGGTGACGGTGATGCTGTCGGTCATACCGCGCTTGGTGATCTCTTCGGTAAAAGCGTTGAGAACGGGTCTCGCGCCCGCGGCGATACCGCAGGTAGCCATGCCGACCAGCACTCTGGCGGCGTTGGGGTTCTCTTTTCTGAGGTCGAGCTGAGCCTTCGCTCTGTCTCTGATAGCCTGTAATTCAGCTAATGATTTCATTGCTTACGCACCTCCATATATATTTTGGGTATTTTCTTCTAAAAATGCGGCGATCCATTCCAGCACGTCGGGGGTGTCGAGACTTACGTCGCCGAGTATCTCTCTCAGCTCCCTTGTATCAAGGGTGAAGCTGTCGACGTCGGTACTGTGGGTAAAGACGAAGTCGATATCCGGATTGCACTGTATCAGGATCTTGATGGTGGAGTTGATATCTCCGAGGGGAGTCATGTCCATGTGCGACGGCACGTAGGAGGCGGTGGTGGTGGTTCCTACGTTCTTTTCGCTCTGAATGTCGAAGCTGCCGCCCGTCTGCTCGGCGCTGAGCTTGAACAGCGGTACGCCTAAGCCGACCTTGCGCGTGGTGCGCGTGGTGAAGAACGGATCAATGACCTGCTGTACCTGCTCCTCAGTCATGCCGCAGCCGTTGTCGGCAATCTCGATGGTCAGACTGTCATCCTTCTCGCTCTCTTTCACGGTGATCCGTACCAGCGTCGCTTCGGCGCGAACGGAGTTCTGCGCCACGTCCATGACGTTGAGGGACAGCTCTCTCATTATGCTCCCTTGTACTTCTTCAGGATACCGGGGATCTCATCAACGGTCAGTCTGCCGTAGACGTCGTCGTTGACCGTCATAACGGGAGCCAGACCGCAAGCGCCGATGCAGCGGCAGGCTGTCAGCGAGAACTTGCCGTCCTCGGTACATTCCTCAGCCTCGATGCCGAGCTCTTCAGAGAGCTTGTTGAGCACGTTGCCTGAGCCCTTGACGTAGCAGGCGGTACCGAGGCACACGGAGATGTTGTACTCGCCCTTGGGGGACAGCGCGAACTGGCTGTAGAAGGTCGCGACGCCGTACACCTCGTCGATCGGAACATCCAGACCCTCAGCAATCATGGTCTGAACCTCCAGCGGCAGATAACCGTAGATATCCTGCGCTTCCTGCAGTACGGGCATGACCGCACCGGGATCGTCCTTGTGCTTTGCGATGACTTCCTTCAGCTGTGCTTCCTGCTCGGGAGTACCCTTGAACGGCAGGCTGCTGATTTTCTTAAGCATCTTTATTCCTCCTTGTTAGAAAAATGATGTAAGTGAATTGTAGCAGATAATTCATTATACTGAACAGAATTCAGCCACTATACATACAAATATAATATAACATATTTGTAACGGATTGTCTATAAATTAACGCAACTTTTTCGTGTAAAATACTGCAAAATGTGCGAAATTTTACAGGATTCTTAGTTAGCTTTGACTAACTTCCGAAGCAGGAAGAACAGTGAGGATTTGTTAGCTTAAGACAATCTTCTTAATATTCTGAAAAAGAATCATTTCCTGCAAAAGTTCTTGTGCTTTGCAGGGAAAGAAACATTAGGGGTTTTATACTAATATTCAATAAAAGACTTTAAACAGATATTAGCGGAAAATTTTGCAGAGCGCGGCGGAGGTCGCAGGCATACTGCCGTATGTCAAGACCGACAACAAAGCTATGCGAAATTTTACGCAATAGATGTTAAAGAGTTTTATGGAATATTAGTATTTTATAAATCAAACCGCCTTGCGCTTCTGCAAGACGGTCATCTTTGGGTATCTAAGTATTCTATTACCGCTTCTCGGGTCAGCTCGGGAAGCTCCAATGTATTTACCGCGTCGCGCATGTTCTCGAGGTAGTGCGCGTCAGAGCAGGTGACAATATTCAGCGTGTTGAGGATGGGGTGCTTCTGCTTTAAGTCGTCAAGTTTTGAGATGTCGGCAAGTTCTGCTGTTTTGAAGCCGCAGTAGGGGTCGATTTCGCCCAGTACGGCGAGGATCGACAGCGAGTCGCGGTCGATGTGGGCGGGGTAGCAGATACCGCCGAACTCCTTCGCTTTCCTGTACGCGTCATACATGCCGATGAAGCTCGCGGGCAGGAGAAGGTCTTCGATCTCGCCGATCTCTTCGTCGTTCTCATTCATGATGACCTGCCGTCCGTAGATCTCTGCTTTGTTCTTGATATGGATGCGGTTCTCGTCCACATACTGCGAAAAAGCGAGGGCTTTTTCGAGCGTAGGGAAGAGGCATACCGCGTGGATATCTTCGGAGGTGGTCAGCTCCATGCCCGGGATGACGAGCAGTCCGATCTCCTCGCCGACCTTCATTGCCGCTTCACAATTGAGCGAGGTGTTGTGGTCGGTCAGGGCGATGACGTCCAGTCCCAAGAGCTTCGCCATGTTCACGAGGTTGTTCGGGGTCATGTCCATGTCGCCGCAGGGGGAAAGACACGAGTGCAGGTGCAGATCGTAATAATACTCAGCCATGTTAAATCAACTGACTCAGCTTGACGGCGAGGGCGTAGCTGTTCTCGTCGGTGGTGAGGATGTTTACGCCGTGCATTTCGGCTTTTTGGCGGGCGTTGTCGTCGAGGGCGGCGTTCTCCACAAGGATGATACAGCTTACGTCGGCGAGGGTTGCGACGGCGATGCTGTTGATGTTGCCCATGACGGTCAGCCACGCGCTGTCGGCAGGCGCTCTGCCCATGACCCAACTGAGCAGGTCGCCGATGTAGCAGTCCTCTACCTCGCGGTCAAGGTCGTCTTCTACCAGCACTTTTAAATTGAGTTTATCTTTCAGTTCGTTAACGGTCATATTCTTGATCCCTTTCGTGGGTTCTCATGTATTCTTCGTATAATTCCTGTGCGTATTTATCCGCGTCGTAGGTATCGACTTCTAAGATAAAGGGCTTTTCGTTCAGCTTTTTCAGCGTTTTCTTATCTTTTTCGGTGCTCTCACCGCTTAGCTTGCGCAGCACCGCTTTTTTGTACCTGGTGTAGCGGATCTCGCGGATCGTTTTCATCAGACCGCGGTCGGCTTTGTCAACGGAGGGAGTGAACACAGTCTGCAGCATGGACGCGAAAACACCCATGGTGATACGCGCGGCGGCGGAGCCTGTTGATACCAACGGCACCTCGCAGTCAAGATATTCCTGTTCGCGGGCGGTCAATTCGATATCGCTCATTTCAAATTACCCAGCTGATCGTAGACCGACTGGATCCGCGCTTTGAGCTTATGGATGCAGTCCGTCTCTTTGGCATTGCCCTTGACGATGTCTTCGGCTAAAGCACGGCAGGTGGGAGCGCCGCAGGAGCCGCAGTCGAGACCGGGCAGGTTCTTGCAGATCTCTTCCATCTTCTCCATCATATCCATCGCCTCGATGATGTCTTCGGACAGGCGGAAGCTCTCGGCGTTGAAGGTCAGCTCGTTTTCCCACATCATCAGGTCGAGGTCGTTCTCTTCAAGGTGATTCAGCGAGACGGGCATGTATTTGCGCAGGTTCTGGATACGCGCTTGGGCGACATAGGGGTTCTCGACAGCCAGTACGCCGCCGACACAGCCGCCGGAGCAGGCGTTGAGTTCGATGAAGTCGACGCCGTGGATGTGCTCGTCCTCAAGCTCTTCAAGGACGCGGATGACGTTTTCGATACCGTCCGCGGCGAGGTACTTTTCGCCCAGCATAGCGGCAGCTTCACCGCCCGAGGTTGCCCAGCCGACGCCGATGAGACCCGATTTCGCGATCGGCTCCACGACCTTGAGCTTATCCATCTTGGAGGTCAGCTCGGGGTAGATCTGCGAAATGGCGATCGCGCCCGAAACGGCGCTCTTTTCGGAGCTGTTGGGGGCGTTGATCTCAGTGACCTTCGCAGGGCAGGGGGTGATGAAGAACACACCGATATCGTCGTCGGAAAGCCCTGTCATGCTGATGACCTCTCTGCGAGCCATCTTGGCGGCGACCTCCATGGGCGCTAAGAGCGGCATGACGTTGTCGCACAGCTCGGGGAAACGGATCTTGATCAGGCGCACGACGGCAGGACAGGCTGAGCTGATGATCGGAAGTTGGAGCTTCTTTTCCCGAATCAATTGACGTGTTGCTTCGGATACCAGCTCCGCGGCGCGGCTGACTTCATAAATGAAGTCGAAGCCCATGGCACGCAGACCCGTCAGCACGATGTCGATGTCGTTGAGGTTGTTGAACTGACCGAACAGCGCGGGGGCGGGGATGGCGATTTTGATTTTGTAGTTTTCGATCTCGTCGATCGAGTTGGAGCGGGCACGCTTGGCATGGTGCGGACAGATGCGGATACATTCGCCGCAGTCGATACATCTCTCGGAGAGGATGTGCGCCTTGCCGTCACGGATGCGGATGGCTTCCGTAGGACAGCGCTTGAGACAGTTGGTACAGCCGCAACACTTGTCCGCTTCCAGTTCGACGGAGTGGAAATATTTGTTCATGACAATTCCTTTATGCTTTTGCTGAGTCTCCCATGGATAAAGGGAGATTCAAGTCATTCTTTTACCCTTACGGTCAGGTACAGGTCTGTACCCTTGCCGATCTCGGTCTCGATGCGCATGTCGTCGGTGTACTTCTTGATGTTCGGCAGACCCATGCCCGCGCCGAAGCCTAAGTTGCGGACGTTGTCGGGCGCGGTGGAAAAGCCCTCCTGCATCGCCTTTTCAACGTCGGGGATGCCGGGACCGTGGTCGGACAGGAGAACATCGACGTGGTCGGGGAAGATGTCGACGTCGACAAAGCCGCCCTCGGCGTGGATGACCATGTTGATCTCCGCTTCGTACATCGCGATAGCGACTCTGCGGATGGCGTCGGTGTTGTAGCCGAGCGCTTTCAGACGCTTTTTGACGGAGCCTGAGGCTTCACCCGCGCGGGTGAAATCCTCGCCGCTGACGTCATAGTGCAGATGGATGTTGCTCATACAGCGGTACCTCCGGACAGTCCGTTCGCGTATAGCTTGCCGCAGGCGGTAAACATGCGGAAACGCGTCTTGATCAGGGTGATGTCACGGCTCTCGGCAAGGTCGATGATCCCCTGGTCGGGCATTTTGCCGCGGACAAAGACGATGCACGCCATGTCCATCATCTCGGCGGTGCGCACGACCTGCGGATTGACCAGCCCCGTCAGCAGGACGCTCTGATCTTTGACAAACGCCAGAACGTCGCTCATCATATCGGAGCCGCAGGCGGTCTTGATCTCGGTATCGAGGTCGCCTTCACATATGACTTCGCCTTCTAAGATGTCAATAATATCCTTAACTACCATGTATTTCCATCCTTTCAAGATGTATTATTACAGTTATATTCATGATACCATAAATCCTGCTGTTTTACAACAGGACAAATACGGCAAAAATTGCGGTAAGATGTTGTGGAAAACGCTGAAAGGCATAATGCGAAGGACGCTGAGATCTCTCTCAGCGCCCTTATCAAATGGCTTCTGTTTCAGTTGATATCAGACAGGACGGCTTTGCCCTGCAGGAGCGACTCTTTGACGTTCAATATCCGCTGGTTGCGGCTGCCGCGGAAGTGGAGCATGAGGCTCATTTCTTCTTCGACAAATCTGCCGTCCACCAGCCAGTCGCACTGTTCTAACAGCTCTCTGTACTCGGGATGCGCCTCAAACTGCGCCCTTAGCTGTTCAAAGGTGTAGCCTGTGTAGCAGAACACGTTCAAGCCCATCGCATGCGCGCCCTTCGCCAGTACGGTCAGCGCCGCGGCTTGGGAGAACGGTTCGCCGCCCGAGAGTGTGACGCCGCGCAAAAGCTTGTCCTTTGCCGCTTCTTCAAGAATCCTTTCGACGGAGCTGACGTAGCCGCCGTCAAAGTCCCACGTGTGCTGATTGTGACAGCCCTTGCAGTGGTGCGGACAGCCCTGTACGAATACCGTCATGCGGATGCCGGGACCGTCTACGATACTCTCTCTGACGACCCCTGCCAGACGTAAAGGTGTTTTTGTGTCGGGCATTATACCGCCTCGAGCTCACAGCCGCATTCGGAGACGACGCTGTGCTTCACTCTGTCCTGCACCTCAGCCTTCTTCGCGTTGTTGAAGCGGTCGAGGGTGCCGACGAGGTAGCCTGTGATGCGGCGGATACGCTCGACCTGCGCACCGTTCTTGGTGATCTTTCTGCCACACTTCGGGCAGTAGTCGCCGATGATGCCGGTGTAGCCGCAGACGGGGTCGCGGTCGACAGGGTGGTTGATGGAACCGTAGCCGATGCCTTCTTCCTTCATGCAGCGTACCACCTGCTCGAAGGCTTCGAGGTTCTCGGAGGGATCGCCGTCAAGCTCAACGTAGGAGATATGACCCGCGTTGGTGAGGGCATGGTAGGGAGCTTCCAGCTTGATCTTGTCAAAGGCGCTGATGGGGTAGTAGACCGGGATATGGAAGGAGTTGGTGTAGTAGTCGCGGTCGGTCACGCCCTTGATGACGCCAAAGCGCTTTTTATCGATGCGGACAAAGCGTCCCGAAAGACCCTCTGCCGGGGTAGCTAAGCAGGTGAAGTTGAGGTTCATCTCTGCGCTCTTTTTGTCGAGCTTCTTGCGCATGAAGGTGACGATCTCGAGACCCAGTCTCTGGGCTTCCTCGCTCTCGCCGTGGTGCTTGCCGATCAGGGCGACCAGAGCCTCGGCAAGACCGATGAAGCCGACGGAAAGGGTGCCGTGCTTCAAGACCTCGCGTACTTCGTCGTCGATACTGAGCTTCTCGGAGTCGATCCATACGCCCTGACCCATCAGGAACGGATAGTTGCGCACGCACTTCTGGCACTGGATCTCGAAGCGCTCTAAGAGCTGATCGCAGCACAGGTCGACCATGCGGTCGAGCTGATCGAAGAAGAAGTCGATGTTTTTGTTGGAAAGGATCGCGAGGCGGGGAAGGTTGATAGAGGTAAAGCTCAAATTGCCTCTGCCGTAGGTGATCTCGCGGCTCGGGTCAAAGCGGTTGCCGATGACGCGGGTACGGCAGCCCATGTATGCGACCTCGGTCTCGGGATGACCTTCCTTGTAGTAGGGCAGGTTGAAGGGGGAGTCGATGAATGCGTAGTTCGGGAACAGACGCTTTGCCGATACGCGGAAGGAGAGCTTGAACAGATCGTAGTTGGGGTCGCCGGGGTTGTAGTTGACGCCCTCTTTGACCTTGAAGATGTGCACAGGGAAGATGGGAGTCTCACCGTTGCCCAGACCCTTTTCGGTCGCGAGGAGGATGTTCTTGATGACCATACGGCCCTCGGGAGAGGTGTCGGTGCCGTAGTTGATGGACGAGAACGGTACCTGAGCGCCCGCGCGGGAATGCATGGTGTTGAGGTTGTGGACGACCGCTTCCATCGCCTGGAAGGTCGCGCGGTCGGTCTCGGTCAGCGCGTGCTTCTTCGCAAAGCGCTGTAATTTAGCGGCAATCTTGTCGCCGTATTTCTCGGTCAGAAGTTCGAGCTCCTTTGCTTCGTACTCGGGGGTGGACTCGAGCTTTGCCATGTCGCCCGTGGCGGCTTCCGCCGCAGCGCAGATGGCTTCGACGCTGTCCTTCGCGTTTTCGTCGTCGGCAAGGAGCTCGGCGCCTCTCGAAAGGTTCGCGCGGTAACGCTTGTTGTAGGTCTTTGCAACGCCGGGAGCCATGCTGTAGTCAAAGTTCGGCACAGACTGACCGCCGTGCTGGTCGTTCTGGTTGGACTGGATCGCGATGCAGGCGAGCGCCGCGTAGGTGGAGATATCGTTGGGCTCACGGATGAAGCCGTGACCTGTACTAAAGCCGCCTTTGAACAGCTTTAAAAGGTCGATCTGGCAGCAGGTGGTGGTCAGGGTGAGAAAGTCGAGGTCGTGGATATGGATGTCGCCCTCACGGTGCGCTTTGGAGAATTTGGGATCGAGGACGTACATCTGGTAGAATTCCTTCGCGCCCTCGGAGCCGTACTTGAGCATGGTGCCCATCGCAGTGTCGCCGTCGATGTTGGCGTTCTCGCGCTTGACGTCGTTATCCTTCGCGGACTTGAAGGTCAGATCCTCGTAGATCTTCATGAGCTTGGTGTTCATCTCACGGACTCTGGTACGCTCGGCACGGTAGAGGATGAACTCCTTTGCGGTTCTCGCGTGTCCGTTCTCGATCAGAATCTTTTCAACAGTGTCCTGTACGTGCTCTACGGTGGGGGAGGCGTTGTCCTCAGCCTCGAGGTATTCCAGTACCTTTGCCGCCAGCTTCTCAGCGCTCTCATAGTCGTTGCCGCCGATGGCGTGAGCCGCCTTGTAGATGGCGTTCGTAATCTTGTCGATGTCAAACTCGACCGCGCGTCCGTCGCGCTTCACAATCTGGTTAATCATGTCACTTCTCCTCGGATAGTTTGATTTTGGTTCTGCTGTAACTCTTTTGTAACAAAAAGTCTGCCCCTCACTACATCTAGTGCTGGGGGCGAAATCCTGTCATAATATAGCAGATTGGCAGGATGAAATCAATTGTTAAAATAGACGATAAAAAAATATTTCTTTGTTAAATTTGATAACAAATTTAAAAATGATATTCTTAAAAGAATTATATCAATTTATTGTGAAGCGGATACCCCTGACCACAAGATATTGTGTTCAGTTTCAATCCTGTAACAATCGGTAAAAACCGTGTCATTGTTAATTTGATAAAAGAAAAACCGCCCTCACGCGAGAGCGGATCGTTAGCGAATTAAAATGAGACGCATTACCAAGGATTGCTGGCGATAACGGAAAAGACGTCTGATATACGGTAGAGTGCAATGCTTATCAACAGAATCGCCAGTAAAAAGAGTATCAGAGTGATGATGGAGAGGATCACTCCGGCGAGACCAAGTCGGTTGTTTTCCTTGAGCCTTTTGCGTGATATGATTCCAAGTATCAGTCCGGAAATGCCGGCGATCAGGGCGACCAATTCGAACCATAGCAAACGGTTCGTAAAGATTAACGCAAGCAGGTGCAGAAGTAATCCTGTTATCCCCAGAACGAAGGACTCTTTCCCTTGTTTGGAATATTTCTGATGCAGCATGTCGTTCATGTTGATGCTCCTTGTTTTATTATAGCTTTATTATACAGATATCTGCTATAATTGCAAGAAAAATTGTGCCATTGTTGATTGGAATGAAGAAAAAACGCTCCCGACTCGGGGAGCGGAACATTTCCTTTGGTTCGTTATCGTATAAGTTCAGTTGGATTTCCGGTTATGTCCCCCATGTTAATGTTGTGTGGATTAAAATGCTTAGGAGCAGAATAAAATATACCGCGATGATAGCAGTGGCGATGATGGATATGATCAAACCTGCTTTACCGATTCCATTTCTCGTGCGCATGGTTTTGCGGGATTTTGCACCGAGTACAATGCCGATTATCCCTATCACAAGAACAAATGGAAGTAACTGACACATTAAAAGCATAAATTCGAGTACGGTGCCGAAGAAGTAATCAAATAACCTTGAAAAAGGTAAATAGAGTAAAATCTGACCGAAGGTTAGAAAGAACAGCAGGACTATTCCGATTTTCAAGGAGGCGAGCCCTTTCTTTTCCGCGCTTTCCCGCAATTTCGATGGAACAGTATTGTTGCGGGAATCGATCTCAGAGTTATTGGCAGGATGATTGGAATTTGTGCTGTAAGTATTCATCGTATTACCTCCGATTGTATAGTTGTATCATATAACAATCTTTGATGAAAATCAATAGCGGTATACAAAAACGCTCCCAAGAAGATCGGGAGCGTAAATTGATGTAGTTATTTGGTTGAGATTGCCACGGCTTAACTGCCTCGTAATGACAATTGAATATCAGATCTCTACGGTCTTGACCTTCTCGAACTCTGCTTCGATCTCGGCAGAGGGTTTCTTGGTGGCGAGGGTCACGATGACCGCGATCACCAGCGCGAGTCCGAAGCCTAATACCAGGCTGTACAGACCGGTCTTTGCGTACAGGGTCTCGCCTCCGAAGGGGATGTAGTCCCACAGGATAACGGTGGCAAAGCCTGTGATCATACCCGCGACCGCGCCGGGCAGGTTGAAGCGCTTCCAGAACAGGGAGAGCAGGATGATCGGACCGAATGCCGCGCCGAAGCCTGCCCATGCGTCGGATACCAGACCCATGACGGAGGAATCGGGATTCAGAGCGATAACGAAAGCGATGACTGCGACTGCGACGACGGCGATCCTGCCGACGTTCAGCGCACTCTTCTCAGAAGCCTTCTTGTTGATAACGCCTTTGTACATATCCTCGGATACCGCGGAAGCGGTGACCAGAAGCTGGCTGTCAGCCGTGCTCATGATCGCGGCAAGGATACCGCAGAGGAAGATACCGCCGATGAATACGAGGATGAAGTTGCCGTCGAAGATCTGCTGGATGGTCTTGATAAAGACGACCTCAGACTTGCCGCTCGCGACGAGATCTTCACTCAGGAAGCCTCTTGCTACCAGACCGAGGAAGGACGCGGCGCCCAGTGACAGGATGACCCAAACGATAGCGATGATACGGCTCTTCTTGACCTCTTTATCGCTCTTGATCGCCATGAAGCGGACAAGGATGTGGGGCATACCGAAGTAGCCCAGCGCCCAGCCGAGGTTGCTGATGATGGATACAGCGGTGATGGAGTTGCCCTCGCCGTCCTTCATCAGGCTCAGGAAGCCCGCGGGATCGGTGACGCCCTTAGCGGACAGCGCGCCGGTCAGGTCGCCGCTGATGCCGATGTAAGCGATGATCGGGACAGCTAAGATCGCGACCAGCATCAGGAGTCCCTGAATGAAGTCGGTGTAGCAGACCGCCTTGAAGCCGCCCAAGAGGGTGTAGACGAGGATGACGACGCCCGCGACGATCAGACCGATCATGTAGGCAGTCTTGTCGTCAGCTCCTGTGCCGAATACGTTCGCAAAGAGCTTGGCGCCCGAGGCGAAGGCAGATGCGGTGTAGACGGCGAAGAACACGATGACGATGATGGACGATACAAGCTTTAAGATACCCTTCTTGTCATGGAAGCGGTTCTCAAAGAAGCTCGGGATGGTCAGCGAGTTGTTCGCGACGATGGTGTACTTGCGCAGTCTGCGCGCGACGAGAAACCAGTTGAGGACGGTGCCGATCAAAAGACCGATCGCGATCCAGACCTCGCCTGTACCGGCGACATAGATCGCGCCCGGCAGACCCATCAGCAGCCAGCCGCTCATATCGGACGCCTGCGCAGAGAGCGCCGCTGTCCACGAGCCAAGTCCTCGACCGCCGAGGAAGTAGTCTTCGTTGTTGCTCTGCTTAGAGTTCAGCGCGCCGATGAGTATCATCATACCCATGTAGACGACAAATGCAACAAGAATAATGATTGTGTTTGTTGACATGAATTTCCCTCCAAATTTCTTTTTTGGAATTATCTATTGCATGTGATCCGCAATACCTATTTATATTAGCACAAGAAAAGTGGAAACGCAATACAGAACAAAGTATAGACTAAAATAAATACATTTTTATAAAAATGTAGTAAAAACCCTGTTATATAGCCAAAAATTTAACAGACTTAATAATAGACTGAAAACTTGACGAAAAATTAAATTCAGGCGACATCCGACATTCTGCGGTTTCTCTGTGTCTTATCTTGCATTTGCCGTATCGCGATGGTATAATAACAATATAATCCGATCGAAGGAGGAGTTTTTATGTCGTATCAAAGAGTTACGTGGCACAGCGGACTGACATACCGCGCGGTTTGCCCCAACTGCCGTGCCTATACGACCTACACCGATTATCACCTCGGTTTCAGGATGTGGTACCCCGACGGCTTTGTCTACTGTGCGCGGTGCAAGCATCCGATCAGACACCATGAAAACAACGCGATCAATCCCGACGGAAGTCCCTATTTTCCGTTCCCTATCCGTACGCCTCCGCCTCCCGGATATGTCGCTTATCCGATCGAATCACTCAGAGTCTATCCTGAGTATCCGAATCCTCAGCCGAACGGCGCTCAGCCTGCTTCTCCGAATCCGTCCGAGGGACAAGAAAAGCGGTTCTGCCATATCTGCGGGCGCGAGTATATCCGCGGTCAGGCGAAGTTTTGCGCGGGCTGCGGTACCCCTCTGACAGATGTTTAATATTCTTTAAAAGCAAAAAACGCTTCTTCACACGGAAGAAGCGTTTTCTTTATATCTGTAAGCCGCTCAAAAACAGCGGCATGACTGTACCTGCGTATTCGGTAAGGGAGTACTCGCCGCCGTGCAGACACCAGTCGTAGAGCAGCGCTCTTTCGGCGATCGCGTACAGGCGCACGATCTCGGCGGCTGACTTTTGGCGGGTGATTTCGCCGCGCTCCTGTCCGAGCTGTACCAGCTTTTTGAGAAGGCGGTAGTACATGCGGCTGTGGTCGAGAAGCTCCTTTTCTCCGCGCTTACTCAGCTGCTGGGCGTAGAGGCGGGAGAGAAGCTCGATGTCGATGTTGTTCTCGATCATCATGCACAGCTCGCGGGTGAGGAAAATCAGGTTATCGACCGCGTTCAGACTGTAGTCCAGTTCCCGTTCCAGCTCGGTGTACTTCTCGTCAAAGAGATAGGCGAGGGAGCCGATCAGGCTGTCCTTACTGTCAAAGTAGTGGTAAAAGGAGCCTTTGGAAGTGCCGGAAAGGCGGATGATCTCGTCGACGGTGGTGCTTTCAAAGCCTTGTTCATAGAAAAGCTGCCACGCGGCAGAGACGATCTTACTTTTGGTATTGTTCACGGATTTCTTCATGATTAGCCGACCTTTTGATAGAATGATTCTATATTTCATTCTATACTTCGGTCTGATCTCTGTCAAGCTTTGGCACAAAAACTTTTGCAGTTATATTGTAAAAGGATTCATTTTGTATTATAATACCTATATATATGCCAAAAATGAGGTGACTGATTTGGAAGATAACCTGATTTTTACCCGCCGCTTATGGGCGGAGATCAATATGAACGCGATCCGTGAGAATTATGAAGCGATCCGCGATACGATCGGCGAAGGGGTCAAGCTCTGCTGTGTCGTCAAAGCGGACGGCTACGGTCACGGCGCTGTGGAGATCTGTAAGCTCTATCATGAACTGGGCGTGGATTTCCTCGCGGTATCAAACCTCGATGAAGCGCTGGAATTACGCCGTGCCGATATCACGGAGCCGATTTTGATTCTCGGTTACACGCCTGCGAATCGCTGTCGCGATCTGTGCCGTATGAACATCAGCCAGGCGGTTTACAGCCTCGAATACGCACGTGCACTGTCGGAACAGTGTGAAGCGCTGGGCACTGAGGTCAAGGCGCATATCAAGGTGGATACCGGCATGAGCCGTATCGGCTTTTTGTGTCAGGAATTCCCGAGAGACAATCATTCTATTGAAGAAATAAAAGAGGCGTGCAGGCTCCCGCATATCATCACTGAGGGTATCTTTACCCACTTCGCGGTCGCCGATGACGGAGAGAACGGCGAAGCCTATACCATGAAGCAGTATGAGAATTTCTCCCATACCGTTGATGAACTGGAAAAGGCGGGGATCCATTTCGATATCCGTCACTGCTCCAACTCGGGCGCGATCATGGATTACCCGAAAATGCGATTCGACATGGTGCGCGCGGGGATCATTCTCTACGGCTACGCGCCGTCGGGCAGTATGCGGAATCAGCTTGCTTTGAAGCCTGCTATGCGCCTGAAAACCCTGATCTCTCACGTCAAGACCATCCCCGCTGGAACGACGGTCAGCTACGGACGCACCTTTACTGCCGACCATGACATGCGTGTCGCGACCGTGCCTGTCGGTTACGCTGACGGCTACATACGCGCGTATGCCGAGGACGGTTATATGTTCGTATGGGACAAGACCAAAAAGTTCGGCAAGAACTGCAAGATCATCGGGCGTATCTGCATGGATCAGACCATGCTGGACGTCACAGATTTCCCCGAAGCAGAGGTCGGCAATGTGGTCGTTGTATTCGGCAACGGCAAGGACGGTGAGCCTACCGCCGAGGATATCGCGCGCTGGGGCGACACCATCAGCTATGAGGTGCTGTGCGCCGTCAGTAAGCGTGTGCCGAGGTTGTACCGCACCAACTGGATCACGGGAAACGTAGTGTATAAATTATAACGGGAGAACCAATGAAACTTTTAGTAGTAGACGGAAACAGTATTTTGAACCGCGCCTTTTACGGTATCAAGCCGCTGACAACGAAGGATGGTCAGTTCACTAACGCCATTTACGGCTTTCTGACCATGTTTGAGCGCATGAAGGCGGACGTACAGCCCGATGCTGTCGCCATCGCCTTTGACCTCAAGACGAAAACCTTCCGCCATAAGGCGTATGATCTCTATAAAGCTAACCGCAAGGGCATGCCTGAGGAACTGCATATGCAGATGGCTCCGCTGAAGGAACTGCTGACGGACTTGGGCTACAAGCTCGTGACCTGCGAGGGCTATGAAGCGGACGATATCCTCGGCACGCTGTCAAAGACCTGCGCCGATACGGGCAACACCTGCGTGATCGCGACAGGCGACCGCGACAGCTTACAGCTGGTAAACGACAGCGTTTCGGTGCGCCTTGCGAAGAACCTCAACGGCACGATGATGTATACGCCCGAGGTGGTCAAGGAGGAATACGGCGTAGAGCCGAAGAAGCTGATCGAGATCAAGGCGATACAGGGCGACTCGTCCGACAACATCCCCGGCGTCGCGGGAATCGGTCCGAAGGGTGCGACGGAGCTGATTCAAAAGTACGACAACATCGACTATATCTATGAGCATCTGGACGAGCTGGACATCAAGCCGGGCATGAGGGCGAAGCTGGAGAAGTCAAAAGAAAACTGCTTCATGAGCCGCATGCTGGGCGAGATCTGCCTGACCGCGCCGATCGACACCGACCTCGACAGTTACAAGGCGGGTGAGGGTGATAAGGCTGCCGCCGCAAGGCTGATGGCGAAGCTGGAGCTGTTCTCGCTGATCAAGAAGTTCGATCTGGATCTGTCGGACGATAAGGTCGTGGAGCAGGACGAACAGCGTAGCTTCAAGGTCGTTGAAGCCGACGGTGAAACGCTGGACAAAATTCTCTCAGAGAAAAATATATATCTGCAAATTTCTTTTGAAGAAAATAAGCCTGCTGTTGCTTATATTTCTACAGAAGAAATATTATACAGGATTAATTCCACAGAAGAAATAAACAAGCTGTTAAAGAGCGGCAAACAGCTCTTTACCGATAACAGCAAGCCGATTTTTGCTTACTGTGACCGCGAGGGGATCGAGGTCGATATCGCCTTTGATATCTCCCTTGCCGCCTACCTGCTCAGCCCCTCGTCGTCGAGCTATTCTCTCGACCGCTTGTGCGCCGAGTACAGCATCCCTGTCGCAAAGGCTGAGAGCGGGGAAGAGGGCTTAGGATATATCCACGCGATGCCCGCGCTGTGCAAGCGTCTTAAGGACGATATCCACGATATCGCAAACGACAAGCTGTTATATGAAATCGAGATACCGCTCGCGCGCGTGCTGGCGCGTATGGAGAATCTGGGCTTTGCCGTCGATGTGGACGGAATCCGCGCCTACGGCGAACAGCTCAGCCGAGAGGTGGACGAGCTGCAGAAATCCATCTATGAGGACGTCGGCTATGAGTTCAACATCAATTCGCCGAAACAGTTGGCGACCGCCTTGTTTGAGGAACTGAACCTGCCGACCCGCAAAAAGACCAAGAGCGGTTATTCGACCAACGCCGAGGTGCTGGAAAGTCTTTTGCCGTTCCATCCTGTTATCGCGAAGATCCTCGAGTACCGCACTGTGGCGAAGCTGAAATCCACCTACTGCGACTCGCTGATCGACAAGGTCGCCGCGGACGGACGAATCCACTCGTCATTCAACCAGACCGAGACCCGAACGGGGCGTATCAGTTCCACCGAGCCGAATTTGCAGAACATCCCCGTGCGCACCGAACGCGGTCGGGAGTTCAGGCGTTTCTTCAAAGCGAAGGACGGCTGTGTTCTGGTCGACGCCGACTACTCGCAGATCGAACTGCGTGTGCTGGCGCATATTTCCGGCGACAAAAATATGCAGCAGGCGTTCCGCGACAATATCGACATCCACACCGTCACTGCGTCCGAGGTGTTCGGTGTACCGATCAACGGGGTCACGCCGCTGATGCGCAGTCGTGCAAAAGCGGTCAACTTCGGTATCGTTTACGGTATCGGCGCGTTTTCGCTGTCAAAGGATATCGGCGTTACCGTGCGCGAAGCAAAGAGGTATATCGAGAATTATCTCGCGCATTTTTCCGCGATCGACAGCTATATGAACGAGACCATCCAGCACGCGAAAGAGGACGGTTATGTCAGCACCCTCGAGGGCAGAAGGCGTTATCTGCCTGAGTTGTCCGCGTCCAACTTCAACACCCGCTCGTTCGGTGAACGCGTCGCGCGCAATGCGCCGATCCAGGGCACTGCCGCCGACATCATCAAGATCGCGATGGTGCGGGTCGATGAACGGTTGAAGAAGGAAGGATTAGAGGCGCGGCTTATCTTACAGGTACACGACGAGCTGATCGTTGAAGCGCCTGTTTTTGAGAGCATGCAGGTCGCGATGCTCCTGCAGGAAGAGATGGAAAATGCCGTGAAGCTGGATATTCCCCTCACCGCGGAAGCCTCGATGGGCGAGACGTGGTATGAGGCGAAAGGTTAGTTTCGCTGCGTTCAAAAGAATAAAGAATAATGAATAAAGAATAATGAAGGGCGGGCTCAGCCCGCACCCGAATGATATATGTGGTGAAATCATGAAGAAATTGTTATTTGTTTGTACGGGAAATACCTGCCGCAGTCCGATGGCTGAGGTGATCTTCAACGCCCTCGCGAAGGAAAAGGGGCTTGACTGGCACGCCGAGAGCGCGGGAGTAGCGGCGGTCGGCGACCGTCCTGCTTCGCCGAACGCGATACAGGCTGTCGCGGAGATCGGGCTCGATCTTACCATGCACACTACCCGCTTTTTGCCCGCGATCGACCTCAACGAGTATTCGCTGTTTGTGGGCTTAGGTGAGGAACATGCGGATATCCTGCGCTCCATCGGTATCCCTGCCGACATGGTGCGGGTGCTGTACCGTGCGCCCAATGTGGACGACATCTACGATCTGCGTATGGACATCGTCGACCCCTACGGCGGCGATCTGAACGCCTACCGCAAGTGCCGCGACGATATCGTCGGCGCGGTCAAAGTGCTGATGACGACCTTATGATACTGACAGAAATGCTGCCCGAGCATATCGGCGGCGTGAAAGCGCTGTTGGACGTTTGCTTCGGCGAAAGTGCGTGGTCGGTCGATATGATCCGCGCTCAGCTCGAGAAACCTGATTCCCGCTCAATGGCGGCATTGGATGAAGGAATGATCGTCGGCTATCTGGCGTTTGAACAGATCGTGGACGAGGGGAGTATCGTCGAAGTGGCAGTACATCCCGATCATCGCCGTCGGGGGATTGCGCAAAGGCTGATAGAATCGGCAATCAGGAACGCGGGGGCTCTCAGCGTCGTGTTCCTCGAGGTGAGGGAGAGCAATGTGCCCGCGATCGCGCTCTATGAAAAGATAGGGTTTGAGCGGATCGGCATACGGAAGGATTATTATGATAACCCGAAGGAAAACGCGGTTATCATGAAATATAATGGAGTAACATATGAAAATACTGGCAATCGAAAGCAGCTGTGACGAGACCGCCGCGGCTGTGGTGGAGGACGGCAGAACCGTCCTGTCCAATATCATTGCGTCGCAGGTCGAGGAACATAAGCTCTACGGCGGCGTGGTGCCCGAGATCGCGTCCCGCCGTCACGCGGAGGCGATCGTCGGCGTGGTGGATGAAGCGGTCAAAACAGCAAATTGTACGCTCGATGATATCGACGCGGTCGCCGTGACCTACGCGCCCGGGTTGATCGGCGCGCTGCTGGTCGGCGTGAATTTCGCGAAGGGTCTGGCTCTGGCGACAAACAAGCCGCTGATACCGACCCATCACCTGCGCTCGCATATCGCGGCAAATTATATTTCACATAAAGAATTAAAACCACCCTTTTTATGCTTAGTGGTCTCGGGCGGTCACAGCCATATCGTCGAGGTGAAGGATTACACCGATATGAAGGTCATTGGCAGGACCCGCGACGACGCGGCGGGCGAGGCGTTCGACAAGGCTGCCCGCGCGATGGGGATTCCGTATCCCGGCGGGGTGGAGCTGGACAAGATCGCCGAGAACGGCGACGATACTGCCTTTTCTATGCCGAGACCGCGGGTGGACGGATCGCCGTATGATTTCTCATTCTCGGGACTGAAAACGGCGGTCATCAACCTGATCCACAACCGTCATCAGAAGGGCGAGGACATCCCTGTTGCGGATGTCTGCGCCTCTTACCGCAAAGCGGTAGTCGGCTGTCTGACGGACAACTTTTTGCAGGCGGCGGAGGACTTGGACTATACGACCTTAGTGACCGCGGGCGGCGTGTCGGCAAATTCACTGCTGCGTCGCGAGCTGGAAGAAAAATGCAGGGGCAAATATCAGCTCTACATGCCCGAAAAAGCCTTGTGCGGCGACAACGGCGCGATGGTCGGGGCGCAGGGCTACTATGAATACCTTGCGGGTCATGTGGCAAAAAGCGACCTCAACGCGGTCGCGACCCTGCCGATCAACGAAAACAGGTTTTAAGATGAAACGGTTATTTGCTCTGATTCTGACAATACTGGTAACAGCGGCGCTGTGCTCGTGTGATTTGTTTTCTGTCGGCAATATTTTGCGGCGGTTTACGGGCGAGACGCGTCCTGTCTATACCGATATGCCGCTTTCGGGAGGCGGTGTGGAGCCGGGGTATCATGAGGATGAAAACGGCTTTTTGATCCTCAACCGTCCTGAGTATGTGAAGTCCGCGCAGTATGATCCGCTGACCACGCCTTATTCCTTTCAGCAGTTGCGTTCACAGCGTCAGAAGGCGTTATATGACGATATCTATGACGGCTGCTTCTGCCTGTCCGATCAGCCGAATGAGGAGTTTGAGGGCGAGTATAATCTGCGCCCGATCCTGCTCGACAGCATGGATTACTCCTACATGGAGGTCGAGGAGGTCTTAGCGGCAGTGCTTGCCGATCATCCCGAGATCTTCTGGATGTCGATGGATTTTGATATCTACGACTATAAGGCGGATAATGAGAGCGAGGTCGTTTTGCACACGGATTACAAGGCGGATGAAGTCATCGTGATGATGAATCAGCTGAATGATTCTTTCAAAGAATTTTACTCTCAGCTGCCGCCGGAGCTTTCGCCCTATGAGCGCGAGGTGTACGTGTATTCTTTTATCATCAATACCTGTGTCTATGATACTGCTGTCGAGGACTCCGACGAGTACAGCGACAGCCATCCGCACCTGTATAACCTGTGCGGCGTTTTGGTGGACAAGCTCGCCGTCTGCGAGGGATATGCCCGCGCGTTCGATTATCTGTGCAGTTCGATCGGTGTGGAGTCCGTCTGTATCACGGGTATCGAAGAGGATGACGAGGACGCGCTCCATATCTGGAACGCCGTTATGCTCGACGACGAATGGTATCTCTGCGATGCAACGTGGGATGACTGGGACGAGGAAGAGGACGTTACCGACGCTTATCTCTACCTCAATCTCGATGACGCGACCATGAGCCTCGATCATACCGTCGATAAGACCTATGCGGAGCTCAGCGAGGATGAATACTGGGAACTGAGCTCTTATATCAACACCTTTGTTCCCGAGTCGTGTACGGCGACGACTTACAGCTATATCCTGCGCGAGAGCGTTTATCTCGACAGCATTTCTGTCGACAGGCTCTGTGAGGGCATGGTGAAAGCCGCAGAGAATCATCGGGATTCGCTGATGGTCTGCGTCGATCCCGAGGTTTACACACCCGAACAGGCGGCTGAAAAGCTCTTTGCGGGAGATCAGCCGTATTATGAAGCAATGGATCTGGCGAACACAAAGCTTCTCGGTGTACAGCTTGACGCCGACAGCGACGCCTCATACTATGAAGAAGAGGATCGGAATTTGCTGGTTTTCGAATTGAATTACCGATAAAAAGGATGAAAGAATGAAAAAATATTTCTTGCTGATACTTGCCGTGATCCTGACGGCGGCGCTCTGCGCGTGCAGTATCGCGGATTATCTGCCGCTTGCCGATACGCCGAAGGCGGTCGAGACGGTGAACCCGTATCTTGAGATCATCCCCGACAGCCTGACCTACAGCGAAGGGTATGAGCCTGTGGAGTCGTCCTATTCTTATGAGGTGCTCCCGCTTGAAGGGCAGAAAAAGTTGTATCAAAAGCTGCTTGAAGTGTGCTATGATATCGCTCCCGACGCGGATGAAGAGCTGGGGCGTTATCCGATGCCGCAGATCGAGCTGGAGGGCTATTCACTCACGGAAGCTCAGGTACGCACGGCGGCGAAGGCGCTGACCGACGATCACCCCGAGATCTTCTGGACAACGGGGACGTTAGGATATTACAGCGACGACAGCACGACCATCATCCAGGTGTATTCGAGCTACTCGCCCGAGGAGGTCGACAGCCGTGTGAACGCCGTGAGGGCGGTGGCGAATGAGTTTTACGCGACGGTTCCCGACGGGCTGACGGAATATGAGCGCGAGAAGATGGTGCATGATTTTCTGCTTGAGCGCGTCGAGTACGACAGGGACGTCGACATGGTCAACTTCGACAACAACAATCCCGATATCTATACGACATACGGTGCGCTGGTCAATCAGGTTGCCGTGTGCGAGGGCTATGCGCGAGCGTTTCAAATGCTGATGAACGGTCTGGGCGTCGACTGTGTCGGCGTGATGGGGGAAAGCTCCGACCAGATGCATATATGGAACGCGGTGAAGCTGGGCGGCGAATGGTATAACGCGGACGTCACCTGGGACGATCGCGAGGAGCCCTATGCCCGCTATATCTACTTCAACGTCAACGACGATTATCTGTATGAGGATCATACCCTGTCACCGCTGTACTCCGATCTGAGCGATGATGAGATCAACGGGGTAGAGGGCGATTACAGCGCGAGCGTCATGAATCTCTTTATCCCCTCCTGTACGAATACGGATATGGGCTACTATTATAAAGAGTCGCCGCACCTAAATGATTATGACGGTGCGGATGTGAAGAGCGGACTGCTGGCGTGTGCCGAAAGACAGGATGAATACTTCGTTTTTTATGTGGATGAAAGTCTCGATTTCGGCGAGACGGTATCCGTGCTGTTCTCTGTATATCCTCAGTATTTCTTTGATTATATGAACGCGGTCAACTACAGCCTGTATGACTACAGCATCGACAGCTCAAACGCCGCTTACTTCACGCTCGAGAAAAGCCGGATCATCGCGGTGGAGCTGCATTACTACTGAGAGGGATAATATGATAGCGATTTCTGTTGATCTCGGTCACGCAAGGACGGGACTTGCCGTCTCGGACAAGAGCGGATTTCTCGCTTCGTCTTTGTGTGTGATCACCGAGTATAATGATGAAAAGCTGATCGAAAAGATCGCTGAAAAGGTTGAGGAAACCAAGGCGGAAGTCATCGTCGTGGGACTGCCGCGCAATATGGATGGCAGCGAGGGAGAGAGTGCTCATCGCGCGCGTGCGATCGCCGAAAAGCTCAGCGAGCGTACCGGTATCAGGCATGTGATGCAGGATGAGCGCGGGACGACGATCACCGCCCACGCGTACTTAAATACTTCGAATGTGTACGGAAAGAAACGCAAACACAAAGTGGACGCCGTAGCGGCATCCATCATTTTACAGAACTATTTAGACAGTCAGAAAGGATAATGATATGGAAATGCATGAGCTGCTGGGCGAGATCAACGCCTTAGCGAAGAAGAAAAAGGAAGAAGGGCTCACCGAAGAGGAGCAGAAGCGTCAGAAGGAGCTGTACGCGGTCTATCTGAAAGGCTTCCGCGAGCAGGTGAAGGAGCGGCTGGATAACGTGGACGTCACCTATCCCGACGGCACGGTGAAAAGTCTGAAAGACGCGATGAAGAAGAAATAAAAAATGCTCACGATGATTAAGTCGTGAGCATTTTTGCTGTTATAAGGGGTTGGATTCTTTTCTGCTGATCGCTTCGGTCAGCGAGAGGAAGATAAACAGGAAGGGCGTGACGATGGGGTTGTAAAGGTTGACCGTCGATTGAGCGAGGTAGCAGATGATCGCGCCGATGAACGCCAGCACCATTGGGTTTCGTCTCGCGGCTTTCAGTCCGCGGACGATCACGGTAAGCATCACGCCGAGGTATGCCGTCAGTCCCAGTACGCCCTGCGTCAGCAGATAGTTGATGAACTCGTTGTGGGCACAGTCGGTGGAGGCGTCGCCGAAGCGCTCGGAAAGCTCGGCAAAGTGCGGCTGCAGGACATAGTAGGCGGTGTCGGGACCGTTGCCGAACAGGATCTGACGGACGTCGTACTTCGAGAATTCTTCAAAGCTGACGCGCCACATAAAGCCGCGATGGGTGCCCCAGTAGTCGTCAAAGCGCAGGAGTTTTTCAAAGTTGCCGATATCGGTCTCGCGGTCGATAAAGCTAAAATTGATAAAGAGTCCGATGACTGTAATAATTCCCAAAGAGAATAATGCTATCAGGATGATCTGCACGGCTTTCGCGGGATAGCGTGGTTCGCCGTTCCTGCTGAGCAGAACCGTCAGAAGCCATAAGATACCAAATACCGCGATCGGCAGATAGGTCAGCGGATGATAGATCAGGAACTCCTGCATGAACTCGAAGCCTTTGTTATGGTCGCCAATCAGTGTCGCGAACAGGAACAGCAGTTTTCCCGCGATGAACAGGATCGTCATCGCCAGCAGCCAGCGTCTGAGATAGATGAACTTCCGCGCGGAGAAGATCGCCGTGATCGGCAGGATCACCAGCAGTCCGAGGATATCGGAGGTGGAGTCGGCGCATAAAAGTCCCATGTAGGCGAAGATGATCGCCACACCCGCGACAGCGCGGAGGGCTTTCTTTTCAGCTGTGACAAATGCCATGACTGCTACAGGCAGATAAACGCACATGAATGCCGCGATGATGTTCTTGTTGCCAAGGGTGGAGCCAAAGTCGGCTGCGGTGGCTTCATCATAGCCTTTGAGCATGCCTAAGGGGTCGATGTAAAAGAAATTCAGTACCGTCAGCAGGGCGATGATCGCCGATACCAGCAGATAGATGATGAACACATAGTCTTTATAAACATAGTTGCGGGTGATCGTAAAGTACATCAGCGTGTACATCAGCAGGAGCAGCAGACCGTTGTTGCGCCCGCCCGTGCCAAAGAGGGATTCGGTCGGGTAAGCAGAAAGCACCGTGGAGATCAGCGCGAGTCCCAAAAAACACAGCATGAGGATATCGGTGACGGACAGCGGCTTGAACAGCGGCTTTTCTTCGCCGATACGCTTTGCTTCACTGTTGCTCAGCGCCATGCAGATACCGACGGATACAACGAGGATACCTGTTGCGATCAGATAGAACCAGTATTTGTCCGTGCGCGCATGGGCATATTGATCCGTCAGAAAAATTGGGAAGAAGCTGAACATGATCGCCAGATAATAGTTGACAAGTGAATTGGAGACGGTGTAATTGGATTTTGTTTCGGGTTGCGGTTGTTTCATTATAACTGTCCTTTAAAAAAAGAATTCCTACCCTTTATCGTAACGCAAAAGGGTAGGAATGTCAATGCTTTTAGATTGCTTATATGCGGCTCTTGATCAGGCGTACTGCGTTGAGGACGCATAACAGACATACGCCGGTGTCGGAGAATACCGCCAGCCACAGCGGCGTGATATTCAGTATCGCTAAAATGATGATGACCGCTTTGATGATCAGCGAGAAGGTGATGTTCGCTTTGACCGTGGTGAGAGTTTTGCGGGCAAGGCGTACCGCCTTCGGCAGGGAAGAGAGGTTCTCGGAGCTGAGCACCATATCGGCGGATTCGATCGCCGCGTCGGAGCCGAGCCCCATCGCTACGCCGCAGGTCGCGCGGCTGAGGACGGGAGCGTCGTTGATGCCGTCGCCGACAAAACAGCAGGAGCCGTTTTGCTGAATGAGCGCTTCAACGGTTTTTACCTTATCCTCGGGCAGCAGGGTGCTGTGAATGCTGTCGACGGGGAGACCCTCCGCGACGCGCTTGCAGGCGGCTTCTTTGTCGCCCGATAGCATGGCGACGGTTTTGACACCGAGCTTTTTGAGGGCGTTCAGCGCTTCGGGCGCTTCGGGACGGATGTGCTCGCTGACGGTGATGAGTCCGATCTCTTTGCCGTTCAGCTGTACCGAGATACCTTGTGCGCCGGAGGATTTGCAGACGGTGACGGTATCCGTGCCGCGCATGGCTTCTACGCCGTGACCGCTGAGCTCTTTATGTTCTTTTAATTCTCTTACGGAAATATCGTTCTCTTTGCAGTAATTGCGGATGGCATTCGCGATCGGGTGAGCGGAGTGAGCTTCCGCGGCAGCTGCAAGGGAAATGATTTCTTTTTCGGTGTAATTGGCAAACGTTTTTATTTCTGATACAGAAATTTGGTTGTCTGTGATCGTGCCTGTCTTATCGAAGGCAAAGGCGTCGGCTTTCGCGAGGGCTTCCACATATCTGCCGCCCTTGATCAGCACGCCTGCCTTGCTTGCCGCGCCGATGCCCGCGTAGTAGGAGAGGGGGACGGAGATGACGATGGAGCAGGGGCAGGAGGCGACGAGGCATACGAGGGCTTTGTGAATCCAGCCTGCCCAGACGCCGGTGATGAGGGAGGGGATGACGGCGATCAATACGGCTAAGCCGATCATCACGGGGGTGTAGACCGCGGCAAAGCGGGTAATCAGTTTTTCGTGGTTGCCTTTGTTCTTGGAGCTTTCCTCGACCAGCTTGACGATACGGGTCGCCGCGCTGTCGGCATAGGCTTTTGTGGTGCGCATGTATACGGTGCTGTCGTTGTTCATCATACCGCTGAGCAGTTCTGTGCCGATTGTGGCATCTACGGGTGCTGATTCACCTGTCAGGGACGAGGTATCGAGGGTGGTTCTGCCTTCGGTGATGATACCGTCGAGCGGTACGCGCGTGTGGGGCGGGATCTCTAATATCGTGCCGATTGCCACATCCTCGGCGTGGGTCTCACGGCTTTTGCCGTTTTCAAATATATAAGCGGTGTCGGGGCGGATATCGGCTAATTTGCGGATATCGCGGCGGGATTTTTCGACCGCCTTGTCCTCAAGCAATTCGCCGATACCGAACAGCACCATGACTGCTGCGCCTTCGACGAATTCACCTAAGATCATCGCCGCGATGACCGCGACTGTCATGAGGGTGGTCTCATCGATGCGGCGTTTGAAAACGGATTTCACGCCTTCATAGATGACGTCGTAGCCTGCGAGAAGCGCCGACGCGATACTGAGGATGTTGCAGATAAGGTCGAGTCCGCCGATGATGTGCATGATGAATGCCGCGACAAACAGAACGGATGCGGCGATCAATAGGATCAGTTTGAGCTTGCCGTCACCGTGTTCCTCGTGGTCGTGATGGTCGTGACCGCTGTTTTCTTGATGGCGTCCATGATGATGTTCATGATCGTGAGAACAGCAGTCGTCGTGACATTCGTGATGGTGGTCGTGGTGATGCTCATGGTGCTCATCTTTAGGAACAACGGTCACGCCATCCTCGATCGAGTCGACAATGCTCTGTACTTCGTCGCGGATATCTTCCTGATCGGTATGTATCTCGAGCTCTAAGGTCGCGAAGGAGAACAGTACCTCGTCATAAGTTTTGCTGAGCTTTGTTTCGATTTTTGCCGCGCAGTTCGCGCAGTGCAAGCCTTCTAAGATAAATTCATGTTTCATCATATCACTCCATGATGTGCTCTAAGCCCATCTCAAAAATCTTCTGGATGTGTTCGTCCTCGAGGGAATAGTAGCTCTGCTTGCCCTCGCGGCGCACCTTGACGAGGTTTTCCTGCCGCAGGACGCGAAGCTGGTGGGAGACAGTGCTCTGTTCCATGCCGACGATATCGGCGATACAGCAGACGCTCAGCTCCTTTTCAAACAGCGCGCACATGATGCGGATGCGGGTGGAGTCGCCGAATACCTTGAAAAAGTCCGCCAGCTCAAACAGCGTGTCGGCGTCGGGCATAGTGCCCTTGATTTCTTTGACAATATCTTTATGATCTTCGTGTGCCATAACATTCTCCTGATAATTGTGGATAAATGAACATATGAACAATTATTCATATGTTATCATTATATTACACCTTCCTATGTGATATGTCAAGAGGAATATTGAAATTCTTTTTATTTTGCGGTATACTGGTACAGAATTCTATTGGGGAAGTGTATATATGAATATGATTTTTGATATGGACGGCGTCATCTTTGACTCCGAGCGCGCGTATGTCAACGCGTATAAGAAGCTCGCCGAAAAATACGGTCTGGGCAATGTCGAGCAGGCGTGTATCGATTCGATCGGCGTGACACGTGAACTGACGAAAAAGATTTTCTTTGAGCATGTGGGGTATGAGTTCGATTATGATAAGTACCGAGAAGAGGTCCAGCAGGAGCTGAACAGAACTTCTTTCGCGCTCAAGCCCGGGGTATATGAGATCTTTGGTTGGTTAAGTGAGATAGGCGCGCGTGTCGCGCTGGCGTCCTCTACCAGACGGGAGCATGTATATCCTATGCTGGACGGCGCTGATCTGACAAAACACTTCCAGGCGATCGTCTGCGGCGATATGGTCGGTCACTCGAAGCCGAATCCCGAGATCTTCCTCACCGCTGCCGACAAGCTCGGCGTAAAGCCTGAGGACTGTTATATCATTGAGGACAGCTACAACGGTATCCGTGCCGCGCATGCCGCCGGAGCGCATTCGATCATGGTGCCGGATATCGTACAGCCCGATGATGAGATCAACGGTTTGGCTGAGGTCGTACTGCCGTCGCTGTTGGGTGTAAAAGAGTATTTAGCGAAAAAACTATATTATCTAAGATAACGGCGTGTCGGGATCGAAATAAAAATTTTTGAAAAGAATTAAAAAATGTCTTTTTCTGTCAGGATGTTGTCTTCTTTTGTCTGTTATACTTGTGTCAACAAAGAAAAACAAAACAAAATCATACTAATCCTAAATAAAAACCTTTATCATCTATTGCGCTAAATTCCGCATAGCTTTGTTAGGCTCCTTGACAGGCGGCAGCCTGCCTGCGTCGCCCGCCGCGCTCTGCGAAATTTATCACTAATATCTGATTAAATCTTTTTATCAAGGATTAGCATTAGGAGGACAACATCATGAAAAAATTCATCACCATCTTACTCATCGCGGCGATCGCCGCAACATCCGCTCTCACTCTTACCGCCTGCGGCTCTGCCGGTAAAACAGCTCCCACAACCGCTGCACCGACCGCTGCGCCCACTGTTGCGGCTACTGTCGCCGCAACACAGGCTGAGACGCAGAAGACGACTCCTGCGACGACGCAGAGCTATCGCAGCAGCGATGCCAGCGAGGATATCAACTACACCGACGCTTCAAGCGCAAATGACTACAGCGAAGCCGAGTATGCCGGCATCACCAGACAGAAAGCGATCGACAGCGTCATGGAATCCTATGACGACAGCGACGGCGTCATCATCCTCGAAGCATATCAGGGCACTTATCCCGCACAGGGCTGGGATGCATGGGTCGTCACCGCTCAGGATTCTAACGATGTGACCCGCACCTTCTACTGCGGCTTCGCGTTCTGTATTCCGCAGAGCCGTTATGACATGAACGACGGCACTGATACGATCGGCATTTCTCAGCAGGAAGCTGTCGAGCATGTGGAGGAGCGGATCGGCGACTTCGATAAGATCACCAGCGTTGATAAGGGTGAGACTTCCGAAGGCTGGAGTTGCTGGGTCCTGACCGTTGAGCATATGGACGGCTCCACCACCGTCTACTACTGCGGCTACCTCTTCTGCTATCCCGCAGAGTAATCATCAATCAAGTAAGGCTTCCGATTTTGGAAGCCTTTTTTGATGAATTAAACGCAATAAAAATTTGAAAAATTATAAAAAAGGTAGGAATTTGTCATGCTGTTGTCTTCTTCGATATGTTATCATAGCGTCAGCAAAGACAAACAAGAGATTTGCAAAACAAATAATAATGAAAACCTGAGGAGGAAACCATCATGAAAAAAGTAATCACCATCGTACTCATCGCGGCGATCGCCGCTACATCCGCCATCACTTTTACCGCCTGCGGCTCCGCCGGTAAAACAGCTCCCACGACCGCTGCCTCGACACAGGCTGTTGCCTCGACACAGGCTGTTGCCTCGACACAGGCTGTTGCCTCTGCTGTAGATAACGCACAGGCGCATGATAACGACTCTGCCGCTTCTCAGAACGAAGAAGATGTTTACAGCTATGACGACGATGCTGTCGCCGATACCGAGTGGAGATCGGAAGAGGGCAACGCCATGAGCAAGGACGTTGCGACCCAGACATTAATGGCATATTCCAAGGAAGAGTATCCTGCCAGCACCGCGACCAGCAGGGGCTGCATGTCCTTCTATGACGAGGATAAGGGCATGTACGGTTACCGTGTTGTTCTGGAGATCACAACCGCTGAGGGCGACACCGTGGTACAGGGCTTCTTGATCTACGATGACGGCTCTATCGTAGTGGAATAAAAAAGTATAACATAACCAGAACGCCGCTTCGGGAGTACCGAAGCGGCGTTGTTTCATATGAGACAAATGCTGTTTATGATGATTCAGTTATGCAAACGATTGACACGCCGTTGATGACGGCATTGCTGAATCATACTTTTTAAAAGGCGGGAAAAGAATGCGCGGGACACGCGTGTCCTTACAGCCAGTGCATGGTGTCTTCGTAGACGTTGATATAATCCTGAGCGGAACGCTCCCAGCTGTTGTCGCTCATCATCGCGCGCCACATCAGCTGATGCCAGCCTTCGTTGTCGTAGATACCCGCCAGCGCACGCTTGACAGCGTTGCACATATCGGCGATATCATAGTTGCGGAAGGTGAAGCCGTTGCCGTAGTTGTCGGCGCTGTCGAATACGCTGTCCTTCAGACCGCCTACCTCGCGGACGACAGGGATGGTGCCGTAGCGCAGAGCGATCATCTGGGACAGACCGCAGGGCTCCTGCTTAGAGGGCATCAGGAAGATATCGGCGCCGGAGTAGATCTTGCGGGCAAGCTCGGGAACGAATCCGTGGCAGGTAACGACGCGGCCCGGATAGAACCACTGCATGTCGCGGAAGAAGTTCTCGTACTCTTCGTCGCCGGAGCCGAGGATGACGAACTGCATATTGTTGTTGTTCAAAAGATCCGGCAGACCGCCGCGGACGAGGTCAAGACCCTTGTGGGCGACCATACGGGTGACCATCGCGACGATCGGGATAGACCAGTTCTGCTCGAGACCCAGACGCTCCTGCAGGCGGCGCTTACACTCGCCCTTGCCGGACATATCCTCTTTGGTGTAGTTGCAGTAGAGCTGATAGTCGGTAGCGGGATCGTAGCTTGCCTGATCGATACCGTTGAGGATACCACAGAGCTTGTAGTGGTTGGCGTTCAGCGCATGATGCAGACCGTGGCTGTACCAGGGGTCTTTGATCTCCAGCGCGTAGGTGGGGGATACGGTGTTGACACGGGTGGAGCAGAAGATCGCGCCCTTCATCATGTTCAGCTTGCCGTCCATCTCGAGGATCTTGGTCTCTGTGGGCGGGATGCCGACGCACTCGGTGTTGACTTCCCAGCCGTACTTGCCCTGATACTGGATGTTGTGGATGGTGAACAGCGACTTGATGTTGTAGTACCACGGGTTCTTAGAGTAGAACAGGTAGTAGTATACGGGAACGAGGGCTGTCTGCCAGTCGTTGGTGTGGATGAGGTCGGGATGGAAGTCGATATAGGGGAGCATTTCGAGGATCGCTCTGGAGAAGAACGCAAAGCGCTCGGCGTCATCATAGAAGCCGTAGAGCTTATCTCTCTTGAAGTAATACTCGTTATCGATGAAATAGTAGGTGCAGTCGTTCCAGCGTGCCCAGAACAGACCGCAGTACTGGTGTCTCCATGCAACCGGTACGGTGAAGTTGGTGATGAAGTTCATCTGGCACTTCAGCTCGTAGGGGATCGTACCGTACAGCGGCATGACAATGCGGCAGTCATGACCCTTGCGGCATATGGTGTGGGGCAGAGAGCCTGCCACGTCGGCGAGACCGCCGCTTCCCGCAAACGGGTTGGCTTCACTCGCGCAGTAAAGGATTTTCATAATCTATATACCTCCTATTATTAAACAATGGAACGCTTCGCGATGTACATCGGATAGTTCTTGGTGCCCTGTAATTTGGAACCGCGGCTGACGTTGACGTCCTTGTCAACAACTAAGTTGGTCAGCTCAGCCTTATCGCCGATGATGCAGTCCTGCATGATGATACAGTTTTTGATCACCGCGTCGTGACCGATGTAAACGCCCTTCGAGATGATGGAATTCTCGACAACACCGTTGATGACACAGCCCTGCGCGATCAGCGAATCCTTCACGTTACAGTTCAGACCGTAGCGGGAGGGGGCGTCGTCGCGTACCTTGGTGTAGATGGGTCTCTTATAATTAAAGAGCTTATAGCGGGTGTCGCGATCCATGATGCGCATGTTCGCGTCGTAATACTCCTTGACGGAACCGATGATCTCGCAGTAGCCTTCGAGCTCATATGCATAAACTCTGTGGCGGTCAAGGGACTTTTGCAGAACATCGCGGACAAAGCTGTATTTGGACTCAGACATTGCCTGACGGACCAGCGCCATGAGAACGGTCTTCTTCATCAGCATGACGCCGATGTCGAGGTTGCAGACGCTGTCATCGACGGGGGACGCCATGATCTTGGTGACCTTGCCGTTTTCATCCACATCGAGGATGCAGCGGAAGTCGTCGGTGATTTCTTTGACGCCGCGCTTGGTATAGACAAAGGTGATATCGGCATAGTTCTTCTCGGCAAAACGGAGCAGCTTGCTGTAATCCATGTTGTGGACGCAGTCGGACGGGGAGATCAGGATATAATCCTCGTCGCCGTGCTCGATATAACCGTGCAGGTTGAAGATAGTCTCAACCATGGATGCAAAGCTGTGCTCGCCGTAGGGGGGCAGGATGCTCAGACCGCTTCTGCGGCGGGCAAGATCCCACGCGGAGCCGGAGCCGACATGATCCATCAGGGACATGAAGTTGCTTTTTGCTACGATACCGACGTTGTTGATACCGGAGTTGGACATGTTGGAAAGCGGGAAGTCGATCAGTCGGTACTTGCCGCCGAAAGGAACGGAGCCGGTGGTACGGTAAGCGGTCAGCTCAGGCAGGTTCTTTTCGTTGGTGTTCGCGAAGATCAGACCTAAAATTCTGTTAGTAGCCATGCTTACACCTCCATATCCTTATCTACCATCGCCTTGCAGGGGACAGTCACGCCCTCGCCGATCTTGAGACCGTCGCCGATAACGGTGATGCCCCAGTCGTCACGGTTCTCAAGCTCTGTGGGAGCCGCGCCGATCTTTGCGTTTCTGCCGATGGTGGTATTCTCCGCGATGATGGAGAATTCGATGTGAGCGCCGTCCTCAACGACAACGCCGGGGAAGAGGATGGACGAGTTGATGACAGCGTCCTTGCCGATGATAACGCCGGGGAAGATGATAGAGAACTCGAGCTTGCCGTCGATGTTGCAGCCGTCGGAAACCATGGAGTTCTGGATCTCGCCGGTCGGTCCGACATGATGCGGGGGCATCATCGGATTGCGGGAGTAGATATTCTTGAGATCGAGCTGTACCTTGGGGTCGAGCAGATCCATGTTCGCTTCCCACAGGCTGTCGATGGTGCCGACGTCCTTCCAGTAGCCCTCGAAGGGATAGGCGACCATCTTCTCGCCGGAGTTGAGCATCAAAGGCAGAACGTCTTTGCCGAAGTCGTTGTGCGAATCGGGATTCGCGGCGTCCTTGATCAGATACTCGCGGACGGTCTTCCAGCTGAATACGTAAATGCCCATCGAAGCGTTGGTGCTCTTCGGATGCTCGGGCTTCTCTTCGAATTCATAGATAGTATTGTCTTCATTGGTGTTTAAAATACCGAAACGGGACGCTTCTTCCATAGGAACGTCCATTGCCGCGATGGTGCATGCGGCGTTCTTTTCTTTATGATAGTCTATCATGGCGGCGTAATCCATCTTATAGATGTGGTCGCCTGATAAAACTACGATATAATCGGGGTCATAGCGGTCGACGAAGCCGATGTTCTGGTAGATGGCGTTCGCGGTGCCGGAGTACCAGTCGGAGCCTTCTTTGCTTTCATAAGGCTGCAGGCAGGTGACGCCGGAGTGGATGCCGTCCAGATCCCACGGCTGACCGTTGCCGACATATTCGTTCAGTTCGAGGGGCTGATACTGGGTCAGCACGCCGACTGCCTCGATACCGGAGTTGATACAGTTCGACAGGGGGAAGTCGATGATTCTGTATTTGCCTCCGAAGGGCACGGCGGGCTTCGCTATCTTCTTTGTCAGGACGCCGAGACGTGAGCCTTGACCGCCTGCAAGCAGCATCGCCACTACTTCTTTCTTAGGTATCATGTGTGTCCTCCATATTCAATGCCAAGCCCCGAGGGGGTCGGGGCTTGGTTGCTGTTGATGTTTGCTGAACCGTTTAATCGGGATCAGTCTTTTTTGTCAGCCTTTTTCGCGGGAGCTTTCTTAGCGGCAGGCTTCTTAGCAGCTGTCTTTTTGGCAGCGGGCTTCTTCTCTGCGGGCTTTTCAGCCTTCTTCGCTTCGGCTTCCTTAGCCGCTTTCTTTGCTGCGCGGGTAGCGGCGGCTTTCTTCGCGGCTTCCTTGCGCTTCGCGGCGGCGGCTTCCTCGGCGAGCTCCTTGGGGCTCTTTTCCTTAGCGACGCACTTGAGATACAGAGCGCTCATCGGGGGCAGGTTGAGGTGGATGGACTGCTCGAAGCCGTGCATCTCTTCCTCTACGGTGCGGATCTCGGTGCCGTTGGTCTTGCCGGTACCGCCGTACTGCTCGTCGTCGGAATTGAATACCTCTGCGTATACGCCGAAGTCCGGAACGCCGATCGCGTAGTTCTCACGATACATGGGCTGGAAGTTGCAGACGACGATGACGTTGTTGCCTTCCTTGTCGATACGGCGGAACGCGATAACGCTCTGCTGATAGTCGTCGTGGTGGATCCAGTTGAAGCCTTCCCAGGTGAAGTCAACCTGATGCATGCAGGTGTTCGCCTTGTAGAATTCGTTCAGGGCACGGAAGAAGTCGTTGAGCTTCTTGTGCTTCTCAAAGCCCAGCAGTCCCCACTGCAGCTCTTCGGTGGAATTCCACTCGTCGAACTGACCGAGCTCTGCGCCCATGAAGGTGAGCTTCTTGCCGGGGTGAGCCATCATGTAGGACATGAATACGCGTACGCCTGCGAACTTCATGTCATAGTCGCCGGGCATCTTATTGATCAGAGAACCCTTGCCGTATACGACCTCATCGTGGGAGATGGGGAGCAGGAAGTTCTCGGAGAAGGCATAGAGGAAGGAGAAGGTGATAGAGTTGTGGTGATACGGTCTCCACAGCGGATCGAGGGACATGTAAGAGAGCATGTCGTTCATCCAGCCCATGTTCCACTTGTAGTCAAAGCCTAAGCCCCCGTCGGATACGGGGCGGGATACCATCGGCCAGGAGGTGGACTCCTCGGCGATCATCATAACGGTCGGATGATGCAGGTGAACGGCGGTGTTCAGTCTCTGGATGAACTCTACCGCCTCGAGGTGCTCATGACCGCCGTACTTGTTGGCTACCCACTCGCCGTCGCGGCGGTTGTAGTCGAGGTACAGCATGGAAGCGACCGCGTCGACACGGATGCCGTCTACGTGGTACTTGTCAAGCCAGAACATCGCACTGGATACGAGGAAGGAGATGACTTCGTAGCGGGCATAGTCAAAGACGTAGGTGCCCCATTCCTTGTGCTCGCCCTTGCGGGAATCTTCATACTCATAGCAGTGGATGCCGTCGAAGCGGCCGAGACCGTGAGCGTCCTTGGGGAAGTGGGCGGGTACCCAGTCGAGGATAACGCCGATGCCCTGCTGGTGGCACTGGTCGATGAAGTGCATGAACATCTCAGGGCTGCCGTAGCGGGAGGTGGGAGCATAGTAGCCGGTTACCTGATAGCCCCAGGATCCGTCGAAGGGATACTCGGTCATGGGCATGAACTCGATGTGGGTGTAGCCCATTTCCTTGACGTAGGGGATCAGTTCTTCGGCGAGCTTGTCGTAGTCGAAGGTGTTGCCGTCGGCATACTTGCGCCATGAGCCCGCGTGGACCTCATAGATATTGATGGGGCTTTCAAAGTGGTTGTGCTCCATCTTATACTTGTACCACGCTTCGTCGTTCCACTGATACTTGTTGTAATTGTAGATGATGGAAGCGTTGTCGGGGCGGGTCTGGGTATGGAAAGCGAAGGGATCGGACTTGAGGATCTTCTCAAACCAGGGGGTCTCTACGCAGTACTTGTAGATCGCCGTCTCGCCGAGGTTGGGGATCCAGCATTCCCAAACGCCGCCTTCGGAAATTTTGTGCATGTGGTTTGCCATCTGATCCCATCCGTTGAAGTCGCCGACAACGGAAACGGTGAGAGCGTTGGGAGCCCATACGCGGAACATCGTGCCCTGCACGCCGTCCATCCAGTAGTCGTGGGCGCCCAGGAAATCATATGCGCGCACCGCGTCGCCGCCGTGGAACAAATCAAGAGGGAATCTTTCGTCGTTTAATACATAATTCATAATCTGACTCTCCTTATAAAAAGAATTAGTACATAAATATACAACCTTATAATAGCAGACATTTTTGACAATTTCAAGTAAAAATGGAAAATCAACTCCAAATATTTAGTGCATTTTTTATAAATTATGACTATTCGGTGGTCATTATAGACAAGGAATTTTTTTATATTTATTATTTATGTACAAATATCGGACGGCTTTTTCGGCGATTCGCTTCTTTTTCTTGTAAACGTTTCGGCGATTTGTCAGATTCCGTTCAGCCGCTTGTTATCAGGATTGTCACTGATTTTTTTCTTGACAATTCTATAACGATATATTATTATAGTGTAAGGTGTGATAATAGTATCAGTATATCTGTTGTCAGCCATGGACCCGTGTACTCAGCACGGCGTTCAGTACTCTTTTATTAGACTCTCTTAGAGAGCCGTTATATATAGATATTTTTCCATTATTGCCATTCCTACCGCATTGATTTGCGCCGCAGTTTGCGGAATTACAGATTCATGTCTTTTGACATTTGGTGATACAAAACTGAATATCTGAGTAACGGCACCGTGAGTTGAGTTTGATCAGGAAGAATCAAATCAAGGAGGTGTCAATTATGAGTCTTGCTTTGAGCATTATTCTCATCGTGGTCGCTCTGATCATCGGCGCGGGCGTGGGTGTTGCAGTCGGCAGCGCGTACCGCAAGAAGGTCGCCGAGGCGGAGATCGGCAGCGCCGAGCAGGAAGCGAAGCGCATCGTCACCGACGCGATGAAGACAGCCGAAGCAAAGAAGAAAGAAGCTATCCTTGAGGGTAAGGACGAGATCCACCGCCTCAGAAATGAGAATGAAAAGGAGCTCTCCGACCGCCGCAAGGAGGTACAGCGCCAGGAGCGCCGTATCCAGCAAAAGGAAGAGACTCTTGACCGCAAGATCGACAACGTCGAGAAGAAGGAAGAAAGAGCCAACAAGAAGATCAAAGAAGCCGAGGGTCGACTCGCCGAGGCGGAAACCATCAAGAAGAGTCAGTTTGAAATGCTCGAAAGGATTTCGGGCTACACCGTAGATCAGGCGAAAGCCTATCTGCTCGACCAGCTGGAAAGTGAGCTGGGCAGAGAGAAATCTCTGAAGATCATGGAGTATGAGCAGCAGCTCAAGGATGAGTCCGACAAGCGTGCCCGCAACATCATTTCGTTAGCGATCCAGCGCTGCGCCGCCGATCAGGTCGCGGAAGCTACCGTATCGGTCGTACCGCTGCCGAACGACGAGATGAAGGGTCGTATCATCGGACGCGAGGGAAGAAATATCCGTGCGATCGAGACGATGACAGGCTGTGACCTGATCATCGACGATACGCCCGAGGCAATCACCCTCTCCTGCTTTGAGCCCGTTCGCCGCGAGATCGCGCGCGTTGCGCTCGAGAAGCTCATTTCCGACGGCCGTATCCATCCCGCAAGGGTTGAGGAGATGGTCGAGAAGGCTCGCAGAGAGGTCGAAGCGAGCATCAAGCAGGCGGGTGAACGCGCCGTTTTAGACGCGGGCGTCCACGGTCTGCATCCCGAATTAGTCAAAATCTTAGGTCGTCTGAAATACCGTACCAGCTACGGTCAGAACGTCCTCAATCACTCCCTCGAGGTCTGCTATATCTCCGGCATGATCGCCTCCGAGCTCGGTCTTGACCCGACCGTCGCAAAACGCGCGGGTCTGCTGCACGACATCGGCAAGGCGCTCGACCACGAGATCGAGGGCAGCCACGTGGAGATCGGCGTAGATATCGCCCGCAAGTACAAGGAGAGCGACGCGGTCGTTCACGCGATCCATGCTCACCACGGCGACGTTGAAGCCAAGACCGTCGTTGCCTGTATCGTTCAGGCGGCTGACGCGATCTCGGCAGCGCGTCCCGGCGCGCGCCGCGAGAACCTCGAAAATTATATCAAGCGCTTGCAGAAGCTCGAAGAGGTCGCGTCCTCCTTCAAGGGCGTCGAGACTTCTTACGCGATCCAGGCGGGTCGTGAGATCCGTATCATGGTCAAGCCCGAGCAGGTCAAGGACGACGCGATGGCGTCTCTTGCGCGCGATATCTGCAAGAAGATCGAAGAGGAACTCGAGTATCCGGGTCAGATCAAAGTCAACATCATCCGCGAATCCCGCGCTGTCGGCTTTGCAAAATAAAAGAACAATACGACTTTTTACCGACGTGGCAGATGTCATGTCGGTTTTTTCATAACAACTGTAATTTTTCTTTATAAAATGGTACTTATAGGGTGAAAGGAGGCAAATGCATGGAAGATCAACAGATCATCGCTCTGTTTTTTGAACGTTCACAGCGGGCGGTTGCAGAGCTCTCGGAGAAGTACGGTAAGCTGTGTCGATCTTTGTCACTTCGCATCGTCGGCGATGAACAGGACGCAGAGGAGTGCGTTAACGACGCGTACCTTGCGGTGTGGGATACTATCCCGCCGCAGAACCCGAGCTCGCTGTCCGCATATGTTTGCAAAATCACCCGCAACCTGTCCCTGAAACGGTATCGGCACAACAGCGCACAAAAGCGAAACGATCTATATGAGCGGTCGCTGGACGAGCTGTCCGAGTGTATAGCCGACGGCAGGGATGTGGAATACCGGCTCGACGAAAAGGAGCTGACGGCAAGTATTGACCGCTTTCTCGGAATGCTCAACCCCGTTGATAGGGTGATGTTTGTACAGAGGTATTGGCTTTGCTGTGAAATCACTGATATTGCGAGCAATCTGAAAAAGAGTAAAAACTATGTCAATGTTCATCTTTACCGAACAAGGACAAGGCTGAAAGAGCACCTAAGTAAGGAGGGGTACCTATGAGAGAAAATATAGAAAATGCCATTGCAAATATTGATGAAAAATATATCACGGAAGCGTTAGATCGGATGGACATAAAGCCCGCACAGCACAAGGCAAGAAGAATTGTGCTGAAAACAGCAGCGATAGCTGCCGCTGTACTGATAATTTTTTTCGGCAGTCTGACCGTTGCGGTAGGAGCGGGCAGTCTCCCCGCGTACAAGCTGATGCGCTCGATTGACCCGGCAGTAGCGGAAAAGCTTACCCCTGTCAACGAATCCTGCGTGGATAACGGTATCTGCATGACCGTAGAGGGAATCAATGTTGATGGCGGCTCGGCAGAGATATGCGTGTCACTGACGGATTTGGAGGGTGACAGGATTGACGAAACCACCGATCTGTTCGACAGCTACAGTATCCGTTCGACCGCCGAAGGCGCATACGGCTGTGCGTTCCTCGACTTTGACCAAGAAACCAAAACCGCGACCTATATGATATATATCGATCAGGATACGCCCATCAATGGTGATAAGTTGAATTTCTCCGTCAGTCAGCTATTGACAGGGAAGAAGGACGGTCATTACCGTTTATCTGAGATCGGAAGCGATATTCCCACGGTACAGCCGACAAAGACCGCCGGAACCGTCAACACACGCGGCAGCAGTCTGGGCGAGAAGTACAGTGACTGGGATTGGGACGAGTGGGATTGGTATGAAAAAGAAGTCAAGCTGCTCGATCCCGATCCTGAGCAGAGTTTCTCCCCAACTGACGGTGTGATAATCACGGCATGGGGCTGGGTGGACGGTCATCTGCATGTGCAGGCGCTTTATGACGATATCTTTCACCTTGATAATCATGGCTATGTCTATTTCGAAAGTGATGAAACGCTCAATCCCGATTTCGACATTTCCTTCTGGGATGAGGAGCAGGTGAACAGTTACGAGGAATATGTTTTTGAGGACATTATGCCTCAGGATTTGGAGAGCGGCAGCTTTTGGGGGCGCTTCGTCACCACCCCGCCCGACGGACATATTTGCGGCGACTGGCATGTGTCGTGTGTTATAAAGTAAAGATGGATATGAAAACTGCCGTCCGTAAGGGCGGCAGTTCTGCTGTGTATTTAATGGTCGTGATAGTCCCACTTTGTGACGTATTTTTTATCCGCTGAGGATAATTCTTGTGCGAAGCCGTCCAGCTCTAATTCATACAGCTTGTCGAGGACTTTCCGGTACTCGCGCTTGGTCAGGCTGCGGTTGATATCGGGATAATCCTCTGCTCTGCCTGCGGGCATATACTGCGCCATCAGGCTGACGGGGACACGTGTGTCCCATTTCTTTTTGATGATCTCCAAAACCTCCGTACTGTTTTTGACATGGGAGGGGAGAACGAGGTGGCGGATAATGACGCCGCGTTTCATGACGCCGTTTTCGATGACGCAGTCAGGACACTGACGTATCATTTCGTCGATCGCCGCCGTCGCGGTCTCAACATAGTCGGGGCAATTCGACAGGCGTTTCGCGAGCGCGTCGTCGCTGTATTTGAAGTCGGGGAGATAGACGCTGATGATACCGTCGAGCTTTTTGAGCGTCTCTAAGGAATCGTAACCCGAGCTGTTCCAGACGAGAGGGACTTGCGGGCGATAATGTTCAAGGCTTTCGAGAATCGCGTCAACATAGTGGGACGGGGTGACAAATTCGATGTTCTCCGCACCCATCGCTTCAAGGCGTTTATACTCCTCGCTCAGCTGATACGGTGTGATGACCTTGCCCGTGTCGAGCGTGGAAATGTCGTAATTCTGGCAGAAAACACATCTGAGATTGCATCCGCAGAAAAAGACGGTTCCCGCGCCGCCCTTGCCGCTGATCGGCGGTTCTTCGTCAAAATGCAGCGCGGCTCTGGCAATCTTCGGCAGATTCCCGACGCCGCAGAAGCCGAAACGGTTCTCGCCTCTGTCAACACGGCAGTTGCGGGGACACTGCTGACAAATCATAAGCACACCTCCTTTTGAGCTGTGCTTATCTTACCATATTCTGTTTCAAAAAGCTATACCTCAAAATCGTACAAGAAATCTTCTATCATCTGTTCCATGTGGGACAGCTCCGGCTTTTCATTATTGAATTTCTCGATAAGCCATAGCATTTTTTCTTTGTCGGTTGAGATATCCTCGATTTGACTGATGATTTGGTTTTGTTCGGCTGCTTCGATACCGTAAGCCGTATATTCGCTGAATTCTTCTGCTGTTTTTCTTTGGGTGAGTAACCGAAAGTGCACGATACACCGCCTGTTTTTGTGATGTAAAATACCTTATATGTGAAATTATATCACCAAATTTGGGCATGTTCAAGTTTTTCTACAAAAGTGTAATGAACGTTACAGAAATCGACATTGTCAGCGCAAAAACGTAACAAAAAATGACATAAACCGCTTGCATATACGCGGAATATGTGATATGATGGGTTTCTTGAAACATTAAACGCCGCCGCGTGTTCCTTTTTTTGCGGCAATATAAAGTTCTGTTAAAAAAGAAAATGTATAGCAATTTTGTGCGCGGCGTGATATGATAATCTTATTAATATGATATAGGTATACATATATGGATAACATGATCTACGTAGAAAATCTGCGAAAAGAATTCAAAAAAATCATTAAGGAGCCGGGGATCAAAGGCTCTGTCAAAGCCCTGTTCAAGCCGAAGAAGGAGATCGTCAAGGCGGTCGACGGCATTTCGTTCGAGGTGCCGAGGGGGGAGATCCTCGGATTCATCGGGCCGAACGGCGCGGGAAAAAGCACGGTCATCAAAATGCTGACGGGTATTCTCATGCCGACCTCGGGAACTTGCCTGATCAACGGCAAAAATCCGCAGGCTGACCGCAAGAACTATGTGCGCGAGATCGGCGTCGTGTTCGGACAGCGTACTCAGCTCTGGTGGGACTTGGCGCTTAGGGAGACTTACGCGGTTCTCAAGGAGATCTATCAGGTGCCGGATGAGCAGTACAAAAAGCGTATGGATTTCCTGAATGAAGTGCTGGAGCTGGACAGCTTTATCACCAGCCCTGTGCGTACCCTGTCGCTCGGACAGCGCATGCGCGCCGATATCGCGGCGTCGCTCCTGCACTCGCCGAAGGTGCTGTTTTTAGACGAGCCGACCATCGGTCTTGACGTTGTGGTCAAGGAAAATATCCGCAACGCCATCAAAAAGATCAATGAGGAAGAGGGGACGACCGTCATCCTCACGACCCACGACCTTGCCGACATTGAGCTGCTGTGCGAGCGGATCGTGATGATCGACAAGGGCAAAAAAGTCTTTGACGGCGGTCTCACGGAGCTCAAGCACAATTTCGGCGACATCCGTACGCTGGAATTTGAACTGGCCGGCGCGCCGGATTTTCAATTACTTGACTTTGACCGTCATTTCAAGGCGGCGGAAAATGATATCAGAGCAGAGCTTGACGGCAATATGGTGCGCGTTCGCTTTGATACCGCAAAGGTCAGCGTAGAGGAGATCATTTCCTATACGCTTCAAACTGTCCACGTCAAGGATCTGAATATCAAGGATGTTGAGATCGAGGAGATCATCAAACAGCTTTACCGCCGTGAGGTGAGCTTATGAGCAGAGTGAAACGCTTTTTCCGCACCTACAAGCCGTTTACCCGCGCGGGCATGCAGGAGCTGATCGCCTACCGCGCGAATTTCATCTGCTTTCTGATCGGCGAGATCATGTCGGCATTTATCATGTATTTTGTCTGGAAAGCGGTATTCCTCAGCACCGACAGTGAGACCTTCATGGGCTTTACGATGGAGGATATGGTGGTGTACCTGTTCATCACCTTTCTGACGGGCTATCTGACCTACTCCGACGGCGCGTTCTCGGTCGGCGAAGAGATCGTCGACGGCTCGATCGCCATGCGCATGATAAAGCCCTGTTCCTTTGAGATGTGCTTTCTCTTTCAAGAGCTCGGCAACCGTATCATTTCTGTAGCGATGATATTTGTGCCGATCGTAGCGGGCGTGGAGATCTACCGCTATGCCGTCAGCGGCATGTTCCGTCTGCAGATCGGTTTTTTCCTATTATATATTGTCAGCCTTTTGATCGCGTATATGATCTCGTTCTATTTTAACGTATGCTACGGCTTTATGGCGTTCTTCTTCAAGAATCTGTGGGGAACGACGCTGATCAAGGAGACGGTCGTCGGCTTTTTGTCAGGCGCGGTTATCCCGCTGGCGTTCCTGCCGTCGGGTCTGGCGGCTGTGCTGAACTTTTTGCCGTTCGCGTCGCTGTCGTATACGCCTGTGATGATCTATATGGGGATGTACAGCTACGGCGAGATCGCGTGGCGGATCGGCCTGCAGCTGTTCTGGCTTTTGGTGATGTACGGCGTGTCGAAGCTCGTGTGGCGCAGCGCCGTGAAGCACCTTGCCGTGCAGGGAGGTTAGGATATGATGAGATATATTCGGCTCCACCGCATTTTCATCGCCCAGTATCTGAAAAAGCTGATGGAGTATAAGACCGATTTCCTGCTCGGGGCGATAGGGCTTTTGCTGACGCAGATTTTGCAGATCGCGTTTTTGGGGATCGTTTTCAGTCAGATCCCCGCGCTGATCGGCTGGAGCTTTGCGGAGGTATTATTCATCTACGGCTTCTCGCTGATCGCGAAGTTCCTCGACCACCTCTTTACCGATAACCTGTGGATGGTCGGATACCGTATCATCCGCAAGGGCGAGTTCGACAAATATCTGACCCGCCCGATCAACACGCTGTACCATGTGATCGCGGAGAACTTCTGCGTGGACGCTTTCGGCGAGGCGCTGACTTGTATTCTGTTGCTCCTTTATTCGATTCCTCAGCTGAATATGCCGTTTCACTGGTATACGATACCGCTGCTGCTGGTGGTCATCGTGTTCGCGACGCTGATCTACAGCTCGCTGAAGATCATTACCGCGGCGATCTCCTTCTGGACGAAGGCGAGCGGTCACATCACGCACATGCTGTATATGACCAACGACTTTTCGAAATATCCCGTATCTATTTACAATAAGGCGGTGCAGACGGTGATCACTTACGTGATACCCTTCGCCTTCACCGCGTATTATCCCGCGAGCTACTTCCTCACGGGCAAAGATCCGCTGTTCTGCATCGGCGGCACGGTGATCGCGGGCACGGTGCTGTTCGCGCTGGCGCTGTTTGTGTGGAACCGCGGGCTGAAAGCCTATGAGTCGGCGGGGTCTTAAGACGTTGATGGGAGGATTCATATGAAGAATCCGTTTTTGTCCGTATCGGACATTGATAAAACCGAATACCTGAGCGCGAGATGTTCGCTGAACCGCGCGGTTCTCGCGAAACTCCCTTTGTACGGGATCGAGGACGGGATCGAGGGGATGACCTTCAAGGATATCTTTTCGACGCCGGCGATCGTCGCGGATATCCGCAGGGCGGCAAAGCGCTTCAATATCGACCTGTCCCGCATGCCCGACGGCGATCTGCCGAAGATTTTGTCACAGGGGCTTGTATCAAATGACGCACGTCTCAGACAGATGGCTGAGCGGGTCGCGAAGAAGTTCGGCTATCGTCTCGGTCTGCTGTTCCTGACGCTTAAAACCGCTTTGCTCGAGAACAGGGCGGCGCGCGACGACTGGGACGATTTCTGCTGGCAGTACTGGCAGGAGCTGAATACGGTCATCCTGACGGGAGGATTGGCGAGCTCCATGCTCGGTAGACGCTTCAAGGAGTATATCCATTCCGTATTTGATCTGGCAGGGGTGAAGCCCTATGATATCAGACTGTTTGAAAACGGCAGATACCTCGGCGTGATGGGGCTTGCGCAAAGACTGATGGAAGATGACACCTCGGCACTGGTGCTGGATATGGGGCATACGGGCACCAAACGCGCTCTCGTCCGCAAGGGAACGGGGGAGATAGCGGGCTTTACGCCGATGGACAGCCTGCCCTCGCTGTATATGCAAAGCAGATTTGACAGCGAGGACGACAAGCGCAGGATGGCGTTCGCTCTGCACAAATATATGGTGAATGTGATCGTATCATCCTACAGAGAGCTTTCTCAGAGCGAGGAGCTCAGCGACGTTATCCCCATCAGTATCGCCAATTATACGCACAACGGAATCCTGAACAGCGTACGCGGCGGCTATGCAAAGCTCTGCTGTATCGGCGCGGATTACGCACGGGTGCTGGAGGATGATCTCTCGGGCGAGCTGCACAGGGATATCAAGGTGAGGCTGGTGCACGACAGCACCGCGTCGGCGCTGTATTTCTCCGATATGGACAGCGCGGTGTGCATCACGCTGGGCACCGGCTTCGGAGTTGGCTTCCCCGAGATACATATATAAATGAAGAAATTTTACCGTTAACAGGCCGTCGGAAAATGACGGTCTGTTATTTTTTGTGCAAAAAAATTATTGCATTGTCAATATCAACAAATTATCGACAAAAAGATTGTGCAAAACAGCATCGTGAAATCGTGACTTTTTCATTTATTTATTTTTGAGGTTATGATATAATGAATTTAATTGGAATAGTATGCGCATTGTATACCGTTTCATAAGTACGTATTTCTTTATAAGGAGAGGATTACATGAAAATTCGTAGGATTATCTCCGTAGTTCTGGCAGTACTGATGCTGTCTTCGCTGTTCACCGTAGCGGCTTCCGCCGCTGACGCTGATCTCGCAGGCACCGGCTACGCTAACCAGAGCTATCTTGAGACCTATGCCGCACAGGCGGCTAAGGAGTCCGGACTCGGCTATACCTATACGCCGACCGCCACTACCTTCAAGGTGTGGGCTCCCGAAGCTACCTCTGTGATGGTAAAGATGTTTACCACCGGTACTGACGCTGAGTCGGGCGCTGCCGTTCTCGGCACCTATGCTATGACCTACAACAGCACCACCGGCATCTGGTCGCTCACCAAATCCGGCGACCTCAAGAACACCTATTACACCTATCTCGTAACGCGCAACGGCGTTGTCAGCGAGACTGTTGACCCGTATGCCAAGGCTGTCGGCGCGAACGGCAACCGTTCCATGGTCTGCGACCTTGACTCCACCGACCCCGCAGGCTGGGACAGTGACGAACATGTGCTGTTCGACAACCCCGGCGAAGCGGTCGTATGGGAGATCCACGTCCGTGATTTCTCCATCGACGTTTCTTCCGGCGTCAGCGAAGCGAACCGCGGTAAATACCTTGCGTTCACCGAGGGCAACACCACCGTGAACGGCGAAGGCAAGATCGCTACCTGCGTTGACTATCTGGTCGAGCACAACGTAAACTGCGTACAGCTGATGCCTGTCGAGGACTTCGCGTCCATCGATGAGACCGATGACGCTGTCAGACGCAACTGGGGTTATGATCCCAAGAACTACAACGTTCCCGACGGCTCCTATTCCTCCGATCCTTATGACGGCAACACCCGTATCAAGGAATTCAAGATGCTGGTTCAGGCGCTGCATGACCGCGGTATCGCCGTTGTGATGGACGTCGTTTACAACCACACCTTCGTCCGCGAGGGTTCTCCGTTCTCCAAGACCGTTCCGAAGTATTTCTATCGTATGTCCAATATGAACAACAATACTTATTACAACGGCTCGGGTCTGGGTAACGTTCTGTCCACCGAAAAGGCGATGACCCGTCAGTACATCCAGGATTCTCTGCTGTACTGGGTCAACGAGTATCACGTCGATGGTTTCCGTTTCGACCTGATGGGCTGCTTCGATACCGCCTCTGTCAAGGCGTGGAGAACTGCTCTGAATGCTGTTGACTCCCGTATCATGATGTACGGCGAGCCCTGGGCAGGCAGCTCCGACGTCGGTATCTCCAATGCGGTTTCCAAGTCCAACATCGCTTCTCTCACCGGCGTAGGCGCTTTCAACGAGGGCTACTCCGACGCTTTGAAGGGCAGCCATGAGACCGCTACCGGTACAGGCTTCCTCAACGGCGGCTCCAACACCGAGATCCTGAAGGCTGCCGGCGGCACCGCTTCCGATTTCAGCGGCGCTAAGCCCGGTCAGATGATCCAGTATACCGACAACCACGACAACTGGACGCTCTTCGATAAGATTCTTGCCGCGAACAAGACCTCCGGCTTCAAGACCGCGAAGGACGACGAAACTCTTTATAACACAAACAAGACTATTGTCAATAATCCCAGCGCTCAGGTGCTCGGTCAGATGAAGGTCGCTCTGACTTCCTCCCTGACCTCTCAGGGTATCCCGTTCACCGTTGCGGGTACAGAATTCTGCCGCACTAAATACGGCGATCAGAACTCCTACCGTACACCCGACAGCATCAACGCGATCGACTGGAGCCGTGCTTCCACCTATTCCGCGATCGCCGATTACTATGCGGGTCTTGTTGCGATCCGCAAGGCTGTTTCCGCTTTCGGCGACAATACCGCTAACAGCGTTTCGACCATTTCCTCCAGCCCGACAGCTTGGCAGATCACCAATAGTAAGTCCGGCGAGTGGAACAAGGTCATCGTCGCGCTGAACAACTCCGCTTCCGCGAAGTCCATCAGCCTGTCCGGCTCATGGGTAGTTGTCGCGAACGGCACCAAGGCAGGCACCGCTTCTCTGGGCACCGCTTCCGGTTCTTACAATGTTCCGGCTTGGAGCAGCGTCGTTCTTGTCGACTCTTCCTCCTTCGGTAACTATACACAGCCCGCTTTAGGTACCGCCGCTCTGACCGTTGAGCATTACACCCGCGACAGCGCTTCCGGCTCTTACACCAAGGCGCTGACCGAGACCGCGAAGTATAAGGAAGGTCAGACATGGCGCGCTTCGCAGAATCTTGCGATCCTGTTTGACCACACCCTTGACAAGACCGAGTCTACCGCTGCAGGCAACGCTGTCTTTGGTACCGCGACTGCAGGTCAGGACATCACTGTCAAGTATTATTACACCAGAAACATCGGTTCCGGTTACCTGACCGTTAATTTCCTCAACACCTCTACAAACGCGGCAGTCAAGACCCCGATGAAGTACCGTCTGAAGGACGGCGATAAGTTCTCTATCCCCGCTACCCGCGTACAGGGCTATGAGATCGATACCGCGAGGATCCCCGGCAAAACCATCGACACGTTTGACGCTTCGAATCCCGCTACCTTCAACTTCTATTACAAGCCTCTGACCAACACCACCACCAAGGTCCACTACTACAATTCCAAGGGCTGGTCCTGGGTCAACTGCTACGCTTATGACGATCAGGGCAACGAGGCTCTCGGCGCATGGGCTAACCAGGGTAAGAGAGACGCTTCCAAGATGAACGACGATCCCGATGAGGCTGACTCCAAGTGGCTGGTCGTTGACGTTCCCACCTCTGCTTGCTACGTCATGTTCCACAACACCAACGCAAACGCGCAGGTTCCCGATCAGGGCGAGCCCGGCTATGAGGTTGCAGGCGAGGCTTGGATCAAGGATAACGTCACCACCTTCAACTGCACGATCGTTACCTCTCATATCGACCTTGTGACCGGCGAGAAGCTCTCTCCCGACGTCACCAAGGCTTACACCAACGTCGGTTCCAATCAGGTTTATGCTACCTCTCCCGACACCACCCTCAACCGCAACTACATCGCTCCCGCGCTGGCTTCCGGCTTCTATCAGCCCGGCGTTCTGAACGTTGTTTATCTCTACACCGATGAAGTTCATCATGAAGATAAACTCACCTACGGCGACGTTGACCTCGATACCTATGTCACCGTTATGGACGTTACCGTTCTGCAGAGAGCGCTTGCGAAGCAGATCACTCTGACAACTGATCAGAATACCGTTGCCGACGTAGACAACAACAGTGAGGTCGGTTCTACCGACGTTACCTACATCCAGCGTTACCTTTCTGAGATGAAGGTCAAGGGCAACCGCACCGGCAAGGTCGTCGGCGAGGCAATCGGCGAGTACACCTACGACGAGTTCCTCACCGCTTACAACGCGCTGAATACTCTGATCGCGCAGTATCCTGCTGCAACCTACGGCACCTATCCTCAGTATGTCAGCGCACAGGCTGCTCTGAGCACCTATTCCACCACCAGCATGAATCCCAATGCGGACGTTGACGAGATCGATGCAGGTTATCTTGCATGTACTGCCGCTTACAGCGCGCTGAGCGCTATTCCGATCAGCGGCGGTGGCGGCGGTGGCGGTGACGACACCAGCGGCCGCACCATCATCTTCTCCAACAACAAGGGCTTCAGCACCGTCAACATCTATTACTGGTCTGACGGCGGCGACGGTCCTGTAGCATGGCCCGGCGTAGCGATGACCTATCTCGATACCAATGATTACGGCGAGACCCGCTACACCTTCGAGTTGCCCGAGGGCATGACCAACTACATCATCAACGACGGCTCTCAGCAGACTGTCGACATTCCGTTCACCGGTTCCACGGGCGTTTACATGACCGATCTCGATGGCGAGGGTCATTATGAAGTAGACTTCTATGACATCTCCGGTGAGTCCGGCGGCGGTTCCTCCGGTGGCGGCGGCGAGTCCGGTGGTGGCGGCAACACCACAGGTTCCTTCCTGCTGACCGATAACTTCAATTGGGGTACCGCATATGTTTACGCATGGGACGCTGACGGCAACGCGCTCTGCGGCGAGTGGCCCGGCTCCTCTCAGGCTGAGACCGTCACCAACGATTACGGCGAGACCCAGTTCAAGTGCTACATTCCCGAGGGCGCTGTAGGCGTCATCCTGAACAACGGCAACGGCGCTCAGACCGAGGATATCACGGACTTCAGCTATACAGGCTACTGGATGGACGGCTCTCAGAATGATCTCGGCCACTACATCGTAACCGGCTGGAATTGATTTGTGATCGTAAAAACGTCAGATAAGTTTCAACTTATTTGTATCATATGAATAAACTAAGGGGGCAGACTTCGGTCTGCTCCCTTTCTGCTGCGGCAAAAGAACAATCATCTTCTATCCATTCGATCCTTTTACTTCACTGTTTGAAATGAAAACGGCAGTTATATTTTGATAAAGTTTGATTGCTTTTATAGGGGATAGTTGTTATAATAGAATCAATATATTTGAGAACAGGGATGAGTAAATATGAAGAAAAGAATCATGGCTGTGATCGGAGCATTGGCGATCTTTTCAAGTGTTTTGCTTGTTGGATGCGCCACAAGTGAAGCTGAAAAAGCAAAAGAAACAATCGGTATCATCGGCGCGATGGACGTTGAGGTCACTTCCTTGAAGGAAGCGGCTCAGATCACGAAAACGACGAAGATTGCGGACATGGAGTTCTGCGAGGGTACGCTCAAAGGAAAGAACGTTGTCATCGTTAAATGCGGAATGGGTAAGGTGAATGCCGGAATTTGCGCGCATACACTGATCAATGAGTTTGACTGTACGCGGATCATCAATACCGGCGTCGCGGGTTCTCTCGATAATCAAATCGACATCGGTGATATCGTTGTATCGACCGACGCGGTCCAGCACGATTATGACGTTGAGGCGATCGGCTTTAAGAAGGGTGAGATCCCTTATACCGGCATGTATGCGTTCCCTGCGGATGAAGCTCTGCGAGCCGCGGCGGTAAAAGCCGTACAGGAATCCGCTCCCGACGTCCATGTATTTGAAGGCAGGGTTTGCTCCGGTGACCAGTTTATTTCTAAAAAAGAACAAAAAGATAAGATCATCTCCGATTTCGGCGGTATGTGCTGTGAGATGGAAGGCGCCGCGATCGCGCAGGCTTGTTATCTGAACAACACGCCCTTTGTCGTTATCCGAGCTATCTCGGACAAGCCGGATGAGACTGAGATCGTGGAATATCAGACCTTTGAAGCTCAGGCTGCCGCAATGTGTGCGAAGATCGTTGAGTACATGGTAGAGAGTTTATAGTCATGAAGGAGAAAGAAAAATGCTGTTGTCCATCTTGATCTTCTTACTCAGTATCGTTCCGTCTGTACTGATCTTTATTTGGCTTCGCAGCAGGCACAAGGACGATACGCTCTACAAAAAGAACTGTAACTCCGCGTTTATCCGAGGACTTATCAGCGCGCTGCCGGTCGTGGTGTTATCCGCCGTGTTATTCTTTTTGAACGCAATCATAAGACTTTCGCTGTTCCCATATATGGATAATCTGCTATATAAAGCGATCTATACTTTTGTTGTTCTCGCATTTGTGGAGGAGATCGTCAAGTACACTGTTTTCCGTCTTTTGCTGAAAAAGAAGAATTACGCGTACACATGGGCGGACGTTGCCGCCGTGATGGTCATTGTCGGCGTGGCGTTCGGTCTGATTGAGGATATTCCTTACGCGATCGGTTCGAATCCGATCGAGATGCTGGTGCGCGGCTTTACGATGGGACACGTCGGATACGGCTTCATCATGGGTTGGTTTTACGGCAAGAGGCTGTATACGGGCAAGAAGGGTTACGGCGTGATCGCTGTCCTGCTGCCGTGGCTGATCCATGGGCTGTATGATTTCTCGTTAACGCCCGAGCTGATCGAGCTGAACGATAATTTTGCGGTCTTAGGTGTGTCGCTGGCACTGGCGGATATCGTATTGCTTATACTGATGATCCGCTTTTTTGTCCGCTCGAAGAAGAAAGAACGCTATCAACAGCCTGTCTTGGCGATCGAACAGGTATAGTGCGGGTCTATTCATGTGTTTGCTGAAACTATATATATTGCGCCAATTGATAGAGCAAACGCGGGACAAGCTCTCTGATATCAGGAGCTTATCCCGCGTTTGCTGCTGTCTGTAAACATTCGTTTTGACAGCAGGTTGTCTCCGTATTTTAACTCCTGACTTGCATGGATAATTCGATAACGCTTTCGATCGGAATATCTATCGCAGGGACCCGCTTATCTTCGATGTCCTCCGCACCGTAGAAAATCAGCTTTTTCTCCAAAGGGTCGACCCGCTTCAGGACGCCTGTCAACCGCTCGTATTTGCCGCCGTCCTTATACAAATCGGGCTTGAAGTATACGGCTGTTACGGCGGGATGACCGCCGTTTTCGATGATAGCGCTGATCTCGGTGATCACGCCGTTGATCATGTCGATCTCACTTTCCGACAATTCGATCCTGCTGTCGGTCAGCCGCGCTTCTTCGTTTACCATAGCATCAAATCCGGACAGTGCCGCGAACGGGGCGAACTGCGCCGCGCGATCATATAACGACATGTGCTTTCGCGTCGCGGACTGATGATGCGGCAGGTCAATGATATCCGCGTATATTTCCCTTGCTCTTTTTGTATCCATCAGTCTGCTTTGTGCCCTCCGATCTGTGCGTTTCTTTCTATCGTTGTAGCGCCCTCGGAAAGATTCATCCCTTTGATGACGGCGTTCTTGCCGTAACGGCGCTGTAAGCTGAGCACGGCGGTCTGGATCTTTCTTTCCTTTTCATCGGCAGCCTTCTCCCTTGCGCGTTCTTTTTGGAGCTGCTCATAATCGGTAAATAAGCTGAGCTGTTCCGAGGTCTGAACAGGGATATCCGCCTCGGATATCAGATGATTGGCGGAAATATTCAGCCTGCGGATCAGCAGATCGGGATCGACGATTTTGGTATAAACGTCCATCACGACGGCCATGATCCTGCGCGTGGAGTTTGTGTACCGTTCAAGATTGCCGGTGCCGTGGGCGTGCTTGGGGATGACCCTGCCGTAATGATCGACGGTGATCCTGCCGGTATATGGCTGACCGGTCTTTCTCACGGCATAGACGGTATCTTTGACCGTTTTGCCCGCGCTTTTCACCATGAGGCTCTCGCGGTCATAGCCGATCGTCAGAACGATCTGTTTGGTGATAAGTCCCTTCTGAACGAGATCGAGCACTAATAGCTCGGTCATTTCACGGATGATCAGGCGGCCTTTATCATAGTCGTACGGTTCTTTGAGAACTTGTCCCGATGAAAGGGAGTTGGTGGACGGGCGGTAACTTTTGATATACTCTATTGTTGTCGGCTCCCATCCCCACGCGTGGTCGATCAGCAGCTCGGCGTTGATACCGAAGATTTTATAGAGGGTATTCTCACAAACAGGGGATAGGGAATACCGCGCGACGTCTCCCATCGTGTATAATCCCAGCGCTTCGAGCTTTTTGCTGTAGCCATGTCCGACGCGCCAGAAATCTGTCAGCGGTCGGTGACACCACAGCTTTTCTCTGTAGGTGATCTCGTTCAGCTCGGCAACACGCACGCCGTCCTGATCGGCGGGAACGTGCTTTGCTTCGATATCCATCGCGATCTTTGCGAGATAGAGATTTGTCCCGATCCCCGCGGTCGCCGTGATGCCCGTCGTGTAAAGCACTTCACGGATCATCGTCATCGCAAGCTCGTGCGCCGTCATCCGGTAAAGCGGCAGATAGTGGGTCGCGTCGATGAATACCTCGTCGACGGAATAGACATGGATATCTTCGGGCGCGATGTATTTCAGATAGATGGCATATATCCGCGTACTGTACTGTTCGTACAGCCGCATACGCGGCAGTGCGATCAGATAGGAGAGCTCCAGCGAGGGGTCGCTCAGCAAATCGCTCGCAATATATGATGACGAGGCAAAATGATACTGATTGTCCCCGCCCTTGCGGATGTGACCGCTTCTGATACCGTCGCACAGTCTTTGGGTGTTGACCTCTCTGACGCGCCTAACGACCTCAAAGAGTCTGGCTCTGCTCGAGATACCGTGTGCTTTCAGTGACGGCGAGACGGCGAGACAGATCGTTTTCTCGGTCCTCGAAGGATCGGCGACTACCAGATTGGTGTTTAGAGGATCGAGCTTTCGCTCGGAGCACTCGACGCTTGCGTAAAAGCTCTTCAAATCTATGGCGATATACGTGCGCTCCAAAATGAATCCTCCCTATGCGGTGTTGCCTTAACTTGCCCTCGGGCGTTCGATAAACCACCGTCCGATGCGGGCGGTAAAAAGATCGCCTGTCTTTTCAAAGAAAAGATGTTTTTCTTTACCGCGGATAACAACGGTATAACAATCGCCGCTGTGTCCTTTGATCAGCGTGGAAGCGGGGCGAAAGTCCTTGACCGCTTCGATCTCGAAGGTTCTGCCGTCGGTCCATGTGATCGTCTTGGGCACCATGTAGCCGGTGGAATCAAAATCGGAATTTACCTTCACATATATTTTTTCATATTGTCGGATCATTTCTCTACCTCTGTACGCGAATTCAAACATATATTCTATAGAACAAATGTACTACAAAAATTCAAAAAAGTCAAGGGGTTTCGAGAGGATTGTAAATAATTCCGTTATTGTAAATCATAACCACCCGCTGAACGGATGGTTATGATCCTTTGTGCGATAATGCTATTTTGCTTTCTTTTTCTTGTTGAAGCAGTGTTTGTCAAAACTTGGATTGAAGGCATAGAAATTCTTGCTGTCGAGCTTGTCGGTCAGCAGACGCAGGTTTTCACCGAAGCGCTGATAGTGCACGACCTCTCTGGCTCTGAGGAAGCGGATCGGGTCGATGACGTCTGGATCGTCGCAGAAGCGCAGGATGTTGTCATAGGTGGTTCTCGCTTTCTGCTCTCAAAAGGCTATCAATGCACTACATAGATCACACGCTCATCGTTTTTTATAAATTCCAATGAATGTTGATGATACGGCGGTTTTTACTGCCGCCGACTTCTATGTAATCAATTAAAGTGTTGACCGTCAAGCTATCTAATTCCTTTATATCCTTGAATTGCCGTATAACATCAAGCTGATTGTTTGAATCGGCTCTTTGTGCGGTGATATAGTCTATCTCTTTTTGATAGTCCGCTATATTCTGTTCCAACGCTTGCTTGCTTGTTTTACAATCCTCGGATAATAGTAAGAATTCTTCTTTTGAGATTACATCGTCGAGCTTATCAAGATAGAGATTTTTAAACCGTTTATTCAGCTTCTCAATCGACTGCTCGGCTGTCTTTATCTTTGATTTCAGCGTCTTTATTTTATCCTCATATCCGCTTTTGATACTCAGATTTTCGGATATGTACGCTTCATCAACAAACTGCTGATACAATAGCTGAATCTGTTTGAGAACTTCCCTTTGCAAGACCTTTTCGGAAACGAATGCACCTGAACATCTTCCGCGTGCGTAATAGTTAGTCAGGCAGCGAAAATACCTTTCATGATGCGTGTAGTATATTCGCATAGAACTACCGCAATTAAGACATCTTACTTTTCCTGCGAAGATGTTAGGTGTGCCGAAGTTACCGGGTTTTGGCTTACCGGCTCTCAGCCGTTGTACCCTGTCCCAAGTATCTTGGTCGATGATCGGCTCGTGCATGCCCTCGACAATGTCCCATTCATCCTGTGGCTTCTTGCGTTTCTTAGTGGATTTATAGGATATATTCTCTGTCATACCTTGTACGACACAGCCGCGATAGACTAAATTCGACAGCATTCTTCCGATAGAATAAGTGTGCCAGATATCGGAACAATCCTTGTGTGAATTCTGAAACGGTTGACCATGCTGCTGCTTGTAGGTTGCAGGGTTCGGTATACCTTGTTCATTCAGTTTTCGGGCGATAGGGGTAATGCCGTAGCCTTGTAAATACAAATTAAAAATGTATCTGACGACTTCGGCAGCCTCTTCATCAACGATCAAATGATTCTTGTTATCGGGATCTTTGATATAGCCATACGGTGCAAATGCACCTACCCATAAGCCTTGTCTGCGTTTTGAAGCCATTGTAGCCTTGATGTTATCAGATAAATCTTCTAAATACCATTGATCGACAAGCGAATTGATTTGTCGCTGCTTGCGGTTAAATTTATTGGTCGAATCCGCATGATCGACAAGTCCGACAAACCGAATACCCCAAATAAGGAATAAACCGTTTATATACTTTTCTACAAGCTCCATATCACGCGCAAATCTTGATTGCGTTTTGCAAAGCACCATATTAAACTTACGGCTTTCCGCGTCTTGTATCAAACGTTTGAATGCGGGGCGGTCTCGGTCTGAGCCTTTGAAATCTTCGTCGTTATAGATGTTATAAATCTCTATTTGATTATCCTTACAATAGTTGATCAGCATTGTCTGCTGATTAATGATGCTTTCCGAATCATCTTCCTTTCGTATTTTATCTCTGTCCTCCCTCGAAAGACGAACATATAAAGCTGCTTTCAAAGGAGAAAGGTTGTTATTCTGTTGTAACATATAAACCGTACCCTTTCCTAAGAAAGCGTGTATCTATATGTGATATAAACCGATATCGGTATAACATATAGACTGTCTTTCTTCAATGCTTAATATTCCTTAGAATAATCTGTAACAGTGCGTCATTAACACTGCTTTTGAGTTCTTTTTGATTATCTGTCTTAAACTGATTATTGACTTCAATCATTCGATCACCTCTGTAAAAACTTATGAGATTTTTGATTTTAAAATACCAGGCGGCAACATTACAAAAATTCATTATTTTAGGTTTCTATTCAGTTGAGAAGGTGCGATTTGAGCAGTTGTTCTGATATTGAACAAAGCCGCTATAATCATATATTGATTGTCTTGATCATATCCTGCATCATAATCATATCTGAAAGCTTTAAACAACTGTTTTACAGCTAATTCAGTTAGTTCTAAAGCAATGCAGATTCTTGCTAATTCCAATCTGGAAGGAATGACTTTTCCTTGCCTGAATTTGTAAATAGTATCTTTTGGAAAGCTCAAAAGACGATCTAACAGTCTCAAAAAGAGGTCGATGATCTTCACAAGCGCACGGCAGAGGGGATAGAGACTGCCAGGCGCAAAGGCAAGCAGATCGGGCAAAAAGCCGGTGCAACTCTCAACATAAAAAAGAAAGCGCCCGCAAAGGCGCTTATCGAGAAACATAGTAAGGATTTCAGAGGTACGCTGAACGACGGTGAAGTCATAAAGCTGACCGGTTTGAGCCGCAACACTTACTATAAGTACAAGAAAGAGTTAGCGAGCGAGCTGAATCGTTAGAGAGTATTTCCTGTGTGACCCAACAGTTGCGGCAGTCTTTTAATACCAGCCGGCTTCTTTGACCAGCTTCTTTTCGTAATGTCCCTCTTCGGGAACGTTGACGGTTTTGGTACCGGTCTGAATCTTGCGGACATCACTATGATAACCACTTCCTTCACCTGCAAGCTCGTGATTAATGATGTGGTCATAAAATGTGCTCGTATCATATGAAGTATCAAACTCTGCGCCGCAAACGTGACATACAGTGATTTGTCTTTCTTCATATACCGGCTCTTCATAAGAGCAAGCTGCCTGATCTACAACCCAAACGTTCTCGTATACCGCTTCATGGTAGGTCTTGCCTGCGTGGGGATCAGCCGCGCTGCTCGAACTCTTGGAGCTGGTCGACGAACCGCCGCCGGACGATTTGCTTGAAGAGCCGCCGCCCGATGAACCGCTACCGGAGTTAGAAGAAGAACCGCCGGAGCCGCCACTTGACTTGGAAGAAGAGGAAGAGCTGTCGGACTTACTGCTCGAACTGCTCGACGATTTCGCTTCGGTCGCCTTTTCGGGAGCGGTTGTCTCAGCCTTTGCGGTAGTGGGATCTGTACCTTTTACAGTCTCAGTAGCGGTGATCCCGGTGGCTGTGGTTTCGTTCTTATTGATAGTGGCAGTAGTTGCCTGCGCGGACTGAGTTGCTTCTGTGGCGTTGGTGTTTTTGGTATCCTCTCCGCAGCCTGTCAGGAGCAGGGAAGTAGAGAATACGAGAGTCGCTACGGTCACAGCGACTGCGGTTTTCATGGTGTGCTTATTTGTGTGTTTCATGTTCGGTGTTCCTTTCTGTATCTTGGATATTGTCTTTATACTGTAAGTCTTACACTTGACCCGGAAGGAAAGTGTGGGATCGTGCATAACTTCATAACAAACTGATGATTTTTAAGCCGGTTCTCTTTGCGTATTTCAACGTTTTTTCCGCTCCGCCTGCCCGATAAACATAACTGACAGCGACGCTTGCGTGATCGACCATCCAGCGATTGCGCTTTGGAATCCCGCCTTTATAGGTGTAGTAAGAAAAGGAATGTGCTTCAAAGGGATAGATGATCTCGTCAAATAATAAATCGTTGAAAACCTTGAAATCACGGTAGGGGATAACAAGTATATTTTTGAGTTGGGGGGTAATTCTTCTTCAATCTATGGACAATAGCGGCACAGGTCTTATCAAAATATCCCTGACCTCCGTTCAGAAATATTTCGATACCGTTTTCTATCGCTTGCATGATAGCCTGTTCGATATCCGCTTCTTTCACCTGGTAACAATCGCGGTTGCCGATGAAAAGAGCGGTTTTTTCTTTATCTGTCATGGTTCAGCAGTGAAATAAAAAAAGCGCAGCAACATACAAGATGAAGCTACGCCGAAAAACACATAGCTCATTGCTGCTACACAATTTACAATCAACCATATCTAAGCAAAGCTTTATATGTGACCATTTGAGCTTGTGTTTTTTACAAGTTTAAGATGGTCACAAATAAGATAAATATAACTATGCAATAGCTATATTTACTCATACTAAGATATGATTATTTAATTGTAAATTATGTAGCATAATTATGATACCACACAGATCAAAGAAATGCAATAAGGAGTAAGAAAACATATGCAGAATTCCTCCTGATACATTTGTATTTCTGGTATATTATAGGTTCTTTCAGTTTGATTTTCATAATCATCAAGAGGATATTGAGTTTTTTAGTGGGTTGTGTTATAATGCGGTTAGCGATAACTAACTTCACGGAGTGATGCGGATGAAAAACAGAAAAGATCATCTGCCGATCTACGGACCGGGACCTGTATTCGGCGTCGTTGTGATCGCGCTTACGGTTGCGGCGATGTTTTGCGGGAACCTGCCGCCGCTTCGATTCGGCTATATAACGATCTTGAGGATCCCGCTGATCGCAGTCGGGATCATATTGATCCTCTTTGCGATATTCCTGTGGGTATACGCGGTCATCATCACAAAGATCGATGACGGGATACGCCATAATCATTTGGTGACAACAGGAGCATATGCGCTGGTGCGCAATCCGATCTACTCGGCTATCCTCATCCTTTGCACAGGCGTGCTGATGATCGGAGGAAATGTGCTGTTTCTGATCCTGCCGTTCCTTTACCGGGCGTTTCTTACCATCCTGTTGAAGCAAACGGAAGAGAAGTGGCTCCGGGAACTTTACGGCGAAGCGTACGTGGAGTATTGCAGAATGGTGAACCGCTGTATCCCGTGGTTTCCGAAGCGGTAGACGGATCATGATAAGGAGTATATCTATGTCAAAGAAAGCGTTTATCATTCAGCACAGGAAGGTGAGCTTATGACCGCATCTGTGATATCAGGGTTAATGATCCCGTTTATCGGTACGACGCTCGGTTCTGCTGTTGTTTTCTTTATGAAACGATCGCTGAGTGTGAATGTTTCGAGGGCGTTGACAGGCTTTGCGGCGGGAGTGATGACAGCGGCA